>NZ_FOYM01000083.1 GCF_900115975.1 Desulfoscipio geothermicus DSM 3669
ATTATCTGTAAGTTTTGATTATCCTTAAAATCTATAAACACATAGCAATTTCAAGGATAATCAAGGAATAATTACAGATAATGTTATACTATTTTAAGCCGCATAATCGCAAGATCATCTCCTCGTTTCCTTCCCACATTGATTCAGCAGGATTGGGCGTGTCATTATAGGATGCTTTTTTTAATGCGTCTCGCATCATTGCCAAATCTGCTATTGCATAAATAGATGTTGTATTTATATGGGAATGACCTAAAAATTCCTTTATATATGAAAGAGGTACACCAGATTTATATAGTGCCATAGCCCGGGAGTGGCGATATACATGTGCATGGAGATTATCCGGGACATCATTGCACTCCTTTTTTGCGGATTTTCCATATCTTCGAATAAAATTTGCCACATTTTCAGGCGACATCGGACCAGTTTTACCTTTTATAACGGTATAAAACAGATATGCTTCTGGCTTGCGATTATCACTAGGATGAAACTTTTCAAGATAAGCCCTTAGGTGTTCCACGGTTTTATCCATCAATGGGATTTGCCTTGTTTTCTCTCCTTTTCCAGTAAGATATACATATGGATTGGATAAATTAAGATTAAAATCCCCAAGCTTCAAATCCAGTATTTCCTGCATGCGTGCTCCCGTATCGTATAGGAGAATCATAAAAAATCTATCCCTATATCCATTCCTTTTGGAAATATCCGGTTGTCTGAATACAGCAGCCACAGCTTCTTCAGACATATATTTTAATGGCTGTTTTCCTGCTTTTTGTACAGGAACGTTTTTTACCTTAACATAATTGTCCATCAGGGCCGGATCCTGTATAGCTGCATAATTGAGAAATGAATTAATTCCAGCTAGTCTCTGGTTGCGACTGGAAGTGCTGCATCCTCTGGATGCCTGAATCCAGTCCAGAAATTCATTTACCGTCTGGTAATTGAACAATTCAAATGTGATTTCTGTAAAAGGAATGTTTTTACATTTGAACAAAAACGTTCTGTACAGGTTAATTGTATCCCTGTATGATTTTACCGTATTGGGACTGCATCTGCGCTGCTGGGTAAGATAGACAGTCAGAAATTCGCGAAGGTAAGTGAAAAACTTACTGTTTTTGTTCATCT
>NZ_FOYM01000082.1 GCF_900115975.1 Desulfoscipio geothermicus DSM 3669
CTTTGTCCACTTTCCGTTCTTCGCAGTGCAAAAAAGCGTTGGCGATGGTTTGGGGGTCCAGGTACTTCAGTGCCTTACTGTCGCTCCGGTAGGCGGCTTGCGGGCTGGTGTTACCATCTAACCCGGAGTGCGGCTTGTTCTGGTAGCATTCCTCCAGCCAGACCCCGAACAGTTCGTTTAGCTTATCCAGGGACTGTGGTTTTTCCAGCCTGGCCTCACTTAAAAAAGCATCCACCACCCGGTTAAACCTTTCCACCTTGCCGGTGGCCTCCGGCGATTTGGGCTTGGCGAATACCAGCCGGGTGCCCAGTTTGCTGCAGGTGCGCTGCATCCATTTGGTGCGGTACTGGCGGCCATTGTCGAAGTACACTGCTTCGGGCACCCCGTATTTGTGGATCGCTTTGCGGAAACAGTCTTCCACAATGACCTGGTCCAGGGTGGGGTAGAACTCGCCGTGCAGCACAAAGCGGGTGGCATCGTCGATGAAGGTGACCAGGTAAACCTGCTTTGGGGTGCCGTCTTTGCCGATGGGCAGGTAAGGACCATACTTAATGTCGGAATGCCACAACTGGTTGCGGTATTTCTTCTGGAACCGCCGTGCAGCGACACCGGCATCGGAGTACATCCGCATCTGTCTTGTGCTGTAGCCTTTCTCGGCCAACTTCTCCTGCAGGGTGCTGCGTTTAATCTGCCCTTTCTGGACCAACCCTTCCCACTCCATGATCTGAATGATCTGGGCAACGCTGCGACTGGGTACCTCACGACGAAGCAAGATGGCCTGGGTTAGGATATTTGATGGAATGGCTTCTTCGGTTTGCCGACCTTTGCCTTTAGGTTTTAATCCCCCAAAGCCGTTTGCTCGGTACTGGGCCAGGTATCTGCGCAGCGTGCGATCTGACAGGCCGGTCTGTTGGCAGATGTTTTTCTTGAGTTCTCTAATTTTGGCCGCATCAAGCCCGTCCGCTAGCAGCGGGGATATCAACTGCATCCGCTGGGCGGCAATTTCTTCGGCTTTTTGTTGGTCCTTCATGCTAAAACCTCCTCGTTTTTAGGCTTTAGCATGAGTTTATCTCCCGCCTGTGGTGGACAGGAATGCAGAACGGGTATGTACCCAAGAATTTATATTTACTACCGGACGGACAACTCTAGCTAGCCA
>NZ_FOYM01000079.1 GCF_900115975.1 Desulfoscipio geothermicus DSM 3669
AGCCGGCATTTTTAAATGGTGGCTTACAGTAGACAATCCATTCTTTTTGATAAAGCGATGACATAAAAGCATTAAACTTACCATTATCGTGCAAATAAGAAATTGAGCCATAAAATTCAAGCTTAGCCTGTTTAAGATAATATAAAAATTTGCCTCTAAATTTTCTTGATAAAACCTTAACCGGAATAAAAAACTTTTTTCTCGAGTTAACCCACTGTCCGCAAGAGTTAAGTCCGCCACCCGGCACAATGCAGTGAATATGGGGATGGTGCATAAGGTTTTGTCCCCAAGTATGAAGTATTTCTGTAAACCCTATTTGCGCCCCTAAATATTTATTGTCAGCAGCAAGCTCCGATAAGGTTTCGGCAGCGGCCTTAAATAAAATATTGTAAACAACCTTCTGGTTCTGATAAGCCACAGGATTTAATGTGTCAGGAATAGTAAAAACAACATGAAAATAACCGACATTAAGCAAGTCATCTTTCCTTGCATCAATCCAACGTTCCTTATTTAAAGTTTGGCACTTTGGACAATGGCGATTACGGCAGGAGTTATAAGAAATACGGATAAAACCGCATTCATCACACTCATCTATATGACCACCTAAGGCCGAGGTTCTACAATTTTCAATAGCACGTATTACTTTTAACTGATTTGGTAAAAGGCTGTGGTTTTGCTGATATGTTTTTCCATGTTGGGCAAAAATATCTTGTACTTCAACCATTTGAAGAAACCTCTAAATTACAATAAGCGGGCGAGTTGTCAAGAGGGCTTTTTATATTTGCGGTTACATTAGCAAGGTGTAAATAAATAGTTGTGGACCGAATACTGGTATGACCGAGTAATTCCTTAATCTGTAATAGAGTGGCTCCGTCTTCAAGCAAGTGGGTTGCAAATGAATGCCTCAGCGAATGGATTGAAACGTTTTTTGTAATATTGGTTCTTTTTACAGCTTGCCTGAACGCAAACTCTATACCTCTGGAAGTAATATGGGATACATTGTACGTTCCAAGAAAAAGCCAGCCTTCGGGATGTTTCGGGCGGTACATTTTCCAGTATTCACGCAAAACACTAAGGCAAGTTTCCGAGAGCAGGGTATATCGATCTTTGCCCCCTTTACCACAATCTACAAAAACACGCATGTTTTTTGAATCTATATGCTGCATTTTGAGCGACGCCGCTTCACTTACACGTAGACCTGAGCTATATACAATCATCAGCATTGCTTTATGCTTAATGTTTTTGCAGCTCTCAATAATTGAAGACACTTCTTCTCTCGTTAAAACTTCCGGAAATGCTTTGCGCTTTTTCTGGCGTGGAATCTGAAGATAATTAAGAGTACGGTTAAGTGTTACGGCAAAGAGAAAACGTATAGCTGCACTGTAAGTATTAACTGTTCCGGGCGAAACTTTTTTCTCATTAATTAAATA
>NZ_FOYM01000078.1 GCF_900115975.1 Desulfoscipio geothermicus DSM 3669
CCATGTAAAGGGCTGCCTGGTTGTTTCTAATTAACCCCGGTCTTATCTAAAACTAAAAGGTTCAAAACCATTTACACGAAAATATTCACACTCCCCTTCAGATGCCGGGCCTCGGTGTCATATTTGTATCCTATTGCTTTCTTGAGCTGTACGAAATCCTGAATGTGCTTGCCAAAGGGACCCTCATAAATAAAATTACTCATTGCGGGTCACCTCCGGAATTTCCAGCGGGCATTCCTTCAGCTTCTTCAAGTCAACCTTGAGGTATACGACTGTAGAATCGGTGTCGGCGTGACCAAGGATATCGGAGATGACCGCCAATGGCGTATCATTCTCCAGCATAAGCGAGGCCGCGGTGTGCCTTAAGGAATGCATCCCCCTTCGTTTCTTTAAGGTGGGAAGGTGTGCTTCGACCATGTAATGCTTGATTATCTGGTTAAGATGGTCTCCTTCAGTAAATGGAAGGAACGGCGCTGTATGCCGGATGAAGATATATGGGCTGTCCACCTTTGGTCGGCCATACCGGAGATAATCAATGACTGCCCATCCTACTTCCGGGATAAGGGGAAGTACCAGCGGTTCCTTTGTCTTAGATTGCGTTAATACCAGTTTTTTTGCTTCCCAATGGAAATTTTCCGTTTTCAGTTGTTTGATATCGGTACACCTAAGACCAAGGGAGCAGGCTAGAAGGATAATGGCATAATCACGTTTCCCCTTTGGGCTTCCACGGTCGATAGCGTTAATGAGCGCCTTAAGTTCATCCTTTGTCCATACAGATGGTATTCTTGTTTGTTTCCTTGCCTGAACCATAGGCGTCTTTGATGCAAAATCCGTGCTGACGATTCCCCTTTCCTGAAGAAAACGGAAGAACGTCCGCATTGAACAGATATTCTGCTCTACCGTTTTATAGGTATAACCGGCAAGTGTCCGAATATATCTGTTGATTAGTTCCAAAGTGATATCGCTGCAGTTGCTGATTTCCTGGGAAGCAAGGTAGTCCATAAAATATGCAGATTGCTTTACATAGTGGTCAATAGTGGATTTTGAATAACCTTTTTCTTTACAGTAGTTTTGAAAATCATCACTAATGTTGATGTAATACGGATCTGTCAATATTTCCTTGTGCTTGTAATAGCGCCGCAGTACAGAGTGGTGAAGCTGAAAGTCACCTACCATCCTGATTACACGTAGCTCCTGAGTATCCTTTTGAGAAAGAGTTTTGTCAAAATCCTTTTCCAGAATGTTAAAGTGCTTTTCAACAAAGTCGATACCCAGTTGTTCGCTGAAGTAGTTTTCTCCCCGAGACTTGGCAAAATCCAGAAGCATCTTCCAACGGCGACGGTAAAACTTAAGAGAACCTTCTGTATAGCCGAGTCGCATCAGTTCCTGTTCTAGTTCTTCCAGGAGTTTTGTTAATGGTTTGCTCTGCATGATCGTTCCCCCCAAATGATATTTGGGCTCAAGCCCTGATATCATCTTGGGAGATTATGCAAAGTAAATCCATAAAAAACTACATAAACATCGGCAGTTCAAGCATTTACTTTGCATAACTACTTTCTTTGCATAATGAATAGCGAATTATCCGAAGTCAGTCATACAAAAATAGCTCTCTGAGATACGAGAGCCGGGGACTGACTTTGGATAATTCTATT
>NZ_FOYM01000077.1 GCF_900115975.1 Desulfoscipio geothermicus DSM 3669
TGTAGATCGTAAAATAGAATTGACCCCCGATCGTCAAGTAAAACTGACCCACCCTATGATAAAATCTCCCTCGAAAGGGGGATGTAAAAGAGGTGGTAAGCATGTACAAATGGCAACGTATCAAAGCGCTGCATGCCCAGGGGGTCAGCATCAGGAAAATAGCCCGGACACTGGGTGTATCCAGGAATACCGTCAGGAAATACCTTAAAGAGGCCAATCCGCCACAGTTTAAAGCCAGGGAGTATGAAAAACAACTGGACCGGTACCGGGAAGAAATCCAGGCCATGCTCGATAAGGGTTATATTGGCACAAGAATACACAAAGAACTGGTTAAAAAAGGCTATAACGGCTCATTGTCCAGTGTACACCGTTTCCTGCGGGCATTTAAAGAAGATGATAAGGCCGCTAAATTAGCCACCACCCGGGTGGAAACCGGCCCCGGTCGGCAGATGCAGTACGATTGGAAGGAGTGGCTGCTGCCGGTTGATGGAAAGCCAGTAAAAATATATATCCACGAAGTGGTCTTATCTTGCAGCCGGATGAAGTATTACGCCTTCTCCTTGAGCATAACCACTGCCGATGTAATCCGCGCCATGGTTGAAGCCTTTTACTTTTTTGGCGGCTATGCCCTGGAGTTGGTGATGGATAATGGCAAACAAATGGTTATTACCCACCAGAAGGACGGTATCGTCCGTTACAATGACGAGTTTCTGAAATTCTGCGGGCTATATGGTATAGAGCCATCAGCCTGCGAAAACTACCGTGCCAGAACAAAAGGAAAAGTAGAACGGCCGTTTTACTATGTTCAGGAACAACTACTACGTGGCCTGGAGGTGAAAAGTTTAAGCGATTTTGCCGCCAAACTGAGAGAATTCCAGGATGAATACAATAAAAGACCACATAGCAAGTTGGGCCGGCCACCAGAGCAAATGTTTGAAGAAGAAAAAGCACATCTTTTAAAAATACCTTCTATCGAGCCGGCTTTACTACAATTCAAAGAACCCAGGAAAGTGAGTAATGACGGCTATATTTCCCATAACGGCAATCTTTACCCCGTACCCATGCGCTACTGCACCAAGAAGGTGTGGATAGAAATCATCTATGGCCGGCGCATGAAAGTATATGACGAGGCTGGAACACTGTTGGACGAGTTCGATCTTTACCTGCAAAAACAAGCCAGTCGTCCAGTTCACCCCGAACATGAAACTATCAACCGCCAATACCAGGAAAGGAAAACCAAAGTTCGCTCCGCCCTGGCCGGGAAGTTCATCAGCACTTTTGGTGAAGCTGGCCGGATTTATCTGGAAAGGCTGCGCAACCAGACAGGCGCAAACCTGTACTGGCACTTAGCAGAAATTCTGCGCTATCAAAACATATATGCCACTGAAGATATTGCGGCAGCTATAAAAGAATGCCTAAATATTGGTTCTTACCACAAAAACAGTATTAAAAGGCTGCTGGAAAGGAAAGAAATTGCCCCGCTTTCTCTGGATTATGACCCGGCAAGTCTTAATCTGCCGCCGGTGAAAATTAAACGTGACCTTTCCTGTTATGCCCTGGATGAAAGCGAGGCGACAATTTCATGAGCAATAAGTTAATCAGTTACCTGGAAAGCCAGATGCAGGCATTAAAACTAAAAGGAATGCTTGCTCACTACCGGGAGATT
>NZ_FOYM01000076.1 GCF_900115975.1 Desulfoscipio geothermicus DSM 3669
CCATCCACCTTCGGAATTAGCGATTCTGAGGCGGCTGATTTATCCTTAAACGCGGGATAAAAATCATCTGTAAGATGTAAATAATAATCTGTTTCCACAAAAGTCTTGTGCCCAAGATACATGCTAAGGTATGGAAGAAACGCATTGAGATCCTTACCTTCTTTTACCCAAAGATTTAATCTTCTGACTGAAAACGAATGGCGAAAATCATGAATTCTTGGAGGGTTGCCGTTTGTGATTTCAATCCCGGTTTTGTTCCAGCACTGATGAAACATGTAACCAAGTGTTTCATCTGCATAACATACACCATGACGGTTTTCAAAAAACCATGAACGGGAAGGATATATACCCGACACAGCATCATTATATTTGCGGCACAGCATAAGGACATCCTCGGAAAGAGGAACAAACCGACTTCTTCTTTTCGAGTCCAATATACGCAGGATGCCGTTTTCCAAATCAACATCTTCCATACGAAGATTTCTTGCTTCTGATTGCCTTAGTCCACAGCAGTAGATTAGTCGGAAGATAACAGACATGACGAGATGTCTTTCTGGATACCGCTTGTCAAACGAGAACCGATCTGCTTCCTGAAAAAAGCGTTTCAGTTCATAGTCTGTATAAATATGTGGAATATACCTTGGTGCCTTTCCTGGAATAAAACGGGGTATTATAAAAGCGGCTTTCCCAATGCTGCGTATATATTTAGCTAATTGTCTGAGAGAGGATATACGTCTCTCTTGGGTTGCTTTGCTTTCTTCCCCATTTTTTTCTGACCAGTGCATTGCGATTTCTTTTGTAAGTTCAGTACAATTGGGGTAATTCTGTATACAGAATCTATCAAATCTCCATAGCTGATATTCCTGGCTGTCATATTTATAACCCAGCGCACGTTTTTGCTCTATCGTTCCGATGATATAGTCTGCAAGACCGCTTTTCATCACATGTGTCATAGGAGCTCCTCCTTTTCCACTTCGATACCGGATAGGCCGAGAGCACAGAAACGTAATTTTTTTGTATCAACAGATAGATATTTTTGGGTAGAGTTTTTATCTTTATGTCCCAATACGGAAGAGATAACAGGCAGTGGAACCGATTCAGCAAGCATCTTTTGTGCAACGGTATGCCTAAGACAGTGTATCCCCTGACTCATTCCCTTTTCTTCATGTATTCTGCAGTGTTTCATTGCAAGGCGGACAACTTCACTGCAGACGGCTGAACTGATTCTTTCATATGGGGCCAGATATCTGACAAATACGTAATCGCTAGAGGTATCCGGACGTTCATTAAGGATGTAATCAGCAAGGGAATTCCCGACATCTGCAAGAAGAGGCAATGCCAATTCTTCAGAAGTCTTTTGCTGAATAATTTTTATAGCGCTATGCCGCCAGTCAATGTCACATAACTTCAGTCCGGCAATGTCGCTTTTTCTAAGCCCCATCCTTGATGCAAGTAGAAAAATGGCATAGTTTCTTTTTGGAGAAGGCCCATCCTGCCGGATAAAAGCATCTAATTCTTGCAGTTCCAGCTCGGTCAAAGTACTTATAATCGAAGATTTACGCCCTGCATTTTGAGGAACAGCCCAAAGCAGGGGCTGTAATGTACTATCCTGCTCTATCATAAATCGAAAGAAAGACCTTAATACTGGCAGTACTACATGCATCCCTTTAGGGCGGGATAATGAAATGTATTTTATAAAATCCCTGATATCTTCCTGGGTGACATTGGTAATTTCATATATCATGTGACTTTTGATAAAAATCAAAAAAGATTCAACGATTCTACAGTAGACTTTTAC
>NZ_FOYM01000074.1 GCF_900115975.1 Desulfoscipio geothermicus DSM 3669
GGACGTTCTCGATAGAGAAATGGAAAGCCTAATCAATACCAAGTACAAATCGAACAAATTTCCATTGTCGGGGTACTCCCGCTATGCTGACGATTGTGCGCCACGAAGGCGCAGGGCTGCATAAGCCCGAAAGCTATGCTTAACCGAAGATGAGGGAAGGCCCCTCGGAGCCGCCATGCAGGTGGAGGCTCCAAACCACCGTAAGCTGCTGTGGTCAAAAGCCATGGTAGTGAGCGTTACGGAAAAGGCGAAGCAAGACTTCGTCAGGTGTGTGCCAATGGAGACGAACACCCGTGAACCGCTGATAAAGTGTCGAAAGCGTAGGGACGTCATCAAAACCGGGAGGTAGTCGTTAGCCCGGGATAAATCTGGAGGAAACCTGTTTACCGACCAGGTGGTGGCCGGCATGAAGGCGGCGTGAACGTGGCACAGGCTTCGGTTAGGAACGTGGGAACCTGCCCTCCGATGTTAAGGGAAAAACCCAAGCGGCGGACCCGCAAGGACGAAAGTACCGATGCGGAGTGCAGGGGCGGAACAGCCCGTAGTAGTAATGAAGCTCCGTAACGGGAGTGGAGCGAAGGAGCTGTGTTATCCAATTTTGAACAATGGTCAACCGCAAGGGAGGAGCCAATGGACAAAACAAAGCCGTATGAAATCTCCAAACATGTAGTGCTGGAGGCATTCCAACGAGTAAAAGCGAATAAAGGAGCGGCCGGAATAGACGACGAAAGCCTGGAAGCGTTCGAAGCCAACTTGAAGAACAACCTCTACAAGATTTGGAACCGAATGTCTTCCGGCAGCTACTTCCCCCCACCCGTGAAAGCCGTGGAAATCCCCAAGAAAAACGGGGGAAAACGCATACTCGGAGTGCCCACCGTGGCGGATCGGGTAGCGCAAATGGTTGTTAAAATCTATTTCGAGCCGACAGTAGAACCACACTTTCACCCGGATTCCTATGGATACCGACCGGGAAAGTCAGCTTTGGATGCAGTGGCCGTTACCCGGCATCGTTGCTGGAGGTACGACTGGGTGCTGGAATTCGACATCAAGGGTCTGTTCGACAACATTAATCATGAACTGTTGATGAAAGCGGTCCGTAAACATACCAACAATCCATGGGTTATCCTCTACATTCAGAGGTGGCTCAAGGCACCCTTCCAAATGCCCGATGGCACTGTAAAGGAACGGTCGAAAGGAACCCCACAAGGAGGCGTTATCAGCCCGGTACTGGCTAATCTGTTTCTCCACTATGCGTTTGACATATGGATGGTTCGTAACCATCCCGACAAACCGTTTGCTCGTTATGCCGATGATGCTGTGGCACATTGCCGTAGCTTAAAAGGTGCTGAGAGACTTCATGAAAGCCTAAAGGAAAGGTTTGCGGAATGTGGGCTGGAACTGCATCCCGACAAGACCCGCATTGTCTACTGTAAAGACGATGACCGGCGGGAAGACTATCCAGAAACCAAGTTCGACTTTCTGGGCTACACCTTCCGACCGCGGAGATCCAAGAACAAGTACGGAAAGTTCTTCATCAACTTCACCCCGGCAGTAAGCAACAAGGCGAAGAAGGCCATGCGTCAGACCATTCGTGGATGGCGCATGCACCTGAAGCCAGATAAGACTCTTGAAGACCTGTCTCGGATGTTCAACCCGGTAATCAGAGGCTGGATCAACTACTACGGGCGCTTTTACAAATCGGAACTGTACTCGGTACTAAGACACATGGACCGGGCCTTGGTGCGCTGGGCACGAAGGAAGTACAAGAAACTCGCCAAACATCAAAGACAGGCGAATCACTGGCTCGGTAAAATAGCTAGACGTGAACCGAAGTTGTTCGTGCACTGGCAAATGGGGATTTGTCCTGCGGCTGGATAATGGGAGCCGGATGAGCTGAGAGGTTCAAGTCCGGTTCTGAGAGGGCCTCGGGGTGAAATTCCCCGGGGCTACTCACCTTGTTGCCATTATCGAGAGACAGGAACATGTTTCACTTGTACTTGATAGAATAAAACACGCTCTGTCCAAATTGAATTTACAGCTAAATATGGAC
>NZ_FOYM01000073.1 GCF_900115975.1 Desulfoscipio geothermicus DSM 3669
AATAGACATGATTTTTGTCAAAATAGCCATGGTATTTTTGGTAATTATTTCTTTATTTTTCATGATAGAGACGGGCTTTTCGAACAGGCTCTTGTCCAGATAAAAAGCAAAAAATATATTCAATGCCTGGATTTACATACGAAACTTAACATCTGTTATGTTACCGGTTTGATCTATGTATATCTCACTAAAATGACTAACTAAAGAATATTTCTCTTCTTGAGGGAGGTTATGTATATTTTCAATGTATGTATTAACTTGATCAAACACTCTATTAATTTTATCATCAATGGCGTCGATTTTCTCCAGCCTAAAATTTAAATCATCTAATTTCTGTCCCAAAACTTGTTTATCCTCCCTAAGCTCTCGCATCCTGTCTTTGTATTCCTCAATTGTAATAATGTCTTGTTCGTATGCCAGTTGCTGCTTTTTTATGGCTTCGTTAATTCGCCCTATTCGGATTTTTAAATCCCTTCTTTCTTCTATTAAATTATTTAAATCATCAGTAATTAAATCCATATTTCTTTTTATGAAGTTTAATAGTTTTTCTTTATCAGAAAATATTAACGTAATGAAAGACAGTATGTTGTTATCAATAATTTCCATGTCCCAGTATTTGTTTTTGCCTGTACATTTTCCATTAACGCCTATGCATCTATACATATACTTATAATCGCTTTTGTTACCTTTCTTTTTACTTTTTTGTTTAAGTTTAAATCCATAAATTTTTCCACCACAGGTTGCACATCTTAAAATGCTTGATCCAAGGTATTTCCTATCGCAAGACCATTCATGCGCATATTTTTCTTTTCTTTGTTTCATTATTAGCTGAATAGTATTAAATTCGTCCTCGGAAATCAATGGTTCATGGGTATTTTCACGAATTATCCATTCTTCCCTGGGACGAATTACTCTTCTTTGCCTTCCCTTGCTGTCTCTTATTAACGTTGATGCATTATAAATCGTTATACCAAGATAAACCGGGTTTGATAAAATCGTTCTAATGGCATTTGTTGACCATTGCCCCCCTCTACGGGTAGGTATGCCCTGTTTATTTAGCCATTTGGCTATTTTTAATTGACCCCAACCGGAAAGGAATTTTTCAATTATTTGACGGTATATCGGGGCTGTTTTGGGATTAATCGCCAGGTGCTGACGGTCATTGCTTAGCATATAACCAAAGGCCGGCAATGGGACGTTTGTTTTACCCTCTTTTGCTTTCATGAGTTGGGTTACCTTAACCCGGGAACTGGTGGTTTTTCTTTCTTTTTGGGCCAGTCCGCCGTGTAATATTAGTAAAAATTCATCATCATCAGTGCGGCTATCATAATTTTCTTTGATAGATATAAAAAAAGCACCATAATCTGATAGGGTGCGTTTGATAGAAATTATATCCATAACATCCCTGGAGGTCCGGGCAATCTCTTTTGAAACAACCCCCTTTATTCTTCCTGCTTTCGCATCTTCAAACATTTGTTGGATATCATTTCGTAAGTAGGTATACTCACCGGATTTAACGTCAATGTAAATCCTAACTAATTTATACCCATTAACTTCAGCCCACTGCTCAAGAAGCTTTTTTTGGTTTTCTATGCTGGTTTTTTGGCTGTCTTTTTTTGTTGAAATCCTTATGTATCCCCCTATTTCTATACCTTTTTCGTCCAATGTTTTTTTTACGTCTTGATATTCAGCATAATTTTGACCGGTAATGTGAGGCGGGATATACATTTCAAAAACCCTTCCTAAGTTAATCGATTATAACGAAACGCTTTGCTTATGGAATGCTTTTCTGTTATATGACTGCTGTGGGTTAGTTTTTTCCTTTTTTAATGCGGACTTAATAAAGACTCGTAACAGATTTTCATATACTGCATCAGGCACTTCAATTTTGTTTTTCTGGTACTCATCCAGTTTTAATTTCATAAAGATCACCCCTCGTATAATTTATTCCGGAAAAAATTAAAAGGTGATTTGCGAAAGACCTTGATAAATAATCGAGTAGGGTAGCGCCGCAGTAATTTGCTGCGGCGTTATCCCTCTCACAGAACCGTACGTACGGGCCTCGTATACGGCTCCTGATAAACCTC
>NZ_FOYM01000072.1 GCF_900115975.1 Desulfoscipio geothermicus DSM 3669
GTAATGACTCCTCATAAAATTTTAATTGTTCTGCTTTATCGGAGAATCTACGATCGACAGCAAAACTAGCAGCTTTCTTTACGTCCATCTCTATTACAGAATCTAAAAAGTTTGTTAGTACAGTTTCAGGTTGATTAGAATTCGTAGTTACTGCTTGAGGTCGGTTAGGAGAAGAGGCTGTTTGACAACCCCCAATAGAAACGATCGCAACTATAAACAAAAAAACGAATGTCAAATACTTTCTTTCTTTAAATAAATTAATCATGAACATCTCTCCTCGTTAACTCAACAATCTGCTATATATTGGCCTGTTTTTTAATGATTATCCTATTTAGCTTATATACTAATGCTAATACCTGTCAACAAGATTTGAGTCCATCTTACGTGAACAAAAAAAGATCAAGGTTGACTGAAGGGGTACTAGTCGGCCCGAGAAGGGCCGACTAGTGTTTTAATTATAATCTCTGCAAAACTTTTCCGTCTCCATCTAAATAGTTGTCAGAGCACTGGATAACGAAGTAATAATTCCCCGGACCAACATCAAACCAAATATTATAGTATGTGCGTTTTTCAGGGGAATACCTGTAAATTGCAGTACCTATTTTCTCATCAAACGCTTTATCTCTATACAATGTAATGGTATAGTAACCAGATTCGTTGCCATCATTATCCCACGCACGTGCTTCAATGCTTACATCATTCTCGCTAATGCTAAAAGTCTGTGACTTCAGTTCCCGAACATCGTCAAAATAGAATGTTTTAACTGTAGTAAAATCTACACCTTCAATTTGAGCATCAGTTTTTAGCTTAGCAGTCATTACATTTCCATTTTTAACGTCTTCCCTGATTTCTTCAATTTGTTGGGGATCAGCAGGATTTTTTTCAGGAGTCAAATACATAACTTCAGGGGCCTTTGCTGGTTTACTTTCTGTCTGAGCTGCCATGACCGGTGTTACTGTGATTATTGCAATCAAAAGTAATGTGCATAATGCGCATACGATTTTTCTCTTCATGCTTTCTCCTCCTTTGAATAAGAATTGAATTGCCTTATTTTTTAGAACCTAAATCTTTTTAAACACTGCTACACTTTCATTTCCACCTCCCAAAATTTATTGCTACCCCTTCCTAAAACCCAATCACAATAAGACGAATGAAAATGGCTTTAGGTTCAAAAAAATCTAAAAAATTTTCCAAGATTTTTAGTAAATTTTGAACCTGATCCCATTCTGAAACGTCTTATGTTAATGCTTAATTCTGAAAGGAGGAAATGTGGAATGAAGGGGTTTCGAAAAGGTGTTTTGTCGTTGGTAATGATGGTTGTTTTTCTTACGGCAACCAGCACTGTTTATGCCGGGCAGCCTGATTTGAAGGCGCCGCCGCCGGAGCAAAGTAAAGCGTATAAGGAAATCGGAATTGAGTCTTTGCAGTACCTGCAAGATTGGAATTGCAATCTTATTCCCAGCGGAGGCGGGAAAATTAATCTAACCGGTTACACCCGCGCTTATCAAAATGTGGACTATATCATGGTTAAGCTATACCTGCAGCGCTGGAACGGCAGCAGTTGGGTTGATCTGGGAGGTTGGCCCTTTGAAGAGTATAACGCATCCGAAGCTGAAGGGCTGAAAGGTTTGGAGGTACTAAAGGGGTATTATTACAGAGTAAGAGCGGAGCACAGCCTGACCCATGATGGGACCACCGAACCCGCAAAGTCATATTCCGACTCTTATTATGTAGATATAGAATAATAAAATGGGGCACCCGTTGTGCCCCGTTTTATTTCATTGACTCGGCTATTTTTATAGCCTCTTCTTTTGATATCTTACCATTCAGGGTAAATAATACACTGTTATTTATCCACGTCATTTGAATCCTATCATTTTTGAATAAAATCAATTGGCCGCTGTTTTTGCCCACCTTGATATCCTCTGTGACAGTGTCTTCAATATCATATCCGTATCCCTGCACATATCCGTCCGGAACATTCGTCTCCATAATCACAATGTGATCTACGTTTGGGCCATTGTAAATTAGGCTAATCTTGGCTACGGGTTTTATCATGGGCTGAAATTCAACCCGGTCAAGTGTATAGCCGGCTGAAATATACTGGGGAACCAAAACAGGAAAAGGGGAT
>NZ_FOYM01000070.1 GCF_900115975.1 Desulfoscipio geothermicus DSM 3669
TCAAACCTTGCCCACGATTCTTCCAGCGGGGGAGGGGTAATTGAATCAACTGTCTCGCGTACAGTTTCTTTGACCACCTTATCCAATTCTGATTTTGTATATTGTTTCATAGATTCGTTGCCATCATTATCCCACGCACGTGTTTCAATGCTTATCCGATCAAGAAAAAATGGCAAGAAAAATAATAGATGCAAATCGGCTCCTAAAATTTTTGGGGAAAAACAAAAGATTAAGGTGTATCAAAAGAACTGCTCCTTGACATCCGCATTACATGATTTGGGGGCACAAAATGGGCACCTCATATTGATAATTACATGGTAAAACTGGTTATCTGGGAGAATTGTTACTGATTATCCCAGAACTGTGCGGTTTGGTCACTAATTGCAGCAGTTTCTGGCAATTAATATCGTCAATTGCTAGACGTTATCGAGCAGCATTAACAAATTGAATGGATCGCTTCGTTGGCTTTATGAATATCTTCAGATCTAACTAAAATATGATATGTTGTAGCAAAACCATATCCCCCGCCTTGACCGCCACCAGAGCTACACATTTCTGTTTTTATCTTTATCTTATTATTTAATAGCTTTCCTTTTACTTTTGCATATTTTTCAATATTTTGAGTGGAGAAAACTATCTCCCATTTTGCCTGTAAAAGATTTTTAATTAAGTTTTTTAACATCAAGGTAGTGCACCTCACATAAATAATCTGGATAATATAATATATTTCTGTATTAGTTTTATTTTCCTCTTAATACAACAAATTTCTTTTTATGGTTGGCAGGATAAATATTTCGTCCCTGGGACACACGGTGTCAACCTGGGGACTGTTCCGGGCTGCCGGGCAGTATAAACCAGGAATCCTCCCGATTATCCGCGGGGAGGAGTCAAATAAGAAATTTACATTCTAAAAAACGTTAAATGTTAAACGGGTGCTAATTCTATATGAATCACACCCGTTTTTTTAGTAGCACATGAATTCTTATGCAATTCTTAAATTCTTGCATCTCAAAAGTGACCTGTTAGGCTTATAAATGAAGTGTTAATTAAATATGGTTTTTCAATTCTATATGGTAATTTCCACCTTGTTGATAGCTCACATCAGCTTCAGTAATAGCACCAATGGCATGGCCAGCACTTTTTTCATCCCACTTTTAAAATCCGGAATGAACCTGTTAGATTGCGAATGTGGTTCCGGTACGATAACTGCCGGATTGGCCAAGGTGGTGGCTCCTGGGCTGGTAACAGGCGTTGACCTGGAACTCGGCCAAATAGAAAAGGCGAGGGTTTATGCGCAGGAACAGGGGATTTCTAACATAAGTTTCCGAGTAGCCAGTATATATGAATTACCGTTTCCTGATGAAACATTTGATGCTGTTTTTATCCATGCCCTGCTGCAACATTTGCAGACCCCTCTGAAAGCCCTAAGGGAAATAAACCGGGTTTTAAAGCCAGGGGGTATCATAGGTGTACGCGATGATGATCAGGGTGGGTTCATTTTAGCACCGTACAGTCCTCAAATGGAGCGAATCATTGACTTTTTAAAGCAGTTTATGCGGCATAATGGGGGTGACCCCTGTGTTGGAAGACGCCATCGGGAACTGCTCCGGCAGGCAGGTTTTATTAACGTTCAAGCTTCGGCAACCTGCGAATATGACGGTATACTTGAGGAAACCCAAAAACGTGGGAACCTGGCGGCAAAACTTCTTGGCCAAATGATAGAAACTGTAATTGATCTGGGCTGGGCCAGTGCTGACGAGATGGAAGAACTTGCTGATGCGGCCAGGAAATGGGGAGAACACCCGGATGCTTTTGATGCGATCATATGGTATGAAGCGGTGGGGTGGAAGGTTTGATTACTAATGTGGAGCAAAAACTGGAGCGCTATTTTCAGCAACAAACAGAGGCCGGACGGTTTTCTGGGACAGTACTTGTTGCTAGGGAAGGGGATATTCTTTTAAAAAAAGGATACGGATTTGCCAACTATGAGACGAGTGAGAAGAATAAGCCTGCTAATATTTACACTATAGGTTCCATGACTAAGGCGCTTGTTACTTTATCCATCCTTTTATTCCGTGATGTTTTGAAATACCTGGCCGTGTCCCGGTAAAACCAGCCGGATTGGGAGTTTTTCAAAAATATCCATGGATTGAAGGTAGTTGTTAAGTGGGTTTTCATCGGTAAGGGGCCAGTAACTGATATTTGGCTTTATTTCATAAAGCAGGTGGTCTCCGGCCAGAAGAACTCCCTCTTTTTCTTCAAAGAGACAGATGTGCCCGTCCGAATGCCCCGGAGTCCAGAGGATCTGAATCTGCCCGGCTACGGTCCGGGCCTCTCTATTAATCATAACCGGCACAATGAATCACCTTTCCAGCACAATCTTTGTTGATATACAGCGCTTGATTGTTTTGGTATTATACGGTAACCTTATATCGAACATTTGTTCTATATAAGGATGACCATGCATGCTAAC
>NZ_FOYM01000068.1 GCF_900115975.1 Desulfoscipio geothermicus DSM 3669
ATCCCCTTTTCCTGTTTTGGTTCCCCAGTATATTTCAGCCGGCTATACACTTGACCGGGTTGAATTTCAGCCCATGATAAAACCCGTAGCCATTTCTAGAAGGAGTTATCCCAAAGGAGTGAATTATGCCCTGGCAGGTCTTTCTGCCAGCCAAGTGCCTCTCTAATTTATCGCTTGGCCTAGAGCTTTGATAACCATGTTAAAGGCTGCCTTTAATCTGTTTTCATCTAGCAGTGACTTCTCTATCTGTATTAACGCTTTATCCATTTCTTCCATTGATGAGTACTTGTCCTCCATTTTAATTGGCATTGGTAATTGACCCAAAGATACAGCGGGAATCCCGGCCCTAGCAAATGATACATAGTCGCTGGCTGGCGCCGTAACGATCTGTAGTTCATTGTTTTGCAAAAAAATTTTAAATAGGGCTGAAGCTTGATTCTCCTTTCCGTCAATGGTAGCTAAAATCAAGTTATTGGTTCCCTTTATACCAAGGTTATCAAGGTTAATGTTAGCAATCATGTTTTTCTTTTCCTCCCCGGATAGCTTGGACACATAGTAGCGTGAACCATTTAAACCGAATTGTTCACCACCAAAAAACACAAAGCGTACTTCCGCATTGCAATTTGTATTCGCTATTAATCTAGCTACTTCCAGGAGTATGGCTACCCCTGTCGCATTATCAATAACTGCTCCGTAGCCAGTGTCATCATAGTGAGCGCTGATTACAATTATGTTTTTACTGGCATCATTATAAGGCTTCTTAATAGCTATGATATTTTGACTTTCGCCGTCCTTTTGCGTCTCCCTGACATCCACATCCCAAAATGAATCGTCCTTAAAATCCCTAAAATTCCTAGTAAATTCTTTTTGCAAGTCATAAGGAAATGCCTGAACCTGCGGTAAATACCCATATGATTCAAGCTCTTTTTGTAAGTATGCGGCAGTATCTTTTTCACCTTGTGACCCTATTTTTCTTTTATAGGATGATATCGAACGGATATTATCCATTACTTTGTCCAAATTGGGACTTAGCCCTGGGTCCGTTAGAGTGGGACCAAATGCAGCTTGTTGCTCTACCCCTAACGATCTGGTGCTGCATCCTGCCACCAGCATAAAAAGTGCGATAATCATTAGATAAATACGTTTATTGAATGTACTGGCTTTAATAAACATTATTGCCTACAACTCCTTGCTAAGCTATATTTGTTCCGATCTCAGATAATAATTACAATTATATAGGGTTAATTGAAGAAATCAATACAGCCAATCTGCAATTTAGCCCGTTTTCTCAGGATAATCCTTCTCAATGGTATTATCTAAATACCACTGAGAAGGATTAAAAATTTACCAGTTTTATTAATTTACCCCTTATTGCTGTGACAGTTATTTCATTTAGCCAATAATTTCTATATACTCTTTGGCTACCCAGCCCCAAAAAGCAGTGTGACTAGAATTATAAATTGGGACCCAAGTATATCCATCAGCACTTATCTCCCTTGCATCATACAGATATCCTGTGTCACCTTTATATAATGTGCCAACAATACTGTAACTCGTTCCGGGGCCACTTCTAACGCTTAGGGCCGATGCTGTTACTTCAAACTGATTCATCCATTGGGGGGAAATTGTAGAATCAGAGACTTTGACATCATTGTTAAGGTTTCTACCTTCTTTCGCATAGACCGGAACAGCAAAAATAGAGCAAATTAACATCATGCACATCATTAAACGGATTATTTTTCTCATACAACTAACCTCCTTGAAAATTTTGAATGATTAGGTTAGATAAACAACCTGATCCTTGTATTAACAAAGTCAGGGCGTGAGCCCTCATTAAGTATTGTCTTTAAAAGTTCGACTTATTGGAGGTTTCCTAATTTTACATCAGTAATCACCTCCTACTTAATGCAAAAGAGGTTACCTTCCGAATCCATGCTCAGTTAATCACCCCCTTCGATCCTATTTATTTTAATCAAAAGCATATTGGCTTTTGATTAAAACCAACTAACTTCTATTTCCCCCGTAGTTCAGCGAGCATCCTGTTTGAACGGGCTGGCAGTACGTCTCGTCCTACCCAGTGATATTCTGATAATTATTGACTGAAATACAATATTTTCCTTTAAAAATTCTCTTGACTATATAGACAATCTAGAAAAACTTTTGCAACACTTTTTCTGGAAATTTTTTTCAGGTCATATTTTAGTTTATTTTCATGATGTCTTTGTTTTTGTCACCAAATCTCGCAGATGCCTGTATAATTACAACAAGGGAGTGATTTGATGATAATGACGGTAATCTCCGCACTGGAAGGGGAAGATGATAAAGCTTTTATGGTGAGCTTATATCAGGATTACTATGGTCTCGTGCGGAAGACCGTTTACAATATTACGCATGATGCGGACAATGCGGAAGACCTGATCAATGATATTTTCATAAAATTAATTGAAGAGTCTGTTCGAAAAGTTAAAACTTTAGGCAGCCATAAATAGGAAATGCACCGTCACTTGTCGAATTAGGTAGTAATTTACGAGAAAACTAC
>NZ_FOYM01000067.1 GCF_900115975.1 Desulfoscipio geothermicus DSM 3669
CTCTATGGTGGGGTAATACAAAGTCGTCCTCTGAAATCCTTGGTATTACTGGACTCAGGCGTTTTAGACGCTGCTATTTCGTAAACTACTGCTAGAGAGAATCTTGCCCGGTAATCTAGGAAAGCTGTTGCGATTCACTACGGTCAGTTTTTGGACGAACCTTTGGATACAACTGAAAAAGAGTTTGCCTGGAGCAATCTTATAACACTGTTGGATTCTCAGGATGAGGTCCAATATCCATACAATATAAAAGAAATTGTTGATGAGATGTTTGGCAAGTATAACGACAGAAAGTGGCTGGAACTAAGTGAAAAAGCCAAAAGTGTTACGGACAAAATCTTGGAAAGAACTTCAGAACCAAGTGATTTTGTTAAAAGCGAAATGAAAGTCAAACTTGAAGAATATGAGAAAACGCCCCAAAATCAAAGTTTCCTGGAATTTCAAAAATTTACGAAGGATAATTTGGCTCCTCTTTTCAAAGAAGTTGATCAATATGTAGCCATTCTTAGCAGGAGATTTGAGAAGTTTAACAAAATCTTGCACAAGGATGCGCAATTGTAAAAAATCATATGGGTATTCAAGAGGAAGCTTCAATAGGAGGCTTCCTTTTTTGATACCAACTTTTAAAGCCGAGACGAAAATTATGTTTTTAAGTGAGTTATATGTCCTTTCCATGAAGATAGAAAAAGCAACATAGGGGAACAAATTTATGTTACATTTCGGGATGTAATTATATTTCTGAAAATCAGCGGTTGTATTTTCTAACGAAGATACTCCGCTTTTTTTGTGCCCTTTTTTAGGGCTTCGAATTAATCATGTCAATAAAGAATGGAGGAATTCAAAATGGCAAACGAAACAATGCGTATTTTTTTCCCTTTGAAGATCATCACTTACCCTCAAGGCGAGTACGGATTGGATGACAATCCGCTGGAGATTACGCCTGCAGAGGCTGTGGTATATGAGGACGCTATCCTCGCCGCCATTGCAAAAGAAAACCGTCTCTTTGAAAATGACCGAGGACTTGCAGAATACATCCATGACGAGTCAATAAATAAAAAGGTGTATATCCTGTACCCGTCAGTTGAAATCGTCGACGGTGAGCTGTGGGGAGTCATGACCGCAGGGTTAAGAGACCCCCTTTCAGGTGAAGAAACCGCCGAGCTTCTTGACTTTGTGACTGGACAAAACAGTGACGGCTACGGCGAAGGTCTTGAACAGTGTCCGATTAAAACTCCTGACGGCGAGATCTACATCAGCTTTTGGAATCATGAAAACTATTCCTTAAACTTTTACAGAAGATTTTATGACGGGTAAAAAAGCCAAGAATATCGGACAACGCAACAGGTATTATGTAAAAGAAAGCCATCCGGCGATTGTTACTGAAGAAGTGTTCGATTTGGTGCAGGAAGATATGGCCAAGCGTGCAAGATTACTTCATAAAGATGATGGCATAGTAGAATCCAGCACCAGTAAATATAACGGGAAATACCTTTTGAGGAATTTGCTCATATGCGGCGATTGTGGTGCATCTTTTCGGAGAAGAACGGAAAGAGGCAAGGTTGTTGTAACCGGTAAAATAAACTTAACAACTTTCAGCAAATAACAATCAACAATATTTACCACAAAGCACCAATTCCGGTATGATTGAGCTGGAAAAAATCAATCATACGGGGAGAGGTATATGAATCGAGAAGAAAGGTGGCAAATGTACTCAAAAATCCATGAATTAAAAAGACTTAATCTGAAAGTGTCCCAGATAGCAAGGCATGCTGGTGTTTCCAGAAACACTGTCTACAAATACATTAACATGATGCCGGAAGAATATCAGCAATACCTAGAGAGGAGGGAAACCAGAAAGAAGAAGCTCGATGATTATCATGGCGAAATACTGGGCTGGCTAAAAGAATATCCCGATTTATCTACAGCCCAGGTTTATGACTGGCTGCAAGAACAATACACCGAAATTAATGTTTGCGAAAGAACTGTGGGTAATTTAGTTAACCAATTGAGAAAGGAGCATGCCATACCGAAAACCGTGTATAAAAGACAATATGAAGCCATTCCTGACCCGCCCATGGGGTATCAGGTACAAGTGGATTTTGGTGAAAAGAAGCTAAAAGACCCTGATGGAATATTGCACAAGCTATGGTTCATTGCTTTCGTGCTCTCTAACTCCCGGCAAAAGTATGTGGAGTGGCTGGACCGGCCATTTACTACGGCAGATTTAATAAGAACACATGAAAATTGTTTACGATACTACAATGGAATGCCAGTGGAATTTGTGTATGACCAGGATCACCTCATACTGGTAAGCGAAAACCATGGCGACCTAATATATACCTAATAGTGATAGGTAAGGACGCTCCGACGGCATTACCCGTCCGGGCTCCTTTTCCCCCACTTCACACCGTGCGTGCGCCTTTCAACGCACACGGCGTTCCATCAAACAACTTCTGGTTTCTGATTGAGCTTGTTCCTAAACTTGAGAATCTTGTTATAGGTCTTCTTGCTGACCAGATGTGAAACGTCCTTGGTGCTGTGAATCAGGTCATGGCACCATTTATGGGTAGATGCAAGGTTGAGTACTTTGTTAATTGTAGATCGTAAAATAGAATTGACCCCCGATCGTCAAGTAAAACTGACCCACCCTATGATAAAATCTCCCTCGAAAGGGGGATGTAAAAGAGGTG
>NZ_FOYM01000066.1 GCF_900115975.1 Desulfoscipio geothermicus DSM 3669
TTAATCCTTATCTTGATCGGGTCGGATGTTGTATCATTATTGAAGTTAGGTGCATTGGTTACTTCAAGGTCTACTTCCCCGCCACTTACACGACCAATGGGAATAATCCCGGAAGATATTCCACTCGTACTGGGGGCATCAATAGTTGCCTGGATATACCCTTCAAATCCCTCGTCTATATATATGGCACCGTTGCGGAAAAACATATACACGTCATATGATGAATCGGGTCCATAATTACCATCGTCAAACGGAGTTCCTTGTGGCGTAATATCATTAACTTCTATCTCTATTTCATTATCGCTCAATTTTGCGATGTGAAGCCCAGTATTTAGTTTGTATACGCCGGAACCCGGCGCAGTTTCGTTAAACAATCCACTTTGAGTACCAAGCCCTACAACAGGGAATTCAAAGTAAGTCTTGTCACTGCCAAGCTTTACATGTTTTCTGATATTTAGCATTGAGAACAGCATTGCAGCATTAGGTGCTACCTTATTACCCTTATAGAAGTATTCTCCATGATCGTATTCATAAACTGCGTCATCAACTGTAACCCTGTTCCAATCTTTTTCAGTCATTACTTCAGTATCATTTTTCATGAATTTAAAATCTTCGGGTAAACGCACCGAAGCAGTGTCACCTGGCATGATTTGCCCAGCCGAATTTCGTATATACACCGTCCCAAGTTCCTGCACTTTATCATCATCAACAACTGGTATATTTAAAACTTCAACATCACTAGCATATGCGCCAAGAGGATTTAAAACTGTAAAAATAAGCATAAGAACAAATATTAAATAAATTTTGTTTTTCCATTTTTTTGGCAAGATAATACTCCCTCCTAATAATTTTTAAAAACATTTTATTAATTAATTATCTAATCTAATTAAAATTAAGCACCTCCCTTTGCCAGTAATGATTGAATAGTCATTCATTTTATGCAGCGCATAACGCCTCACCTCGCCTTGCCTACCTTTATTTTTAAAAATTTATACCATGTCATATTTTTTTGAATTTTTTAATAATTATTAATTCGATATTAACTAAAGAATTCCTTCATATAAAAATATTTTTTAAGAAAATACTTGACAGACGCAATGTCAATTCTTTTTTGAGCATATTGCAAGTTTATAATAAATAAAAAGAATGGCCATGCTAATGGTCATTCTTTAGAATATTACCTGTTTACTTATATCGTCATACATTCTGAATCTGTTTAATTTGTTGTTTACCTTACATGCTATATGCAAAAAATACAATATCTATCTAAATCTATTAAACTATACTCTTTCTGTTCAAAACGGCAATTTAATTTCTAAGCATCCTTAGACATGGGCAAAATATTTTTTCCCACAAGATTAAGGTAATTAGCTGCTGCTACTGAATGTTTAAATTTTAAATCGGTTAAACCATACTCTGCTTTCTCAAGGTTCTTTTCGGCAGCAAGAACATCTCCCTTGCTTGCAATCCCAACTTCATATTTAAGTTTTTCTACCCGCAATGCCTCTTGTGCCGACAAAACTCCTTGCTCTGCAGCTTTCATGGCTTCTTCCAAAGACTTAATGTCATAATATAAAAGACGTACTTGCTTTTGCAGTTCTTTTTTGGCTTCACTAACGGACATCTCCGCAATATCAATGTCATGCTCTTCCACATCATAAGGTTTACTTAAAAAAGAGAGGTCTTTCCTCTCAATCGTAACCTTTTGCAACGCTTTCCATATGTCTATATTGCTCTTAACAGCTTTATCAACGTCATGATCCAAGTCGTCAACTACAAGCGTTTCATATGGAATTGAATCAATTAACCTAACTCTTTCATTTGCTTTTATCCCCAAAAACTTATTCAGCTCGACATGCGCTTTGTTTAACTCTTCTTCTACAGCTTTGAATTCAGATTGTGCCCCCTGCAACAATGCATCCACTCCCACCATTGCTGGAGGAGCCATTACACCAACGCTTAACTGCGCCCGGGCAATTTTTTTGTTCCATTCCGCTTCTTCCAAAGCTTTCTGCAGGCTTATTGCTTTTTTTTCCAAGTTTCTTATTTTACAATACTGTTCATATACACCAAGCGTAATTTTATCGATTTTATTCTGAATTTCCTTCCTTTGGATTTGATAGTTAAGGTCAGCCTGCAGCAATCCTGAATAAGCCGCCTCGGCTTGTGGCACATACCCGCCACCCCGTACACCGGCGGGTATAAATGTAATATTATCTACAGCTCTTTCCCTTTGATCCCATGCTTTGTCAGCAACCTCTTCCTGGATTTTAATCTCATCACTATTCTTAATAGCCATATCGACCGCTTCTACCAATGTTAATTGCTGCAATCCATCGGGTAATTCCGAAGCCAAGGCGTTAGAGGTAGCAAAGCCTAGTAAGATAACCAAAAAAAGAAGTAATAGCCCTATCTTCCTCATACACATACCTCCACTCTTTGTTAAGCAATTAAATAATTTACTATGTTAACTTTACTTGGTTTCCCTAGGGTTGTCAACATCATATATGCGTGGATATTTATACCAAATATGCAAAACTGTTTAAATATGACAAAGCAATCTTATTAAGCATAAAAATAAGCCCAGATCCAAAGACCCGGGCTTATTTTCTCTTTAATTAAGCAATTTACTTAACAGTCAAGGTAGCAGTCTTGGTGGCGTTATCCCAGCTGGCAACAGCGCCGAGAGCAACACCGGCTGCGGACAGGGATACATAGGTCCGACCGTCTTTCAATTCTGCACCCTTGTCAGTGGGCAGGGCCACGCCGTTCAGCTTGACCTGGGGATCACCCACGGTGAGTTGTGCCACGCGGTCACCTTTGATAAAGGTGGCAGTCTTGGTGGC
>NZ_FOYM01000064.1 GCF_900115975.1 Desulfoscipio geothermicus DSM 3669
CCTCATCAGTAAAGGGTATTGTTTATTATTTTTGCTCCACTGGGTGGGTCAAATTTATTTGCATAAGGTGGGTCAATTCTATTGACAATCAACAGTTAATTTGATTTAGTGGTAGATTGGGGTTTATGTGATGTGTTTCAAGTTCATGTCCTATTATTGGATTGCCGCATACCTTGCATTTCCCTTTGTCCCGGTTGAACGCATAGGCCCTATTCATTAGGTATTCAAAGTTGTATTTTGGGTCGGTTTGTCCTTTGGTTATTAGTTTGGATAGAGTTAGGCTCAAGGTTATGTCATCTCTGGGTAGTGGATGTTTCTTTAGTGTGCGTTCTTTGTAGGCATTTCTACCTTCCGGTGTGTATGGCGTTTCTATTGGATTTTTGAGATATGCCTTTTCCCATTTAACGAATCCTAAGCTGGTTATTCCGATTGTTAGTTCATTAAATTTTATTGCTGGGATTTTTGTTGTATAACTGGCGTGTCGATTAATTAGGTTATTTACTTCGTTGGCCGGTGTCCATTGGGCACCTTTTGGTTTGAATGCTTTGTATGCTGTATATAATAGGGAATCGGCGTATTTATTCAATTCTACATTTACCATAGTTGCCGGTTTGTAGTAGTTGCCTATTCCGGTAATGGTACTGTTTGTTATATTTATTTGGTGTATTAATTGTTCTCCATTATATTTGCGTAATTGTTTGATGCGTTTTCTTAGCTCATCTACTTTTGCTTTTAGGCGTTTATCATCTGGTCTGGTGCAAGGTATCCATCCTGTTCTGGACTTACCGGGTATTTGTTTATAGCGGAATCCTAAAAAGTGGATGGGGGATTTTCTGACGTTGGTTATTAGTGTTTTGTCTGGACTTAGCTTTAATTTGAGTTTTGTATCCAGGTATTTTTCAATGCGCCTTTTCCACTTTTCAGCATTGGTTTTTGTATCTGTTATCAATATCCAGTCGTCGGCATACCTTATTAGATAAGCGGGTTTGAGATTGGTTCTTTTCCTTAGTGCTCTGATTTTCATATCATTTGTTGAATATTCGTGTATGGTTTTCTTTTCTTCCCATTCCCGTATTATCCATTGGTCGAGTTTGTGAAGGTAGACATTGGCTAATAGGGGTGAAATTATTCCGCCTTATGCAAAGTAGATGATTATGCAAAGTAAACTCGTTCAGACCATTAAATATAAGGATTTCTGTCTCATTTACTTTGCATAATCTTTGAGACTTCTACAGTCGAGACAGCCATGCAAGAAGTGCCTGATCCTCGTTCCAATCCGGCAGGCTGCTGTTAACTAGTTCCGGATAGGCATTTTCGATTGCCTTACGCTTCGTCTCCGTATCGGCCCTGGCATAGACCTCAGTGACTTTTATGTCCGTATGGCCTAGGAAATCACGGATATAAATGAGGTTAACTCCGGCCTGAAGAAGATGCATTGCCTTGCTGTGACGAAACATATGCGGTCTGACCCTAGACGGAATCAACGTTGATGATAGCCTAGCTTGTTCCACATATTTTGAGATGATGTAGGAAACCCCTTCTTTGGTTAGCTTACTATGCTGTTTATTGAAGAACAGCGGATACTCATTTTTCCAGTTTACATCAAGACGGTTTTCGTAAATATAACGTTCCAAGAGCTGGACAGTACCTTTCATGATGGGAACACGCCTAATCTTATTGCCCTTTCCAGTCAACACGATGATGGCCGGTGTGTTCAGGTTTACATCACACACCTTGATGTCAATAAGTTCCTGTACCCTTGCCCCTGTGTCATAGAGGACACTCATCAGGGTCAGGTCACGCCGCCCGCGGATTGTCGTTTTGTCCGGTTGGGACAATAGGAACTGCATGGCCTCAGGAGTAAGGTGCTCCACAACTGCTTTGACTGCTTTTTTGACAGGTATGGCAATGACCTTTTGAAAATGGTAAAGTCCTGATGGGTCTTCACACTGGGCATAACGGAAAAAGGAATGGATGGCAGCCAGCCGCTGATTTCGTGTCGATATACTGCATTTGCGCTCTGTTTCCAGCCATTCCAAAAACCTGGTAATCAGGCCTCCCGACAGGGTATTCATTGTAATATTTTCTGCTGCAATACCTTCTTTTTCTTGGCAGTAGCGGATCAAGAGTTTAAATGTATCGCGATAGGAACTGATGGTATTCCTACTTACGTTTTTGTGGCCTGGTAGATATTCGGAAAGGAATCTGGTAAGATGCACTGCGAAATCAGTCGGTTTCATCTGCATCACCTTCCAGCCCAGGGATCAGATCCGGGTATTTCCCTTCCAGACGAATGGTGATATCCGGGAAAACATCTGCCGTCATCCTTAGATAATAAGCGGTCTCCTCGAAGGAATCGTGTCCCATGTAAGCTTTGAGGATTGGTAGATAAGCTGACAGGTCCTTGCCTTGTTCAACCCAGCGTTTCAGACAATGACAAGCAAAGGTATGGCGAAAATCATGGATCCGTGGGCCTTTGCCTCTGCCGCCATGAGAAATGCCGGCGCGCCAGAGAAATCTCCTGAAGTTATGGTAGACATTTTGTATTGTCATAGGTCTCCCGCCTAGTGCAGGGAAGAAGTACGCCTTTTCGTCCGTGAATGGATGGACTTTCCGGGCATAATCCCGGCATCGCTTTGTAAGGGTTCCAGACATAGGAACAAGTCGGCTGTTATCTTTCTTGGAATGGTTAATGATAAGAATACCGTTATCAAGATCCACATCGCCAACCTTAAGGAGCCTGGCTTCGGACACACGCAGACCACAGGAGTATATCATCCTGAAAAACACTGGCATGATTAAGTGCCTGTCTGGACACTCGATACAGTAATGGCATTTATCAGTTTCTGCAAAAAAACGCTCCAGTTCATCCGGGGTATAAATATGTGGAATGTACTGCTCCTCTGTAGGGTAGTAGCCTTTCGGAATAATGTAAGCATCAAGTCCAAGGGAATCCATATATTTTCCGAACTGACGTATGATAGAAGCCCGCGAACATTGGTTGGCCTGCGCCTCATATGATCTCTTTTTGCCCCAGTCAAGGACAATTTCTTTTGAAAGTCTGTCTGCTGATGGATATTTGTCTATTGTAAACTCATCAAAGCGCTTCAGATGGAGAATATATTAAATCACGTGTAAATGGTTAATACTACCACTAAAGGAGTTGACCATTTATGCAAGCCATGCAAGACAAAACAATCAAGGAATTA
>NZ_FOYM01000062.1 GCF_900115975.1 Desulfoscipio geothermicus DSM 3669
GAAGAAATCTGTGATAGTGATTTTTCTTCCTTGAGAATTTCCAGTACAATTTTAGACTTGAAATCAGCAGGATATCTTTTGCGAACGGACATTTGCGTCTTAAGACCCCCTGTATTTGTGTTTAAATTCTTGGGTCCATTATACCTGCGCCATTCGTAAAAGCCGCCGGCGGGTATCAGGCAGCGGCGGTGATAAAAGGAATGGCGAAAGGAAGCCTTCTGGTCGATTGTTTCTGCGCGGGCGTTAATCATTTTGCAACCCGTTTTTTGGTCCTTCGCCCAGCGGGGGAAGCAACCCCCAGCGCATGGACCGGGCCCTGCGCATGCCAATGATAATTATTTAATCGAAAGGGAAAACGCTCTGCGGGGAAAGATTGGTGGGCTCGATGAAGAGTATTTTGGCTATCTTAATTGGCTTTATTATAGGCACCATTTCTGGCCACATTTGCGGATGGATTTTACCATTTCTTCTTTTCGGTGACGGCTCAAATCTTTACTTTGGGCTTAAATCCTTTGGCGTTGAACCGTATGCCGCAGCGGTGGTAACCTTGACAATTTTGGGCGCTATTGCTGGCGGAGTTGCTGGGTATTTGTATATTAAGTTTGAGAAAAGATAAAATAATAAATGCCCCTCCAAAGGCGCTTACATAACCGCCTTCAACTTCTCGCTGATACTTATTAACTCATCCAGCCCTGGCTCACTTGAAGCAATTTCGCAGCATCATGTGGGCTCAAGCTGTGATAATATATAAAGTTTCCTTCTAAATAAGTAACGCCCCACGGAGGAGGATGGGGGCGCTTGACAATTGGGAAGAGAAAAATTATTCTAAATGCCTCTATTATGTTACCCGATGACACCTGAACATTCTGTCAAAGAAACGACAATTTCGCAAAAAATGTCCAAATGTATCTATGCTTCGCAAAAGAGCCATATTCAACATTTTCGTTGAGTGCGGCTTTTTTATTTTCACCAGAAAGGAGGTTTATTTCAATGCCCTGTGACGGTAGGGCATGATGGAAGGCGGGAGTTCCCGAGCCATCTCGGTGAAAAAAATCCCGCAGCCGGCGAATTAGCCTACGGGAAACGTTGGGATAGCGGAGAACTAACATTGTCGAAAAATGTTGGCAGAATTAAGTGACAATCATTTTATAAGTACAGGATAATTTTTTTATATGTCGAAAGATAATGAAAAAAATACTAATAATGAGAAAAGATAAACTTGGGACAGTGCATTTCACTAGCCTGTGAAAATAAGAAAGTATCGTGGTGAGCTTGTGTAATGATTGAGCAAAAGAATGAAATGAAAGCCGTGAAAACTCTCCTGAAGCTGTTTATAAAAGAAATATTCAAAAAAAGAATATCTCGATATCGTGGTTAAATTCATTCAAAAATTGGTGCGGTTGTCGTTGTGTGGGTATAAGAGTTTTAACTGAAGAGGGCTATATTCCTTATGAATCATATGTTGGTTTCAGCGAGGAGTTTTGGGAATCAGAGAATTGGCTCTCGGTAAAAAGTGATAAATGCGCATGTATACGTGTAATTACCGGAAATCAAGAGGCACAGGACGCTCCAATTATGACTCAAGGTGGCTCCTTCTTTTGCAATAACACTATTAAGTACATCAGTGAGCTCTCAAAAGAACAGCGGGCAAGGTTTCGAGGGGTATGTGTTCAATCTGTGAAATTTATCGAGTCAACTGCCCCTCTAATTGGGGAAGCGATAAACAGGTATGACATGGAAGAGGAGCTTCAGAGGAGTTACGATATTCAGGCAATATTAAACAACCTTCTGGATGGCATAAGTGAAATAGTTTATGTCGCTGACCCAAAAACATATGAAATATTATACGTAAACAAACCTACCCGGAATTTGTTTCAAAAGGATCTGGTCGGGGGTGCTTGCTATAGAGAGTTTCAGGGAGGGGAATCTCCGTGTGGATTTTGCACCAACGAAATAATCTTAAAAGAAAAGGGCAAGCCTTATCAATGGGAGTACCATAACCCGCTCTTGAACAAGGATTTTGTGATAGTGGATAAGATCATAAAGTGGCCGGACGGCCGTGATGTTCGCTTTGAATTTGCGGTAGACATTACCGGGCGTAAGATGACAGAAAAAGCTATGAGAAGCAGGTTGGAATTTGAGGGAACCGTTAAGCGCATTTCGTCCCGGTTTGTCGGAGTTTATAATTTAGATGATGCCATTAACGCTTCCCTTGCCATAAGGGCCGATGTCTCAAAAAGCATGGACGAACTGTTCAAAGAAGCCGATAACGCAATGTAGCGGGAAAAACTACACCATAATCAGAGCTCTCGCAGCGCCATTGTGCAGACCCTCAAGAAAGCGCTGGAGGTCAGAGATTTCATCACCGAGGGTCATGCAGAACGTTTAAAGGATCTGGTTATAGATTTGGCTAGCTAGATAACCGCTCTGTTGGGGCCGAGGCCGTGGATGACGGCATCTTATACTATACAGCACCTGGGAGTGAATTTTTTTCTCTATTAAAACAGAGGAAAAAAAAATAATAGAATATTTGGTCGATTTAGAGGAAATTTGAAAATTAGATGTAATTATATTGCTAAAATCATTTATGAGCTTGAGCCTGCGCTTGGGCTTGGATGAGAGCGAGTTTGGTAAAGATTTCCGTATTATAGATGCAGAAACAAGTGAGAAAAAATAAGTCTAATAGTAGATACTGTATATTCAGTATCCCGTTATTCCGAGGATGAAGTGGAAAAAAACAGAATCAGTAAATGATGGAGACCAGTTAATTAAAAGCATTATTCACCAATTCAGCTAGACCTGAGGCTTTAAAGTATGGTAACCGGTGGTGATGATGGAGGTTAAAACAGGCAAAGAAAGGGGGGGAATGTAGCTTAGTTTTTTTTGAGAAAATTTAACAAAGGTGAGCGCTACATGTTACTTACTGATAGAATTAAAAGGGGGTTTAAAGAATGTTTCATAAATTTACCGGAATACAGGGAAAGTTGCTTGCTCTTATTTTTTCTTTAATTATAATTTCGGTTACTGTTGTAGGTTATTTTGCAGTAAGTCAACTATACAACTATGGTAATAAAATGCAAAAGACCTCAGGAATCACCTGGTGGCCGCTCATCAAAACCAGCTAAAAAGTCTTGGTGATACTGTTTATACTTTACTTTCTGAATATTCTGAACGGGCGAGGAAAGGTGAGTTAAGTGTAGAGGAGGCCCAACAACGTGCGCTTTTACGGATAGGAGCTATGCGCTATAATGACGGCGCAGGTTATTACTGGGTACATACCGCAACAGACCCTCGCCACCCTGTGATGGTTATGCACCCGATTAAACCCGAAATGAATGGTGCCGACTTATCCGGTATAAATGATTTTGATACAGTGGAAAAGATTTTTTACGAGGGCAAAATCTATTTAAAGAACGACGAAGTAATTAAAAGCAATATTAAACCCACAGACTTGTTTATAAAAATGAATGAAGTATGTATTAATGAAGGTGAAGGTTTTGTAACGTACTACTGGTCGAAGGGTAATGCCGGTGCCGCCAGCGATGTGGGATACCCCAAGATGTCCTATGTTAAGCTTTTTAAACCATGGGGCTGGGTAATCGGTACCGGGTTTTATATTGATAATGTAGATAATGAAATTGCAGCAGCCAATGCATTAACGTTTTCTACCGTAAAAAAATCAGTTTGGAAAATAGGTCTGAATGTTGTTATCTGTTTACTTGTTGCTGTTTTATTATGTATTTTGTTTGCTTCCAGGATAGCTAAACCAATCAAAGAAATAGCCTTAAATGCTCAACGCATTGCCAGTGGTGATTTGACCCAACAAATAAAAGTTAAATCCCAAGATGAAATAGGTATCCTGGCCGGTGCATTCAACCAGATGATCGGAAACTTTAAGGCCATGATAGGCGACATCCAGAAGAGTTCCGACCGGCTGGCCTCGCACAGCCAGGAGCTGGCATCTTCCAGTGAAGAGGTAAGTGCTACGGTTGAAGAAGTGGCCAGCACCACCAATGAAGTTGCAGCTGTTTCGGCCCAGGGAGCGGAGAATGCACAAGCTGCGGCCCTGGAATCTGAACAGGTGCAGCGGGTGGCCGAGGAAGGCAACCGGGCCGTAAAGGAAACGGTAGAAAAAATAAACATTATTGCCTCAAGTACTGAAAACGTTGCCAAGGCCGTTCAAGAACTTGGTGAGCAATCCAACAAAATTGGAGAAATTATAAACACCATTACCAACATAGCGGACCAGACCAACCTTCTGGCTCTGAACGCCGCCATCGAGGCCGCCCGGGCCGGGGAACACGGCCGGGGGTTTGCAGTGGTGG
>NZ_FOYM01000060.1 GCF_900115975.1 Desulfoscipio geothermicus DSM 3669
TTGCCAATCCTCATGGTAATAATAATTCAACAGTAGATAAAGCGAATAAACTACTACCCGATTAATAACCATAGCAGATTTCTATGGTTACAAAAACAGCAAATCCGCAAGGCCTTAGCCCAAAAGAGTTTGCGGCCATCCCTACTACCCGCATTAAAACCAAATAAGGCATAAAAAAGGCGAGTTGTCAGACACTCGCGATCAACTTCCAAATTTTGGCGGATGCGGGCCGCATGTCCATGAATGCACAGACAATAATACTCCTTTTTACATGTTCTATTCAGATCCCCGTGGTTAGCGCACATGAATACCTGGAGCAAAGCTTAAAGGTAAGGTATTTATTGGAATATTACAACACATAATTTTTTATTATACTTGAGCCGTTTTTATCAAGGAGCTCGAGCATCCTTTGAGAAGGACCTTGAGGGATATTTCTTCCCGACTCCCAAGCTTCTACTGTTTTTGGTGAAACCCCGATTATGCTTGCGAAAGCGGCTTGTGATAGATTTAATGTCTGACGTATTCTTTTAATTTCCCGGGCTTTATAATTAGGAAGAGGCGCAATTTTGACAACATGTCTTTTAACGCCTTTTTTTAACTGTCCTTTTTCATATGCTATGGCTTCATTAAGCCCTTTTATAATGCTGTCATATACATTCATTTAGGACCGCTCCCCTCTAATTCTATACGTTTTTTATCATGCAATCCGTCTTCGCCTTGTTCCTTGTATCTGCTTAATAACTTATAAAAAGTAGTATAGGACATTTGGCATTGTCTTGCTATATCACGGCGGCTATAAATTTTCCTGCCATCCAGTATCATCGCTTGCCTTCTGCAGCGTAATACGGTAGGATGAGTATACACAGTAGTTCCCCCTTATTTATGTAATGTCGCAATTACCATAATAAAGGGAGCACTGTGGATACTAAGGCCATCTGGGGCATACCCAGGTGGTTGATTTTGTTTTCCCAATTTGTCAACCCATACTCAACTTAACATATTTAACCTTATTAGTCATTTAGTAGCAAATATATTATTTCTTGTATTAAGCTATTACATTACGGTACTATGCGGTTTCCACATTTGATGTTTCTGTGACAAAAGTTGGTTTGATTATCTCCAGCGCTACAGCGGCATCTCTACAGTCACTTTAAACAAATCACCATCAATGTCTATCTTGAACCTGCCGCCCTGAATTCTGGTCAAGCTCTGGGCGATGGAAAGCCCCAGGCCCGAACCCTCCGTTGTTCTGGAGGCGTCCCCGCGCACGAACCGCTCGGTCAGCTGTTCAGGCGAAATATCCAGGGGGTTGGCGGATATGTTTTTTACCACCAGTAATCCATAGGGCTCACTTTTGGCAATATTAATATAAACACGGGAATGCGGCAGCGAATATTTCACTACGTTGGATAACAGGTTCTCAACTATCCGCCACATATGTTTTCCGTCAGCGGACACGGATGTCTTTTCCTCGCCGGCGTTAACGTGCAGTTCCAGGCCCGCTTTTTTTATTTTCTCCTCGTACTCGCCGCAGGCCTGCATCACCAGTTCATGCAGGTCAACCTTTTCCACACAAACAGCCAGATTGCCGCTGGAAGCCTTACTTGCTTCAATTAAATCCTCGATGAGCTGCTTTAACCGGGCCGACTTTTCATCCAAAACGGACAAGTATTCCCGGGCTTTTTCATTGTTCAGTTCTTCCTTTTTCAGCAGGTCGATGTAATTGATTACCGATGTTAAAGGCGTTTTCAGGTCATGGGACACATTGGTAATAAGGTCGGTTTTCATCCGCTCCCCTTTTATCGCCTCGGCAACGGCTTTCTTCAGCCCGCCCTGGATACTCTGGATATCTTCTGCCAAACCTGCGAAAGCAACCGATACTTGGGATTTATCCAGAGCATAGTCCAAATTTCCGGCTGATATCTCTTTTACCGCCTGCATGATTTCTGACAGTGAAGTAAGCGCTTTGGCAGTAAAATATAAAACGGCTATGTTAAAGGGAATAATCAGGACAATGAAAATAAATAACGCTTCACGGGTCTCATTGGCCAGTGTAAACAATATCCCGTTTACCGCTCCATATCCCAGTAGCAGCAACAGTGTCCATGGTTTAAAGGCCTTGCCTTTAAAGCACATGTCGAATAACCGGTATACCAGGGTGTTCCTGGTCATCCGCCCGCTTTTTATTTGCCTGGTCATGGATAATATATAGGTTAAGCCTATCAGCACGTCTACACCAAAGATAATGACCAAAACAATCAATTCAATCTCGTTGGGAAACGAAAAGGAAAAGGAATTGGCGATAGCCAGCGAAATTACCGCGGCAACAAGCACAAGTATGGTATGCACGTCCGCGAATATCCGATCTACAAATGAAAGGGTTATTTCACCCCCCTGCTCCCGGCGCCCGGTAACACAAACCTGGTAAATAAAGGCTAATAGAGCTATAAAAATAGCCGATATCAATGCAACTCTTGCATGATTGGCCAGCTCTTTAGTTTTGGAGTAACTTATGGAACCATCATAGAAAAAGTCACCCGGTTTTAAAGGTTCAATAACCGCGGCATGAACTTCATACGGCGTATCCGCCAGCATTTGCGCAATATCAGCGGCAAAGGGATAACCGTAATCGGTTTTCCAGCGGTCGTAATAAACAGCGGCAGGCTGTTTCTGTATCAAGGCTGGCGCGTCACCGGAAGTTATGTTGGTGAAGGTCTCACCTGTCCGGGTGTTTTCTATGTAATAAGCGAAATTAACCGTATCGGCGAGCCTGCCTTTAATGGCATAGTAACGGTGTATGTTATTGTTTATTTCTTCCTCGGTGTCACCGGAGAATCTTATTTCCTCTTCACTTACCAGTTCAACGTTTAATGCCACCGCGTCTCGGACCAGGGAGCCGAATTGATTTTTAAACTGGTAGGTATCGTAATAACTATCACTGTTGATGGTGTGATGATTAATACCCAGGAACACCGCGCTTCCGGCGGCAACCATTACACACAGCCAAACCATAACGAAAGCCGAAATTTTGGCCCCCGGTGAGTATTTAAAGTTTTTCCATTTTGTATCCAACACCCCATACCACCTTTAGATATTTAGGTTCTCTTGGATTAATCTCGATTTTTTCCCTGATCCGCCTGATATGTACCGGAACGGTATTCTCCGCTGTATATGACGGCTCGTTCCAGACATGCTCGTATATTTGATCAATGGAAAATACGCGGCCCATATTCTGCATCAGGAACAGTACGATGCCGTATTCCGTGGCGGTCAACTTTACCGGTTCACCATCCACGCGCAACTCCCGGGCCTCGGGATCCAGCTCCAGGCTGCCGGTCTTCAAAATACCGTTCTTGCTCGCCAAACTGCCCAGCGATGTGTAGCGGCGCGTTTGCGATTTTACCCTGGCCATCAGTTCCAGCGGGTTAAAGGGCTTTGTTACGTAATCGTCGGCCCCAAAATTCAGCCCGGTGATCTTATCCGTATCCTCCGACTTGGCGGACAAGATAATTATGGGAATATTCATTTCCTCACGAATTTTTATGGTGGTGGCCAGGCCGTCCAGTTCCGGCATCATGATATCCAGCAGTACCAGGTGAATTTCCCGTTCAGATAGGGCTTTTAAAGCCTGGACCCCGGTATACGCCTTGACTACTTCATAGTTCTCCTGCTTCAGGTATATCTCCAGGGCATCCACTATAGCGGAATCATCATCGCACACTAAAACTGTAAGTTTACCCATAACACAATCACCCCACTATATTGTTTTAAACCGCATAATTAAATCACCTGCCTTTAAAACCATTTTGGCAGGTGATTTTTGCAAAACACTTGATAAAAATCTTAAGATTTTCTTAAGATCCATTTATACCATAAGACAACTCCTTACTAAACCATCAAGGGCCGAAAAAACGTTTAGCTTTTATAACCAGTTATCCAGCCAGTCCGATGGCGAAACCAAGTACCTGGAGAATGAATTAAAAAGGACCCAAGCGGCAATAAACAACCTGCTGAAGCTAACAGAGTAGGGGCAGGCAACGGAAGCGCTGGTGGAGCAACTATCCAGGCGAGAGCAGGAAGCGGCCCTTTTAAAGCAGGAATTGAACAGCCTGACCGCCAGGACGGCCGTCAAGCCTTAAGCCACCCAGGCCGGTTCAAAAAAGTTAAAGATAACCTGGAGGTTAAAGAGATAATTGTTAGTGACGGCGAAGCCCGTATCCGGTACATACTGGTTCGCAACCCCAAGGAAGCCCTAAAGGATAAAGCCAAACGGGACGAGACGATTAAAAAAATCAAGCAAGAACTGGCTGCAATCGGTGAGCTTAACGGCGCTCATAAGCAATACGGATGGGACTCTGTATATCCTTGGCCATGATCGATTGGTACTCAGCAGTAGGGATATCTTTGCGCGACGCTGCATCGTGCGTGATGGTTTCAACTGTTAATTTTGTATTTTTATAGTTCATATTAACACTCCTTCACCGTCGTTGAGGCGGTGATTGATTCAATCATTTTATTAAATTCAGCTTCGACCTTGGCCTCAAAGTCTGCCTGTGTTCGAAAGACCTCGGTAAATTCGGCGAATGCCCAGCGGCCATATTTTCCGAGATTGTTCACACCCGGTATCAAGTACATTTCCATAGTAGTTTTTTTTATCCTTGGCGTCTTCGCGCCTGTAGCCCTTGATTTCGACAACCAGGTGCAGTGAATCTTCGTGCCCGTCCTCGATTAGAACGATAAAGTCAGGGATATACTTCCTCATCTACGAGCCATAGCGGTATGTTAATGGACATGATAAAATCCTCATAAATGGTCACGAAAAACCCGCACAAATGGACACATAAGCAGGAAAATAAAGCTCGCCCCCTCGAAGCTTTTGTTTGGCCAAAACAAAAAGCGACAACAAAGGGGCGAGCAAAAGTGACAGGAGTGTGGGAAATCGTGAAAATCCATGAATGCCGGGAAGCAGGTCTTAGTAAAGCCGCCACAGCCAACCGGTTATCTAAGGATCGTGGTACTGTTGCGAAATACTGGGATGGTACAAAACTGCCACTACAGAAACCTACTTACCAGCGGCCAACTAAAATTGACCCATACAAAGAGTATATCATAGCCCGCTTAGAAAAATGG
>NZ_FOYM01000069.1 GCF_900115975.1 Desulfoscipio geothermicus DSM 3669
GTTAACCTTATAATGGCTCTTACCCTCTGGGAGGATAGGGCTCTGCTGGAGAGCAACCCGAGCGCCCAGACGGTTGTTGGCAATAAAGGAGAGACGCTGATGCCGTTGTTCCTCCGACCAACCGATCCACTGGTCACGGTGTTGGCTTTTATATGCCGCACTGCTCCATCCGAGCAGTGCAACAGTCTCTCCTTGAAAAAGAACCATGTAACGGATGGATTCGCCCACAAGCTTGCGAAAACCAAGATAATGATACTTGGCCATGAGTTCATCCCAAATTTCACGTTCATCCGCATGAATGGGGCGAACGAGAAGTGATGCGAAATCCATATAACCGACGGCTCCTTTACGTGATCTATAATCATTGTAAAGGAACAAAACAAAAAAAGCCAGTAAAATTTTTCTGGCTTAGTAGTAATAAGATTATGACAAACTTTATGGTAAATTTAGGTACGAGAAAGTTAGGGAAAGAATTTACGGAATACTGTACTAATGCCAAAAGAGCGCTCGGACAGAAACACATTCAGAAAGCTAACCGAAGAGCAAAAAAAAGCGCTACTGCGCTGGCGCTATGATAACGCCTACCGTACTGTTAGCCAATTGCGCGAGGAATTACTGACCCATGCATCCACCGCCAATCCAGTGCCGTCTGAATCAACCATTGCCCGGTTTTTAAGATCAGTTAACCTGGACAGGAAAACACTGTTGGCAAAAAATAATCACCAAAACAAAGTGCGACTGGCCTATGAGGCGCCCTACCCGCAATATCTCTGCCTTGCCGATACCAAAGGGCCAAACCTTTATGTAAAGGACCCGGATAATCCTGACCGGGTAAGGCTGGCCAAACTAATACTATTTTTAGACGATCATTCCAGACATGTAGTCGCAGCCAGTTACCACTTTGAAGAAAATGAAATAACCGTAATGATGCTATTTCGCCAGGCCATATCAATTTATGGAATACCCAATAGTTTGTACGTAGATCGGGGTAGTCCCTACATGGGTAAGTCCTTAAAAAGGGCGGCTACTATCCTGGGCTGTCACATAATACACACCCAGCCAAAGGACTGCGCTGCTAAAGGCAAAGTTGAACCCCACGGGGAAAGAATGATGCTTATGACGCCTTTATTATTGCCGACAACTTAAGATTCGGCAGGTTGCCAAAACCCTATGAGGTTGATGAAATGTATCTTCCGCTGCAGCGGTTGACCCGCTACAGGTTCCACCTGGTGGGTTCCTTGATCCGTGAAAAAAGCTATTTTTTAACCATCTTGTTTTTGAAGTTTAGTAATTACGGTGATGTGTTCAGTGATGTCTTTGGGGCCACCAGTCGCTCGCTGATCACCGATTTTTACAGCCCTGAAGAGATCATCAATACTCCCCTTGAGGATATGGTCCAGTTCCTTGTGGATAAAGGACATAACCATTTTGCTGAACCTGAACAACTGGCCAAGGAACTCAAACGTATTTCCCGGGAATCTTACCGGTTGCAACCCAGGCTTACGGATTCAGTGGAATCTAATCCTGGAAACCAGCATGAACAACATCCGGTTCTTTGAGCAAAGCATTCGCAAGATAGAGAATGTGATTAACCGGGATATGGCCAAGCTTGCTAATCCCTTGGAGTCGGTGCGTGGTATTGGACCTGTATACTCCGCCGGTATCATTGCAGAGATTGGGGATATCACCAAGTTCGACAGCCAGGCCAAGTTGGCCAAATATGCCGGCCTTACCTAGGACAGTAATCAATCCGGTGATTTTGAGGGTGAAGATGAGCCCCTCAATAGAGCCGGCAACCGGTACCTTAGATATTATCTGATAGAAGCCGCGGACAGCTTAAGGAGACACAATGATGAGTACCGGGCTTATTATCGGAAAAAGTACCGGGAGGCCGCTAAACCGCCCACAAAAGGGCATTAGTGCTCACAGCCAGGAAGTTGGTGAGGCTGGTGTTTGCCCTACTTTTAAAAAACCAGCTTTACCGACCGGACAAGGGTTAAGGTGTTTTCCCACAAACTGTGGTAATTATGCTGGGTAATATGGCCCACAGTTGTCTGCTGCCTGCTGCATTGGGCATATTAGCCATCATGGTTATCTACAGGTAAAAGAAAGGTGATGGCATGGAGCATATCATATTTACCGGGATTGGTCATCCCTGGACTTTTCCCGGTACTGGGAAAAGCTGAATGGCTTTTCCCAGCTACTCAGGGACCCTAAATTTAGCACCACGGCAGGGATATGGGCAATCCCTACGGCGGTCTGGTTTTTTGCGCCCAAATTGAAGGGAAAGTGTTTCCTTAAATTTACTCTTGACATATTACCCTAGCACTTACTGTAATTCACCAAGATTATTGAGCAAACGGTCACGAAGCACCTTATCTCACCACCTCTTTGTACTTGTTTTTTCTATATTGTTGATTGGAAAACTAATTCACTTTAAGGTTCCTCGAAACTGACGCGACCCCCAATGTTCCTGGTTAAAGCTATGGCCGCTTTTTTT
>NZ_FOYM01000058.1 GCF_900115975.1 Desulfoscipio geothermicus DSM 3669
CGGACATTAGCATATGCTTGTTCCGTAGGTATGGCGTAAAGATTTTCTCTTTGCACTGCCAGACGCTTTCAACCTCCTTGTGGCAGCCTTTCTAAGCTCGACAGCTACAGAGGCTTCCCTCTGTTTCCTCAGCCATAGGATATATTCCCTTAGGCTCTCCTGAACTCTCAGCGAAATGACTCGTGCAGGTTAGGTTCCTCCTTTACTCCGGGCGACATAAGGACTACAGCTACAGCAATTTGTGAATACTGCAGCCTTCGCCAATACATACCCGATTATGCCCCAAGGTATGCTAAATATAACGAAGCTTCCAACAGAGGTTCACTTTCGTTTAACCGTACTGCACACACGGGCGTTTGTCCCGGCACGGGCACTTGCTTGACAAATTCGCCATTTCCCATTGCTTCCCACATTTCTGTTTCCAGGAATGCAGTTATGGTAAGTTTCACGGGGGTAGTCTCCCGTGGTAGGCGTCTCAGCCTACTCCATTTCACCTACGTTCAGGCGCACCACAAAATAATTTACACTCCCGAGTTGAGCAATAAAATTTTACGTGCTTTACGGATTAAGCCACCAAAAAATGTTACTCCTGTAGAGGAGTTGGTGCTGTAAATTAAAAGTAAGTTTTCTGTAGTGGCAAAATGCACACTTTTATTTTTTTGTGTCCAGATTTTATGCGGGTTTGCGTTAGGTGAACTGATAAAGTCAGGAGTACCGGCGGTTTGTAGCTAAAAATGCACTGGCCATGGTGTTCTTGCCCTGCACCAGGTCCCGGGTTTCCAAAACAGGGCTGATTCACCTTAATAAGCTGCAGTATCTGGTGCCCAGTGCAAGTCTTTACGACCGGTGGGTCCAGGTACGCTATGACCCGCAGGAGCGCTCCTTTGTGCATTGCTGGTATGAGGATCAGTACTACGGTGAGGCGCATGTATATTTACCGGAAAACGATTATCCGAAGCGGCAGGAGTTAATGGCCAAATTACAAGCGGCACCGAAAATTATTATACCGCCTGTAGCTGAGGTGCCGCTGTACAATTATTTGGAGCGCAAACTGGCAGCTCATCGTATACAAGTCGAGGAGGCAGATATTAATAATACACTGGCTTTAGTTAAGGCCAAGAAGGAATATGTCAAGGCCGCTTTGCTCAAGGCTCCCCAAACAGTCTTGGAAACTGCCGGCGCTACTGGCACATCCGAACGTACCGGCGGTCTATCTGCTGATAGCAACAATGAGTTTGGGGCGGACAGTTTGACGCATCTTTTAGCGGTGCTGTTAAAAAGAACCCTGGATGCCCATGACCGGTTATCGGTTCATACCCTCTGGCGGACCTACGGCCCCTTTGATGAGGGGTTGATAAGAAAAACAGTAAGGTCAGCTTTTAGGTGATGGGCATCCTACTTCGAACCTGGCGGGCTTTCTTGAGGCCATAAGGATAGCATAAACTTCCTTTTCCCAAGGTTGCTCAGCCGGATAGTACTTTTATGGATAACCGGGTTGAAGATGCCTTAAACCGGTTGATGCAGCTTCTTTCCAGCAGGGAAGTAGGCGTGGTGGTAGGTGAGGCGGGTACGGGGAAAAGTACTTTGCTGGATATTTTCTTAAACAGGGTTTCCAATACCCGCTACCGGGTTATTCACCTGCCCATACCCCAGTCCAAGCCGAGAGAACTTTACCGGGCTATCGCCGCCGCTGTAGGGGTGAATACGTCCTGGTTCGGGGCTGATGCGCTGAAGGTGGTGGACCTTTTGACTTATTCATATTTGGAGTCGGGCCGCTTCAACCTGGTGTTAATTGATGAAGCGCATATATTAACGCCGGCTTGTTTAAATGAGCTGCGCCTGTTAACTAACGCTACGGTAAAGCATGAGGCTGTTATCACTCTGGTACTACTGGGCCAGCCGTCTTTGGCTTCAACTTTAAAGCTGCCGGCTATGATTCCGCTGGCACAGAGGATTGGGGCCTGGGTTGCTCTGGGTGGTTTATCTGAGGATGAAGCGATGTTGTATATGGACTGGCAGGTCAAAGCTGCCGGCGGACGCCGATATTTTCTCACCGGGTGCTAAAAAGGCTGTTTTTCGCTGCTCTCAAGGGGTGCCGCGCATGATTAACCGGCTAGCTCTGGAGTGCTTGAATGAGGGCTGTTTGGAGGGGGCCAAAGTTATCACGGAGGAACTTTTTGCTCATGTGTGTAAAAATTTGGGTCCGCATCTGACTAATTAATTTGTGAAGGAAGGGGTGGATGTAGATATGCATTTAGAAAGGGGTTTGGATGATTATTTTAGCACGATCGGTTTTTTTGACTTATTGCCGCTGGCATTAAGGTTAGCTGACCAGGCGGGCTATGGTAAGGACGAGATTGTTGAGGCGATTTGTAAGGTGGTGGATAAACATAGGGTATTTCCGCCCAGTAGTAACAGAACGGCCTGGTTCGCCAAGGTTTTTCAGGAGAAACTTGGTGAGGCTAGGGCTGATATTCTAAGGAGAAATTATTTGCGGAATTTGTAGTAGTGTGTATTTAGCCAGTTATCTTTCTTTGAGGAAACTGGCTTTTTATCTAATGAACTGACTGACGGACTGACTTAGTCTATTTTAATTTGATTGCTTCAGTCTATATTAAAGTGATTGCTAACAAGTTTTAACCCCGTAGTTCTTTAAGTGTAAAGGGGTAGGGAATTTAAGCCAAAAAGCTAGCGTTGCCTTACGAAAAGGGTTTTTGAACATCGTTTCATAGCAGGGATATTGTTTGTGGAGTACATGATGAAGCCGGTTTTTCAACCTGGTTTGCTCTTTAATCAGAGCATCTCTATGTTTGGAAAGCTCTCTAACGGCAACGTAAATATCATTTTCTATTACATCAGGTAAGCTGAGGAAGTTGTCCAAAAGAGCTTTGGCAATGTCTAATGCATCATCATGATCAGTCTTTTGGGGGTGAGTTTTTCTAATTGCCTCACGGTTAACAATAACAGGATTAACTTCTTTAACCACGTGCCCCTGGAGATAAAGAAACTGGGCCAGTGAGCGACCAAGGCCTCCAGTATCTTCTAACCCAAACGCTGGAATTAACCCCGCTGGTACATGCTTGAAAACCTCTTCCAAGAAAGCGGTAAACTTTACGGGGTTGTTTGCTAAAATAAAGGATTGTAGTTTCTGATTCCAGCAATTGATCATTACAGCGATATGCTCGTCTTTGTGGGTATCAATACCGACATAGACATAGGCTTGTGGTTTATGCACCAGTAACCAACTCCTCACCGAAATAAAATTTATCAACTCATTGGAGCCTTCTCGTGTCAGCATCGTTCTAGCGCAACGTTCTATTGACCAAATATGAGTTGATATGAAGATAGCAAGGTGGCTGTCTTACAAGGAGCGTTTCAGGAAAATAATTTCCTGCCGCAAGGAGTGACGTTGTAGTGGCCATGGAACCTTCGGGCCACTACTGGAAGCCGCTGGCCTGGTATATTACCGGGGCCGGTTTTACCGTAGTAACCGTTAACCCATACCACGTCAAGAGGAGTAAAGAACTGGACGACAATTCACCGACTAAGAACGACCGCAAAGATGCCTGGGTAATTGCCACATTGGTCTCCGAGGGGCGCTTCTTCAACTGCTTTTTGCCCCGGGGAATATGGTCAGAATTACGAGGCCTTGTCCAAGCACGCCAGCAGAACCGGGCCAAATTAAATGCAGCCAAAAACATCCTGGTGGCCATATTGGATGAGTATTTCCCCGAATATCCCGAGGTATTCAAAAACCTGCTGGGGAAAGCATCCGTCTATGTTCTTACTAACCGTCCGTTTCCCCGGGACCTGCTGCAAATATCCGAAGAACAACTGGCTTGTGAACTAAAAAAGGCCAGCAACAACCGTGTAGGGGAAAAGCGTGCAAAATTACTCCTTTTAACAGCCAGCAACTCCGTGGGGGTGCCGGAAGGCTTAGATTCTGCCCGCTTGCGTATTAAGCAATGCATTGCAGAGATTGAATTTTGGCAAAAGCAGCTTAGTGAAATTGAATCAGCCATGGCAGAAGCTCTGGCCAAAACCGGCCTGGCCGAATATCTTCTAAGCATTCCCGGCGTGGGAGTAGTAACTGCTGCCAGCTTTTTAGGGGAAGTAGGTGACATAAACCATTATGATAACTGGCGCCAGCTGCGCAAAATGGCCGGCTATAACCTGACCGAAAACAAATCAGGTATGAAACAATACGGCCCTACCAAAATTTCCAAGCGGGGCCGGCCGGGACTACGCTGCCTTCTATACCAGGCATCACTTACCCTGGTAGCTAAAAACCCACAGTTTAAAGCATTGTACCAACACCTTAAAAACCGGCAGCAAAACCCGTTAAAAAGAAGCAGGCCTTGATTGCTATTGCTTGTAAGCTATTGAGGGTGATGTTTACCTTAGCCAAGGAAAAGCGTATATATGACCCTGAAAAAGTGCTGGGCGAATACCGCAAAAATCAGCTTCAAGCAGCAGCTTAACCGGTTCCATGGGGTTGTGGATATGCCGCTCATGTGGACTTGTGGACAGCCGGTTGTTATCCTTTAAGGTCATCAAGTAATCCATGATACCTTTTGAACAAATAAGTCAATTTTACCCAAAACCGCCTGTCCACAGGGTCCACAATCGCTTGGACAACGCAAGGCGTTGCCCACATATCCACAACCCCTGCGGCGGCAATATAAATTTTCATCTTCATCTTCATAATCACATTCAAATATAAAAATAAGAACTTAACCTTGGGTGGGGGAAACTGTAAAACCTCCATTAGGGCATGACCCTGCATACGAGTAGCAGTGCCCCACCCACCTCCATTATGCTGAACGAAGGAATGTTAGGGCACAGACCCCGGGAGACATGATAGGGTAAGCAGGGGGTGGATTGTGGGTTAGACCGCCCAGGGTGATAAATTTTAAAAAAGGCAGTTAGTAAGAGCTATTTTAAGCTTTACTGCAAAATATTGAGATAGGGGTGATTTAGTACTCGAACTGATAAGCTTAAATTGTAACCGAATTTCCAGGTGATTCTGGTATTTTCTTGCAGCGTTTTATAGGTTAAGGTAATTGCTATTGGTTGCTTTCAGAATTTCAAGTTAATGGAATATCCATTAGTTTTAAGCACTTTTTGAATCTCGTTTATATCTTTCCGCATGATAACACCTCGGTTGGGTATGATTTGGATTGGTACTCTAATTATACCAAAAACCAGTGTTCATGCGGATTTTTATTGCTTTTTGGGCTCTTCTCAACCCCAAATTCTAGCGGTTTTGTTGGGTGCGAAACTTAAGAATATTAATAAAATATAGATTATTGATTGACATCTTTATTAAGCTATGGTAAATTCTTTGTAAATAAAATTGAGAAGCTTTCTTATATAATGAGAAATTAGCTATTGATTCCAGCAAACTAATAACTTAATAGATCAGTGTGTGTGCTATAAAAAAAATTGAATGGGGTTGGCAAAAGAATGTCAGGAGTTGTTGAAAGATTAGTAACAATCTTAAAGCTGCTCGTCCCGGAAGGTAACAAAAAAGAATGGGGCGCTTCCGAAATAGCTCTCCGTTCAGGAATCCCCGTCGGCACAGTACATAGAATCCTGCTTGATTTAAAAAAGAATGGCATGGTCATTCAAAATGACAGCAACAAAAAGTTTCGACTGGGGTTATTGATCATGGAACTGGGTTTGATCGCCAGATCCAACTTGTCAATAATGG
>NZ_FOYM01000057.1 GCF_900115975.1 Desulfoscipio geothermicus DSM 3669
AAACGCCAAAACACCGGAAGTTGTTAAAGTCGACGCCAACACCGGCGACATTCGCCAAGTCATTAAAGACATCGTGCGGCAGGTTTCCGAGCGCCCGGAACTTACCGAGGCCGATATCATCGTCAGCGGCGGTCGGGGTATGAAAGGGCCGGAAAACTTCAAGATTCTGGAAGAGTTAGCCGACGTGCTTGGTGCCGCCGTGGGCGCCTCCCGGGCGGCGGTGGATGCTGGTTGGGTGTCCCACAGTTTCCAGGTGGGTCAGACCGGTAAAACCGTTTCTCCCGTGTTATACATTGCCTGCGGTATTTCCGGGGCCATTCAGCACCTGGCCGGTATGAGTTCCGCCAAGTGTATCGTGGCTATCAACAAAGATGAAGAGGCCAATATCTTTAAGGTGGCGGATTATGGCATCGTCGGCGACCTGTTTGAAGTGGTGCCTGTATTAAAAGAAGAATTAAAGAAAGTATTGGCTTAAAACAATTGCAGCAGAGCGCTAAAAAAATATAGCTCTGCTGCAATCTTGACTTGTTTGATGGTGGGATTGGGAACAGAGGTTATATGTTGGCCTATCAGGAATGCCGAATTACATCGGCGAGGTGAAGGTCAACATGTTAACGGTAAAATTACTTATTTTTGTGCTGCTGCTGGTATATGCTTTGTATTCCTTCGGCATGGGCATCAAGGAAAGATACGAGGTTTTGGTGCAAGCCAAGCCTGATAACAGATTTGATGAGCCGGGAAGAAGATTGTCGGGAACACTGGCTATAGTTTTCGGTCAAAGAAGATTGTTAAAGGAACCCGGTGCTGGCTTAATGCACTTGTTCATTTTTTGGGGATTAATCATATTTTCTGCCGGTATGGTGCAGTTTATTCTGCAAGGGTTGTTCCCCGGGGCGGAACTCCCAGTATTGGGTGCCAATCCATACTTTTATTTGTTGGTTGATATTTTTGGCTTACTTGCCGCGGCGGGTATGTTGATATCAGCTTACCGCCGGTATATTGCCAAGGTACCGCGCCTGGGGGTCGGGGACTGGTCAGAGGAGAAAATCATTGTGGCCCTGATCGCGGGTATTATCCTTATGGTGTCAGCTTATTTTGTATCCACCGGGGCGCAGGCCGCTGCTTCCGAAGATGCGCGTTACGCGCTGGCGCCTGTATCCGCCGGACTGGCGGCATTGATGGGCGATATGAGTCCGGCGGTCCGCCGGGTGATACATGAATCCTTCTGGTGGTTAAACGTGCTGCTGGCGCTTGGTTTGCTGGTGTTTTTCCGCTACTCGCATCTTGTGCATCCGCTGGCGGCGCCGTTAAACATTTATTTTCGCAATTTGCTACCCAGGGGCGGGTCCATCAGAGACCTTGACCTGGAAGATGAAGAAGGGGAGAATTTCGGAGTCAGCAAAATTACCGACTATACCTGGAAGCAATTGTTTGATTGTTATGCCTGCGCGGAATGCGGTCGCTGTCAGGATAATTGCCCGGCGTATTTGAGCGGTAAGCCGCTGTCGCCCAAGCAATTGATAGCCGATTTAAAGGCCCAATTACCGAAAAAGGTTAATAAATTCGGGGCATTAAAAGAAGCCCATGCTGCTGCTCCGGCTGAAGACGGACAGGTTGAACTGCCGGAACTGGCCGGTAATATTATCAGCGAGGACGTTATCTGGTCCTGTACAACCTGCTATGCCTGCCAGGAACACTGTCCTCAGCTTAACGAACACATTAACAAAATTATTGACCTGCGGCGCAACCTTGTACTGGATCAAAGTGAATTCCCCGGCGAAGCTCAACTGGCTTTTACCAACCTGGAAAGAAACTTTAACCCCTGGGGGGTGGGTTGGTCCGCCAGAGGGGACTGGGCGGAAGATTCAGGCGTTCAGGTCATGGAAGATAATAAAAATGCAGAATATTTGCTATTTGTTGGCTGTGCGGGGTCATTTGATGATAGAATTAAGAATGTAACCAAGTCGTTGGTAAAAATTCTGCAAGCTGCGGGAACCAGTTTCGCCATTTTGGGCAGCGAAGAAAAATGCTGCGGCGACTCGGCCCGGAGACTGGGCAACGAATATTTATTCCAGACCTTGGTGGAAGAAAATATTTCAGCGTTTAATGATTACGGGGTAAAGAAAATTATAACCGCCTGCCCGCACTGTTATAATACCTTGAAGAATGAATATCCCCGTTTTGGAGGTAATTTTGAGGTTATTCATCATACCCAGTTCATTAACCGTTTAATTGAAGACAATAAAATTGTTTTGTCGAGTGCTGAAAAACCTGTCCAGTTGACTTATCACGATTCCTGCTACCTGGGCCGTTACAATGACGAATACGAAGCGCCGCGCCGGATATTAAACGGATTGCCCGGTGTCTCCCTGACTGAAATGGCCAGAAACAAAAACAAGGCGTTTTGCTGCGGTGCCGGCGGCGGCAGGATGTGGCTGGAGGAGCATATCGGCAAGCGGATCAATGTGCTGCGGACTGAACAGGCCCTGGAAACCCGGCCGGAAATCATCGCCGTCAACTGTCCTTTCTGCCTGACTATGATTGAAGACGGGCTGAAGGAATTTAATGAAGATGAAAACATCAAGGCTAAAGATGTGGCGGAACTGGTGGCCGGGTATTTACAGTGAGTGGTTTTAAGCCGGTAGACTACTCTGCCGGCTTAATATGGATACCGGCAGCTTTTTGCTGCTAGCTTAAAACGGGTGGCGCTTGGGGGGAAAGTTTCGCCTGTTTTATACCTTTTTAAAAATTTTGAAAGGAGAGAAGTAATATGCGTGAAGCCGTAATTGTCAGCTCGGTGCGCACAGCGGTAGGGAAATACGGCGGTTCGCTGGCATCCATCCCTGCTGCCGACATGGGGGCGAAGGTTATTGCTGAAGCCCTGCGCCGGGCCGGTGTAGAACCGGGTCAGGTGGATGAAGTGATCATGGGTAATGTTTTGCAGGCGGGGTTGGGGCAGAACCCGGCCCGGCAGGCATCCATCAAGGCGGGTGTTCCGCAAGAAGTTCCGGCCTGGACATTAAACAAGGTGTGCGGGTCCGGATTAAAAACTGTGGGCCTGGCCGCTCAACTGGTGGCCGCCGGGGAAGCGGACGTAATTGTGGCCGGAGGCATGGAAAATATGTCGGCCGCTCCTTATCTGGTGGAAAAAGGTCGTTGGGGTTACCGCATGGGAGATGCCAAACTGGTTGACGCCATGATCAGGGACGGGCTGTGGTGTGCATTCAACGATGTACATATGGGCATTACCGCAGAAAATATCGCTGCCAAATATGGCATCACCCGGGAAGATCAGGATCTTTTTGCCGCCGGTAGCCAGCAAAAGGCCATTGCGGCTATTGATGAAGGCCGTTTTAAAGATGAAATACTGCCTATTGAATTACCGGTCAAAAAAGGCGAACCGGTGGTTTTCGATACCGATGAGTTTCCCCGCCGGGGTACTACGGTAGAGGGGCTGGCCAGATTAAAGCCGGCCTTTAAAAAAGACGGCACGGTAACGGCCGGTAACGCTTCCGGTATTAATGACGCCGCGGCGGCCGTGGTGGTCATGTCTGCTGAAAAAGCCAATGAACTAGGAATTAAACCCTTGTTTACTGTGAGGGCGGCGGCGTCAGCCGGTGTCGACCCAGCTTACATGGGGCTGGGACCCATTCCCGCCAGTAAAAAAGCACTGGCCAAAGCCGGCCTTACGGTGGCCGATATGGATCTTATCGAAGCAAATGAGGCTTTCGCCGCCCAGGCGCTGGCTGTGGTTAAAGAACTGGAACTCCCGGTGGAAAAAACCAATGTCAACGGTGGGGCCATTTCTATAGGGCACCCCATCGGGTGCAGCGGTACGCGCATACTGGTCACCCTGCTGTATGAAATGAAGCGCCGCGGCAGCAAGTATGGTCTGGCCACCCTGTGTATTGGCGGTGGACAGGGTACCGCATTGGTAGTGGAGAATGTTTAAATTAAGTAATTATCAATTCAGGTACTGGAGGGATTACGGTGGAAATTAAAAAAATCATGGTTATCGGGGCCGGTCAAATGGGTTCGGGTATTGCCCAGGTTGCGGCAGTTGCCGGTCTGGATGTTGTGCTCAACGACATCAAAGATGAATTTGTCAATCGGGGACTGGGTATCATAGAGAAAAATTTAAGCCGTGATGTAAGCAAGGGACGGCTGGATGAGTCCCAGAAAGAAGCCATATTGGCCCGGATCAAGCCTTCGACGAGCATCCAGGACGCCGGAGATGTTGATATCGTTGTGGAAGCGGCCATTGAGAACATGGAAATCAAAGGCAAAATATTCCGCGATCTGGACAGTATTGCTCCCGTGCACGCCATTCTGGCCACTAATACATCTTCCCTGCCGATAACGGAAATTGCCGCCGTTACCAAGCGCCCGGAAAAAGTTATCGGCATGCATTTCATGAATCCGGTGCCGGTAATGAAACTGGTGGAAATTATTCGCGGTCTGGCCACCAGCGATGAAACATTTGAGATGGTCAAGGAACTTAGCGAGCGTATGAACAAAGTGCCCGTGGAAGTAAATGATGCTCCCGGGTTTGTCAGCAACCGGGTATTAATCCCCATGATTAACGAGGCCATTTACTGTGTATACGAAGGCATCGCCACCCCCGAGGCGGTGGACCAGGTCATGAAACTGGGCATGAATCACCCCATGGGGCCGCTGGCGCTGGCTGACCTTATCGGTCTGGACACCTGTCTTTATATCATGGAAGTTTTGCATCAAGGTTTAGGAGACAGCAAGTACCGCCCCTGTCCTCTGCTGCGTAAGTATGTGGCGGCTGGCTGGCTGGGCAGGAAATCCGGACGCGGTTTCTTTGAATATACTAAATAATTAACTCGGCGAGGAGGTATAAAATGGGTTGGAATAACTTACTGCTGGAAAAAGAAGCAGGCATTGCCGTTCTCACTATAAACAGGCCCAAGGTGCTCAATGCTTTAAATGCCGAAACCCTGCAAGAACTCGATGCAGCCATGGATCAACTGGGCAATGACGATGAAGTGCGGGTAATCATTCTCACCGGCGCGGGAGAAAAAGCATTTGTTGCCGGTGCCGACATAGCTTTCATGCAAACGCTCAAGCCGCTGGAAGCTAAAAACTTTGCCCGCCTGGGCCAGAAGGTGTTTAGCAAAATTGAAAACCTGCCAAAGCCGGTAATTGCGGCCATAAACGGTTTTGCCCTCGGCGGTGGCTGTGAACTATCCATGGCCTGCGATATTCGTATAGCCTCGGAAAACGCCAAACTGGGCCAACCGGAAGTTAATCTGGGATTGATTGCCGGTTTTGGCGGCACCCAAAGATTGACCCGCCTGGTCAACCCGGGTCTGGCCAAGGAAATCCTGTTCACCGCAGACATGTATGATGCCGAGGCGGCCCACCGCATCGGTTTGGTGAACCATGTAGTACCGGCCGGGGAACTGATGAATTTCTGTAAAAATATGGCCAAGCGTATTGCCGCCCGCGGCCCGGTAGCCGTACAACTTAGCAAACAGGCGGTAAACGACGGGTTGGAAATGGATCTTGAGAAAGCATTTGTCCACGAGGCCGACCTGTTTGGGCTGGTATTTGCCACAGAAGACAGGGAAGAGGGCATCGCCGCGTTTTTAGGCAAGAAGAAGCCTGAATTTAAAGGCAGGTAAAACTGTTTTTAACCAGGGTGGCCTGGCAAGGCCGCCCTTATATTTTAACCTGAATCCGTGAACTAAATAATAGAAAACTGCCCATAACAGGTGAAATATTTAGTATAATAAAGATATGCAAAGATAATCAAGATATCAATAATTCACCTGTGGGGTGCACACATGAAATTCGTCATAGAACAATCTAACGAATACCTTTCTACTCATTCCGGGCTTACATTTGTAGGTGCTCTTATTGCTAAAACCGACCTAAAAAAGCGACTTGATAAATCAAGAATACCAGGTGTATATACACCAAATATATCACATGGTGATGTGGTTACTTCATACATTGGCTTATTATGCCAGGGAAAAAGCGACTTCGATCACATTGAGCCGTTTAGAGAAGATGACTTTTTTGCTATATCTCTAAATGTTACCAAGGCACCTTCCAGTCCAACTTTACGGCAACGCTTGGATATGGCCGGTAAAAACGAACAATGGAAGCAAATTATTTTAGAAGAATCAGCTAAGTTATTGAGCAATGATCCTGTTCAGATTACACCAATATTTCTTGGCGCAAATAAAGAACGC
>NZ_FOYM01000065.1 GCF_900115975.1 Desulfoscipio geothermicus DSM 3669
AGTGACGCCCTTGCCTACGGGTTGTCTTCCCGCTGGTTAGGTGACAGGGTTTCTTTCAACCCATCGGCTCGGCAGACATGCCGGGCGAACATAAAAAAGCGCCTCACTTCGTGAGGCGTTCTTCTTACCTAGAAAATATCTTCTAAATCATTAGTCCAAGTCTCTTTTGGGCGCATTTCTCCACCACACTTTTCGCAAGTAAATCTGGGAGGAACAGTTGGGTCTCCCGGGTCAATAAGGTCAAAGTATTGGATTACCTCTTCCGGGATATCTTCTTCTACTTTACATTGCAAACAATAGTATGTTATCATCGGTTCCGTTTTTTGAAATGGTCTTTTCTTTTTCTTTTTTGTTTTTGGGGCTTTTTTGCTTTTTGCCACTATTAATCACCTCTACTACACCGGTCTCAAAAAGGTCATAGATATCCCCATACACTGGATGCCAAATTTTAACCAGTTCCATCTCAGATCCACATTTAGGGCATTTGCATGGGTCTCGTCCATACTCTTTCATCATCAGTTCACGATAGGTAAGTTTCCTGGACTTTTTCTTTGCTACTTCTTTATACCCGTGAATTTTCCTTCTCTTCAACGTTTCTGCTACTTGCCAAAGTTTTACTGCTATTCTACTTTCTTTTCTTTGGTTTCTTGCATATATCCCGTAATGCCTTACCATTTTAAACTGTTTCTCCGGGATATGACTGATGATTCTTCCGATAAATTGCATTATTGGCAGCACTACGGTCTCTTTCTTTCCAGTTTCCTTTGATTCATACCAAAATTCTACTTTTTCACTGTCCCAGGATATTATCCTGGATTCAGCTATAGCAGGACGGGCCATATAACGTCCTATGTATTTAGCTGCTCCTCTTGAATCCCTTATTCTATTTTTACCGTATACATAAAATCCCTTTTTCTTTTGGGCATATAGTTTATTTATTAAATTCTTGATTTTTTGCTGACTTCCAAATCTCTGCTTGAAATTCTTTAAGACTAAATGTTGCCATCTTCTACGCAAAGCCTGATACGAAAAATATGTTACAGGTTGCCAATCTCCATTCTTATCCAACCCTCCCTCGGTAACTAATGCCTGTATATGTGGATTAAATTTTAAATCGCCACCAAATGTATGTACTACAATTATTATCCCGGGTGTTAACTTTAATTTCTTCTTTTTCTCCGCTATGATGCTTTTCAATACTTGTGCTGCGCTTTTTATCAGTATATCAATAGCGTCTCGATGCCAATAAAAATATGGCCGTAATTCCTCGGCTATGGTTAATACAACATGCCTGTGCGGAACATCGACCATCTCATTTACCATTTTCTCAACCCAATTATCTGTATAAACTTTACCACAAGAGGGACAAAATCTGCTCTTGCAGGTAAAGGGCACTATTTTTTTCTCTGCACCATTACATTCCAAACACCAATATTCTGCATACCCGTTTTTAGGGTCTCCACATCCAAGGACCTTTGAAACCGCTTCTTTTTCAGCCTGCCTTATTATTTTCCCGTATACGGTTTCATACTTTTCCCAGCCTGTTTGTATTATCTGTTTAACTTTCGATGTAAAACCCATATCATTATTTTACCATCTACTGCAAAGTTAATTATAACCATTTAATATATAACCTTCCTTATAAACGGCCAAACTAGGTACTTTAACACGTTAATATGACATATACTTTCCTAAGCAATTTAAAAGCCCGGTTTTAAACCGGGTTTGATACATGCCCTTACTCTTCTAAAGGTTCAACTTCACCTAAAAGCATATCTTCTTGAAGTGCCAACATTTCTGCAATTTTTTCTCTAGATAATTTGCCTACTTTTCGTTCTAAATCGACTTTTAAAACCGGCTGAACTAAAGCTAGTTGTATAATACTATCAACTGCAACTCCATCACCATCATCGGGGTTAGTTGTGACTTCAATATCAGTCTCCCGCATCAAATCAACTCTATGTGATAAAGGGGCAACATGGACAAGCGGCCAAGTAGGGTCTGCATTTAGATTACTGTTATGGGCAATAACTACTCTTCGTCCTGGGTGATAATTTCTTTCCTCTGTAGATCGATCAATAGTTGGTATTCTAATTAATTCATCTTTAATGTAGTATGCTTCGCCAACCTCAAACTCTCGAATGTCATACAACTGAAGCGACCTATATGGTGCTGTTACTTCATTTTTGTCAGACATATATTAGCCCTCCTTTTAAGAGGTTCTAGCTCACGGTATACTACAAGAAGGTGGCTAATATATTCTTGATCCGTTCCGCGTTTTTTCCTATTCCTATTTCTTTCTTTTGCCATTCGCAATTCATTTCTTGTAAATTTTGGCGTTTGCTTTCTGGTGGTCATGTCTAATTCCTCCTCATAATGAAGATAACCACTAACCTGCTCCGCCATTATTACTTTCGTCATTGGTGGTGTTGAATAGACATAATTAAGCATTTCATTATAATTCATACTGCTTACGACTTTTATTGCCAAATCTGCCAAAGCCATTTTATCTAATGGCATAGCGTATATTTCCTTTTCTGGTTGATTTACAAGACGATAGCTGTAAGCAGGTCCATACATACCTATATAGAAATTTTCAGTAATAATTCCATCCATTTGTTTAATAGCATTAATTACTTCTGCACAATAAGGGCCATATTTATAACGCACAAAACGAGCTTCACTGAATTGGTGGCCAAAAGCCAATGAGTGATAATACTCAAATAGGTACACCGTTTTTATAAGTTCAGTTCTCCCAGTTTGGCGTAATTTACTTATAATATATATAATTAATTTTTTTAAATTATCCATATAATACCACCTATTTTAAAAAGACAAACTGTCTTGTTGTTCATATCTTATTATATTTCTTTTATTTTGGCTACACTTTTAAAATATTCCTGAATCCGTGAAAGTATCACAATCAGCAATAATAGCGGCAAAATAATGGAAGTAACTGCCATAATATATCAATAAATATTTGCTGTATGTCATTAATTTTATTGCGTAAAATTAAGCCATTTTAACACCTCAACTTAAAACAGGATTTAGGCAATAA
>NZ_FOYM01000056.1 GCF_900115975.1 Desulfoscipio geothermicus DSM 3669
TTAATGTACCTGACGGCCTCGATGATGTCGGCGGCGTACCAGGTGGCCTCGCCCCACTTGCGGGCGTTGGCGAAGGTTTTCTCTTCCTTAACGGCGGCGCGCATCCGGTTCAGTACCGGCACCATGTCGCCCAGGGTCTTGATTTCTTCGCCGCTCAGGCAGCGGATGACCGGCAGGTAGTAGGCTGTGTCGGGATAGCCCACGGGATGGTCCTTGCCGTAGGTGCGGATGGCCTGATTTAACAGGATCTCCGCGTAGCTCAGGGCGGTGATGGTTCCTTCGTAGGCTTCCTTGAACAGTTTCTTGGGCTCCTGGCCCGGTTCTATAGCGCCTTCGAATATTTGATCAAAGTTGATCTGTTCAGACATGCGTTATCCTCCTTTCGACCACGGGGATTAGTAGTTCTGACACAGGGCGGTTTCCAGGTCTTCAGCGACATTTCTATGCACGCCCAGTTTCCAGGTGCGGTATTCCAGAGCGCTGAGCATTTTCTTGGCACCTTCAGCAGGATCCATTTCAAATATGAAGTAGCCGCCGTAAACATCACCAGCAACCTGGGTGGTGATGCTGTAAATCAAATCGCTGCCTTCCAGCGGCGGCATGGCGCCGACATGTACCGGCACACCCATGGCCACGTACCAGCAACCGATGGCTACCGCTTTACCGCTCATGGCCTCAGGGGCGGTGGCTACGAAAGGTACCTTCGGCGTGTCGACGCCCAGCTCGTTGGCCATGGCCATTAAAAGGTCGGAGCAGCGGGTGTTGTCCACGCAGGAACCCATGTGGAATATGGGCGGCAATGCAGTGCTGAGGTTGGCGTTTTCGCTTATGCGGGCCAGGAATTTCTTAAGCCCTTCGCCGGCGTACTCGTTCACCGCTGCGGGATCAAGCAGGCCGAGTTTGGCGCATGCTTGCATGGAGCAACCGGTGCCAATGACGAATACGTCGTTCTTGATCATTTCCTTGGCAATGGTGATGTGACTGTCGTCCTGCGGGCGCTTGACGTTGTTGCAACCGGCCATCAAGCAGACACCTTTCAATTCGCCGCTCTGAATGGCGTCCGTGAGTACTTTGACGGGATTGTCCGGGTTAACCGAAGCAAATATGTCAAAAAGTGCTTCCAGGCTGAATCCGGCAACAACTTTGTTTGTAATATTGGGAATGTGTACTTTTTCGGGATCTCTTAATTTATATGCTTCAATGGCCAGGCGAATGGCCGACTTGGCATCTTCCAAAGCTGTCGCCGCGTTGAAGTCCAGGTGCACTGAACCGGGAATCTTCACAATCGGTGAAGTGGTGATCAATACAGTATGGAAGCATTCAGCGGCGGTGCGCAGGGACGGCATAATGCACTGCACGTCCACTACCATGCCGTCAATAGCGCCGGTGGCAATGGCATATTCCTGAGAAGAGAACGATGTCACAATGGGCACGCCCTGGCGCATGAGCACTTCGTTACCGGTACAGCAAATACCCATGCACTGGATGCCTTTGGCGCCGGCGGCCCGGGCTTCGTCTTCCATTTCACGCGCGGCCTGTACGATAATTTCACTGAGAATGGGGTTGTGTCCGTGGAGCACAATGTTGACCTTTTCCGGATCAATGACACCAAAATTGGCCTCACTGACCACCGGTTTGGGCGTTCCGAAAATAATGTCGGACAGGTCGGTGCCCACGTGCATACCTACGTAGTCAGCCAGGGCAACCCGCAGGGCGCTGAAAATCAAGTTGACAGGGTCGTTGTCCATACCGACGTGCGCTTGGGTAACCAATTTGGAAATGGTATTGTACACTCCGCTGGGCATGATATCGTGGCTGCGGAATTTTTCCAGGCGGCCTTCGGTAACGGTGGTCTTAACCCAGGTGGACTCGCCAAAACCGTCCAGGCGGCTGTAATCAGCCAGGGCGGCTTCCGCCAATTCTTTGGCAATTTGATTATCATCTTTGCCTTCTGTTTCAATGCCTACACGCTTGGCTACTTTGTGTAACTTGGCAGAATCTTTCACGCCATAGTCCGGCGTATGTCCTTCGGCGGCTTCCAGAAGCGTATGGGCCATGTGGCTGGCATGTTCGCTGTGGGAGGCGGCGCCTGTAAGCAGCATGAGGCCTGTGCTGCGGGCGGCGACGGTCCAGGCACTGGCGCCACAGATACCTCTGCTGGCCGGGCCTTCATCTGCTTTAATCCGGCAGGGGCCCATCATGCAGAAACGGCAACAAATACCTTTATAACCAAATTGACACTGCGGCTGTTGTGCTGCAAAGCGGTCAAAAGCAGTGATTACGCCACGTTCCTTGGCAATGTCAATCATTTCAAGGACGCCCGGGTCGATGGAGCGCTTTACACTCTTCGGGTCGACAACTCTTGGTGCGCCCGAAGGCCTGCAAGTGTGGCTGGGATCTCTAAACCTTGGCATTACTTTAACCTCCTTAATTATAGATTAATTCTCTAATTAACCCAATATGGTGTAAGCCGAAATCACTCCCCCCTTATTGCGCGGCTTATACCAATAATGATTCTAAAAATGCTTGTCTTTGTTATCTTACTTGTAACCACCCACCTCTCCCGAAATTTTCAGGCAAACTTTTTGCATCTCCACCAGCAACTCTCCCTCCAGTTCAGCAGCTGAAGATGACTTCATGGCGTTTGCCCATATTGACTCTGAAAATTTTACAAAGCCCAGAATAGCATTATCCGGGAAACTCTGGAGCAAAAATTCTTTTTCTTTATCTGACCTGATTTTGTTGGCAATTATCCCTATGCGGGCTATACCCAAATCACCGGCCATCCTTTGCACGTGCTTGGCAGTATTCAGGCTGTTGCGGCTGGGTTCCACAACCACCAGCATCATGTCCACCCCCCTGGCCGTACCCCGGGAAAGGTGTTCAATGCCGGCGCCCATATCCAAGATTACGGTATCCTGTTGGTCAAGGAGTAATGAAGTGATCAGAGCGTTTAAAAAAGTATTTTCCCGGCAATAACAGTCGGAACCGCCCTTTTTAGGGTCACCCATGCGTAAAAACCGGATATTCCCCAGTTTATAACTATAATCATCCAAAAAGTCATCAACTTTGGGATTTAGCGTATAAAATGCGCCACTGCCGCTTTTATTGCGAATGACATCACGCATTTCTACTACCGGTTTGATTTTTAGCGCCTCATCTTCAGGTATGCCTATGGCGGCTGCCAAGCAGGCGTCCGGGTCGGCATCAATGGCGTAAACAGTGCCCCCGGATTGGGCAAATATTTTAGTCAGTGCCGCCGCAATCGTTGTTTTACCGACGCCGCCTTTGCCTGAAATAGCTACTTTCATTACTACCACCCCTGCTTTGTTGTCTTTAAAAGATTTTTTAAATATACAATTACGTGGACGATTTCCAAAAATTCAGTATTCTATGGTTATAATCACAAGAAAATTCATAAAGACAAATTCAACAAGAAATAATTAATCTCCTGCTAATCCTTTATAAATAAATTTTATGCTACTTGATGGTTAAAATTTTATAAGGTATTTTTTTTAAAAACTTGAAACCCTTTTTGACTGTTACTTTCGACGGAATTGAAAAAAATCCTTCTCGCAAGCAATAAAAAAAATGGACAATGGTTAAATAATAGGTTATGGAAACATAAGAAATTTTTTGCGCAATATTTTATATTCCACTATATAACCTGCCAGCATCAGTAAAATAATGACGGCGCCAAAAAACTTGAGCAGCTTGATTTGCATTATCAAATGATTTACGGCTTGGTTTTTTTCAGAAATAATTCTTGCAATTTTTTTTCTTTCCTCCTCGACTTCGGCCTTTTGAAGATTTATAATGTGCTGTTCTTTTTGTGTTTTGGCAATCTCTTGAGTGTACACCAGACATTCTTTTTGTAAATCAATTATTCTGGTTTTTAAATGGTTTACCAGCTGGTCGTTGGATATTGGCTGCAGGCATTCATACAATATGCTGCCCGGTAAATCATTCGGCGGGGTTATGCCAAAAATTTGACATATGGTTGGCGCAATATCGTTTTGTTGACAATGAAAATATTTTGCCGGAACGCTTATTTTATTTCCATAGATAATTAAGGGAGATTGTTCCCCGCCTCCCGCTAAAATCAACGTGGAATCGGTAAGCCGGCCTGTGCTGATAAGATTATTGACCAATCGCCCTATCTGGTTATCGGCGGATGACCACTGATTGAAACGGGCGGAGTTTTGTCCCGGAGCGGGTTGGCTGGTATCGTCCAGGTAGATGGTGACAAATTGATAGGATTTATCGGCAAATTGGGTTAAGAACTTGTCCATGGCCAGATGGTCGGAACTTTCTGTAATGACATCTATTCGGTTATTATTAAGCAATGTTTGGGATAGCTTGCCCGAGCCATCCACGACAAGGCATCTGATGCCGTTATCAATAAGTATTTTTGGCAGGTATAATACATCTTTATCCTTGCCAAGACCGGCCAGGACATTATCAACCGGCTCTGAACTAGTATTGGTTAAATGCCGGTAACTTGCCCCACTGTCTTTTATTTTTTTAATGTTGGGCAAAGCTGCCCCATTTAGATCAGAATATTTTAGTTCCTCCACAAATATTAAAAATATATAATTTTTACTGTCTTTTTCCGCGGCTGCCTGGGCAGCGCCATAACTTGATGCACAGGTCATTAAGAAAATCAGTATCAGTAAAAAATGTCTTTTGAACATAAAGAAACCCCCTCGCATACTTTCACAATATACATATAATAGGGGGTGTTCAATATTTATGCCTGCGACATATCGCATTTTTCAATGTTTATGTGACAGTATGTAACCTCAAGGCTGTTTATGACATTATATTTTAGGCCGGGTGACTTTAAACGACATTTTTGCTGCCCGTTATATTGGCGCACCTGCATTTTATGATTTGCCAAGCGTTTTTTCCAGTGCGGCCACCCTTGCTTCAAGTTGGTTTAATTCTTCCCGCGTGACCAGCCCCAGGTTTTGGGTGGTTTGCAAAACTTCTCCCTTGATATTTTGCTTTAACGCTTCCCTTTCCTGTTCGCCTTTTTTTATCAGGTCATCTATGAATGCCCCGGCTTCTTCTTGGTTGACCTGGCCTTTTTGGACCAATTCATTGACAATTTGACTCGCCTTTTCCCTGGTCATGCTGAATGCACCAATGCCGGCATGCAGCATTTTGCGCAAGGTATCCTGCACCCCAATACACCTCCGTTTTAAACTGTTGAATTATAGTATGTCTTGGGCGATCGGTAAAATATTATGGAGTGGTATGAATAATAATCAAATGTTATGGAAATTATAATAATACTCCGCTTTGGTGAGTTCTATCTCTCCCCGTCCGGCTTGAGCCGGACTTTTTTTTATAATCAGACCCGGGTGTTGGCAAATGAAAAAACCTTCGGTTAAAAACCGAAGGTTTTTGGTGCGGCAGAGAGGACTTGAACCTCCACGAGCATAGCGCCCATAAGAACCTGAATCTTACGCGTCTGCCAATTCCGCCACTGCCGCTTATTACTTTGTTTCGGGGCTTGTCAACATTGTTGTTTTCTCACCCGCGCAAGAATTATATTAACATAGCTAAAGACCAGTGTCAACTTTTTTTTGCGGGAAATATCAGGTAGTGGCCTTACGTTGCTGGTGCCGACACTAAAGGTATGGGCAGTAAAATTTCAAAAGCTACTTCCGGCTGGGGCCGAAAGTAGCTTTTGGCTAGGCCACGTTGTTTACCCTGGAAATGGCTCCGCTGGGACAAGCCCGAAAGCATTTCCCGCACCGGTTGCAATTGTCAAGATTAATAGCATAGTTCACATTATCGTCAATATAAATACCATTAAACTTGCATTCCAACTCGCACGCCGCGCAAGCCATGCACTTCGTGGAATCTAACACATAATTGAACTTGAACTTTTTCTTTTCTGCCACCGTTACCCTCCCCTTTTTATTTTACTTAACGATTATCAGAAAAGTTCTACAGTAACAAAATAATTTCCTGCCACAACCGTACATAATTATTTAAAAAAAATTTATGCTAGATGGTGAAAGGAGGAGAATTGGTGGCGAAAAGAGTAACTGGCATTGCGGCAAAAAATCCCCTGGGATATCGACCGGTTTGGGAGGTGGGTAGGGCTGCCAATATGAAAAAAAGACAACGAATTACCGGTGTAAACCGGCCAAGTACGTAAATAACCCCGGGTTTTTCCCCGGGGTTATTTATGTTCGCCCGGCATGTCTGCCGAGCCGATGGGTTGAAAGAAACCCTGTCACCTAACCAGCGGGAAGACAACCCGTAGGCAAGGGCGTCACTGGCAACGGTGGGGTCTGAAGGAAGCTGAAGGGGGAACTTGGAACATAGCGCAAGCGAACCGGCGTTGGCCTATCAGGTGGGTAACCTTGCACAAAGTGGGAAAGCCCGAAAGCTGGATAACCTGGGAGGTTAGGACGGATGCGTTCAAGTTCAGGTAAGCAGACTTAACCGGGGAAGCCCGGCACCATCCTGCCACTAAAAGCAGGTAAACTCAAACAAGCGGAGACGCA
>NZ_FOYM01000071.1 GCF_900115975.1 Desulfoscipio geothermicus DSM 3669
CGTGATTCTCCCTGGCCCCCCGAGGGCTTGGTCGCTAAATCCGTCAATTTATGGACAATTAACAGCGTCTATTGCTGGACGTTATAGGGTGGCAGCAACACATACCCATCAACATAAAGATAGATATTATGAAAATAATGATTATTGATTAATGGTAAATTATTCATATTGTTTAATTCGATATCAATTACATATTTACAATCTTTATAAGTAGGTTCAACTATATCTATGGGCTTTATAGTTGGCGATATATTCATCCAAAAAAAAGAAACTATGAGCAAAAAAATAAAAGTAGTAAATTTAATTTTCTTCATATTAGGCACCTCAATCTAGGAACCTGGTTAAAAAGTGCAGTAAAATATCACATAAGTCTCAATAATATACCATTTTATGATATAATATGATTAAATACTAAATCTTGGCGGTGGAATCAAATGCTCGGAAGTAAAGAAATAGAATTAACCTTTGCTGATATTGATAACTGGCAAGAACGAATCTCCAAGAAATCATTCTACTACCGAGTCAGACAATGGGTAGAAGAAAACCTTAGCGATGAACAATTCGCCCATTTTTACAGCACAGGGAAAGGTCGCCCTTCGCTAAGTCCAACCCGCATGTTGACAGCTATCATAATACAGCTGGAAAAAGGTTACTCAGACCGCGAGATGGATGAAGCCGCTCAATTTGATGACCGGGTTAAATTCGCCTTAAAACTAAGTCGTACCCCCCAGTGCCGAATAACCCATGCCTCATTATCAAACTACCGCAAAATGTTTTTAAACGATGATACCGCTCGTAAATTACTCAAAATGACCTTGCAAACAGCAACCGCAGCGGGCCTGTTTGACGATGCAGACAAAGACCTGGTTGACTCTTTTATGATCCATGGCGCAACCTCCAAAAAAGATACCTACACATTAATCCGCACCGCCATGGCCCGTGTACTGCGCCTTTCGGAAAGTGAAGGACTACGCAATACATTGGAATCAATTATTGAACATCAAGAGTACGGAAAAAAGGGCAAACCCAAAATCGATTGGGACAACCCTGCAGCCAAACAAAAATTGCTAGCCACCCTGGTTAACGATGCCCGTAAAGTAAAAGAATTCATTCTGGGCGCTACGGTTTCCGAAGAATTAAAAGATGCCGTCAACCTGCTGCAATTGGTAGCAGAGCAAGATATTGAAGAAACCGACGGACAAATTAAAATCAGGCAGGGGGTTGCCAAAGACAGAATTATCTCTGTCAAAGACCCCGAAATGCGCCACGGACGCAAAACTACCAGTTACAAAACAGACGGCTACAAAGGGCATGTTATGACGGGGGGCCGGGACTGTGAACTGGTTACCTCCACCACAGTTACACCGGCCAACACCTCTGACGAATCCGCATTGGAAGAACTTTTGGAACAAAGAAAAGAAAACCTTGGGCAATACCCTGAAAAATTACTGGGTGATACCGCATACGGCGGCGCGGAAACCCGACAAGCCATGCTGGACAAAGAAATCAACTTGATAGCCAAAGTTCCTCCCGCCAGTAACAAAAAAGATCTCTTCTCCAAAGAAGAATTTGATATTGATTTAAATATGGGATCAATCACCTGCCCGGCCGGCCAAACCATTTCCATAGTGCCGAAACGCGAAACGAAAAAACAAGTTAAGCGGGCTGCCAAAGGAATTGTTAAATTTCCAAAGGAGACATGTGATGCATGCCCGTTAAAGGATAAATGTACAAAATCCAAGTCCGGGCGAACAATTCGTATTCATGAACAAGAAGCATTATTACAAGCCGCCCGAGTTCAGCAAAAAACACCGGAATTCAAAGCAGAGTATTCGGTGCGGGCCAATGTTGAAAGAACAATCGCCCACTTAACCCGGCATGGGGCACGCCAAACACGTTTGGTTGGTATAGCTTGGGCCAAGTTCAAATTCGCCATCCATGGTGCTGTTAAAAATATAATAACCATTCCCCGCCTTATAGCAAAATATGCCAAAGAAAAGGCTGTTCAACCGGTAATAGGGTAAGTGCGCCCTTTTTTAAGAAATAAGGAAATATTAGGGTGATATGGGGTATTAATGCCAGTAAAATTAGCCTGTAACTGGATTAAATCCCTAAAATAATCCCACTTATTGTAAATGTGGTGGGCTTAGGTTTCCTCAAAAAGGACTTTTTGACCAGGTTCCTAATATGGGGTACTTATTTTTAAAAATTATTGTTAATGGACATGATAAAATCCTCATAAATGGTCACGAAAAACCCGCACAAATGGACACATAAGCAGGAAAATAAAGCTCGCCCCCTCGAAGCT
>NZ_FOYM01000054.1 GCF_900115975.1 Desulfoscipio geothermicus DSM 3669
GAGTGGGATAAATGCACCACGCCTTACTCAATTACTTGAGTAGGTTTTGGTGCATTCTCCCCCGAACCGTACGTACATGTTTCCATGTATACGGCTCTCTATTTATCGCTAATCCAGTAATCCTGCATGTAAGTTGCTATGGCATTTTTCACATAGTGCCAGTGTTTTTCTGTTCCTTGACAACATAATATTTTCCCACATTTTGTTGTTTGTTAGAGTGGTCAGTTTTCTTACATGATGAATGTAAATATCGGCATCTGTGGTATGGCATATTTCGCATTTCCCATCCCTAATACGCTTTGCGGGGCTATAGATAGAAATTGGTTTGACGTATGGGGTAGCGTCGATGTTCTCGACTTTTACATAGTCAACCCTTCTAAACCCATTATTGTACAGGGTGTGAATTTTTTCGCCTTTCTTGGTTGAATATTTTACGCAAAATATTCCATTTGTTTCAAATTTATGCCTGATATTTGAGATGTGGGTTTTATATTTTGCTGCATAGGTTTTATACATGCTGTATTTCATGAAGTATCCGAATTTGTGTAACACTGGTACGTTGTGCGCCATTTTATAGTAATTGTATAGTCCACGGATTTCGCTGTTAAACTGTCGTAGAATATCGATATCAGTTTTATTGATTAGTTCTTTTCTGTGAGCCGATTTCCATATTTCCTTATGGTTACTGTTATAGCTTATTTTTAACGCTTTATAATCCAGCAGTTTTTTCAGCCATTTTTCCTTTGGCACATATAATTTCACCCGTTTGTCGTAGACCCTCACCAGGTTTCCTTGAGGATTTCTGACCGGGGTTTTGTTGTTAGCAATCTTTATGTCGTAACCCAGGAACCTTGCCGGCTTTCTGGCATTGGTGATTAGCGTCTTTTCGTCTGACATTTCCAGTTTAAGATGGCGGAATAGAAATTCTTTTATGTCGGATTTTAATTTTTCTGCATCATTCTTGCTGCCAATAACACCAACCAGAAAGTCGTCAGCGTAACGCGTATACTGAACCCTTTTAAACTGTCCATCGAGCGGATCAGCGTAGTCCGTGTTCATCATTGCCTTTTCGATTGCTTTTATTTCTCTTTTGGCTTTTGATTTCTCATCCGGACTGAGGCTACTCCATATTCGGGCGTATTTCTTTTTTAGCCAGTATTTTCTTCCTTCGAGTTTTCTAAATTCCGGGTTTCTTTTTCTTTTGTGTCCTTTATTAAAGTTATTTTTATACTCGTCCATGAAATTATCTAGCTCGTTAAGGTAGATGTTAGCTAAAACTGGGCTTAAAATTGAACCCTGGGGTGTTCCGCTGTATGTGCCATGAAAGGTCCAGTTTTCCATATATCCGGCTTTGAGGAATTTCCAGATGAGTCCGATGAAGTACTCGTCTGATATTCTTTTCCTTAACAGCCCCACGAGTACGTGATGATCAATGTTATCGAAGAAGCTCTTGATATCACCTTCGACGAACCATTTTACACCCGTATATTTGTTTTTGATGTTTTCCAAGGCCGTGTGGCAGCTCCTGTTTTTCCTGAACCCGTGGGAGGTTTCCATAAAGATGCTGTCCCATATACTTTCCAAAAGCATTCTGACGACTTCTTGTACTAGTTTATCGTCCACCGAAGGTATACCAAGCGGTCTTTGCTTTCCGTTTTTCTTCAATATATAGGTGCGTCTGGCTGGTTTTGGCTGATAACTGTGGTCTTTGATTTTGTTAATCAAGCTATTAATTCGGCTCAAGCTAATACCGTCAATCGTTTGTCCATCTATACCCTTTGTCATGTTACCTGGTTTGGCGTAGATATTATTATATGCTATCAAGTAGAACTCTGGATTATATAGATTGCGGTATAGTCTTTCGTACCTGTAGTATTCCTTACATGCTTTAGATTGTAGATTATTTAATACTGTAATCGGATTTCTCAAATGCCTCCCGCATCCTTCCAATACTGTACTAAATGGATAAACTGCTCCCCTTCGCCTTGTAGTGGGCTTTCCCCACCGCTGACTACTATGGGAGCTCCGTTGCCGTATCAGATTTTCAAGTTCTTATGACTATAGCTTTTACAAGCACTCTGACTTAGGCAATCCCCGTTTAAATTATTGGGAACGAGCTTGTTATGATATCGGGTATGACTTTCGTCCTTTTCTACTTATTGTAGCTGGGTAATGCTGGTGGTCACACACCGATACCCTACATCTGCATCGGTGCCAGCATTATGTAACGTTTCTAACCATCTTTCGTTACAGATACATCTGTGGCCCCTTGGACTATCATTCAGGCAGTATAGCTTTTACCCTTGTTCATAACTTTTCATCTTGCCATTCAGTCGCAGCTTGATGGTTAGCTGACTTATGGCTTTACCAATGTGCTATTGTCCCTCTGGGGTTTCCCTTGCTGGTTAATTGGTTGATGATGGATGATTGTGACACTTAGTCCACTACCTTGCCAGAGGTAGATTTCCCAATAATTCATGGCGTTTGTTTCACGCCTCTACGGGCGCACTATAGGTGATATCAGCCACCCAGATTTGATTTTGCCGGGTAGCAGAAAAGTTTTCGTTAGTCAGAACATTATCCAGGAAAAACTGAATACCGGCTTTGCGGGGACGATCGGAAAGAGTTTCGGCGATCTCCTTCTGCAGTTCCCTGGCAAAAGCCTCGTAAGACTCGCTGGCCACGACAGATAGTACATTTATATCGTGCACGTCTATACCCGGTACCGAATCGTCGATCCTTTCGCCATCCTGGTTTACGCACAACCGGAGGCCTCTTCCCACTTCCTGCCGTTTTTTAATGGTGGAGTCGCTGTGCTTTAAGGTGCAGATCTGAAACACGTTGGGATTATCCCAGCCTTCCTTTAAAGCCGAGTGGGAGAAGATAAAGCGGGTTGGCTCGGAAAAGCTCAATAGTCTTTCCTTGTCTTTCATGATCAAATTGTAAGCGTCCTCGTCTTCAGAATCGGTCTTTCTGGCTTTTACTTTTGGATTGGTCATCCGCCCCTGTTTATCAATGGCAAAGTAGCCGTTATGGGTCTTTTCAATATCTATCTGCCTTAAATAGCCAGCATATTTGTCGCCAGCGTCTCTCAAGTATTCCTCCACCAGCATCCGGTACTCTTCTTCAAAAATCCGGGCATATTCGCCATTCAGCTTGTTTCCGTTTTTGTCGTACTGCCTGTATTTGGCCACCTCGTCGATAAAGAACAGGGAAAGCACCTTGATACCCCGGTAAAATAAGTCCCGCTCTTTTTCCAGGATATAACCCCATCTTCCCTCAACAAATTCCTGGCCAGCTTCAGCCTTGGATACATCATGCTCAGCCAGTCGCTGTGGAAGCGCCCGTTGGACTCGGTGTTCTGGAAGAGCCGGTTGCCGTCTCCGTCCACCTGTCCCGAGTCAGCCAGGTATTCTTCCCTGCTCTGCTTGAAGTTATCCTTATAAATGAAGTCCTTTCCCGTGTTGTAAGGGGGATCGATATAGATGCACTTGATTTTGTTGAGGTAGGATTCCTGCAGTATCTTGAGGGCCTCCAGGTTGTCCCCTTCAATATACAGGTTGCCGGTATTCTCCCAGTCCACACTCTCTTCCTTGACAGGCCGCAGGGTTTTGTTGGTGGGCAGGTTAGCAAGGAGCACGGCTTCCTTTTTGCCGGGCCAGGTGAGCTGTTGTAGTTACCCTTTGGCTTTTTTGCCCCAAACTTTGTTAACTGAGCTTCTAAAATATCTTCATCGCTTAAATTACCACAACAAATGTCAATCATTGTAAGGCGCCCACTTATCGCTTGTCGGTCATACTCCATTTTGAAGGATGGGTAAGTTCTCCCAATTTACACAGTTTGACGGACCTAATTTTTGACGCAAGATACGGGGATGGCAGTTTTTGCAATTCCCCCTCAAATGTGTACAGGCGAGAGAAATTGCAAAATTTAACAAAAATTTTATGCCTGTAGTTCTACAATTGATGTGGTTGTATAGTTGTAGAACAAATTAAAATTTAGGAGGGATTTTATGTCATTATTTAAGGTGATGCGTTTTGTTTCTGTTTTCGTTCTGGCTGTAGCAGTGGTTCTTTCTGCTGCATCGATGAAAGCAGCGGAGGCCGGGACACCGGAGGTCACTGTGAAAGTTAATGATGGTGTCCCACTTAAAGATGAGACGATCAAACTGTCTGAGGACGGCCGGTCCCTTATATTAGAAGATGGAACGTGTCTAAAAGTTAATCTAAATGATGCAGTTATTCTAAATGATAAAGAAGCGGAGGCCGGGACACCGGAGGTCACTGTGAAAGTTAATGATGGTGTCCCACTTAAAGATGAGACGATCAAACTGTCTGAGGACGGCCGGTCCCTTATATTAAAAGATGGAACGTGTCTAAAAGTTAATCTATATGATGCAGACATATTAAAAGATGCAAAAGCAGATGAAAAAGTAAATGCAAAAGCAGTTTTGCCTATTAGCGGAAGCATTTCAGCACAACAGTATAAAACTTGGGGTTTTTATTTTCCAGCAGGTGCACAATCCAACTTTTATAGCACATGGAGCCCCTCCTCGTCCACAGTACTTGTCGGTATAGTGAACAGTTCAGGCGATTGGCAATGGTATAACACATATACTGGTGGATGCAATGTAACCGCTACCTTTAATACAAGTGGCACGTATTACTGGGTAATGTGGAACCTTGAATCGAGTAGTATTACCTATAGCGGAAGTATAACATATTAACTATAAAGTAAGTCCGAAAAAAATTAAGTATATTCTACAACTATACAATCATTTCTTATTTTATTGGACTACCAGATTAGTGGCAGTTCATTATTTGTCTTATGCGGTTGTTAGTTATGCGTGCGACACTATGACAGGGGACGGTTGTATGTCCAGCAGAGGCTGGCGTTGTTCAGCAGGTGACAGACCTGCCAAAGTAAAGGCCTCACAAGGTCTGTACTTCCACCGCTCGCTGCATTAGTAGAAAACTAAAGGTAAATTACGGTAATAAAAGTCCATTAACTTGGCCCCATGGCTATTGACTATAGTGGAAAAATAATCTATGTAAATACAAAAGGATATTTGAAAAATATAGCATATTTTACAATACAACCACTAACTGTCTCAGTGGAATGCCAACCTTATTGTTGGCATTCCACTGAGACAGTTAACGACGATTGCTGGGGAGGTTTTTTATGCGGCTGTTGGTTGTGGAAGATGAGAAGGATTTAGCAACTACACTGGCAAAAGAGTTAAAAAGAGAAGGTTACGCTGTAGACTTGGCAATGGACGGAAAAGAAGCGCTGTCCCTTGCCGTAATCAATGACTATGATCTTGTGGTATTAGATCTCAATTTACCGGAAATAGACGGTTTGGATGTATTAAGCCGATTGCGGGCAAACCATCCGCTCGCCAAAATATTAATATTAACTGCAAGGATAGAAGTGGAAGACCGGGTCCAGGGACTGGACATGGGAGCCCACGATTATTTGACCAAACCGTTTTACCTTAAAGAGCTGAAAGCAAGAGTGCGTGCGCTTCTTCGCCGCGACTTTGTGACTCAGGACACCGTATTGCGTTGTGGGCATCTGATAATGGACACTGCAAAACATATTGTCTGGTGTAATAATCGCCCGCTGAACCTAACCCGAAAGGAATTTGCCATATTAAGGTATATGCTGTTGCGAACAGGAAAAGTGGTAAGCCAGGAGGAACTGCTTGAACATATATGGGACGAATCGGTAAATCCTTTTACAAATGTAGTCCGGGTACATATAAATACCTTGCGGCGCAAATTGGGAGATAACGCAGAAAATCCTACATACATCGAGACAGTTCCAGGAGTCGGATACCGTCTGAAAGAACCAATTTTTACATGTAACTCGGACTATAAGGAAACTGGGGACACTCAATGAAAAAAAAGCTGCTGACATTACGAACATATTTGGCCCTTTGGATAGCGCTAATATTACTTTTTACCGGAACAGGGCTAATTATTGCTATTAACAGTATGGCATCAGTTTTGCTAAGTAATATTTTTATTGGTGAAATTGTTACTCCTCCAATTATTGATACTCCCCAAATTAATGAAATTCCTTTCGTTAAAGATGATAAAGTTAAGGTTACTGAAGAGGATTTGGGTTTTAAAGAAGGGAAAGGACTTACATATGATCAGGCTGTACAAAAGGCACTTAAATCTCTACGCACTATTTCCATCGTGAGTCTGGTCGTCATGCTGCTGTTCGGGAGCTTGGGGGCTTATTGGTTATCGAAAAAAATACTGCGTCCTGTTCAATATTTAAGCCAAACAGTTAAACGGATTCACGCAAACAACCTGACCGAGCGAATACCCACTGACGGCCCCGACGATGAAATAAAAGAGCTGGCATGTTCCTTTAACACAATGCTGAGCCAGTTGGAACAGCATATTCGCCGGCAGCGCCGTTTTATATCCGATGCCGCCCACGAACTGCGCACACCTTTATCTGTCCTGCAGATTAACCTGGAAGTTCTCCAAGACAATCCCGAAGCCACCATAGATGAGTACCGGGAGGCGCTCAGCGTATTAAACAGGCAACTGGACCGGCTTAAGCAGCTAATCAATGATCTGTTGGCCATGTCCGGCAGTGGAATGATCGAACCCAGGGAAAAAGTAAACCTGAAAGTCATGATAGCAGAAATAATAGCTGGATTGGAGCCTGTGGCTGAACAATATCAGGTGACATTGCACCAAACAGCGGATTTCGATGTTTATTGCATTGGCAAGGAAGCATTGCTGAGCCGCGCCTTCAGCAATATTATTGAAAATGCCGTTCGCTATAACCGCCCTGGCGGTAAAGTGTCCGTAGTTTTTGACGACCGTCCGGATGACATACTGGTAACAATTAGCGATACAGGGATAGGCATGGCAAAAGAAGAACAATCGCACATTTTTGAACCATTTTACCGGATTGAACGCTCCAGATCGCGCCATTATGGAGGAGCTGGTCTGGGACTTGCCATTACAGCGCTAATTATTGAAGGCCACGGAGGTACAATTTCCGTGGAAAGCGCCCCTGGGGAAGGGAGTTCATTCACGATAACATTACCGAAAAATCCGCGACACTTCGCCAGAACTTTCCCGGGAGATATGAGTTCTACTCTTGTTGACAGCGGGAAAGGGGCTGTTATCGGATAAACTTCGAAAAAGAGTGAATGCGGATGAAATACAACCTGCCCCCCGTTAGCGCTCCTACTGCATTTTAACCAGCAGGGCATCGTAATCTATATGTTCCAGGAACCTCTTTTTACCTGGCATCTTTAGAGTTCAGCCGCATGAAACACCGTCCCGAGGAGCCAACCTGCGGCGCCATTTCAGGAGAAAAAGCAAAGCTATAACAAGAACAGCGGCCGTGATACCTGATAACCATGAAAAGACGGTCTTCGGTTTATTTTCCGGTTTCAGTTTTAGAAGTAATATATGGCTTCCGGCAGCCTTTAATCGATAGGAATTTGCTTTTTCCATCTCATTAATAGCACAGTATATTATTGCCCATCAAACATAAAATTGTAGCCGGTTCATGCATATCTACCGGATAATAACCTGACTGTTTCATTAAAAAGAATGGCAGGCATACTCTAATGCCAAATTATGCGCACACTCAAACAGGCCATAACAGGATTCCATATAACAACACATGAACAATCCTAATAGCCTATACTGTCCAATCGTGAACCTATCTTGATAAGACCCCTAAGCTAAATACAGTCCTCATAAGGTGTCAACTGGGAATATTCATCCTCATACGGCATTTGGAAGATAGAATCATCATGGGTTATATCATAAGACGGTCCGGAAGGTTTGGAAGCAGGAATGTACTGATGCTCATTATAAAGGTTGGGGGGATCATGATTTCCCGGCATCCACAGATCCAGGTGCAGCAATATCTTCTTGATGGTCTCTTCCTCTTCGATAAAGGATATGATGCGCATGGAGCCATTGCACTTGGGGCATAACAACGGGTCGATATGGTAAACCTTTTGAATCAGGCGGGCCCAGTTCCTGCGGAAAGCCTTTTTTGAAATATCGGAATCAACCAGTAAAGGCGCCTGGTTGTCAGTCTCTGTTTTTTTGCGCATGCCCCGTGACTTGTTTGAATAGTACCCGTAATACCGGACAAGTTGTTCTCCTTTATTGGGGATATGATTAACAAGCCGGGCCAACCAATCCAGCGCCACAAAAGTTTCACGGACTCCGCTGTTTTTGCCTTTATAGATTACTCGTGCGACACCGTCATTCGATTGGGATGCCGGTATATAGAACAATCTTTCCTGTGCGATGGGAGCCCGGACAATATATTGTGCTAACCTCTCAATCCCCTCCTG
>NZ_FOYM01000053.1 GCF_900115975.1 Desulfoscipio geothermicus DSM 3669
ACTAAGCTTCACGACAAGATAGCCAACCAGCGCAAGGATTTCCTGCATAAGACTTCTTACGGCATAGTCCAAAAATATGACTTAATAGCCGTGGAGGACTTGTCAGTCAAAAACATGGTTAAAAACCGTCATTTAAGTAAAAGTATTGCCGACGCCGGGTGGGGAAAGTTCGTGGACTACCTGGAATACAAGTGCCTAAAATATGGCAAGTCATTCGTAAAAGCTCCAGCCAGTGGAACATCCCAAACCTGCGTGTGTGGTGCTCACGTACCCAAGGACCTGAGCGTTAGGGTGCACAAGTGCCTAGAATGCGGTTTGGTTGCAGACCGGGATGTGGTTTCAGCGATGGTGATACTTCAAAGAGCAAGTTAAGTTTTTGTGATTCAGTAGGGCTGGTAGCACCCGAATTTACGCCTGGGGAGATTGCATAAGACCTCAAAGGCTGCGGTCGATGAACCAGGAAGCTCCCGCCTCTTAGCGAAGCGTAGGCGGGAGAGGCTTCACAATCCTGAATAGTTGCCGAAAATATATGGCTTTATGTGCATTTAACCAGAATAAACCCAATACGTGACGCATGGCCGGGTTCAAAAAAATTGGGAGCCAGTATGAAGCTCCCGGTTTTTTTTGTTAAGACAGTATAACAAAAAAAAGGGGACTGGCTCCTTTTTCGTATTTTGAAAAAGGTGCCTGTCCCCTTTTTTGTGAATCGGTGCCTGTCCCCCTTTTACCGGAGCCAGTCCCCTTTTTGTTTTTTAATTTATTGACTTTATTTTAAAGCAACTCTTAAGTTTTAGCATCTAGTCGTTTACAAAATGATTAGCCGGCCGGGTGATGTGGAAACGATATTTTTCCCCCCGGTAAGCGGCTATTCTATACTCGGTGGGGCGGCCTTCCACTGTATAAACTACGGTAGTCACCTGTAACAGGGGGTGACCGGGTTTTATATCCAGCATTTTGGCTGCTTCCTTGTCGGCCACGATGGCCTCGAAAGATTGGGTCAACATGGAAGGTGTTACGCCACTTATTTCGTTATACAAATCGTAGGTTGAAAAAGATTTGCCCTTACGGGCTTTGTCCCGGGCCAATTCAACCATTTGGGAGCCGATTGATTCCGGAAAATATGAATTATATAAAACCAGTGGTTCTCCGTCGCCCAGGCCCAGCAGGCGTAGGTGAACGGTATTGGTTTCCAGGGGGATGGCCAGCAAGGTAGCCAGGTTGAAATCGGCAGGTAGCAGGCTGTGGGATAAAAACACTGTCGAGGGTTTTATCCCTTTCCGTCGCAGGGTTTCATCAAAGGGGGTAACGGTGATCAGTTCCTGTTCCACCCTGGGGTTGGCCACAAAGGTACCTTTACCATGGCTCCGGTACACCAAGCCTTCATTCACCAGTTCAGCCAGCGCCTGTCTTACGGTTATTCGGCTTACATTGTATAATTTGCACAGTTCGTTTTCCGAAGGTAGCCGGTCGTTGGGCTGCAGCATGCCGTTTTTAATTTGTTCTTTCAGTAATTCCTTTAACTGTAGGTAAAGTGGAATTGCTTTTTCGTGGGACAGCATTTTTATTTTGCACTCCTTTGTGCTAAAGATAAAACTTGTCTTGGTTTGCAAACTATACTGATTATAACATAATTATCATGTGGCTTTATAAACAAGTCTAAAAAGATAGTTTTTTTAAACAAAAAATATAAAAAATTTTAAAAAATAAGGAGGAAATAAAAAATGCTATATAGAAAAAATATTTAAAGAGGTTATAACATGTAATAATAAGTTTAGGTTTTTTATAAAGAACAACTATGATTACAAAGTAAGGGGGTAACCGGTTTGATGAGTCGTCAGGGTGAGCGCACAGAAAACATAATACCATTAATTGGTGTTACTACTCACGTTGATACCGGCAGCAAGTACGATCTATTCCCCGGGCGGGCATTAAATTATATGGATAGAACATATGCTGATGTGTTAATTGCCCATGGAATGTTGCCGGTACTAATCCCTGTAAATATGGATAGTAACTACATTAACTTGTTGTTAAGAACAATAGGTGGTTTAGTTTGTACCGGGGGAGGTAAAATCCCTTCCCATATATTGAATCAAACAGAAATACCGGGGCTTCGCGATACCGCTCCGGAAAGATATGAGTTTGAAGAATTATTGTTTGCAAAGGCATTGGAAATGGATATGCCAATGTTGGCAATGTGCAGGGGAATGCAAACTATTAATGAGTTGCTCGGTGGGAGTTTATTCTTGAAAATTTCACATAATTCACCATGTGCAATGGAACATAATCAATTAAAATTGTCAATACCGTTGGAAGAACCGTATCACCAAATATTTATTGATAAAGAGAGCTATCTTGCCAGAATTTTAGGTCAGACAGAAATATATGTTAATAGTTGGCACAGTCAGTCAGTAAAACAACCGGGTAAAGGGTTAAAAGTTGTTGCGCGTTCAAAGGATCACATAATAGAAGCCATGGAAAGTGAGGTGAATAGCTTTGTCTTGATGTTACAATTTCATCCTGAAATATTGGTAAGAAAGCAAAGGGTCTGGAGTAATTTATTTACCGAATTTAGGAGGCGAGCCATCATCTTCAAGCAAAGAAAGGAGAGTGTTTAATATGTATATTATGGGTATTCCCCAAGAAGTTTTTTATTTAATTGAGTTGCTAATTTTTATAGTTATTCTTTTTATGGTATTTAAGCGACCAATTTATGAAGCAATAGCCTTGGGGTTTCCATTTACAATTATAATGACCCAAAGGTATGATTTATTTTGGGAATATTTGATATATCCCACAAAGAGCTCTTTATTTTATATTATTGTTACATTTTTAGTTCTTGCACATATTCTCAACCTAACTAAAGTTGTTGAAAAACTAATTAACTTAATTATTGCAATTTTTGGTCGTTTCCCTGGCGGGGCAGGATATGTATCGTTGTTTGGAAGTAGCGCAATGGCTATGATGTCTGGAACCGGCCCGGGTAATGTTGCAGCAACCGGGGTTTTTACAATACCAGCCATGATTAAAACCGGTTATCCCAGAGAGTTAGCCGCCACCACTGAAATGTCATGCAGCACTTTGGGTAATCAAATGGGACCGGGATTAAACCTTGTTGGATTCGGCATCCTGGCCAGCCTTTATCCTGATAAGTATTCATTATCCGCCTTTTGGCTTGCTTTATGGGTAGTGGGAGGGTGGCTTATCATTCAGAGAATGGCTTTTTTATATGGATTTGCAAAGTATTATAATATAAAACCCATTCCGAAGGAAGAAAGGCCCGGTTTCTCACAATCACTTAAAGAGGGATGGAAAGCGCTGTTAATTCCAATTCTCATTTTATTGCCACTTCTTATAGACTCCACCATGAAGCCATTTGTCATTTCACGGTTAGGTGAAGCAGGGCAACAGGCCTTTTCCGGTACGTTGTTAATGTTTGTGGCCGGGGTTGCTTGCGTTTACGCCCTATACATTGGCAGAGATAATATTCCTGGCGGATTTAACGCTTCCAGTATTGCACAGCTGTTTAAAAATACTTTAAAAGGGGTTGTGCCGGTATCGGCGACAATTTACTTTGCTTATGCAATTTCGGTTGTATTTAAACAAATTGAAATGCAGGATGCCGTTCAGCAATGGTTTTTAAGTTTTGGTGTTGGGCAACTAGGGTGGGCAATTTTAGTGGTGTTATTTACTGCCTTTTTAGGAATGATATTGCCGGGTTCAGCGCAAGTTGCCATACTGGGAGGAGCGATAATATCAACAGGCGCTGCAGTTGGTTTGGATCCTTTTGTTGTCGCTGCAGTTATGCCAGCTATAACCGGATGCATGGAAGGGATGACCCCACCAATGGCACTATGTATGTATGCAGCCATGGGTATTGCCAAATCCGGTTTTAAAGAGACTGCCAAACTTGCCTACATTTGGATCTTCGGACATATGGTTATGGCTGTAATTCTTTTGTTGGGACTGTTGCCGTTGTTTGTACATTAGGAGGGGATAGTTATGAAAAATCAAATACACTCCCTGTTAGTTAATATTTATGGAATTACGGTTGCCGTAGCAGTTATAGCCGGAGCTGTAGTAGGAGTGCTTTTCTTGCTGGCTTTTATTATCAATGGTCAAATTGCGGCAAACATTTCAGTTTTTAATTTGTCTATTATGGAGTATAGTAAAAAAATAGCATGTTTAGCAATACTGGTAGGATTAATTGATTTTTACCTTTTGAAGGAGCATCATTTAACCATTGATTACGATGAAGATAAGCTGCAAGAACAATAATGGTTTTAATTATGCTTATAGAGGTATTAAATATTGAAATATGTTGTTATAACATGTTATAAAAAATAGCAGGGGAGTGTGATTTTAATGAGCAAAAAACCGTTACGATTCCTTTGTCCCAACGGGCACCTGGGCTTTGCGCCGATTAAAACCGGCAGTTTCTACCGCGGGGTGGCCGCCAAACCGGATTTTATCCTGGCCGATTCCGGGAGTGACGATATCGGCCCGGTTCCCTTGGGCGACGATATATGCGCCAGCCCGCCGGAGTGGCAAAAGCACGACCTGGAGGTAATGTTGGTGGAAGCCAGGAAGCTGGGCGTGCCGATGATCATCGGGTCTGCCGGGGATACGGGCACCAACAGCCGGGTGGATATGTACGTAGAAATCATCAAGGAGTTGGCCGCCAAGCATAACATGCCTCCGTTCAAACTGGGCTATTTTTACTCGGAACTGGACGGGGACTACCTGCTGCAAAAAATTAAGAGCGGCAAGGTTATTCAGGGTTTGGACGGTCGCCCGGACCTGACGCCGGAGGACATTGAAAAAACGAACCGGATAGTGGCCGTGGCCGGGGTGCACCCGTATATGAAACTGTTGGATATGGGGGCTGATGTCATCATCGGCGGGCGTTCCAGCGACTGCGCCATTTTTGCCGCCCCCGCACTGCGGGCCGGATTCCCTGAAGCATTATGCTACTACCTGGGTAAAGTTATGGAATGCGCCTCGTTCTGCTGCGAGCCCTACGGGGGCAAAGAAACTATTATTGGGACCATTACCGAAGAAGACGTAAAGGTGACGGCTATGCACCCCGAACAAAGGTGTACCGTTGCTTCGGTGGCGGGTCACGCCATGTACGAAAGGTCAAACCCCTTTTATGAATACGTGGCCGGCGGAATGTTGGACATGAGCAACTGTAAGTATGAACAGTTTGATGAAAAAACCTGCCGGATTACCGGGCCGCAGTTTGTACCGGCGGAAGAACTGCGGGTCAAGATCGAGGGAGCCGGCAAGGTGGGGGAAAGGTATATCGGCATTGCCGGTGTCCGCGACCCCTACACCATTGGACACATTGACGAGGTTATCGCCTGGGCCCGGGAACAGGCCGTGGAAAGATTCGGCAAGACCGGTTACGAACTGCATTATCGGGTATTCGGCAAAAACGGCGTGATGGGCGATCTGGAGCCGGTCAAAGAAATCCGTTCCCACGAACTGTGTGTGATAGTGGAGGGTATTGCCCCCAGTAAAGAAATGGCCCATGAAGTGTGTATGACCGGAACCAGGCAGATGTTTTACGCCCGGTTGCCTGAAGTGAAGGGGACCGCCGGCGGGGTGGCCTTTGTACTGGATGAAGTGTTGCCGGCCAGCCCGGCTTATACCTGGACCATGAACCACACCGTGCCGGTTGATGACCCGATGGAAATGTTTAAAACCCATTTGATTGAAGTCAAGTAACGGGGGGTATGGAAATGGAAACAAAAAAACTGGTGGAACTGGCCAAAACGATTAGGAGCAAGAATGCCGGCACCGATAAAATTACCTTCGATATAATTTTTCGGGAAAAGGAGAATTACGAACTGGTCAAAAAAAGCAACGTTCTGACCAGGGAAACGATTTGCCGGCTTTACGGGATCAGTGAGGACAGAATTTCCGACTTTGTCGCCTTCGATCCGGCTTATGCCATTAAATTCACTATCTATCGGGATAAACCCAGCGGGAGTCCGGGGGAAGGGGATATTTTCGGTTGTCAACAGTACCCGCCGCTTTTAGATCTGGAAATACCGTTGGAATAATGTAACGTTTAGAGCCAACCAGACCCGGCTGTTTAGCGGTTTGGTTGGCTTGTTGATTTTACCGCTGGCCATTCTTTTGCGGCAATTGACCGGTATTCATGAAATTATTCCAGTCAATAGTATATTATAGAAAAAAGTGCGAAGAGGTGAATTCCAGTGTTGAGCGATCTCTTGCAGTATTTGAGAGCGGAAGCGGCAAAAAGGGATCCGAGGATTACCGGACTGGAATTGGTGTTAGTGGATAAAGGGCAAAACAGGTTGCACCTGGTTGTAACGGTAATGTGCCCGGAACGGCGGGAGATGCGGCTGCCGGTGACGGTTTCCCTGCATGATGTGCAGGCGGGCAATGTATCCCGGGTTACGGGGTTGATTCTTCAGGCGGTGGACCTGGGTACATGGGGTCCCCGGGATTTTAAACAGGTGCGTGATTCTGTTTCGGTTACAGCATAGCGTGGGTGAAAAACCTGTCCTGATAAGGCAGGTTTTTCACTTTGCCGGGCAAAAATATTAACAAAGGGAATCAAAGTATAATTAAACACCCGGCACTACCGGGAATTGGAGTGACATGCTTTGCAAGAGAGCCAAATAGTAAATGTGGAAATAACGGGAATCAACCACCGGGGCGAGGGGGTTGGCCGCGCGGAGGGTGTGGTAATTTTTGTACCCGGTGCCGTGCCGGGGGAGCGGGTGACCGTGCGAGTGGAGGAATGGCGCAAAAACCACGCCTACGGAGCGATTCTGGAAATTGCCGGTAATACAGATCAAAGGCAAACGCCGGCCTGCCCGGTGTCGGCTCGCTGCGGCGGCTGTACTCTGCAGCATATTGCCTACGCGGAACAATTGCGGCTGAAAACCGAATTGGTCAGGCAAGATATGACCCGCATCGGCGGCGCCGCCGGCGTGCCGGTGCGCGATATTATTGGGATGGCGGACCCTTGGCACTACCGGAACAACGTACGGTTCAAGGTGCGACGGCGGGCCGGGGAAGTGGAACTGGGTTTTTTTGCCCGGGGGTCACACCGCCTGGTGGCGGATGAGGGAAGTGACGGCCCCAACCTGTGCCTGCTGGCCCACCGGGATTTGAACCGCGTGGCGGCGCAGGTGCGGGACATTTTGACGGGGTGTCCGGCAGCAACCCCGTTGCCGGCGGAAATCATGCTGCGCCGGGGCAGCACCGGTGAAATAATGGTGGTTTTAATCGGAGATAAGGGTCAAGCACAGGGATTTATAACACCGGCAGAAAAAATGGCGGGTATTCCCGGAGTGGTGTCGGTGGCGTGTCATATGCGCGCCGGGGGAAAAAGGCCGGGGGGGCGTTTTAGCACGCTGGCCGGCAGGGATTATGTAGTGGATGAACTGGACGGGCTAAAGTTTAAAATTTCCGCGCCGTCTTTTTACCAGGTGAACCCCGCCCAAACCGCCGTACTGTATAGGCAGGCGCTGGAATATTGCGCCCTGCGGGGTGGTGAAGAGGTGGCCGACGCCTACTGCGGTGTAGGTACCGTTGCACTGTATGTGGCTCGATATGCGGGCGCGGTGCGGGGCTATGAGGTGGTGCCCGGTGCGGTGCGGGACGCCGGGACCAACGCCGCCCTGAACGGGCTGGTCAACACCCGTTTTTATGCCGGTGTGGTGGAACGGGTGCTGCCGGCACACGTGGCAAAGGGATACCGCCCGGACGTGGTGGTGCTGGACCCACCCCGGAGCGGCTGCCGCCCCGAGGTGTTGGACGCGCTGGCCGCCAGCGGGGCGGGGCGGGTGGTTTACATATCCTGCAATCCGGCCACCCTGGCCAGGGATGTCAAACGCCTGACCTGTCTGGGCTACTCGCTGCAGGAGGTGCAGCCGGTGGACATGTTTCCTCATACCATGCATGTGGAAGCCATAATCCTGTTGCAACGTCAAAAACCTTGATAAATAAGGGGGTTGCGGGATTGTGACTGAAACATGCTTTGACGTGAGAGGATACTTTCACGTCTTTTCTTTTTGGTAGAATATAAATGGGTTATCCCATTTTACATAGATAACTAAGGAAGGCAAATGAAGAATGTAAGGATTGTACCCGCAATACCCAAAGAGAATAAAAAGCTCAGGGTTGCTGCCTATTGCAGAGTTAGTATATCCGGACCGGAACAGCTGCGCAGCCTTGAGATTCAGATTAAGACTTATACGAAGATGATAAAAAGCCATTCTAACTCGCTTTTCGCTGGTATGTTCTATGACATTGAAAGCGGACTGCGACGAAGCGGTAGAACCGGACTGGACAAAATGCTCAGGAAAGCGGCGAAAGGAAAAATCGATTACATCATCACAAAGTCAATCAGCAGGGTATCAAGAGATACCCTAGCAGCAGTTTACGAATTATTGAGAGTTATTTCCAGTTTTAATGATTGCATGGGTCACATTTTTTAACAAAAACTGTTTATTTCCAGGGCCGAATTAGCTGGTACGGAATAACATTTATGGTACTTATGAAGCAGAAAATGTATTACCCTACTCTATAATTATATTTCAATCTTTAACAGTCCAAATGACCCATAAAAATACCCTAAAATATTGACTTTTTTCATTTATTGGCAGGATTTTTACTCTTCTTGGACGAAGTATGTATTACCCTACCATATTTCGCCCGGGAGGTATGCCCAAGTGGCCTCAATCATTAAAAAGAAAAAGAAGAATCAGTTTTATTATTATATTGTGGAAAGTCAACGGGTTAACGGCAAGCCCCGCATTGTCTGGCAAAAATACCTGGGAAAAGTAGAGGACATTGCGAGGGCTATGAGTAACCCTGAACAGTTAACTCCACCGAAACACGCTAAGGTCTTTGAATTTGGAGCAGTTGCTGCTCTACTAACAGTGGCGGAACAACTGAAAATTGTCGAAACCATTGATAACCACATACCTAAAAGAGAGCAGGGCATTAGCGTCGGTGAATATATGTTAATTGCAGCCATAAACCGCG
>NZ_FOYM01000049.1 GCF_900115975.1 Desulfoscipio geothermicus DSM 3669
GGCCGTAAAGGAAACGGTAGAAAAAATAAACATTATTGCCTCAAGTACTGAAAACGTTGCCAAGGCCGTTCAAGAACTTGGTGAGCAATCCAACAAAATTGGAGAAATTATAAACACCATTACCAACATAGCGGACCAGACCAACCTTCTGGCTCTGAACGCCGCCATCGAGGCCGCCCGGGCCGGGGAACACGGCCGGGGGTTTGCAGTGGTGGCGGAGGAAGTGCGTAAACTTGCTGAACAGTCAGCCGGCGCGGCCAATGAAATTACCGGTCTGATCAAGGAAATTCAGGATGGCGTCGGGGAAGCCATAAATGCAATGGAATATGGCAGCAGGGAAGTAAGTGAAGGAGTGCAGGTGGCCGGTAACGCCGGCGCTTCCTTGCAGCAGATCATTAAAGCGGTGGAAAAGAACACGGCAATGATGCAGGATATCGCGACCGGTGTCAAGCAGGCCAACGAGGGTACACAGCAGCTTACCGCTGCCAGCGAACAGATTGCTTCCACCGTGCAGCAGGTATCCGGTTCCGCGCAAGAACTGGCCAACATTGCTGAAGAACTGCAAAACACCGTGATTAAGTTTAAGGTTGATGAGTCAGAGACCGGCTTCCATACCGATAATGTTTCTGAAAGTTGATAATGAGAAAACCGCACCATGGTGCCGCTGCGATTTGGTATTTTTTTTTGGGGCCGGGGTAAACTGGGACAAGAACACGCGAACCGTTACAGTGGATTGAAAAGTTGGTTTACCGGTCATATTTATTGGCTAGCTTGCCATGTCTTTTTAAAGCCGGGAGTTTAATCTCACTGGCTTAATTTATTTATCCTTCCAATAACCACAGCAGAGGAAATCCAATTTATTTCTCGAAATATAGAAATAATTATCGAAATCGGAGGTATACATTATGGATCAACAGTTTGACTTAGCCCAAGAGAAACAAAATAATTTGCAATTGTTGTTGAAACTCGCACCTTATGCACACCAAGTAATGGGAGAGGAAAACGTATTTACTCTTACCGATAAAGAAAAATATATTTACGTTGTTCAAGGGACGGAGCTCAAGCTGCCCATAAAACAAGGTGACGCCATAAAACCAGGGAGCATTGCCGATAACTGTATAAAGGCGGGTGAACGAGTAGTTAAAAGAATTCCCAAAGATGTACTGGGAACCCCTTATATTGGTCGGGGCATACCTGTGTTTGATGACGATGGAAGCTTAATCGGCACTATTGCCACCGGCCAAACAATAGATATTCAGGAAAAAGTTAGCAATATGGCAGTCGAATTAAATACTTATCTTGAAAATATTTCCAGCACCAGCATTAATTTAATGAGCGCTTCCGAAGAGCTGGCAGCTACAGCCCAAACATTGTCTGACAACACGACGGGCATTGAAAAAGATATTAAAGAAACGGATTTAGTGATTGCTTTAATCAAAGAAGTTTCCGATCAAACCCACCTATTGGGCTTAAACGCTGCCATTGAGGCAGCCCGGGCAGGTGACCAAGGGCGAGGGTTTAATGTTGTAGCCGGCGAAATACGCAAACTTGCAGCCCGCACCAACAATTCAGTTAAAGAGATTGGTGAAAAATTGAAGCATATTCAGGAAATTGTACTGGGCTTTGCTACGCAGGTACATGAGGTTTCAGTAGTTTCACAACAGCAAGCTGCGAACACCCAGGAATTAACAGCTACAATGGACAGGATCAGGGCTATGTCCGAAGAATTGGCACAAATTGCCGACGAGTTGATTAAGTAGTATACCAGAGATATTTAAATACATTGAGAGAGGATTGTACAATTACATAAAGATCAAGATTAAAAGCAAAATAAAACCGGTTGAGGATAGATAAACAAGACATCCATCCTCGGTTTATTTATAGCAGGGTAAAACCTGCCACTAAAGTAAGTTTCTCAAAGTACTCCGTATTTAATTTTTAGTCGCTCCGCTATTTGCCGGACTGCTGCGAAGGCGTTTTCCACCGTGGTGCTGTCGTCGGTGTTGACCAGGCAGCAGCGGGCCGGGGCCAGCCAGGCGCGGTCCAAAATGGTTTTCAGGGGGATCCCTTTGCTTGCTAGGTATATCCAGTATTCTTTCAGCCTGCCGGTCAGGGCGTCAATGCTTCGCCCGCTCAGCCAGGTAACCGCTGATATTCAAAAGGAATTGGATAAAATAAGCCTGCCCGACGGTTACCATATTTATTTGGTGGGGGAGCGCTTAGATTTAATATCATCAAAAAGCGACCTGCAGCGGGCCCTGCTGGTGGCCGTGCTGGGCGTTTACCTGGTGTTGATGGGCCAGTTTCGTTCCTTCTTGCAATCGCTGACCATCATGTCCGCCATTCCCTTGGTGCTGGCAGGTGTGGCGCTGGCCCTGATTCTGGCCGGAAAACCGGTTTCCATGCCGGTGCTGCTGGGGTTGATTCTGCTGGCCTGCACCGTGGTAAACAACTCCATCTTGCTGGTAGATCACGTCAACGCGGCAGGGGCAGGGGTGCCGACCGGCGGGCCTTTTTGCTGGAGGCGGTGGCTGCCCGCTACAGGCCCATCATCATGACCGCGCTATCCGACGTGGCCGGAATGTTGCCCCTGGCTCTGGAACTGTCGCTGGGAGCGGAGCGTTTTTCGCCGCTGGCCACTGTCGTTATCGGCGGTATTTTTTTGGCTACGCTGCTGACCATGGTGGTTGTCCCGGTGGTTTATACGCTTTAAAATGACATGTTACTTTTCTTCATCCGAATTAAAAGCTAAGAGCGGGTCAACGTCTTTATCCAGGGCAGCATCAATATTCTCCAGGCCTGGGCCGGCTTTAGTATCGACTTTGGGTATCACGGCATCAGTATCATACATTGGAATGTAGCCGGCCCCAATTTCGTCTTTTTTGACCCGTACTTTTGGGTAACTAAATTTCTTTTTTTCGTTTTTGGCTTGTACCAAAAGCGTACACCTCCTGTTATTAGGAGTGCCAAAAATTTTAGTTATTTACACCCGGGAAGTGTTGGGAAGAGGTGGTGGGTGGAGATGGATGTTGCGGGCAAGAGTGCCGGGCTTTGGCGGTATCCGTTGGCCCCAAAAAGCTAAATGCTTAAATCAATGGTCGATACTATGGGGCTTTTATTTCAGGCAGCCACCAATGGTATTCTTGTATACGTTCCAGAAAATTGCGTTTGGTTTGGCCGATATATTGTAATGATTCTGGTCACTTTTGAATACAGCACAGGCAGGTAATCCTTATTCTTCCGGCGAAATAAAAATCGTCGGGGGGATTGGAAAAATGTTAACTATTATCAATAGTTTGGCCCTAAACGGCCTTGATGGTTATATTGTACGCGTGGAAGTGGATGTTTCTAATGGGTTACCCGGGTTTGATATAGTTGGCTTGCCGGACGCCGCCGTACGGGAGGCCAAGGACCGGGTGCGCGCCGCCCTGAAAAACGCCGGTTTTGAATTTCCCGCCCGGCGCATCACGGTTAACCTGGCCCCGGCGGATCTGAAAAAGGAAGGGCCGGTTTATGACCTGGCCATATCCCTGGGTATCCTGGCTTCCACGGAACAAATCGACCCCGTGATACTGCAGGGGTATATTTTTTTGGGCGAGCTATCCCTGGACGGTTCCATCCGGGGGATCAACGGGGTGCTGCCCCGGGTGACCATGCTGCCTGCCGGGGACTGTCACCGGGTGGTTGTTCCGGCGGAAAATGCAGACGAAGCCGCGCTGGTCGAAGGAGTCGAGGTTTTCTCCGCAGGGCGCCTGGGGGAATTGGTGCGCCATCTGCAGGGTGAGGAGGCCATGTCACCCCATGTTGTGGATGCCGGCAAATTCTGGGGAAAAACCGGCATGGTGCCGGACATGGCCGAGGTGCGGGGGCAGCTGGCCGTCAAGCGCGGCCTGGAAGTGGCCGCGGCGGGCGGTCATAACGCCCTGATGCTGGGCTCGCCCGGGTCGGGCAAGACCATGCTGGCCCGCCGCCTGCCCGGTATTTTGCCCGACCTGACGCCGGCCGAGGCACTGGAAATAACCAAGTTGTACAGCCTGGCGGGTTTGCTGCCCGCCGACCAACCGCTGGTTACCGAGCGTCCATTTCGGGCACCGCACCACAATATATCCACTTCCGCCCTGGTGGGTGGCGGCAAGTATCCCCGGCCGGGGGAAATCAGCCTGTCCCACCTGGGCGTACTGTTCATGGATGAAATAGCCGAATTTAAGCGGGACGCCCTGGAAGCACTGCGGCAGCCCCTGGAGGACGGCGTGATCACCATTTCCCGGGTGCATTCATCCACCACTTTCCCCGCCCGCATCATGCTCATTGCTTCCATGAACCCTTGTCCGTGCGGTTTTTTGGGCGATCCGGAACGGGAATGCTCTTGTTCTCCTTTGCAGGTGCAGCGCTACCTGCACCGCCTCTCTGGGCCGCTGCTGGACCGGTTTGACATACAAATAGACGTGCCGCGCCTTACTTTTCATGATTTGGAGAAAAGCCCTCCGGGTGAAGCTTCGGAAACTATCCGCCGGAGGGTACAGCGGGCCAGGGAAATACAGGCTGCCCGGTTTGGCAAGGCCATGTGCAACGCCGATATGTCCCCTGACCAAATCAGGCAATACTGCCGGTTGGACAAAGAGGCCATGCAACTGCTGCGTTCGGCCTTTGACCGGTTGAGCCTGAGCGCCCGGGCCCACAATAAAATAATAAAAGTGGCCCGCACCCTGGCGGACCTGGCGGAAAGCGAAGCAATCCGGGTGGAACACGTGGCGGAAGCCATTCAATACCGGGGTATGGAGAGGAAGTATTGGGGTTAGCCGCCTGTTACTTTGTGTAACAGCGGGCCAGCCTGGCCAGCGACCGGTCGTATGTCTTTTCTACTTCAGGCGGGAACAAGCAACCCGGCGCTTCGCCGTTTTTGCGGTGGTAGGCGATGCATTCACAACATAGATGCATTGGTAATAGAAGGTGCTCTTGATAAAAGCAAAAAATGGAAAAGTATAAATTATATACTTTATGAATACCTGAGAAGAGCTTGGCAAAAAGTTTTGATGGACATCATCAAAAATAGATTTGGGAAATCCTCAGACAAAAAAGCTAATAAATGACTTATATCGTTGATACCCAAAAGGATTTTACGTGCATGCAAAAAACAGTATGAGAGACGCTAAGGGGGCAGCTAGATATATTGGTAGATATTTAGCTCTCCAGCTATTGCTGAATATAGAATATATCTCCTCGGCGAAAAAGCAAGATATCTCTATGTTTACGGCCATTTATGCTGTAATGATAGGGAAGCCATTGTTTATTAAGTAATACTCTGCCTTAACCATATTGGGTTTCAGTTGCGGTAAACAAGTCAACGGATTAGTCTGACCTTTTTAGGGGTTCTGAATAATTACAAAATAAAAAAAATTGTTCCGATGAATGTTAAGGGAACATTCCTTGAAGATGCGTGTCCCCTTTCTGCTGATGGCCTGGTGTATTCTCCTAAAGTATAAAAAAAGCGGATTTAGCTTTTTTGAGGAGATAAAACTGTCCAATGTGCGGCAAGCAGGACAGTAATGTCCGGTAATCCGGATAGCACCGGATACACGTTCGAGCTTAAAACATCCAAAAGTTCCTAACTGCTAAACCGCGATTAAGCACGTTTGTTACAGCAAACCTTTAACAAACGTGTTTTTTGTTGTTCAGCAGACTTGGTATAGTTTTTGCAATAAAGTACGGAACAAGAAAAAGATTATTAATAAAAAAGGAGGATATTCATGACTAAAGTAATCGATTATTGGCACCAACCGTTTACCCCGGAACTCATGAAGAAAGCGTATATTGACGATCCTGAACAGGGTCAGGTAGCAAAATGGTGGGGCCTAGACATTAAGGGCAGGACTCCGGAAGAATTCATTGCGGATATGGACAAATATGGGATAGATAAAGTGCTTATCCCCACGGGTAAAATTAAGTCCTATATGAGACAAGTTATGCAGTGGGACTTCAAAACCGAAGAAATCTACAACATCATCAAAGACTATCCCACAAGATTATACGGACTCCATGGCATCAACCACGAAGAGAGAATGGATGGAGTACGGGAGTTAGAAAGGGCTGTAAAAGAATTCGGCTTTGTCGGCGCCCACCTGCACACCTATGGTTTTGGCATACCAGTTAACGATAAGAGGTACTTCCCATTTTACGCCAAATGCGTAGAACTCGATGTCCCCGTGGTAATGCAAATCGGCCACTCTGCGGAAGCAATGCCCAGTGCAATGGGACGCCCCATACTGCTGGATGATATAGCCCTCTTTTTCCCGGAATTGAAGATAGTAGCAGCGCATACCGGCTGGCCGTGGTGTGAAGAACTAATCGCCATGTCCTGGAAGCACCCGAATATTTACATCGGCACCACAGCCCATGGCCCTAAATATTGGGACAAAAACCTGGTAAGCTATCTTAATACCAGACGGGGCATTGGCAAAGTAATGTTTGGTACAGACTTTCCCGTCCTTAACTGGCCAACCTGCTTAAAACAAATCGACGACCTGGGATTGCGCCCGGAAGCAAAAGAACAATTATTATACGGAACGGCCAGCAAAGTCTTTAAGCTTTCAGATTAATTATTGTTTTTAGATTTAGGAGGACTCATATATGAGTGCATTTCAGTTATTAACTATTGACATAAAAGACCACATTGCCTGCGTTACTATGCATAGAGCCCCGGTTAATGCCTTAAATAACGAATTGGCCAAAGAACTGACCGCGGCATTCTTGGCCTTAAAAAATGACCCGGAAGTAAGAGTGGTTGTAATCACCAGTGCGCAAAAAGTCTTTGTAGCCGGCGCCGATATCGCCATGATGAAAGGAATTACAGAAATCAAGGACCTGGGCGAGATGCTCGACTTTGACCGGCGGCTTCAGTTTGCCAATTCCATTTTAGAAGACATGCCCAAGCCCACGATTGCCGTAATAAACGGTCACGCCATGGGCGGTGGTACAGAGCTGGCCCTTGCTTGCGACTTTCGATTTATAGCCGAAACAGCTACCATGGGCTTGCCGGAAATAAAACTTGGTCTACTGCCAGGTGCCGGAGGTATTCAAAAGATTGTTCGGCTGGTTGGCAGATCGAAAGCACTCCGTTTAATGCTGCAGGGTAACGCCCTTTCCGCCCGGGAAGCTTTAGATCTGGGTTTAGTCGAAGAAGTGTGCACCGCGGAAAATTTGCTGGATACAGCCATGGAGTTAGCCCGGGATTTGGCCCGGCAGGCGCCGGTAGCAGTAGCAGAAATCAAAAAATGTGTTAACGCCGCTCAGGAAAGGGACAGAGACGCCAGTTTATTATGTGACGTGCAAGGGTTAGGCACGCTGTTTATTACACAAGACGCAGGTGAAGGCCTCAAGGCCTTTCTTGAGAAACGCACGCCAAGTTTCAAAGGCTTATAGGCAAAGGAGGAAAAACAAATGCGATTAGATAATACCAATGCCATTGTTACCGGAGCAGGTCAGGGTATTGGCAAGGCCATTGCTTTAATGCTTGCTTCCTATGGCGCTGACCTGAGTATAGCAGACAAAAACGCTGAAACCCTGCAAGTAACCCGTGCAGAGATCGAACAGCTTGGTCGCAAATGCGTGGCCGTTCCAACAGATGTTACCGATTTTGAATCCGTAACGGCCATGGTTAAACAATCCCGGGAGACCTTGGGCCGGATCGATGTATTAGTAAATACTGTGGGCTGGGATATTATCGAGCCTTTCTGGAAGAACTCACTGGAATATTGGGATAAAATAATAGACATTAACTACAAATCAGTGGTATATTGCTCGCGTGCAGTTCTTGACGACATGATGGAAAACAAAGCCGGCAAGATTATCAACATCGCCAGTGACGCCGGCAGGGGCGGTAGTAGTGGAGAAACAGTGTACGCCGGTGCCAAAGGTGGGGTGATCGCCTTTACCAAGTCACTGGCCCGTGAAGTAGCCAAGTTTAACATCAAGGTCAACTGTGTTTGCCCGGGCCCCACGGATACTCCACTGTACAGAGGACAACCACAAAAAATCAGGGAGGCTTTAGAAAGGGCCATTCCGCTAAAACGGGTTGCTTCACCTGATGATATCGCCGGGGCAGCGCTGTTCTTTGCCTCCGGTTTAGCAGATTACATTACAGGCCAGGTTATAAGTGTTAGTGGCGGATTGACGATGCATGGCTAAGGACTGAAGGTGGGGGTGTAGTTGTTGGATAGTCATTTCGCTGAGATACCATCTCGATAAAGAGGTGTAACCGCTTACATAATTTGACGGCATAAAAACCACCGAAATTGAGCTGTATCAGCTTTGCAAACAAAAAGTATGAGGTTGGGCTGTCGTTTGTCGGGTGCAAAGTAAATGTCGTCTACGGCCCTACCGACATCATCGAGCTGACCATTGAATATGATGGACACGCACCCTGGACCGGATCATCGACGATCACATACTGAAGCTGGTTATTCAGGGAGAATTGTCATAATTCTCCCTTTTTCCGGGGCGGCTGTGGTCATTAATTCCGACAGTTCCTGGATAACACTGTCTATTCCAGGACATTATGGGGTAGCAGTAACAGTTAATTGTTTTCTAATTATTTACAGCAACTGCATAACTCATGACATTTATGGTCACTTTTGAATACAGCACAGGCAGGTAATCCTTATTCTTTCGGCGAAGTAAAAGTCGTCGGGGCGGGAAATTCAAAACTGGCGTTTTTCAGGGCGGTGCGAACCCGGTCCTTGGCCTCCCGTACGGCAGCGTCCGGCAAGCCAACTATATCAAACCCGGGCAACCCATTAGAAACATCCACTTCCCGGCGCATCACGGTTAACCTGGCCCCGGCGGACCTGAAAAAGGAAGGACCGGTTTACGATCTGGCCATATCCCTGGGTATCCTGGCTTCCACTGAACAAATCGACCCCTTGATACTGCAGGGGTATATTTTTTGGGGCGAGTTATCCCTGGACGGTTCCATCCGGGGGATCAACGGCGTGCTGCCCCGGGTGACCATGCTGCCTGCCGGGGACTTGCACCGGGTGGTTGTACCGGAAGCAATCCGGGTGGAACACGTGGCGGAAGCCATTCAATACCGGGGTATGGAGAGGAAGTATTGGGGTTAGCCGCCTGTTACTTTGTGTAACAGCGGGCCAGCCTGGCCAGCGACCGGTCGTATGTCTTTTCTACTTCAGGCGGGAACAAGCAACCCGGCGCTTCGCCGTTTTTGCGGTGGTAGGCGATGCATTCGCAACATACGCCTTTTTTTGGGCACGGTTCATAAGTGCAGGTGCAACCAGCAATGTTTTTATCTTTTTTACAATCCATCTATAAACCTCCCGGAAAAGTGTAATCATCTTTCTAATTCTATTGCTGTATCGTAATCCCTGTTACATTACAAAAACTTTTTTACGCCGGAAGATGCGTTTAAAACAAGTAAATAACCCTATTAGAATAGCTAGACTCATGAGTGCTGTTCTCCTTTAACAAAAGTTATGGATTAAATATAATACTCAGTTGCGGTGGGAAATGTCACTAAATATTCTTGGAGTGATATTAAACATGATCTTTGGCTTTGGCATCAATAAAAAGACCGTCAAGGAATTGCGCAAAAACCAGGGATTGACCGCCCGAGAAGTGGCGCAACTTTTGAGGGTTGATACAATAGAGATTTTAAAAATTGATAACTTGAAACTAAAAGATGTACCGAAACCATTACAAACAAAAATCACGCCGATTTTAAAAGGGGAATATATGGATAAAATTCCCTGGTAGCCGGGCTGGATGATATTTTTTAAGATAGGCTATCCGGCAGATAATATAAACTGAATACAATGCCATACAGGAGGGTGAACTTTGGCCAAAAAAGTATTAATTGTCGGGGGCGTGGCCGGCGGGGCGGGCGTTGCCGCCCGGCTCAGAAGAATGGATGAGGACGCGCAAATAATCATGTTTGAGCGGGGCGAATACATTTCCTTTGCCAACTGCGGCCTGCCTTATTATATTAGCGGCGTGATCAATGAACGGGACAAACTGCTGGTGCAGACCAAAGAGGCGATGGCGGAAAGATTTAATGTGGATATCAGGGTGAACAGCGAAGTCACCCGGATATTACGGGATTCCAAGGAAGTGGAGGTTGCTTCGGGAGATAAAACTTACCGGGAAAGCTATGATTACCTGGTCCTATCCCCCGGGGCGGCACCGGTTATTCCACCCATACCGGGCGTTGACAGGGAAGGCATTTATACATTAAGAAATATGGCTGACGTGGATAGGATCAAAGACGTGGTTATAGAGAAAAAACCGGAAAAAGTTGTAGTGATCGGCGGTGGTTATGTAGGCGTAGAAATGGTGGAAAACTTGAAACACCTGGGAGCGGATGTCACCCTGGTGGAGGCCGCAAAACAGGTCATGGGGCCGCTGGATATAGAACTGGCACGAATAGTGGAAAAAACTTTAATGAACAAGGGAGTCAAGCTCATCCTCAAGGATGCGGTGGCCGAATTTACCGGGCAGGACAACATTCAGGTTGTTTTAAACAGCGGCCATAGGGTGGAAGCAAATATGGTTTTGCTGGCCGTAGGCGTTAAACCCGAGACAAAGCTGGCCCGGGAGGCCGGGTTGGCCATCGGTGAAAAGGGCGGCATCCGGGTTGACGAATATTTACGGACCTCGGACCCCTTTATATATGCCGTTGGAGACGCCATAGAAGTTAAGGATATAGTTAATGAACGCTTTGCCCTGATTCCCCTGGCCGGGCCGGCCAACAAGCAGGCCCGGGTGGCGGCGGACAATATTGCCGGGAGAAAGGTCAAGTACCAGGGGACCCAGGGCACTGCAATAGTAAAAATTTTTGATCTTACGGCCGCCGCCACGGGGAATAATGAAAAAATGCTGCAAGCCATGGGCATTCCTTATCTTAAATCGTATACCCATTCCCCATCCCACGCCGCCTATTACCCGGGGGCCGTACCAATGGTCGTCAAGCTGCTTTTTGCGCCGGAAGACGGCAAATTGCTGGGGGCGCAAATTGTAGGTAAAGACGGGGTTGACAAGCGCATAGACGTGCTGGCTACGGCCATAAGACTTGGCTTGACTGTTTACGACCTGGAAGAATTGGAACTTGCCTACGCTCCGCCGTACTCTTCGGCCAAAGACCCGGTTAACATGGCGGGTTTTACAGCGGCCAATATTTTGCGGGGCGATATGCAAATAGTCCACTGGGAGGAACTGGATAATTTGCCACGGGACCGGTACGTGCTGCTTGACGTGAGGACGGACGAAGAATACGCCAAGGGGCACGTTGAAGACTCGGTGCACATACCGGTTGACAGCCTGAGAAAGAGGATAAATGAACTGCCCCGGGACAAGAAAATTATCATTTACTGTAAAATTGGTTTAAGGGGCTACATTGCGTACCGCATCCTGGTCCAGAAAGGTTTTGATGCTTATAACATCAGCGGCGGCTATGATATATACCAGGCTATGCAATATAAATATGGCGAAAGCGTTAATATGAATGAGCAAATGACCGGGAAAGAAGAGCCGACCGGTTGCTGCCGATAATTTATTTGGTATTTTTAGTCAAAGGCATTATCGCTGCAGCAGAGAATATTTTTATTAAGGGACATATTTTAGAGAAAAAAATGAGTAAATGTCTACAAAACAAATTTTGCCCTTGCGGGGGAGGGGAATACCATGGCGGAGTTGGTTTACTTAAACGGTTGGATTGGTTCGTTTGAGGATGCTTATATATCTGTGAATGACCGCGGTTATAATTTTGGTGATGGGGTTTACGAGGTGGTAATGGCCTACGACGGCGTGATGTTTGCCCTGGATGACCATTTAAAGCGCCTGGCAGCCAGCGCGGCGGCGGTGGAGATGGATTTACCCTGGGATTTGCAGCAGTTGAAGTCGATAGCCGAAGATGTCCTGGTCAAAAGCAGTATAAAGAGAGCAATGATTTACATACAAGTTACCCGGGGCACCGCTCCCAGAAATCATTTTTTTGAACCGGATATCAGGCCCAATTTGCTGGTGACTGTTCGATACGCGCCGGAAACTGACCCCGCCATGTACCGCGAAGGGGTTAAGGTGATTACGCACCCTGATTTCCGGTGGCAAATGTGCCACGTAAAAACTATTTCCCTACAGGCCAATATAATGGCCAAAAACAGGGCCCGCCGGGCCGGGGTGGCGGAAGTTGTTTTTGTGCTGCCGGATGGCACGGTAACGGAATGCGGGTCGAGCAATATATTTATTTATCAGGACGGGGTTTTAAAGACTCACCCGGCAAACAACAAAATTCTGGCGGGTGTTACCCGGCAGTATGTGCTCCAGGTGGCCGGATCCTTAGGACTGGATATTAAAGAGGAGCCTTTTAATGTATCGGAACTGTTTAAAGCTAATGAAGTGTTCTATACCAATACGGTAATAGAGGTTATGCCCGTTGTAAACGTGGATGGGCATGTGATTGGCAACGGCAAACCGGGGCCCGTCACCACCCAACTGCATCAGGGTTTTATCACGCTCAGGGAGTCTTTGAAATAAGTAATTACTTGTTTTATAAGTTGAAAACATTTCAACTACATAGGATGAAACAAAATTTATGCTTGGTAATGAGTAAAAGGAGTGAAAGTGGTCTTGGTCAGAATCAGGGATTTAGCCGGAGGAGCTTTCTGGCAGTTGCTGGGCATTGAAACTATGGAGAATGATGATGGGGAAGTAGTTCTAACAGTAACTGTGACAGAAAAATTGCTGCAGTTTTATGGCAAAGTGCATGGCGGGGTGATTGCCACCCTGGTTGACGTCGCTGCCGCAGTGGCTTTAAACCAACAACTGGGCGCTGACCGGGGGGCTTCTACCGTTGAAATGAAAGTGAATTACCTGCGGCCGGTGGAAAAGGGTACGTTATATGCCAAAGGTGAGGCAATCAATTTGGGACGGACCCTGGCAGTCGGAAATGCCAGTGTATGGGACGATCAAAATCGAAAAATCGCTTACGGTATTGCAACATATTACGTGTATGATATGAAAAAATAACATAAATTAAACGTATTTATCTAAATTCTAATCAATCACTTGTTTTTACCACAAACTACATATTGTACAGTGTCAAAAAAAGTGATATATTAATAAGCGTCGCTGCTGCGTCGGCGACGAAAAAAGGCAATAATGGCGGTAGTGGCGCGGCGAACAGCTCCCCGTTCCCACCAGAAATTGCCGGTTGACGAAAAGTCAGCAAAAGTGATACAATGAAGATCCTGGCGCGAGGGCGCCACCTGAAAAGTTCCTTGAAAACTGAACAGTGTTTGAGATGCGAGCGACTCGTCAAAAGCGAGTAATTCTAGGAAACAGCAAACAAGAGTAAAGATTAAACTCTTAGTATAAAGTATATATGGAGAGTTTGATCCTGGCTCAGGACGAACGCTGGCGGCGTGCTTAACACATGCAAGTCGAACGGTTCTCGAGGTTCGAGGTTCGAGGTTCGAAGTTCGAACCTGGGTCAAACCTAACGGGACAATG
>NZ_FOYM01000048.1 GCF_900115975.1 Desulfoscipio geothermicus DSM 3669
ATACGGCGAAGGCTGCGAATGAAAAAGATGCGGGAATGGAAGAAGTGGAAGCAACTGCACAAAGCACTAAGAAGGCGGGGCTATAAAGGAGATTTTCTCAAAATCTCCATGACGCGATGGCGTAATTCTGCCAGCCCGCTGATAAATATGGCGTTGCCTAACAGTTGGTTCGATGAGCTTGGGCTAATTAACCTAACCTCATACAATGTCGGCATTTTGCATCATTTTCGAGAGAAATGACTGAGGTTTATCAGGAGCCGTATACGAGGCCCGTACGTACGGTTCTGTGAGAGGGATAACGCCGCAGCAAATTACTGCGGCGCTACCCTACTCGATTTTTGTATGGCAATTGAAACAAGTTATTTATGCCAGAATGGTATATGCTTCAACGAAGGGGTAGTGGTGTGTCGAAATGGAAGTAACAAAAATGGGAGCAGGATGGGAGCAAAAAATGCAAATAGGGGGCAAAATTCTCCCCAAAATGCAACCTGGAGCAAACTGTCAAAACCATACAAGCCAAGAGGGACAAGCCTTCCCAAACTTACGCTAACTATAGCAAACTGGGTTCCGACACAGTTAATGTGACTCTTTTTTGGTTTTAGGGGGGACAAGCGCGAAATTTATATTTAAGAAAGCATTGAAGTCAGGGTTTATTAAGTGTAGCGATAATTGACATTAATTCTGACAGCTGGTAGTGAACAAAATAGAAAAACAAATATTTGTCCAGGGATAATGTACCCTGGAATTTTTTGTGTTGTTGGAAATAAACAAAAATTTTAATTTTTTATAAAAAAAACAGAAGGAAAATAAAAAATTTTGTCTAATGTCTAAATGTATATACATATAGATGTACAGCTTAAAGATTGGCGGTGGTAGACATGAAGTAATTAACTAATTTATTTTTATTTAAAAAAAAATAAAGTGAGGGATGGAAAAATGCCAAATGGGCTTGTAGTTGAAAATAAGGAAGCTAATCAGTATCGTTGGGTAATTTTAATTCTGACCGTAGCCTGTTTCCTATTTACCTTTATCACCAGGTTCGCCTGGCCGCCGCTTATTCCCGTAGTTGTGCCGGTGCTGGGCATGCAAATGACCCAGGCCGGGGCGTTTATGAGTGCCTTTTATTTTGGATACATCATTACCCAGGTACCTGCGGGGATTCTGGCAGACCGTTTTGGTGTAAGGATTATTCTGGCAGTGAGTCTAATAATTGAAGGTATTGCTACTTTTGCAATGGGTTCGATGCACACGTTTGAAACGGGCTTTTGGCTTAGGGTTCTGACAGGTCTCGGTGCGGGAGCTGTGTTTGCCGCCTGCTCACGTGCATTAATGCAATGGTTTCCTGCGAAAGAAAGGGGGACTGCCTTTGGTATTTTGTTGGCGGCTCCTTCCGGCGGCATAGTGCTATCAAACTATATTGTGCCGGCACTGAACAATTCTGTGGGCTGGCAGGGCGCTTTCCAGGCTATCGGATTGTCAACTGTCGTGGTGGGTGTACTGGTCTTTTTGCTGGTTCGTGCTTCCAATGAAGTTAAAGGCAATGAAAGCATTTTCGGCGGTTTTAGAATCGTCTTTGGCAGTAAAGACCTTATTCTCACCGCTTTGGCCGGTTTTTGCCTCATGTGGGTGGAACTTGGTACCGCTACCTGGGCCAATGCTTACATAAAAAACGAGCTTGGCTTTTCTGTGGCGGCAGCTGGTCTGGTAATGATTTTTTACGGTGTTGGAGGTGTATTGGCTCCGCTGGTGTCCGGATACATTTCTGACAAAATAGGGCAAAGAAAAAATATTCTCATTTTCTCGTACGTAATAATTATTCCTATAACCGTCTTTTTCGGCTACCAAACAACAATGAGCATGCTTTGTATTATGGGTTTTTTGTTCGGCTTTTGCTCTTACCTGGCCAACCCTCAATTAACAGTACTGGTTTCAGAATTTGCAGGCAAGGAGTGGGCCGCTACGGCCAACGGAACGGCCAACTTTTTCTTCCAGTTTGCATCCATGATCGGCCCGGTAGTGTTGGGCTGGTCCATTGACTTTACCGGTAGTTTTTCATCGGTGTGGTGGATAATGGCAGCTGGTCCTCTGCTAGGTATATTGTTGCTGCTACCGGTCAGACCTGAGAATAAAAGGGCATAAACCGTGAGGTTGGATTGGTAAGGGGACCTGATAATGGAAAACACCATGACCGAATCGGGCATTGTATAACCCAGATACTTTCGGGAATACTGGGTCAGGCAATATGATACCGGTGATTACTCGCCAGAGTTAATAATAAAATCAGGAGGTATTAAGATGTCAAAAGAGATAAGAGATTTGTATGAAGAGAGGCTGGGCCGCTACCAGGCGACCATTGCCCTGGAAAAGACGGACCGGATGCCCGTGGCAACCGGCAGCAACTACTTTGCCGAAGTGTATTCGGGAAATACCAACCAGGAGACCATTTATGACAGTGAAAAGTGGCTAAAAGCCGAAGAAATTTTCATCCGCGATTTTCCGGAAGTGGACGTGCTTCGTAATAACAGGATATGGGCACCCCTTTACGATGCGGTCGGTTGTAAAACTTACAAACTGCCCGGGCGCGACCTGCCCTCGAAAACTCAGTTTCAATTTGTTGAAGAAGAGTACATGAAGGCTGATGAATATGATATTCTCATCAACGACCCCGTGGAATTCATGATGGATCGTTTTCTGCCCCGGGTGCTGGGTGACATGGCCGAACCGGGCTCCACCCGCTGCCGCATGGCCTTCTTAAAGGGCGGTATGGCGCAAATGATGATGGCGCAGGTGATGCGGAACAGATCAATCTACCTGCAGGAAAAACTGGGGATGCCCCAGCCCATGACTGGTGCTTTTGTAGCTCCATTTGACGTTTTAGCCGATGCCATGCGGGGTTTAAGGGGGATTTTGCTAGATATCTACCGCCAGCCGGATAAAGTGCTGGAAGCATGCGACGTCATCGTGCATGAAATAGCCCATTTTGCGCTGTCGACGGCTGACCCGTTAAAACGTTACCCAATCTTTGTGCCCACCCACAAGGCGTGCTTTTTGTCTCCAAAACAGTTTGAGACTTTTTACTGGCCTTCGTTTAAGAAAACCCTGGAAATTCTTATTAACGCCGGCTATACGGTGCGCGCCTACCTGGAAGGCGACTGGGGGCATCACTGGCACCATTTCCTGGAATTACCAAAAGGCAAGTTGATATTGGATATTGATAATCAAGGGGACATCTTCAAGGCCTATGAAACATTGGGCAAGCACCAGTGCCTGGCTGGCGGCATACCCGATTCCATGTTCATCCTGGGAACACCTCAGGAAATGAAAGAAAGGGTCAAATTGCTTTGCGAAACGGTGGGCAAAGAGGGCGGTTTCATCATCAACGGTGGCTGTAACATCCCTTATGATACCAAGCCGGAAAACTACAGGGCCATGATTGATGCCATAATTGAATACGGCACTTATGACAGCAGCTACAAGTGCAAGCCCAAAGTTGCAGAACCCGGTTCGGTAGAAGTTGAGGCGCTGAACAAACAAAGAATGGTCACCCCCTGGGAAAAGAAACTCGAGGAATTGGGCAATATTATGGGGGAAGAAGATTTGATCCGCCGTCCGTGGGAAATGCTGGAAAGTATGGGATATAACTGGATGTGGCAGTGGGTAATGTAACAAAAATATTCATTTCATTTTAGTAAGGAGGAACTGAAAATGTCGGAACTGGCAAAAGCTTTAACAGACCTGGAAGAGAATAAGGTTTATCAATTAGTTGATGAAAAAATAAAAAACGGTGTGTCTCCCCTGGATATCATAGCCGAGTGCAATGAAGGCATGGTGGGCGTCGGCAACCTGTTTTCTTCGGGGGAATACTTCCTTAGCCAGTTAATCTTTTCCGCTGAGATCTTTAAAAACATCATGCAGCAATTGGAGCCGCTAATGCCGAAATCCGATGCGGGGGACTCCGCCAGTAAGGTCATCATCGGTACGGTTAAAGGCGATATACACGACATAGGTAAAAATATTGTTGCCAACCTGCTACGTGGTTCCGGTTTTGATGTTATAGACCTGGGTGTCGACGTTTCTGCCGAAAAGTTTGTCGAAACGGTCAGGGAAACCGGGGCCAGGGTTCTGGGCTTAAGCGCCCTGCTTAATTTTACCTACCCCGAAATGAAAAACGTGGTTGACGCCTTAACCGAGGCGGGTTTAAGAGACAAGGTAACCGTTATTATCGGCGGGGCCCCATGCAATGAACAGGTCCGGGAATTTACCGGTGCCGATTACTATGCGGAAGATGCAGTAACGGGCGTTAACATCTGTAAAAAAATTTATCAATAATTAAACTCAGCCCCGGCCGCGGAAACCGGTTCGGCCGGGGCTGAAATACCTGGGAGGAAATATGTTAATAATCGGAGAAAAAATAAATTCTACACGCAAAAGTATCGATCGTGCGGTTCGTGACAAGGACGTTGACTTCCTGCGGGAAGAAGTTTTAAAACAGGTAAATGCAGGGGCCGGGATGTTGGATGTAAACTGCGGCACCCTGGAAGCACGGGAAGAACCGGATACAATGAAGTGGCTTGTCAAAACTGTTCAGGATATTGCCGACATTCCTTTATGTATTGACAGCCCCAACTGGGAGGCACTGGCTGCCGGTCTAAGCGTCCACCGGGGCAAGGCCATGATCAATTCCATCAGCGGTGAAACCGAAAGATTTAAGAACGTGCTTCCCCTGGTAAAACAATATAACGCGTCCGTGGTAGCTCTCTGCATGGATGACAGAGGAATACCCGCCAACAAAGAGCAGTCTTTACGGGTTGGTGTGAAACTGGTCAGCGAACTCATAGAAGCCGGAGTACCTGTAGATGACATTTACTTTGACCCCCTGGTCCGTTCGGTGGCTACCAATCCGGAAACGGTGCTTGAAACTCTCCAATTAATGGAAGATATGGCGAGCAAGTTTAACGGCCTGCATTTTGTTTCCGGCCTGAGCAATGTATCCTTCGGCTTACCGGAACGAAGGCATCTGAACCGGGCTTACGTGGTAATGAGCATGGCCAGCGGGCTTGACGCCGTGATAGTTGACCCTCTGGACAGCACCCTGATGGCCCTGGTATATGCTACTGAAGCGCTGCTGAACATGGACAGGTTTTGCATGCAATACATCAAGCAATATCAACAAGGCAAATTAAAAGTATTGTAAAATTTAAAAAAAGCTGCCTTGCCGCAGGGATGAAAGTTGAGATATACAATAATGCATGATTTAATGAATTATCATAAGTTTGATCTCCAACTTAACAAAGATGATATTGCCTGTTCAGTTTGGAATAATCTTTCCAAAACTGCCAATCCTTCATCAAACGATCTGCCGGAAAGGGTACTGGATGAAGCACATCAATTGGCACGTGTTAAAGCCGTTTGTAAAACAATGAAGATTATAAAAACAACGGACAGACAAGTTTTTCTGGAAGGAGGCCAAGCGTTGACAAGCAGTTTGCTTGTTTGCTTGGCCGGTCCCGCCCAAAGTTTGTTTTTAGCTATCTGCACTCTTGGTGATTTGATTGATAAAAGGGTGGACGAATATAACCGCAGGGGTTTGGCGGCCCATGCCTATTTTTTGGATGTGGCCGGCACTTGCCTTATTGAATCTGCCGGCAGGAAACTGGTAAAGCAAGTTAAAAATAAGTTTAATAGTGCGGGGTATAAGACAACAATTCCCCTGGGACCGGGTCATTCTTACTGGAAAAACTTTATTGACCAGCAAATCATTTATGATTTGCTCAACCCTAAAGATTTAGGTGTTAAAATATTAAGCAGTGGTATGATGTTGCCTAAAAAGACACTTAGTTTAGTAATGGGAATCGGGCATGAATTGCCCCCCAGTAAGGAAAACCATTGCCATTATTGCGGCATTGGTCATAAGTGTCCTTTGAGTAGAGCTTTAAGACCCGCCAAGTAATTAATATGTCTGGGTCAATGTTGAGAGGTGGCGTAGCATTTGGCCAATGACAAGATTAATAGAAACTCATTTATCCCTCCATATTTTCAACTGGCCCAAATTTTGGAACAAAAAATTTTATCAGGAGAGTTTAAACCAGGCGATTCCCTGCCGTCTGAAAAAGACCTGGGAAAAGAGTATAACTTAAGCCGCATGACTGTTCGCAAATGTTTAAATGTCTTGGCGGAAAGGGGGTTGGTATCTGCACACCCGGGCAGGGGGACTTTTGTTTCACGACCGGCTTTGGACCGGGCGGTGTTTACCTTTGAAGAGTATAACAAAGAAATGATGCGTCGCGGCCTTACGCCGGACGCTCAATTAATAGCGGTAAATGTTATTAAGGCCACGGATGAAATTGGAAAAAAGCTTATGGTGGAAACCAATCAAAGGGTTTTGTATTATTGCAGGTTACTGTTTGCAGATAATACACCAATGGCGCTTGAGCGCAAGTATATGCGCTTTAATAAAGGACGTCCCATTCTTGAGAACGAATTGCAATACAAGGCTTTTTCGGAAATAATATCGGCACACAATGAGGTATTGCCTGTGAGTAGCCGCATGTTGATGAGGGCATCACTGGTTGCTGATGAAGATGCTTCATTGCTGCAGGTTCCACCCGGCTCACCGGTGTTATGTCTGGAACAATTCTTATACTCAAACGATGAAACGGTTGTAGGTTGGGGATTTTTTATTTTCCGGGGGGACCGTTATTCTTTAGTGTCGGAAGTTCGACCACTGAAGGGAGTTGAGTAGATTGACTTCTTTAACCCAAGCAATCAGTGACCTGAATGAAAATCTGGCGATGGAGTTAGTCAAACACCGTTTGGAATCAGGGTATAAACCTCTTGACATAGTGGAAGAATGCAGGAACGGGATGATAGCAGTTGGAGAGCGCTATTCCAGGGGTGAATACTTTTTAGGGGACCTGGTATTATCGGCGGAAATTTTTCATGAACTAATGCAGCTATTGGCGCCCGGGTTTCGCGATGATGAGGTAAAAAAAGTAAGCGGAAGAATTGTATTCGGAACGGTTGAAGGAGATATTCACGATATCGGTAAAAACATAACTATCGCCTTGCTCAGGTGTTACGGCTTTGAAGTATATGATTTGGGAGTTAATGTTCCATCGGATAAGTTTGTAGGATGCCTTAAAGAGACGGATGCCAACATATTATGCCTGTCGTCTTTGCTTTCTTCTTGCTTTGATTCTCTGAAGCGTACGGTACAACAGGTTCGCCTGTTTGATAAGCAGGGGAAAATAAAAATTCTTATCGGCGGTCTGGTTAACGAAAAGGTATGTGAATATACGGGAGCCGATTATTGGGTAACAGATGCACGTAAAGGTATAACCATCTGCCAGCAATGGAATGGAGTGCTGTAAAATTGGCAATTATCATTGAATTTGAACCCATAGGACGAAGAGTGGAGGCGGAAGCCGGCCAGACAATTATGCAGCTTTCCCAGGGCCTTTTGGATCCGGAAACTGACGGGGTTATTGCACCTTGTGGCGGCAAAGGTGTTTGCGGGCGCTGCAAGGTGCGTTTAATTGAGGGTGAATTATTTCCTTCAAATGAGACAGAGAAGAGACTTTTAGGAGAAGAATATATTAATCAGGGTTACCGGTTGGCGTGTCAGGCAGTTATTGCCGGTCCGGCCAAGATTGAAATTCTACCCGAGACACTTTCTAAACGCCAGAAGCTGCAATTGGATGGGCATGTCTTTGGCGTTGTACCCGAGCCGGCAATAAAAAGACATACCATATCCCTGAAAGCCACGACAGTTGATTATCCATATTCCCTTTGGCAACAAGTGGAGTTATCATTGGCCACGAAAATGGAAATTGCCGGCCTGCGTATGGATACAGAATTGATCGGGTGCATTGATCCGCTGGCCGGGGACGGCCAGGTAGTTATTACTACACGAAAAGGGGAAATAATTAACGCTGTCCGGGGTACAAGATATACCGGACCTGTTGGTTTTGCCGTAGACTTGGGTACTACCAAGGTGGCAGGTTATTTGGTTGACCTGCAGACAGGTGAGATTTTGGCGGCCGATGGTATATTAAATCCTCAAATTGCTTACGGGGAGGATGTAATAAGCCGCCTCGTTTTCGCTCTTGATGGGGAAGAACAGTATAACCGGATTAAGCAGGCTTTGAGGGAAGGGCTTAACAGGCTTTTGCACAACTTGTGTAAGTCTGCGGCTGTCAACCCCGAAAACGTTGAAGAGGTTGTGGTTGTGGGAAATACAGCCATGCATCACCTGATCCTGGGATTGCCCGTGCGTCAACTGGCAAGGTCGCCCTATGTTCCGGCGGTAACTTTGCCTGTTGAAGTTAAAGGTAGGACTTGGGGGGTGGACATGGCTCCCGGCGGTGTTGTCTACCTGTTGCCGGCCGTGGCCGGTTATGTGGGGGGCGATCATGTGGCTATGATTCTGTGCAGCCGCATATACGAAGCAACCGGCGTAACCCTGGGGTTGGATATAGGGACCAATACTGAAATTGTGCTGGCCAGGGACGGTGAATTAATATCTTGTTCGTGTGCCTCGGGACCGGCCTTTGAAGGAGCCCACGTTCAACAGGGAATGAGGGCGATAGACGGTGCTATATGTGAAGTTACTTATAATGGAGGACAGCGGTTGCAATATAAAACCATTGGTGAAAAACCGCCAACGGGCATTTGCGGTTCCGGTATACTTGACGCTGTGGCGGAGTTATACCGGTCAGGTGTGGTACATGGTAACGGCCGGTTGGACAATTCTCACCCGTGTGTCAGGTTTAACGAGACAAGAAAAGTTCCGGAATACGTTTTGGTGCCGTCAGAAGAAAGCGGTACGGGTAAAGACATCGTAGTTACGCAAAAGGATATCAGCGAAATACAGTTGGCCAAAGCCGCGATTGCCGCTGCAACTAAAACTTTACTGGCAGAATCGGGATTAAAGACAGAAGACATAGATAGAGTAATTATTGCCGGAGCTTTCGGGACACATATAAACCTAAATAGTGCAGTTGCAATTGGTATGCTGCCGGACTTACCGTTGGAACGTTACCGGCAGATCGGCAATGCGGCGGGAGGTGGTGCCAGGATGATCCTGCTATCTGAAACTGAGCGTTTTAAAGCCGAGAAAATCGCCCGGATAATAAAATACATTGAATTGGCCAGTAATAATAATTTCAGTAACCTTTTTCTTAAACAGATGGGGTTTCCCAAGTTAAATGCATAAAGAACTATACACCCCTATGCAGCAAAAGTTAACATGGCCAGTGCCTTTATGATTAGGGAAAAATGAAGGGATGTTGCTACAAAATGAACGGCATCGGGAGAGTGTATGCAGCTATAAACAGGCTTCCTTCAGACCGGTTTCCCCGGGGGGAACTGGTAGTGGATAAGCAGTTTATTAAAGAATTTATGAAAAAGGAAACAAAACGTGATAACTACCCTGAACCGGTGGAGGAAGACCTGGAAATGGAAATTGAATTTTACCACCGCCTGGGACTGGACCTGGTCTGTGTGCATGATACAGAACCCATGCACCATAGCGGGGATTTATGCTTTAAATTGGACTATATAAGGCGTTTTAATGCGGAAGGTTTTTTCGTATTCCTGGTGCTGAACGGAGTTTTTCAAACACTGGTTAACCAGGCGGGGTTTACGAACTTCATGAAGAATATTGCCCGTTGGCCCCAACAGGTAGGAGAAGAATTGCAAAAACTTTCTCAAAAAATATCGGAACATATTCGCAAAGGCTTGCCGGACGGTGTGCACGGTATAATCATTGCTGATGATATAGCCTTTAACCGTGGAACTTACGTAGCTCCGGAGTTTATACAAAAATATCTTTTACCTTGCTGGCAAAACCAGGTTAACTCGGCCCGGGAACAGCGTATACCCGTTTTTTTGCATTCAGACGGCAATATAAACGCAGTTCTGCCAATTATTGTAGAAGCCGGCTTTGACGGTCTGCAGTGTATAGAACCAGCTGCCGGAATGAACTTTAAAGAGGTAAAACAGAAATACGGAAAGTATCTCTGCTTAATGGGCAATATCGACCCCGCTCTTTTATATGGGAACGGGGCGAACAATTCCTTTGGCTGCGCCAGTGATGATCCTCATGTCCAAAAGCATAATTTCCCGGAACTGGCCCGGGCGGTAAACGAACTTATAGCCATGGCAGCTCCCGACGGCGGCTTTATTTTCGGTACTTGCAGCGGGCTACATGCTGGACTGTCCACTGAAAAGGTTAAATTTATGTATGAATTGGTGAGAAATATTTAATTAACCCGTGATCTTTTGTGCTTGATGGATCATGGGTTTTGGGATATGCTGTATATTGGCTTTAGAGTTGCCAAATTGGTGAGCATCACTAACGGGGGAATTTGAGGTGAGCATTAATAAAGTATTTGTATATGGCACTTTAATGACCGGTATGAAAAACCACTATCTGGTTGAACCTTATATAAAATCAGTTAAACCAGCAAGGGTCGCGGGGGTACTGTATGATTTGCCATACGGTTACCCGGCCATGACAGCCGGAAATACGCTAGTGTTCGGTGAATTAATGGAATTGGCTAACATTACTGAGGCCTTGATAGTTCTGGATAGGTTGGAGGATTACCATGGACCGGACGAAGCAGGTAATCTATACGACCGAGTTGTTCGGGAAGTCGTAGTATCTGGTGAAGAGAAGGTTTTAGCTTACATGTATCTCTGGGCCAAGCCTGCAGAACTTGAAAAGGTTGGGGTAATAGTCCCGGGTGGGGATTGGAAAGTTATTATGCGTGGCAAATAATAATGACTGGCATAGAATTTATAAAGAGTATATAACATTCAGTTAACAATCTCATAAATATGCAGGGTATTGTTTTGGATACTATGACCGGCGACCGGCCTTACCGAAAGGCTATGACGCACCGGGAAGCAGTGGACGAAATGAAAAGTACGGGAATCCAGTTTGACCCGTACCTGGTGGAAAAATTTTTAGAGGTATTGCAGGAAACAGAGTAAGTTTTTTCAATAATAATTTTTTAAGATTTTAAAAGCAATGAAATGATTTTATTAGAAAAATACCATTTTTTTAATGAACTTGATAAATTTTTTATATAAAAAAATACTTGCCTTTCGGGTTTCTTTTTTTTATATTATAATTATTAGCACTCGACAGTAACGAGTGCTAATAAGCAAACTTTTTCGTTTGATTTATCAAAGGAGGGGTTTGTGTGATCAGACCATTGGGTGACCGGGTAGTTGTCAAGCCTCTACCCAGCGAGGAGGTAACCAAGGGCGGTATCATATTGCCCGACACCGCCAAGGAAAAACCGCAGCAGGGCAAGGTTATGGCCGTTGGGCCGGGCAAGCTGCTGGATAACGGAGAGCGGGTGCCCATCGACCTCAAAGTGGGGGACAAGGTACTTTTCTCCAAGTATTCGGGCAACGAGTTTAAAATCAATGATGAAGAGTATTTGGTTTTACGGGAAATGGATATTTACGGCGTAGTTGAGTAATATGGGTTTAAATATTGTAACCATTATTTAGTGAACATAATCTACATCTAATCAAAGGAGGTAGGTTATTATGGCAGGTAAAGACATTATTTTCCGTGAAGATGCCCGCAAGAAGCTGGAAAAGGGCGTAAACGCCCTGGCTGAAGCGGTTAAGGTTACCCTGGGCCCCAAGGGCCGTAACGTGGTACTGGAGAAAAAGTTCGGTTCCCCGATGATTACCAACGACGGCGTGACCATCGCCCGGGAAATCGAGCTGGAAGACCCGTTTGAAAACATGGGCGCCCAACTGGTCAAAGAAGTGGCCACCAAGACCAACGACGTGGCCGGTGACGGTACCACCACCGCCACCGTGCTGGCCCAGGCCATGGTACGGGAAGGTCTGAAAAACGTGGCGGCCGGCGCCAACCCCATGATCTTGAAGCGCGGCATCGAAAGGGCCGTGGAGAAAGCTGTCGATGCCATAAAGTCTGCTGCGGTAACCATTGAAAGCAAGGATGCCATTGCCCAGGTTGCGTCCATCTCGGCCAATGACAATTCCATCGGCAACCTGATTGCCGACGCCATGGAGAAAGTCGGTAAAGACGGGGTTATCACCGTTGAAGAATCCAAGGGTATCGGCACCACTTTGGAAGTGGTGGAAGGGATGAACTTTGACCGGGGTTACATATCCCCGTACATGATCACTGACAGTGATAAAATGGAAGCCAACCTGGAAGAGCCTTATATTTTAATCACTGACCGTAAGGTTTCCGCTGTGGCGGACATTTTGCCGGTACTGGAAAATGTGGTCAAATCCGGAAAACCGCTCTTACTCATTGCCGAAGACGTGGAGGGCGAAGCCCTGGCCACCCTGGTGCTGAACAAACTGCGCGGCACATTTACCTGCGTGGCCGTGAAGGCGCCCGGCTTCGGCGACCGCCGCAAGGCCATGCTGCAGGACATCGCCATCCTCACCGGCGGCACCGTAATTTCCGAGGAAGTGGGCCTGAAGCTCGACAAGGCTGAAATCACCATGCTGGGCCGGGCTTCCAAAGTACGGGTCAAGAAAGAAGAAACCATTATCGTGGGCGGCGCCGGCAGCACCGACGACATCACCGCCCGGGTGCAGCAAATCAAGAAACAAATCGAAGAAACCACTTCCGACTTTGACCGTGAGAAGCTGCAGGAGCGCCTGGCCAAGCTGGCCGGCGGCGTGGCGGTAATCCAGGTGGGCGCGGCCACTGAAACCGAAATGAAGGAGAAAAAACTGCGCATCGAGGACGCCCTGAACGCCACCCGCGCGGCGGTGGAAGAAGGCATCGTTTCCGGCGGCGGCGTGGCCTACGTGCAGGCCATCGGTGCTTTGAACGACCTCACTCCCGAAAATATGGATGAAAAAGTAGGCGTGGACATTGTCCGCCGGGCCCTGGAAGAACCCTTGCGGCAGATTGCCGGCAACGCCGGAGTGGAAGGTTCCGTGGTGGTGGAGAAGGTCAAGACCGTGGATCCGGGCGTCGGCTTCAACGCCCTGACCGGCGAATATGTGAACATGATTGAATCCGGTATCGTGGACCCGGCCAAGGTAACCCGCTCCGCGCTGCAGAACGCGGCCAGCATTTCGGCCATGATTCTGACCACTGAAACTCTGGTGGCCGAAAAGCCGGAAAAGAATAAAGGCGGCATGCCCGGCGGCATGGGCGATATGCCTCCCATGTAAAACGAATCAAAAAAGCCCCGCAAAAGGCGGGGCTTTTTTGATGGGGCTGTAAAAAAACTTTTATAAATATAACGAATAAGTAAAAATTAATTTATCAATTGTCAAACTAGTTAAAAAAACAGGAAATTTTTTTAATGTATCGAAATAAAACTGGGTTTATTAAGAATATGATTTTAAGGGGAATAACTAAAAAGTGAAATACGTTATATGGTTATTTTTATATTTTTATGGATTTATAACCTTGTTATTAATAGTACCAGCTTATGCTGCAGAGGGAAATGCTCGACCCAATTTGATAATAAACGAATTTCTGGCTTCCAACGGTAATGTGCTGGCCGACGAGCGAGGTAACCATAGTGACTGGATTGAAATATAACCGGACTTTATAACCGTAGTTATTTTGAAGAAGAATTAAAACGTTTGGATACCAAGAGGCAGTTGCCATTGTCCATCATTATAGGAGATGTTAATGGTTTAAAGTTAACCAATGATGCTTTTGGACATCAAAAAGGTGACGAATTACTCAAAAATATTGCCCGGATATTGAAGAATTCCTGCCGCAAGGAAGATATAGTTGCACGCTGGGGCGGAGATGAGTTTGCTATTCTATTACCAAAAACTTCTGCAAAGTCAGCTGAAGCTATTTGTCGACACATCAAACAAAGATGTGATGACGCGGGTGCAGACCCTATACCACTGAGTATAGCCCTTGGAACCGCTACCAAAGAAAAAACCGCTGATGATAAACAGGAAGTGATTAACCGGGCCGAGGATAAAATGTACCGGAACAAGTTACAAGAAAGCAAAAACCTGCGTAGTGAAATAATTGTTTTTTTAAAAAAGTTACTTCAAGAAAAAAACCACGAAACAGAAGACCATACTATTCGTTTGCAAAAAATGGCCTTGCACATAAGTAATGCTTTAAATTTACCGGATAATCAGCTCAACGATTTACTCTTGTTGGCTACGTTTCACGACATTGGCAAAATTGTTATTCCATATGAGATACTATGGAAACGTGATAGGCTGACACCGGAAGAGTGGGAAGTAGTACGCAGGCATCCCGAAATAGGCTAACCACAAACTACATATTGCACAGTGTCAAAAAAAGTGATATATTAGTAAGCGTCGCTGCTGCGGCCGCGACGAAAAAAAGCAATAATGGCGGTAGTGGCGCGGCGAACAGTCCCCGCTCCCACCAGAAATTGCCGGTTGACGAAAAGTCAGCAAAAGTGATATAACGAAGATCCTGGCGCGAGGGCGCCACCTGAAAAGTTCCTTGAAAACTGAACAGTGTTTGAGATGCGAGCAACTCGTCAAAAGCGAGTAATTCTAGGAAACAGCAAACAAGAGTAAAGATTAAACTCTTTGTATAAAGTATATATGGAGAGTTTGATCCTGGCTCAGGACGAACGCTGGCGGCGTGCTTAACACATGCAAGTCGAACGGTTCTCGAGGTTCGAGGTTCGAGGTTCGAAGTTCGAACCTGGGTCAAACCTAACGGGACAATGAAAAAAGACCC
>NZ_FOYM01000047.1 GCF_900115975.1 Desulfoscipio geothermicus DSM 3669
CCGACACCACGTATGCTCTCCCTTGCGTCTCCGCTTGTTTGAGTTTACCTGCTTTTAGTGGCAGGATGGTGCCGGGCTTCCCCGGTTAAGTCTGCTTACCTGAACTTGAACGCATCCGTCCTAACCTCCCAGGTTATCCAGCTTTCGGGCTTTCCCACTTTGTGCAAGGTTACCCACCTGATAGGCCAACGCCGGTTCGCTTGCGCTATGTTCCAAGTTCCCCCTTCAGCTTCCTTCAGACCCCACCGTTGCCAGTGACGCCCTTGCCTACGGGTTGTCTTCCCGCTGGTTAGGTGACAGGGTTTCTTTCAACCCATCGGCTCGGCAGACATGCCGGGCGAACACAAAAAGCCGGCCCCGTTCATGGCACCGGCTTTTTTACCCTTAAGCATTATCATATAGAATTTCCCCGACCCCGCTGCCCTTTTTACCTTTCAATTGCGCCTTCCCGTCAACCCGCATAAGGCGCAATCCGTTGGCAATCACCAGTAGTGCCGCTCCGGTGTCGGCAAAGACCGCCATCCAGAGGTTGGTGACACCCCAGAAGGTGCCTGCAATAAACAAGGCTTTAACCAGCAGGGCAAAGGTGATATTTTGCTTGATTATCTTCAGCGCCCGCCGGCTGAGGTCCATGGCATAGGGCAGTTTGGTCAAGTCGTCCGCCATTAGTGTTATATCCGCGGTTTCCAGTGCAGTATCCGTTCCGACGCCCCCCATGGCAATACCTATATTGGCCGTGGCCAAAGCCGGCGCATCATTGATCCCGTCGCCCACCATGGCCACTTTACCGTACCGGCCCTGTAATTCCTTGATCGCCCTTTGCTTGTCCTCGGGCAGCAATTCAGCCTTGAAACCGTCCAGGCCCAGTTCGGCGGCAATGGCCCGGGCAGTGCCGGTATTATCACCGGTAAGCATGACAATCCTTTGAATACCGGCCGCCCGCAACCCCTGTACAGTCACGCCGCCATTTTCGCGCACCCGGTCCGCCACAGCGATAATCCCCATAATTTCATCGCCGGAGCCCACCAGCATGGCTGTCTTGCCTTCATTTTGCAGCCCGGTTACAATATTACGCACCGTGGCAATATCCAACCCCAAACCGGCAAAAAGCCCGGGGTTGCCTATATAATACGGCCGGCCGTTGATTATCGCACCGGCCCCCTTGCCTGTGATGGACTGGAATTCCACGCTATCCGGTACGGTCACTCCCGTGCGCCCGGCATACCGGATGATAGCCAGGGCCAGCGGGTGCTGGGACCTTTTCTCCACCGCCGCGGCAATACCAAGCACATCCATTTCGACGTGGCCGCCCACTGCGATTACATCCGTCACTTCCGGCCGCCCCTCGGTCAGGGTGCCGGTTTTATCGAGGGCCACCACCTTTAATGCGCCGGCCTCCTCCAGGTACGCGCCGCCCTTGATCAAGACACCCCGCCGGGCGGCGCTGCCGATGGCCGAAACGATGGACACGGGAGTGGAAATAACCAGGGCGCAGGGACAGGCGATAACCAGCAAAATCAAGGCCCTTTCCAGCCAGGGTTTGAAAGGCAGCCCCAGCGCCAGGGTTGGTATGACCGTAACGGCTACTGCCATGGCAATAACCGCCGGCGTATAATATTTGGCAAACACATCCACAAATTGCTGGGACGGCGCCCTTTGCGCCTGGGCCTCCTCCACCATGTTGACTATCCTGGCCAGTGTAGTGTCCCGGGCCTGCCTGGTAACCGCAATTTCCAGGGCGCCTTCTTCGTTAATAGTCCCGGCGAATACTTCGTCACCCGGTTTTTTCGCCACCGGCATTGATTCCCCCGTAATGGGCGCCTGGTTGACCATGGATACACCTTCAACCACTTTACCGTCCACGGCTATTTTTTCACCCGGTTTGACAATAACAATATCGCCAACCACTATAACCTCCACCGGCAGTTTAATCTCCCGGCCGCCCCGTCTCACTAGCGCCTCCCGGGGCGCAAGTTCCATCAGCGCCCGGATGGAACGCCTGGTTTTATCCATGCTGTAAGCCTGCAGCATGTTGCCCAGGGCAAAAAGGAACACCACCGTAGCCCCCTCGGCCCATTCCCCGATGGCCGCGGCGCCAATGGCCGCTACACTCATCAGCACATTCATATCCAGGCTCAAGGATTTGACGGAATAAAGCGCGCTTCGAGCAACGAAAAAACCTCCCGAGAGCATGGTTGCCAGAAAGAACCCCACAACCACCCGGTCCGGTGCATTTAACAAGGCGGCTGAAAATCCCGCCAGTAAAAAGAGCCCGGAAAGCACGGTGAGCATCAATTTGCGATCATGCCACAGTAGTTTTTCTTCTCTGGCTTGGCCCGCCTCGGCCAGTTCAGCCCCGTAACCGGCTTCCTCCACCGCCCGGATGATCTCATCCACACCCACCGTATGCCGGGCAACCAACCGAGAAGCTCCGAAATTAACCTCAACCCGCTCCACCCCGGCAATTTTGGCCAATTTTTTCTCCAGCCTGGCCGCACAGTCCGCACAATCCAATCCCTCCAGGCGCAGAATGTGCAGTTGTTCTCCCTCGCTTGGCAACCGATTGCAAGAGCAATGCTGTCCATTACATTCCGTCATTACATTAACCTCCATCACGCGTTATTTTATTCTGTTTCGCCATGTCCCCGTTTATAATGCTGCAGCCCGGCTGGACAACCAAAATCATTACCCAAATCCATATTTAAATAGTTGTTTGAATGTTATAATATATCGGTTTTAAGTTTCTGTAAAGACGTTTTTCAACAATAATTTCAACTACCTATCAACAATTATAAATATGCCCGTACCACCAACGGTTACGGGCATTATATTCTGCACATACTAAGTTTGGAGGTGCATTATATGCGTTTAATAGCCAGGTTACCCAACAAAGATCAGGTGGGTTTTCTTGTTGACTCCCTGCGCAACGCCGGGTTTGACCGCAAGGACATGATTATCAGCGACCTTGGTAAAGCTGAGAAACAACGCCGGGATGATCCCGAAGAAGTAGCCGATGAACTGGCCTTTGTAAAAACGGAACGTGAAGGCCTATGGGAAACAGGCGCTTATGCCGATGGAATAAAAGGACTTGAACCCGGCAAGCGGGGTATAATCGTGGCCGTAAAAACCCCCAAACACGAGTCTGACAGAGTCAGGGCCATTATGGAGCAATCAGGCGCGGCGGAAATTATTCAGGACTGAACAATACCACACCCGAGGCGGAATCGGGCAGCAACCGCCCCTCCCCGGAGAAATAAACATGTATAGAGAAAAAAATTTTGATAACCCTTTGCTAACAGAGGCTCTGGCCAAATTACGAATGGCGCAAAACTTCTTTAATAACGCCAGTACACCGGATATGATAGACGCGGCCATCTACGAGTTAAACGTCGCCGAGATGCATCTTCGGGCCGTTATCAAGCGGGCCCGGAATGGCGGCGATGATCTTACCGATTAATCCGTTACATTTTAGCAAATACTCTCTGCAAATGTCGTTTATTTGACAGAATGTGTGAACAAGGCATATTAAAATGATTATAACAAATATAAAAAAACTTCTCCTTCCCATATACCCCTTCTAGGTAATCGCCCCCTTTACGGGGCTTTTTGCTTTTATGCATGATATAAAAGAAAAAAACGCCCCGCAGGGCGAATCAAATATTATTAGTTTCAGCGTCATTAAATACAGTGGTTTTTGCTTTCTTTTTACCTATTTTTGTCTGCTTGCTCTTTATTTGTTTACCCGGGGTTATCACCGTTGTTTCTTCGTGAAATTTCCTTTCAGATTCAGACAAACTAAACCCTCCTTTATTAATAATGCTTCAAATAGTATGCTTCAAAATAACCGGATTATTGCAGGTTTTCCTGCTTTTTTTTAAAAAGTTATTTTTCGAGCAACCCTGGGGTTTTGTGCACTCCAGAGGTGCTCGATGTCTGACAATTTGTATTTATAGCAACGGCGTCTCCCGTTTCTGCTTTATTAGCTGACCGTCCAAAAAGGGAAAAACGCTGCTGCCGCAGAAATTTATCTTCAAATTGACTTTGGAGAGGATACACTTATGGCTACATCAATGAATATTTTAATTGCTGACGATGAACCTAGAATGACAAAACTCGTATCTGATTTTCTAAAGAAGGAAGGCCACAATGTTTTTGTGGCCGAGAATGGTCGACAAGCATTGGATATTTTTTATGACCAGCACATAGACCTGGTTATTCTGGATGTTATGATGCCGGAATATGACGGTTGGGCTGTGTGCAGGGAAATACGCAAGACATCTCAAGTACCCATCATTATGCTGACGGCCCGGTCCGAAGAAGCGGATGAATTGTTCGGGTTCGAACTGGGGGCGGATGAATATGTAACCAAGCCCTTCAGCCCTAAAATACTGGTGGCAAGGGTTCAAGCCTTACTGAGAAGGGTAGCGGAACATAAAAATCTTAGCATCACCGTAGACGGATTGGAGATAGATGTAAACGGCCGGTCTGTAACTGTTGACGGAATACCACTGGACTTAAGCATGAAGGAGTTTGAGTTGTTACTTTACCTGGTAAATAACGAAGGCACGGCATTAAACCGAGAGCAGATCTTGAATGCGGTCTGGGGTTATGATTATTTTGGGGACGCCAGGACCGTCGACACTCATATAAAAAAACTCAGGCAAAAACTTGGTGATAAAGGCTCCTTTATTAAAACAATTCGCGGGCTAGGGTATAAATTTGAGGTGAAATCATGAAGTTAACTATCAGAAAGAAACTATTTTGGGGAATGACCGGGTTGATTATGCTGTTCGTAGCCTTGTCACAGTTTCTGAACAGCCAGTTTCTTGAAGACTATTACGTTTCAGAGAAAAAGAAACAATTATTGGATATCTACGGTGATATTAATAACATATATCAAGGAGACCCGGAAACGATTTCTTTGGAACTGGAAAAATTGGAGCTAATCACTGGGATTCATATTGTTATCTTTAATTCAAATCAGAAACCAAAATATCGTTTGCGAAGGATACCTGAAGAACCACCTCTAGATTTCTATACTGTCCCTCCGCCACAACTTACGGATCTACAGGATTCAAATCCTCCACCTCCAAGTCCCGAAAGGAAGCAGGGCTTTGAAAAAAAACTTATACAGATGAATGAGGATCAACTTAAAGAAGGTAAGGTAGTAATTAATCTTTCTAAAGATCCAAGAATTCAGACTTACTTCATTAGTTTAACAACGAAACTGAACAATGGAGATTACCTGATTCTCAGCACCCCTTTTGCTTCCATCAGTGAAAGCGTGCAGATAGCGAATCGTTTCTTTTTATTTACAGGATTATTGATTTTTATTATTGGAAGTATCGTTATTTATTTTTTGGCCAAGAAACTAACCATGCCTATATTAAAATTAAACGAGATCGCTCATAGAATGGCCAAACTGGATTTTAGCCAAAAATACCAGGTTGAATCTACCGATGAAGTTGGTCAGTTGGGCGAGAGCATTAATTCGTTATCCACCCAACTGCATGCTGCAATCTCTGAATTAACTGAGGCGAATCAAAAGCTGTTGAAAGATATTGAGCGGGAACGTAGAATTGACGAAATGCGAAGGGAGTTTATCTCCAGTGTCTCCCACGAACTAAAAACACCCATCTCTTTAATCCAGGGTTACGCTGAAGGATTAAAGGAAAATGTGAACGAGGACGAAGAGAATAAGAACTTCTATTGCGATGTAATTGTGGATGAAGCCAATAAGATGGGTAAATTGGTAGGGGAGTTACTGGATCTGTCCCAGATAGAAGCTGGTACTTTTAAGTTGGATAAAAGCAATTTTGAAATATCCCGGCTTGTCGCAAAAGTAATGGAAAAATATAAGCCAATTTTTTTAGAGAAGGAACTTAACTGCACACTGCAAGAAGAACCAGGATTAATTGTATCCGCCGACCGGTTTCGTACCGAACAAATAATTGTTAATTACCTCAACAACGCCATTAATCATGTCGATCAACAAAAGATAATTACCATATCTATTAAATCTGTCCAAAACAAAGCCCGTGTATCGGTTTATAATTCAGGTCGTCCTATTTCTCCGGAATTATTAGATAAAATATGGGAGAGTTTTTATAAAGTGGACAAAGCCCGGACAAGGGCTTACGGAGGGACCGGACTGGGATTATCCATTGTCAGAGCTATTCAAGAGATGGATAACAACCGGTACGGAGTGTTGAACAGAGACGGTGGAGTAGAATTCTGGTTTGAACTGGACATCGCTGCTTAAACATAAAGGGGACTGGCTCCGGTAAAAGGGGACTGGCTCCGATTCGTTTTGTGAATCGGTGCCTGTCCCCTTTTTGCTTTTTAGTTAGATGCCGGACTCTTAGACGGTTGGGTAATTATCATATTTTTTCGTAAAGACTTCACTGGCTGTTCACACCATGTTCACATTGGCTGTCTATAATAACCAGAAGCCAACCGCTATGACCATGAAACATGATGAATGAGAGGGGTAACATTACGATGAGACCGAGACAAGGTCAACGTTTCGATACGATTCTGATTTGCATTGCTTTACTATCCGCTTTCTTGAATATTTTCAACATCTGGAAGGATCAGTACGCCAACGCCTATTACACTGCAGCCGTAACCAGTATGCTGCAGAGCTGGCACAATTTTTTCTACGCTTCCTTTGATCCGGCCGGCTACGTTACGGTGGATAAACCGCCGGTCGCGTTTTGGGTTCAGACGGTATTCGCCTATATCTTCGGGGTGCACGGATGGAGCGTAATTCTCCCGCAGGCTTTGGCCGGCGTCGGATCCGTTTTGCTGATGTATGTTCTGGTCAAGCCAACTTTCGGTCAAACGGCTGCCCGATTCGCAAGCCTGATTATGGCCTGTACACCAATCGCTGTGGCGGTGAGCCGGACGAATAATATTGACAGCTTATTGGTATTTACGCTCCTCCTGGCCACCTGGATGTTGTTCCGGGGGATCCGCAATCAGAAGCTGGCTTGGCTGCTTGGAGCCTTTGCCATGATCGGTGTCGGCTTTAATATGAAGATGCTGCAGGCTTACATGGTCGTACCGGCTTTTTACGTTTTTTACCTGCTTGCTTTCAAGAGCCAGTGGAAAAAGAAACTGGCCATCCTGGCGGCGGCAACAGTGATCATGGTCGGCGTTACCTTGTCCTGGGCGGTAGTCGTCGATTCGATCCCACAGGAAAACCGGCCCTACATCGGAAGCAGTCAAACGAACTCCGTATTGGAACTGGCCTTCGGCTATAACGGGATATCCCGCCTGAAGGGAATGAATAGGGGCCCCGGAGCAGCGCCCAACCAGAAGCAAATGCCGCCGGATGGAAACAATATGCCCCACTTGCAGCAAATGCCGCAGGATAGGAACAACAGGCCGGGAGGCTTCGGTCCGGACGGTAATGGCAGACCAGTCCCAATGCCCGGCGGGGACGGACCGCCAGGACAAAGGGGCGGGGGTATGTTCGGTACCGGTAAGCCAGGTCCGCTGCGCCTTTTCCAGTCCGAACTATCCGGCCAAGCCAGCTGGCTGCTGCCCTTTGTAGCCTTCACCGGCGTCGGTTTGCTGGCAGGCCTGCGCCGCAGAAGGCCGCTCGCTGATAAACAAAAAGAAACCTTGTTCTGGCTGGCCTGGTTGCTCCCGGCGATGGCATTTTTCAGCGCAGCGGGCTTCTTCCATCACTATTACCTGATCATGCTCGCCCCCCCCATTGCGGCGCTGGCCGGAGCAGGCTGGGTAGAGCTTTGGTGCCAATACCGTGACAGAGAAGGCTGGAAAAGGTGGCTGCTGCCGGCGGGCCTGCTGGCTACCACAGCTTTTGAACTGGTTGTGCTACAACCCTATCAAAAGCAAATCGGCATGGGCTGGTCCATCGGGATCGGAGCCGCAGGAATCGGGTTATCGCTGGTCTTATTCCTGGCCGCAAAGAAACAGACGCTGGCTTCGATGGCTGCCATGGCCGGGATGCTGGTATTGCTGGTGGCGCCATTGTACTGGGCGGCTACTCCGCTGCTGTACGGTGACAACAGCATGCTGCCGCAGGCCGGACCGAAACAACAGGGGTTCGGCCAAAGACATGGTATGGGGGGCGGGCCGAACTTTGGCATCAATGATAAATTACTTGAATATGTAACCGAGAATAATACGGGGGAAACGTACCTTTTTGCCACCACTGATTCCCACACGGCCCAGTCTTATATCATTGATACCGGTAAAGCCGTTATGGCTATGGGCGGTTTTAGTGGTTCCGACCCCATTCTCACGGTGGAGAAATTGAAACAAATGGTGGCCAACAAAGAAGTGAAATTTTTCCTGATTCCTTCATCCGGTTCCGGCAGAGGCGGAGGCGGCAGCAGCGAAGTACTGGATTGGATCCGTACCAACAGCACGGAGGTTCCCAAAGAAGAGTGGCAATCGAACTCTGACCAGGGTGGTCCTCAAGGTGGTCCCATGGGAATGGGGAACAATGAGACATTATACAGAATCAACGACTAACGTGCGGTGTGATTTGAACCTCATCTAATCATAACCAGAAGCTGCGCATGTAAAAAATAAGCCTTTTATTTAAAGGCTAAGGAGTTGAGACTATGAACTCTGAAGTGGCCTACTCAATTGTCGTTCCGGTTTTTAACGAAGAAGAAGTCATCTCAGTCACTTATGAAAGATTAAAGAAAGTGATGGACACAACAGGAAAGCCTTACGAATTATTGTTTGTGAATGACGGCAGCGCGGATAGAACGGCTCAAATTCTCAGCGCAATTTGCCAAAAAGACACCAATGTAAAACTCATTAATTTCTCCAGAAACTTTGGGCACCAGATTGCCATCAGTGCAGGCATGGACAATGCCCTGGGGCAGGCCGTTGTGGTCATCGACGCGGACCTGCAGGACCCGCCTGAGATCATTTTGCAAATGATTGAGAAATGGAAGGAAGGTTATGAGGTTGTTTACGCCACGCGAAAAAAGCGCAAAGGGGAAACTTTCTTTAAAAAATGGACGGCAGCAGTATTTTACAGGTTACTAAGATCCATGACGGATGTTAATATCCCGGTGGATACCGGCGATTTCAGATTGATTGATCGCAAGGTCTGCAACGTTATGAAAAATATTAAAGAGAAGAACCGGTTTGTACGGGGTCTGGTCAGTTGGGCCGGTTTTCGCCAAACGGCCGTTGAATACGTTCGGGAGGAGCGCTTTGCCGGAGAGACCAAATACCCGCTTTGCAAAATGATTAAATTATCCCTGGATGCGATGACCTCCTTTTCTCACAAGCCGCTTAAACTGGCAATCTACCTGGGGTTTTTATTTTCGTCCTTGAGCTTCCTCTATTTACTTTTTGCGATCTTTGAAAGGCTTTTTACATCGTATACCGTGCCCGGCTGGACATCCATTATGGCAACCAGTTTATTTTTCAACGGCATAATCTTAATCATTTTAGGGATCATCGGCGAGTATATCGGCCGGATTTACGATGAGACCAAAAACAGACCGCTCTATATTATCGGCAGCAAAGAGGGTTTCGGCAGAGGAGGGGAATCCTGTGAATAGCAGTGTTATGGCGATAAAACAAAACGCCCGCTCACTAGTTCTCTTTTCCCTGGTGGGTCTGTTAAATACGCTCATTGATTATCTTGTTTTTTTCCTTCTATACCACTGGTTTCACGACTATTACCTTGCGGTTCAGGTGGTTGCTTACTCCTGTGGGATGTTAAACAGTTATCTGCTTAACAAGTATTGGACCTTTCAAAAGAAAAATGTACCAGGCAGAGCGGAAGTCTTGAAATTTATTACGGTCAACGCTCTGGCCCTCTCGGTATCATCCGTTTCCCTTTATGTTGTAAGCCATAACTTTGGCTTAAATATGTTCATCTGCAAAACAATCGCCACGGGAATGTCCCTGGTTGTGAATTATATCGGCAGCAAATTTTGGGTGTTTAAAGATGAAAAGTATTTCTACGCGAGGTGATAACGATGAAGATTCGCAAGGCCGTTATTCCTGAAGCAGGCCTTGGTACCCGGTTTCTGCCCGCGACAAAGGCCCAGCCCAAGGATATGCTTCCGATTGTTGATAAACCCTCCATTCAGTTTATTGTTGAAGAAGCCGTTGCCTCGGGCATCGAACATATCCTGATCGTTACGGGTCGAAACAAACATGCCATCGAAGATCATTTTGACAAATCCTTTGAGCTTAGAAGCAATTCTGGAAGAGACAGGCAAGACTGAAATGCTGCAAACAGTGAGGCAAATCTCCATTATGGCAGATGTCCAGTATATCAGGCAAAAGGAACTCCTGGGGCTTGGTCATGCGGTATTATGCGCGAGAAAATTTGTGGGTGATGAGCCCTTTGCAGTACTGCTGGGGGATGATGTTATTCAGTCAGAACCCCCGGGTTTGCTTCAAATGATAAACGCATATAATCAATTCCAGACTTCGTTTGAATATCTTGGTTTGCGGTGGGGCGAGTTACATAGGCAGTCATGTTGTGAGGCAACTCCGAAATAAGGGATACGAGGTGCCGGCGCTTGATAACCTGGTCAACGGCCACTTATCTGCCATTGGCGACACTCCCTTTGTACAGGCAGATATCATTGACAAACGGGCTTTAAAACAAGTGTTTTATCAGTAATTCTTTGTCCAAGACATTTTGTTTAACCATTTTAAACCATTCCCTTAACAGGGAATTAGGCCGTTTTGATCCAATATTGCTTCGCCCTGGGGTCCGGTGAGGATATTAATAAATTCCTGGGCTAATTCCTTTTGATTTGAGTTTTTAGGTATCGCAACGGAAAATTCTATTGGAGCGCCTACAATTTCCATCTCCAGACCGGGGTAGTTACCTTCAACGGTTACTATTGCCTGGGCATAATAATCCGCCAGGCGGGGGTCACTTAAGTTAATTTCGGGAGGAAACTGTATATATTCCATATCCATTTGCTTAGCAACGGAAAGGTATTCAAAACCATAATCAATCTTACCCTGCAATAAAGCTATAGCTATATCAATAGATTTAGGATAAAGATTACTCCAATTATTTTCCAGTAGATTATATAAACCCGGCCTGTTGTAATATTTCTCAGCCAACTGCCAGAGCATCAGTGTGCGGTATCCGCACGGGTCTAAGCGGTGGTCGGAGCGCGCATATTTAATGTATCCTTCCCCCAATAAAATATCCATCCAATTATGATTATTGATTTCTTGGCTTCCATGTGAAAACTCATCAAAAGCCAGCACCATTTGGTCGGTGGCAAATACAAAAGAGGTATCTACGAATTTGGGAATTAGGATATCATTAAATACTTTGTAATCCGCCAGGGCAATGATATCCACCACTTTACCTTGTGCCACGGCATTTGCACAGGCCCTGGATCCTGCATAGTCAAGCTCTACTTTCAGGTCAGGGTATTTTTGCCAAAGTATATGTATACATTCTTTAATTGGCTTTCTTAGCGCACCGGCATGAAGTATTTTAAGTGCATCCATATCAGTTTTCACTAAAATTGCCCCTTTCTTCCATTTCTTTGAAGGTGATTAAAAAATCTTCAATTTGCCTTTTTTGGTGCTCCAGCTTGATCACCGCTTCTTTTAAAGCCTTAAATCCCAGCATGGTAATTTCGTACTGTCTTCTGGCAGGCCCAGCTTCTGATGTCTCCCATTTGGACTTGATAAATCCTTCACTTTCCATACGCCTTAAATACCTATAAATAGTACCAGGCTCAACAACTTCGGTGGGATCCATAGCCTTGAAGTTTTGAATAAGCTCGTAACCGTGTGCTGGTTTCTGGTAAATAAGCAATAGTAATGTAGGTTGAATCATTTTATCCAGGGTAATACCGGTGCCATTTTTAGTTTTATTGGTAGCCATTGCAGCCTCCTAACTTACGCAACATTATAGAAATAATCAATATGGCAACCCCCTTGGAGAAAGGTTTCCATTATTGTGTCGGTATCAATTAAACAGGGATTAAAAATAATTATTATCTGTTTGGTTTCTAAATCTAGAATTACCAGTGCAAGGCCTTTCTGGCGTATTATATCTATGCAACCGGATAACCGAGAAACCTTATTTAATTGAATTAACATTTTTTCCATAGTTTTACCCCCGATCGCAAAAATAAGTTTCATACCTATATGCGCACTGCACATACTTTATTTATATACATACTACCAGTTTAATTATATCTCTGCAAGTAATTTTATTTTTGTTAAAACAAAGTTTACTTAATTCAATTAAAACTGAGTGGTGGTACCACCACTCTCATTTAAAGCCTTAAAGATTGCGAAAAATCATTCCTTAACCTGTTGCCTAGTTTACTGGGGATAATTGGGTTAATTGGTTTAATGCTTGCATTGGTACTGATTGTGTATTCCACAACCGATGTGTATATACCCTGCTTTATTTTGTGCTATCAAGGTGGATTTTTGATTCAAAAGTTTAACCAGACTTTAAAAAGGGATATAATATTAAAAAGGTAAAATCGGAGGTGGATTAGTATGAGCATAAATAAAATGTCATACAAAGGGCAAATAGTCATACCAAAACAACTACGAGAAAAGTATGGACTCAAACCTGAGTGTAGCGTTAGAATTACGGAAATTGACGGCCATATAGCTATAATACCGCTTCTTGATGACCCTATTAAAGATACCCGGGGAATACTAAAAAAGAAATATCCTGAAAAGACTGTAACAACCGATGAAATGATAAAGGAATATCGAAAAGAAGAAAAGATGCTGGAATCCCGCCGGGAGGCCAAATCATAATGGAAAGTTATGTACTTGATGCCTACGCTGTTCTTGGGTATTTTTTGGACGAGCCTTGTGCAGACTCCGTTGCCGAGATTTTAGAACTTGCCAGAAGAAACGAGATTAGACTGTATATGTCCTGGATTAACCTGGGTGAAGTTTATTATATGATTCAGCGCAGATATGGAAGAAAAGAAGCGATTACCCTTATTGAAAATGTAAAAGCCTGGCCGATTGAATTAGTTGATGCTTCAAATGAGCAGGCAATCGCCGCCAGTGATGTTAAAGCGAAATTTCCATTGTCTTTGGGAGACTCATACGCAGCAGCCCTAACTATACAGGTACAAGGTATTCTTTTAACTGCAGATAATGAATTTCACCCACTGGAAAACAAATTAATTAAAGTAAAATGGTTGGCCAAGCACCGATAGAATACAAACATTTATGGTAAGATCGTTTATAGGCATAAAAAAATTTAGGCGGAGATTAGGCGGCAAAATACAAAAGGCTAAATTTGCATCCCACAATATTTGTAGTTTATATAAGCTACATAGCATATATGCACCAGGCATTAGGTGGAGGCAGAAGAGGAGTGCCTTCAATTCATGCATTATGTCCCTATGGAGGACTGGAAAGTTTTTATGGGGCATTTACATCAGGTACATTTATTCAAAAAATATTCTCCGGCACTCTGGTTCTTTTTGTTATTTCAATTATTCTTGCAATCATATTTAGAAGGGGCTTTCGCGGTCTTATTTGTCCCTTTGGAGCAATCCAGGAATTCTTTGTTTAAAAAAAAGTAAGATCATCATTCTACAATTTAAGGTCTTTATCATTAAAATTAATCCAATAAATAATATTTATTGGATTAATTAAATAACTTTATGGTAATATGTTTTTGGGGAGAAAGGGGATGGTCCCCCCGCGGGCTGCAAACCCGTTGGCCTGCCTGCAACCCAGGTGGGAGTCCGGTTCGATTCCGACTTCTCCCCTCCAAATTCAGTATTTAGATATCTACGGGCCATTAGCTCAATTGGTAGAGCAGGCGACTCTTAATCGTCAGGTTTGGGGTTCGATTCCCTAATGGCCCACCAAAGGGAGTTCCTTTTGCAGGAACTCCTTTTTAGAATTACATGGAAGTGATGTTTAGTGCATGAGGAACTTAATAAGATTAAATTAAAAATGAAGGCACTTGGTTTTTCCCAGCAGCAAATTGAAACTATTATTGAAAAGACCCTTTCCGGAAAACGCTGGGAAGAAATGAATGATTCAGAAAAGCAGCAAATACTACAATCTATGAATGAAAGAATTATTTTCGTAAGAAAGTTTCTTCAGTCTATTAGTTGTAATTCCTATTGTAAAAAAAATTCACTTCATAATTAACGGATGGCTTTCCTACCCTGCTTGCTGCACATTTTAAGGAAATTGGTTTCTCATTGATTCCCAGACTGGTTACGATACTTTGATTTTATTTGCCCGTGGGTAGGGGCAGACTTCCGATACCCATTGAGTCCCACCCTGGCCGGTGGCTGCCGGCCGCAGACAGGGCATGTCTGTGTTGTGTAACTCTCATCAATTTTGCTCAGGTCGATACCCAGGGCTGCCAGCTTGTATTAAGGTAGGCTAGCAGCAACCCGAACGGCCATTGGCTAATCTTTTGATTCTGCCGGCGGGAACGGCGTTTCTGCCTAAGGTTGCGTCTTGATCGCCTGGACTCACCTAAAAACATAACTTTTTAATATTGGATTTATTTCCATGCGCAGTTAATATTGTCAAGAAGCGCATTGTCCTAGCTTTTCATAACTTTCCGGACTCATGTAGTTTATTGAAGAATGCATCCTAACCCGGTTGTAGAATACTTCTATGTATTCAAACAAGTCCCGGCGTGCCTGGGCACGAGTCTTATATAGCCGATGGTAAACTAACTCCGTTTTGAGGGTGTGAAAAAAACTCTCCATTACAGCATTATCCCAACAGTTTCCTTTTCGGCTCA
>NZ_FOYM01000021.1 GCF_900115975.1 Desulfoscipio geothermicus DSM 3669
TGTAATGACGGACATCTTTAGACTAATTAAGCTGATGATAAAACATATGCGTGCTACCGTTATTCCAAAGGAACGGGATGAGTTTTTGAATAAAATGCGAATCAATAGTTTTACACACCCGGTTGGTGTATAAAACTAAATTCATACCTGAAAAAACATTATCCACAATCCACAGGATATCTCTGTCCAATTTTAAGCGCAATTTACGTGATAATATTGTTTAGCATAAATAGACATGATTTTTGTCAAAATAGCCATGGTATTTTTGGTAATTATTTCTTTATTTTTCATGATAGAGACGGGCTTTTCGAACAGGCTCTTATATTATAATTAAGCATATAATTAATTAGACTTCGTTAAAGAGAGATAAGATAGCATGTTGCAACCACACCAAAAGCCGGTAGTTAAAAGATTTCCCGATATTTTACCCGTACTCCTGCTGACCCTGTTTTTCAACATCCTGGCCTGGGGAGTGGTTACCGGTGCAATTGCCCCCATAGACAGGGTAATAACCGATGCCGTAAGGTACTTAACCAGCCCGCAGTTAACCGCATCCATGAAGTTTATCACCTTCTGGGGGAACACAGGCACACTATGGATAATAGTCCCCTTGACCATTATAGCGGTTTTTTTGCTGGGGCGAAGACTGGCGGGAACACTTTTGCCGGCTTTTTCCGTAACGGGAGGCTGGGTTTTAACCGAAGCTTTAAAATGGCTTTTTCACCGGCCCCGCCCGAATGAAAATCCGCTGGTCCCGGCTGACGGATTCAGTTTTCCCAGCGGGCATGCCCTGATGGCCGTGGTTTTTTACGGTGCCATAGCTTACCTGCTTTTTATCAACCTCTCTCCCTCAGCACTGCGCCGCCTGGTAACCGCAGGTTTGGCCCTGCTGATCTTATTGATCGGCATCAGCCGGGTTTATTTGGGCGTGCACTACCCCAGCGACGTGCTGGCCGGTTTCGTTGCCGGCGGGGCATGGTTGATTACTTGCGTAATAGTGATACAAAAAAAGTAATATAACCTGGCATAACATGACCTCCTTATTCCAAACCGGAATTGGGGGTTTACAGCATCATCCACTACGATTCAATATCCCCGCTGGCGCTGACCTGATAGGTCTCACGCAGCACTCTCTTAAGCACCTTGCCGGAAGCATTACGGGGCAAAAATTTGATAAACTTGTATATCCGCGGGATCTTGTAATCCGCCAAGCGGTTGGCACAAAAGGCTTTAAGTTCCTCACCGGTAACAGTCGCCCCCGGTTTGTGGCACACAACCGCAGTGACTGTTTCTCCCCATACCGGATGCCGCACCCCGATTACTGCCGCCTCCAGTACTCCCGGGTGTTGATGCAGCACCTGCTCCACTTCGGTGGAATAAACGTTTTCCCCGCCGGTAATAATCATGTCCTTTTTGCGATCCACCAAAGAAATATAGCCTTCTTCGTCGATAGTGGCCAGGTCCCCGGTATGAAGCCATCCCTCCCGCAAAGTTTCAGCTGTGGCATCGGGATTTTTATAATAACATTTCATGACAGTCTCCCCCCGGAGGATAAACTCTCCTACATGGCCGGGAAGCACATCTTGACCGGCTTCGTCAACCACCCGGGCCTCGGAACCGATTATTGCCTTGCCTCCAGCCCCCGGCTTTCGCAGTTGGTCCTCGGGTTCAAGCAAAACCCCGCTTGGCCCTCCTTCGGTCAGACCGCATAAGTTGTAGAAACGGTTGGTGGGAAACTTGGCCAGCGCCCGTCGAACCAGTTCCGTAGGCATCGGAGCAGCTCCGTATCCAAAGCGGGTAACGGAGCTGATATCATAGCTGTCAAAATCCGGGACCTGCAACATAAAGTTATACATGGTGGGTACTCCGAAAAAAAGCGTTATGCGTTCTCGCTGCAAAGTTTCCAATACCGCCCGGGGATCGAAAGCCCGCATCACCACGTGGGTAGCCCCTGCGTACATGCCCGAAACCATGAACAGGTTTAACTGCGCAGAGTGGAACAACGGAGCGACATGAAGAAGCCGGTCCCCGGGATTGACCCCCAGGTGCACCACCATGGTTAACGCTACATGCAATATGCGGTGGTGATCAAAAAGTGCTCCCTTTGGGCGCCCGGTGGTACCGGAGGTGTACAGTATTTCGCAATCGTCAGCCTCATCCACCACCCCCCCCGGTTCGGTGGGTGAAGCCACAGCCACCAATCGGTCCCAGCCAAGAACATCGCCCGGCTGCTCCCCGGCCCCGGCTAAAATCAGATAACGCACCCGGGGCAGTTTTTCCTTTACAGACGCAACCAGTTCCCCGTATTCCGGGTCATAAATAAACACCACGCTATCCGAATGATTGACTATATATTCCACTTCCGGTGCTGCCAGACGGAAGTTAACAGGCACCGCCACCGCCCCCAGCTTCATAACCGCCATAAAAGTTATTACGTATCGGTCGGAGTTTTGCATCATAAATGCCACTTTTTCGCCCTTTTGTACCCCCAAACCCACCAGGGCGTTGGCCAGACAATTAACTGACTCGTTCAGTTGCCGGTAATTGTAACGCCGGTCTCCATAAACCAGGGCTTCTTTTTCCGGGTGCCGCCGGGCGTTTCTGGCCAGCATACCGCCAATATCCATTTATCAAACCTCCCATAATCAAAAATTGCTGCTTATTTTTAAGATTCTGAAAGTTTCAGGGTTTATCATTATATATAAAACGGTTATATTTTGGTACTATTTATCAAGTAGTTTTTATACTTCTCTCTTAAAACTTTTTTATTGAATTTGCCCACACTTGTTTTAGGTATTTCATCTAAAAACAGCACATCATCAGGCAGTTGCCATTTGGCAAATTGGATTGCCAAATAATCAATTATTTCTCCTTTAGTAACACGGTCTTTAAATTCATCTTTAAGAACTACAAAGGCCAGGGGGCGCTCCTCCCATTTGGGATGATGAACGCCGGTTACAGTAGCCTCAAGTACCTTTGGGTGGCTCATTATGGCGTTCTCCAAATCAACGGAAGATATCCATTCCCCTCCGCTTTTTATCAGGTCCTTAACCCGGTCGGTAATTTTTACATAACCCTCTGGATCTATTACTCCCGCGTCACCACTTCTCCAATAGCCATCCAAAAAGGAGTCCCGGGTCCTGGGGTCATTGTAATAACTGCCGGTAATCCACGGCCCGCGAATTAATATTTCGCCGGAGGATTTGCCGTCACGAGGCAGTTCATTTCCCTCGGAATCCACTATTTTAATGTCCATCCCAGTGACAGGTAGACCTTGTTTTCTTTTAAGGTTCCATTTCTCTTCTTCCGATAACTTTTTTACCAAATCCGGTTTAATAAAGTTGTAGGTGGACAGCGGAGCGGTTTCAGTAGAGCCGTAGGCATGAATAATATCGGCTCCGGTCAACTCCTTCCATTCCTTCATCATAATCAAAGGCGGTTCAGTAGCCCCGGATATGAACCGGGCTCCGCTGAAAGAAGGTTTTTCTTTTAATGTTTTGATATAATTGAGCATGGGCATGAATACAGCCGGCGCACCGCATCCGATAGACACTTGCTCCTCAATCATCAAGTCAACCAGTGATTTTAAATCTTCCACCATATAACGTCCCGGCAAAACAATCCTAGACCCCATAAAAGTAGCTGAGAAGAAAAATCCCCATCCCTGTGCATGAAACATTGGTACTATCTGCATAAAACTATCCTTCCATGAAATACCTGCGTAACATATAGCTTCCATGGCATGAAGGTATATACAACGGTGGGAATAGTAAACCCCTTTTGGTTTTCCGGTAGTCCCGGTGGTATAACAGGCACTATAGGCAGAGGTTTCGTCAATCATGGGCCAATCATAATAAGGCTCTTCTTGATCTAGCAAATTTTCATAACTATAAACCGGATTAAGTTCTGTTTTTATATCAGCCAAATTTTTATTTGTCATGATTATATAACCTTTTACCGTTTTCAGGCCGGGAGCAATGGCTTCGGCAAGCGGAATAAGAGATTCGTCCACAAAAACTAATTTTGCTTCGCTATGGTTAACCACATAAATTAATTCATCCGGCGTAATACGCAGGTTCATCTGTAGTAATACCGCTCCTATACCGGGAATTGCATAATATAATTCATAAAAACGATGGGTATTCCATTCCAGCACCCCTATTCTATCCCCGGTTTTCATCCCAAGTTTTTCCAAAGCATTGGCCATTTTTTGTATTCTTGCATAAGCCTCTGCATAATTGTAACGAAAAACACCTTCGGAGGTACGGTAAACAATTTCCCGCTCAGGGAAATTTCTAGCTGCATGCCTGATAATGGTTGTGGTATTTAGCTGGTAGTCGTTCATGGATGTTGAGGGAAAGCCCTTAATAATATTCATCAGATACCTCCTAAACTTTTTTTAACCAATCCGTAACACATTTTTCAGCACCTTACCCGAGGCATTCCGTGGCAGCGCATTCACTAAACGGACAAAAACTTAACTCGCAAGATTCATGCCCGGAAATAAGATGTCATAATTACCAATCTGAAAATTCTAAATAATTGTTTAATGTGCCGTTTTCCATACACCTGTCCTGATTTCCATACGGACAGTGGACAATTTGACTTACTTCAGCATAGTTTAATTATGCAGTTTCTTGGACATAAGGTTTGGCACATAATTTGCGGTTATGGTTTTTCCAAAGCTCAAAGCATTTTAGATAAACAAGGAGGTTTTTGCAAAATGGTGGGTATTACTGCCTTTGGCGCCTATATTCCGTTTAACCGACTGGAACGAAGACGCCTGGCCGAAGCCTTTGGCGAACCGGCTCTGCCGGGAGAAAAGGCTGTGGCCAATTACGACGAGGACAGTGTAACCATGGCGGTGGAAGCAGCTCGGGATTGCCTGAACGGGATCAAGCCCGCTGACCTGGAGGGTATCTATTTTGCCACCACCACGCCGCCTTATCTGGAAAAACAATCTTCCACCACGATAACAGCAGCCCTGGACGCACCGGAAACAGCGCGCACCGCTGATTTCACCTCCACCCTGCGGGCCGGATCAACTGCCCTGCTGTCTGCTGTTGACAGTGTTAAGGCTGGAGCTGAAAACGTACTGGTAACTGCGGCTGACTGCCGTCCGGGCGCAGCCAGGGGGCAGTTTGAACAGCTTTTCGGGGACGGAGCTGCCGCCTTCGTCATAGGAAGAGAAAATGTTCTTGCCGAGATAGAAGACTCAACAACCGTTGCCGGGGATGTGCTGACCCAGTGGCGTGACACCGGCGACCGCTACGTGCGTACATGGGAGGAACGTTTCGTAATTACCAGGGGTTATGGTCCCCTGGTTACCAAAGCCCTCTCCGCTCTTGCCGCCAGGCTCAAAATAACCCCGGCAGAAGTCAATAAGCTGGTGCTTTACGCGCCGTCCCCCCGCTACCAAGCAGGAACCGCCCGGTCCCTGGGCTTTAGGCAGCATCAAATACAGGACGGACTGTTCGATACAGTGGGTTTGACCGGGGCCGCCCATGCACCCCTGATGCTGGCCGCGGCCCTGGAAAAAGCAGAACCGGGAGATCGCCTGTTGATGGTTACTTTCGGCGAAGGAGCGGATGCTATTCTCATGCGTGTAACGGAAAACATAAAAAAATTCTCTCCGCGCCGGGGAGTGTCCGGTTACCTGACATCCAAAAAGACTACTTTGAGTTACCAAACCTACCTGCGCTGGAAAAACATGCTGAACCACGAACCGCCCCGGCGACCGGACCCGGAACGCCCTTCAGCTCCGGCCATGTGGCGCAATGCCAAAAAGAACCTGGCCTTTTACGGCTGTCGCTGCACCCGCTGCGGCACTCCCCAAATACCGGCCCAAAGAATATGCGTACACTGCCAGGCTAAAGATGAAACGGAACTTTACCGTTTTGCCGACATTAATGCCCGCATCGCCACCTATACAATTGATTATTTGACTTTCTCGCAGGATCCGCCTACGGTATTTTCCGTTATCGACTTTGCCGGCGGGGGAAGACTGCTGTGCGAAATGACCGACTGCGAACCCGACAAGGTGGCCATTGATACGGAAGTGGAAATGACCTTCCGGTGCCTCTACAAGGCCGGAGGCATTCATAATTATTACTGGAAAGCCAGGCCCAAAAGGTAAAGGAGGGATCACATGAGCATAAGGGATAAAGTAGCCATAGTGGGCATGGGATGCACCAACTTTGGCGAACACTGGGACAAAAGCGCCGGCGACATGCTGGTGGAAGCCGCCTACGAAGCTCTGGGGGACGCCGGTCTGAGTCCGGAAGATATACAGGCTTACTGGCTGGGCACCTGCGCTTCAGGCTGGGCGGGCATCAGCCTGTCCGAGCCGTTGAAAACACAATACAAACCGGTTACCCGGGTGGAAAACTTTTGCGCCACCGGCACCGACGCTTTCAGGAACGCGTGTTATGCCGTGGCCTCCGGGGCATATGATATCGCCATGGCTATCGGAGTGGAAAAATTAAAAGACTCCGGCTACAGCGGCCTGGTCATCACCCCGCCTCCGGGAGACGGCACCGCTCCCAACTACTCCGCCCCGGCAGCCTTTTCACTTCTGGCTCCGGCCTATTTTAAAAAATACGGGTTAGACCCGAAAACCGGCAAAAAGGTACTGGCCCGTATCGCCTACAAAAACCACAAAAACGGGGCACTGAACCCCAAGGCGCAATTTCGCAAAGAAATACCCATGGAGAAAATAATCAATTCACCCATTGTAGCGGCACCGTTGGGAGTTATGGATTGCTCGGGAGTTGCCGACGGTTCAGCCGCAGCAATAATAGTGCGGGCGGAAGACGCCAAAAAATATAATAAGGACCCGATATACGTCAAGGCCCTTTCGGTAGTTTGCGGCCCGGGACACGGAGCGATGCATCAGGACTTTGACTTTACCTCCATAAGGGAAACTTATCACGCCGGAATGGATGCATATCGCCAGGCGGGCATCACAAACCCGCGCCGGGAAATCAGCATGGCCGAGGTGCACGATTGTTTCACCCCCACCGAACTGGTCATATACGAAGACCTGGGTTTCAGCGAGCGGGGGCAGGCCTGGCGCGACGTACTGGACGGCGTTTTCGACCTGGACGGTGAATTGCCGGTGAACCCGGACGGGGGTCTTAAATCCTTCGGACATCCCATCGGTGCCAGCGGCTTGCGCATGCTTTATGAAATGTACCTGCAGTTAAGAGGAATGGCCGGTCCCAGGCAGATTGACAACCCCAAACTGGGTCTTACCCATAACCTGGGGGGCTTTCCTTGGGAGGCCGTATGCTCTGTATGCATAGTAGGTAAAGAAAACAGTTGATTAACCAACCGGAAGTGAAAATTATATGTATACCATCATGATCAATAATCATTATTGCCCGGTAACCGACAGAGAAATTCAGGTGGAAGAACTTTACAATTTGGAGGGTACCAACACCTGCCAAATAGCTACCCGGCTGCTTTCCTGGCGCTGCCTGAACAAAAACTGCCCGGACTCAGCGCCATGCCCGCTATACAGTTTATACACCGGCACCGGGGAAAAATCACTGCCGGACATATAAGAAAAGGAGGGTTGAAATGAGCGATCTCAGTAAAATGATCGGTACAGAGCTAACCAGTTTCTCATACGCGGTGGAGCGGGGCAAAATACGAGAAACAGCCCTCGCCATAGGAGATGAAAACCCTTTGTATACCGATCCGGAATATGCCCGTGCCCGGGGTTACCGGGACGTTATCGCCCCGCCCACTTTCGGCATCTGCATCGACTTCTGGGGCGGCCAGGATTTTATGGCCCTGTGCCGCAAACTTCAGTTAAACCCTGTTAAGGTGCTGCACGGGGAACAAGAATATCAATACTTTGGCGAAATATACCCGGGTGATACCCTTAATGCCTGTTGTTTGCTAAAAAATTACATTGAAAAACCCCAAATGAGTATTTTTATACTGGAAACCACTTATAGCAATCAAAATGGAGAAAAAGTCCTGGTTTCCAGGAGTACGGTAATTGAAAAAAAATAAAAAACAGTTTTACACCCGGGAGGTAACCATATGGACAACCAAGTATATTATGAAGAATTTAACATGGAAAATCCCCTGCCTCCACTTACCAAACCACCGGTAGACAAAATACAGCTGGTCAAATATGCAGGGGCGTCCGGCGACTTCAACCCCTTGCATTACATGGATGAAGTGGGGCAAATGGCCGGAACCGGCGGCGTGATTGCCCACGGCATGCTTATAATGGGTTTTGTGGGCCAGGCGGTTACCCGGTGGATACCCAACCGTAATTTAAAACGCCTGGCAGTACGATTTGTGGACATCACCAAACCGGGAGACAAGATAACCGTAACCGGTAAGATAGTTGATAAACAAATTAAAGAAGGACTCGGAATAATAACCGGTGAGGTTATTGCCGCCGACCAAAACGGCGGTGTGAAAATCAAGGGTATGTTTGAAGCATCCCTGCCTCTTAAGGAGCATGGGGGAAAAATCAAGGAGGTTTTTTAAATGGATTTGATGTTGAAAGATAAAACATGCATAATAACCGGAGCCGGACGGGGCATCGGAAGGGCTGCGGCGCTGTTATTCGCCCGGGAAGGCGGTCGGGTGGTAATCAGCGACTTGGACGAAGCTCCGGCCATGGAAGTTGTGGAGGAAATCAAAGCCGGCGGAGGTAAAGCCGTAGCCTGCGTGGGAGACGTCACCGCCGATGACTTTGCCGAAAAACTCATCAATACCGCCGTGAAATCCTTCGGCCCCGGCATTGACGTAATCGTTAACAACGCCGGTTACACCTGGGACGGGGTAATTCATAAAATGACCGATCAGCAGTGGGAGGCCATGCTCAAAGTGCATATCACAGCTCCCTTCCGTATCATCAGAGCTGCAGCTCCGTATATCAGGGACGCCGCCAAAAAAGAAAAGGAAGCAGGCATACGGGTGACCCGTAAAATTATTAACATTTCCTCAGTGGCCGGGCTTGACGGCAATGCCGGCCAGGCCAACTACTCCAGCGCCAAAGCCGCTGTGGTGGGCCTGACCAAGACATTGGCCAAAGAATGGGGACCCTTTAATGTCTGCGTGAACACTGTGGCCTTCGGCTTTATCGAAACCCGTCTCACCCAGGCCAAAGAAAAAGGCGAAGCCATAAAACTGGATAACCAAGAAGTAGCCATCGGCATTCCGGACAGTATGAGAAAAATGTTTACAGCCCTGATACCATTGAGAAGGCCGGGCACCCCGGAGGAGGCTGCCAACGCTATTTTGCTCATGGCTTCCCCCCTTGCGGATTATATCAGCGGTGAAGTGCTGCGCGTGACCGGGGGAATGTGAATATGACTCTCAATCTCAATACCGGTGATTACAAAATTTTTAGAGACGCATTTAAAAAATTCCTCCGGACCGAGGTTATTCCCTACTACGAGCAGTGGGAAAAAGAGGGTGCAGTACCGCGGGAAATATGGAAGAAGGCCGGCGAACACGGCTTTTTGTGTCCCTGGGTAGATGAAGAGTACGGCGGAGCGGGTGCCGGTTTTGAATACTCGGCAATCATTACCGAGGAACTGGCTAAGGCGGGCACCCATGTAATGTTTCCCCTGCACAGCGATATCGTGGTGCCTTACATCTCAACCTACGGCACCGAAGAACAAAAACAAAAGTGGCTGCCAGGATGCGCGTCCGGGGACATCATCGCCGCAGTGGCCATGACCGAACCCGATACCGGTTCGGATCTGGCCGCCATCCGTACCATTGCTGTTCGGGAAGGGAATTATTACGTAATTAACGGCACCAAAACTTTTATCTCCAACGGTATGCTGGCGGATCTGGTTGTCATAGCTTGCAAAACAGATCCCGGCGCCACCCCCCCTCACCGGGGCATCAGCCTTATGGTGGTTGAAAAAAACAGCCCGGGATTTTCACGCGGACGCAAATTGGAAAAAATGGGACTTCACAGCCAGGATACCGCTGAGCTAATCTTTGAAGACTGCCGGGTACCGGCGGATAACCTGCTGGGGCAGGAAAATAAGGGCTTTTTGTACCTGATGGAGAAACTGCAGCAAGAACGGCTGGTCTGCTCCATAATGGCCCAGGGCCTTGCTGAAAGAATGTTAAACTACACAGTGGAATATTGCCAAAACCGTTACGTTTTTGGCAAACCGGTAAGCAAACACCAGCATAATACCTTCAAACTGGCTGAAATGGCCACGGAAATAGAATTGGGACGCGCCTTCTTATTGCAATTATTGGAAAAACATATACTTAAAGAACGGATAGTCAAAGAGGTGTCCATGGCCAAGTGGTGGATAACCGAGATGGCCAACCGGGTATCTTACCATTGCTTACAGCTTCACGGGGGTTACGGTTATTGTGAGGAATACCCGATTTGCCGTGACAGCCGGGACGTGCGAATTTTCAATATTTTCGCCGGTACCACCGAAGTCATGAAAAGCATTGTAGCTAAAGAGCTGGGGCTGTAGCCTGCGCTACAGCCCCAGCTTTTTTAGTTTTTCGTACAAACGGGAGCGGCTGATACCAAGAATGCGCGCGGCTTTGGTCTTGTTGCCCCCGGCCGCTTTAATGGCGGAAAAAATAATCTCCCGTTCAGCCTCCCCCAGGCGGTCCCGGTAATTTGCCACTACAGCCCTTTTTCCCGCCGGTTCATCGACCCGGCTCAAATACGCCGGTAAATCCTTAACCCTGATGATTCCGCCGGTGGCAAAATTAATCGCCCGCTCGATAACATTTTCCAGTTCCCGCACATTGCCCGGCCAGTGATAGGCCCTTAAAACCTCAATTGTTTCCGGGGCGAGGTCTGACACGTTCATTCCGCACAGAGAGTTATATTTTTGCAAAAAACAATGTACCAGTGGTAAAATGTCTTCCTGCCGCTCCCGTAACGGGGGAACGGCAAGGGCAATGACATTCAGCCGGTAAAACAAATCTTCCCGAAAATCACCTTTGGCTACCATATCCTCCAAGTCCCGGTTGGTGGCTGCTATAACGCGTACATCCACCTGTATGGGGCGCGTGCCGCCCACCCGCTCGAATTCCCGGTCTTGCAGCACTCGGAGCAGCTTGGCCTGCAGGCCCGGACTCATATCTCCTATCTCATCCAGAAATATAGTCCCACCGTGGGCCAACTCAAAACGCCCCGGTTTGCCGCCCCGCTGAGCCCCGGTAAAGGCACCCGGAGCGTAACCGAAGAACTCGGATTCCAAAAGATGCTCAGGAATGGCTGCGCAATTAACCTTGATAAAAGGGCCGCCCCGCCTGGGACTGGCGGCATGGATGGCCTGGGCGAAAAGGTCCTTGCCGGTACCGCTTTCCCCCCGGAGAAGAACAGTGGATACACCCCGTGCCGCCTGCAATGCCTCCCTTTTTAAATTTATCATTGACGGACTGACCATAATAATATTGTCAAAAGTATAATGATTGCCACCTGCTTTACGCAGTTCCTCGCGGTAGTAATTCAGCTCGTTTTCCAGCGCATCCATACGCCGGGCCAGCTCCCTGATCTCTTCCAGGTTGCGAAACATCATTTTGCCCACCGCACCGACAACCTGACCGTTTTCCACAATGGGCAGACGGGAAACCACGTAATAGCTCCCCCCAACCTGCTGCAGTCGGGCATTTTCGGGCACCCCGGTGCGCGCCACAATATGCAGGCGGCTGTTCTCCAACACTCCGGTAACATGTCTCCCTACCGCATCCCCGGGATCGAATCCAAAAAAATCAGCCAGTGACTGATTAATAAAGGTTATCATGCCTTCCTTGTTCACTACGACAATACCGTCATATGCTATATCCAACACAGTCTGCAAAGTGTTTTTCAGGGTTCGCACGCTTTCCAGTTCCGCCGCCACCTGTTCAAGTTCGGTGAGATCCTGAAAAATAGCCATGGCTCCCATGATAATCCCGTTATCCGCTATAGGTGTGCTGTTGACTAACAGCGCCCGCCCGGCCACCAGGCATTTTTTACCCACTTCCCCCCGGTCGGTTTCTATAACGCCGGTCAAATCCAAACCCGGCAGCGCACTGGCAACATGCTTATCAAGAACATCTTTCTCACGCACACCCAGAAGCAATTCCGCCGCAGGATTCAACATTGTTATACACCCTGCTTCATCTACCGACACAATACCATTGTGCATGGCCTGGTACACGGCCCGCAACCGGGCGCTTAACAGATCCGACTCCCGAAAAAGGGCCGTGATCATATCCACTTTGGTAAAAACCCCTCGTACGCGATTATTATTGTCAACCACAACCCCCATGCCCACAGGGCTTGTCTTCACCGACTCCACCACTTCCTGATAGGGGGTATCCAGGTATACTGTGACTACCTTGCGGGTTAAAAAATCATCTACAGTTTTATGTAAATCAAAACCCTCCAACAACGCATCAAATAAGTTAACTCTGGTTAACAGACCTACCAGAAAGCCTTTTTCATTCACAACCGGGATGCCGTCAAGACGGGTTTGTCGAAAAAGCTCAACCGCTCGCCTGAGATTATCACCCGGTTGCAAAGCTGGCACATCCGGGGTCATAAAATCTTTCATGCGCATGGCATCCCCTCCTGCGTCAAAGGTTATTAATTTCCTCTTCTCCATTGCACCATAATTTCCTCTTCATCACTCCCGGCAAAAAACACATAATAAAATCCGGTAACGCTGTTTAGTTTACTGGCATCTTTAAATTCCAGCTGCAAAAAAACCGGTTTTTTAACCCGGGTTAAAAATCATAATTATTGGATAAGCATGATTGTTTTAATATTTTGTGTTAATTTCGTATCAATTTCGCAATTAAGGTTATGTAAGATTGTATATAGAAAAAGTTACATATCCAGGGAAAATATATTATGTCGTTGGGCGTAATTTATTTTGTCAATTAAACTTCAGTAAAGGGGGGATGTTGAGAAAAAAATTGTTAATTTATTTAGCATGAATAACGGACAAAGGAGGTGAAATGATGAAATTATACAGAACTCGTAAAATCCACGCGATACTTGCAATATTTCTGGCAATGACTCTGATTATACCGCAAATGGCCCTTGCCGATACGTCGTCTACGGTAACCGACCAGCTTGGTACCGTATCTCAAACAGTTTATGGCGATCAGTCAAGTACCGTATCCGGAACGGTTTATGGTGATCTACCAGGTGACACATCCGAAGCGGCCAATGATGAACAAACAGGTTCCGTATCCCAGGCGGCCGATGAGGGGCAATCTGTAGTGGATAAAGTATACAATGCTGTTGGCAACACGCCTCTTACGGTTTCGATAACCAAAGCTGTTTTACCTGATGGTAACGTTATATCAGATGGTCAAAGCGTTACGGCCGGGAGCAAAATTACTGTTTATGCTTCTGTTTACGGTGAGAACATCATCCAAATATCCTTTGAATGTAAATTTGGCAATTCGGTGCAAGAGGTTGTTTATTCCGTTGAAAACGGGTATTACAAAACGTTGCATCAACCCACGTTACCGGGAGCCCACGAGATGATGGTTTCCGCCAGGGATTCAGAAGGGAACGAGGTTACTGACAGTCTCAGCATGATGGTGAAGACCCCGCAGGTTATTTTCACGGCCGGTGACTCTGAAGCCAATGCCGACACGGACAAGGTATATTATAACCGGAAATCGGGCAACAACGACGTGCTGTCTTTCGAACTTTCAGGTCTGGCGCCGGGTGTTCCTTACGCGGTGGAATTCGGCTACATTGAAGATGAAACGTTCACCGTCTCGGGAGCCGTATATGATGGCATACTAAGCGGTGTTGAGACAGGCTCCGGAACTTATGCCTTTTCCACGCCGATAATGAATAGGCACAATAACGGTATGCACCCGTTGGCCGCCCGGTTATATGACGGCATGCATGAACAACCCAGCGTCCCGTTCCCCATCAGTGAGGTTGACCAGGATGGCAGCACTACCGACTCTTATGTCAACATCAACCTGCCTCTTCCCGAAGGCTACGCATCAATTGATTTGTCAGCTGAAGATGAGGATGATCTGAGAAATGTAAATGAAAGTACGCTTACATTGACGCCGGTAGCTTCCGGTGAGGCAACCTTAACAGTAATCGCAAATGACGGCAACGGCAGGAATGCATCTACAACCTTCAATGTTACCGTGGACGAGGACAGCAATGACAGCGACACACCTCCAACCGCGGACGAGGGCAGCAACGACAGCAACAGCTCTCAAACCGGTAGCAGCAATGAATCTTCCGATAACAATCAGGGTGCCGGTGAGATTAACCTCACCGACAACACCGCAGCCGAGGTTCAAGTGGATGACGCAGGCCGGACTGTGGCCACGGTTAGGCTGGACGAACAGTCCGTGCTTCAAGCCATTGAATCTGGTGCAGACCTTAGCATAGCCGTTATTGAAGTTGGCGGCTCGGTTGATGAAGCCAAGGCGGAAATACCGGCCGGCGTAATCTCCAGGCTGGCGGATAACGGTACGCTGATCGAACAAAGAACTGAACTGGGTAATTATAGGATACCGGCAAAGGCGTTGCAACAACAAGTGGATATGATAGCCGCTCAGCTGGGTGTCGACCCTGCCCGGGTTCAGGTGACTGTCACGATTAAAAAAGCAGGAGATAACCAGGTTAAAGAAATAAATAATACTGTTGCCGCTATGGTGGGCGGAAGGCTTCTGGCCCGACCCGTGGATTTCTCCGTGCAAGTTACAGCCGGAAACCAAACCGTGGAAGTGCCTTCATTTGGTAGAATTTACATAGAAAGAAGCATTGCCGTTTCAGAAATAGGGGACGCCAACCGGGTTACGGGTGCGGTGTTGCGTAACGGCGAGCTCAATCAATGGCCGGCGGGGATTTTTCCCAAAGAGTAAAGGCTGTTTCCCGTGATGAAGTGAGCCAACTGGCAAAAAGTTTTAATTTTATGGCTGATCAACTGCGAAAAGTGGAACAAACTAGGCGTGAGTTCCTCGCCAACGTTTCTCATGGCTTGTTTTCTATAAATTGTTTTGCTGGCTTGATAAATAATGACTCATTGTCACCAGGGGCCAAACATGGCGATAACTGTGATAGTGGATGTAAAATCCCCCGGGAAGACCTGCTCCCGTCGGGTAGTTGGTCGCCGGGTCGTCCTTATCCATTAATGCAAGCAATGTTCCCATACCGCGGGCCACGGCGGGGCTTTCCCGCATTCCGGCGGCAATCAGGGCGTCAAGGGCCCAGGCCGTCTGGGACGGTGTACTGAAAGCCAATGGGACGTACCGTGACGCGCTGTCACTCAAGCATGATTCACCCCAGCCGCCGTCGGGATTCTGCACGGAAAGCAGCCAATTGACCGCTTTTCGAATCGCCTGGTGCTGCGGGTTGACACCCACCGCCCTCAAACCGGTTACCGCCGCCCACGTACCGTAAATATAAGCAATCCCCCACCTCCCGTACCAGGAACCGTCGGGGCGCTGGTTTTGCAGCAACCACCGGACACCCTTGCGAAGCTGGCTACTGCTTAATGACATACCTGCATAGCAGCCCAAAAACTCGAGGGTCCGCCCGGTCAGGTCAGCAGAGGACGGATCGGTTAAAACAGGCTTGGCATCGGGCATGGGCAGCAGGTCCGGCCATTTCTTGTCGGTATTTTTTTCAAAGGCCGGCCATCCCCCGTCGCTGTTTTGCATGGATAAAAGCCAGTCAAGCCCGGCCTTCCAAGCCGGACCGTAAGTTTCAGGCCGGTATGACGCTCGCCGGTAAAGGGCGCGCAAAGCGTATGTCGTGTCATCCACATCCGGGTTAATGGCATTGGAGTGGGAAAACCCCCATCCCCCGGGCCGTCCCTCATGGTTATGCACCTGCCAGTCGCCGTATTTTGTATGCTGCCTGGATAACAGGTAAGCAGCGGCCCCGGCAATTACCGGGTGGTTATGCAAAAATCCGGCTTTTTGTAAAGCATAGGCGATTAATGCCGTATCCCATACAGTGGATGTCGTTTCCTGCTGGTGATAATTACTACCCGTATAACAGACCATTGCCCTAAGGCCCTCAACCGCCTTTACAATCACCGGGTGCCTGCTGTCATAACCCAGGGCCAACAAGGCAAATATCATTAAGAAAGTACTGGTAAAATAACTATAAAGGGTTCCGTCCATTTCCGTTCTGGCCAGCATAAATCTTTCCAACTTTTTCATTGCCATATTTCTTATTTCAGACAGCGGAAACGGCAGCAGTTGAATTAATTTTGCTATCTCAATTGTAAAATTTGCGGCGACTCGGAAGGTGGTACCTGCCGGGATCCGGAGGGGTAAAGGTCAATCAAATCATAACCGGGCAGCTTATGCGAGTATTTATTAGCGGCGCATATTAAAATCGGCGCTGAATGGACCCTGGCGTACCCGACAAAATCGTAAAAGTTGACAGGGAACCACGTGGGCAGCAGCACGATTTCCACCGGAATATCCGGCAGGTTGTTCCAATCGTAATGGCCGGTAAGAGCAAGCATCACCCTCGTCAACGAACCGGCCTCGTGAGGTCCGCCCATGGACCGGATAAAATCCCCGGCCTTTTTCAGTATCGGACCTTCCTTGTTGTAACCGGCCAGGAGAAGGGCATAATAGCATTCAATGGTCGCCGACAGGTTACCCCGGGGTTCGTCATAAAAGAGCTTCCACGCTCCGGACCGCTGTTGTTTGGAAATTATTCTAGCAACCAATTGGTTGATATATGTTTCATCATGGATATTTAAATGGCGCAGTAAAATAATCATATACGCATCAGTTACCGTGCCGCTTTCAAAACAGTAACGCCAGGCACCGTCAGTCCCCTGGACGCCGGCCAGTTTTTCAGCAACCTGCTTTATTTTTGTGTGAACCTTCTCTTGCAGGTAACTTCCAGCCAAAACAAATAACCCCTTTGCTTTTTCCTTAATTTATGCAGCATAAAAGAAAAAGGAAACAATAACTATCATTAATTGCCCTTACTCAATTGACTGCCGGCCCGCTTGACAACTTGAATGCGGGTCAGAGCGGAGGGGTGACTGTGGCTGAACCATTCGATAAAAGCCGGCGGCGACACGTCTGACATGTTTTTGACGGCCAGATTCACTTCCAGGCGAACCGCTGCCCGGACGTCATCCGTCAGTTGCACCGCAACCCGGTCCGCCTCCTTTTCCATACCCCTTGAAATATAGTTTTGCAGTGGGCTGGAAGCAAAGGAAATCAAAGAAAAGAACAACAGCATCACCGCCCAGGTGTAAGGCGGGAAGTAAGCGGTTTTGGGGATGGTGGTGCGCAAAACCACAAACAACATGGCCCAGATAAAAAAGTTACCAAGCACGCCCAGGCCCAACCCCTTGATAATATGCCCCTGCCGCCAGTGGGCCATTTCGTGCGCCACCACCGCTTTCACCTCATCCAGCGGGTAATCATTCAGCAGATTATCGTACAGTACAATGCGCTTTGTCCCGCCCAGTCCGGTGAAGTAGGCGTTGGCCCTGGTGGTGCGCCTGCTGGCGTCCATCACCAGCACCTGGTCCACCGGCAGCCGGGCTTTCCGGGATAATTCCCGGACCATGGACACAACCGCCGGGTCTTTGGCCGGCTCAAAGCGATTGAACAGGGGCGAAACCACCACCGGCCAAAGAAAACTCTGCACCACCAGCCACAGGGACAAAAACCCCGCGCCGAGCAACCACCAGGTGCCCGGCCAGCGGTGCATGACCCAGAACAGCAAGGCCACCCCGACAGCGGATAAAACCAGTTCCAATCCCGCCCCCTTCAAATAATCCACCCACCAGGAACCCAGGGTCTGGGTGGAAAACCCCCACCGGTGCTGCCAGTAAAAGCTGCCAAATAGTCTGAAAGGCAAATTAATCAGCCGTAGCATTAACCAGAGAATGAAAAAAAACAACAGGTAGCCCCACAGGCTGCCGCCGGTAACGTTTTGGGCCCAGCGGGAAATAGCCGCAGCCTTGCCGCCAAACACCAGCCAAATTAAAAAGACCGTCTCAATAATAAAACCAATGATAAACACTATGCGTAGAACCTGGTTGTACGCCCGGCCCTGGCTCACCTGCCGGGCATTGAAATACTGCCAAATTTCGGGATTGACTCGTCCGGGAAATAACGTAAACCACAGGTAAAGCAGGCTGAATACTCCCACCAGAACAATGAGCGACAACCAGATAATGTTCATTTTGGGTTGCAGTTTTCATCCCCCCGTTCTTTGTCCATTAATTCTTCTCATTCCCACTGTTATCAGTAATTCCATCCGGTATTTCGGCATAGCAGCTGTTGTGGATGAGACAATAATAATAGGAGGTGAGTGTTATGAAAGGCACCAAAACAAGCTGGATCATTTTGGGCACCGGCGCCGCCGTGGCGGGACTGGGCAGACTGGTGGGCGGCAGCCTGGGAGCCGGCATCACCGGTTTTGGCCTGGCACACGTCGCGCTGGGTATACTTGATCAATTCCGGCCCAGTGTCAGGTATTAAAAATAAATAAAATAATTAAAGCCTCCCGGTTTATTTTATCTTGACCGGGGGGCTTTAATTATAACTTTTTTGTGCCAAATTTAATTTAGCGTTATTATTTAATTGTCGGTTGAAACACCCAACGCATCAAACAGTCTGAAAGCCAGGCTCAACAGTATGGCCACCACCGTGGCCAGCCCCATACCTTTCAGGCTTACCGCCCCCAGTTCCACGTGGGCGCCGCTCACCCCGACAATCAGCACCACGGAAGTCAAAATCAGGTTGCGGGCCTTGTTATAATCCACCTTCGCTTCCACCAGCATCCGCACCCCGGAAGCGGCGATGACACCGAACAGCAGCAGGGACACCCCGCCCATCACCGGCGTGGGGATACTCCTGATAATATCCGCCAGTATGCCTACAAATGACAGCAATATGGCAATTACAGCCGCGCCGCCGATAACCCAAACGCTGTATACTTTGCTTATGGCCATGACGCCGATATTTTCGCCATAGGTGGTGTTGGGAGTGGAACCAAAAAACCCGGAAAGCAAAGTGGAAAGCCCGTTCCCCAGCAAGGAGCGGTGCAACCCGGGTTCTTTGGCCAGGTCCCGGCCCACAATGTTACTGGTTACAAACAGGTGTCCGATGTGTTCGGCGATCACCACCAGAGCCGCGGGTAAAACAACGGCGATGGCCGCCGGGTTAAATTCTGGTTTGTAAAAAGTAGGCTTGACAAATAGTGAACTGAACAACTCTTGAAGAGAACCGTGATTGGTGTACGCCGCCATAAAAGAGGTATCAACCATGCCCATGAACAAGGCCAGGACATAACCGGACACAATGCCGACCAGAATGGGAATGATGGCCAGAAAGCCTCGGAACAGCACGGAACTCAATATGGTTACCGCCAGGGTGAACAATGACACCGTAATTACCGCGGGGTCCGGTTTTTCCGCGGTCAGCCCGGCCATATCCGCCGCCACCGGGGCCAGTTCCAGGCCGATGACCGCCACGATGGCGCCCATGGCCGCCGGCGGGAACACCACGTCAATCCACCCGGTGCCGGTGGCGCCGATAATCAGGGCCACGGCGCTGAACACCAGGCCCACAGCGATGAAACCGCCCAGCGCCGCCTCGTAGCCGTATTTTGGCAGCACCACCAGTACAGGTGATATAAACGCAAAACTGGAACCAAGGTAAGCCGGAATCCGGCCCTTGCAGATGACCAGGTATAACAGGGTGCCGATACCGTTAAAAAGTAGCACCGTGGCCGGGTCCACTTCAAATATCATGGGCACCAGCACGGTCGCTCCGAACATGGCGAAGAGGTGCTGCAGGCTCAGGGGCAAAGATTGCAGCAGCGGCAGGCGTTCTTCCACCTGAATAACTCTCTTGGACAAAGCTGTTTCCCTCCAAATCAACCGTCTAATGGATACTTGCTGCCGGCAACCGGCCTTATTGCTGCTTCCATCTTAAATTAAATTCAGGCGATCCCCGGCATCACCCAGGCCGGGTACTATATATGCTTTCTCATTCAATTCCGGGTCAATGACCGCGGTGACGATTTTTACAGCGGGGAACTTGCCGTGCACCTGCTCAATACCCCGGTTTACCGCCAGGGCGCAGACCAAGGTAATTTGCTCCGGCCTGTAACCCTTGCCGGTAATTACTTCCAGGGTCTTGACGCTACTGTTGCCCGTGGCCAGCATGGGGTCCACCACAAAAACCCGGTCGAAGGCAGCCGGATTATCGGGCACGGTATCCAGGTAAGTGATGGCCTCCAGGGTGTCGTGATCCCGGGACACCCCCACGTGGGCCACCTTGGCGGCCGGGAAAATATCCAGGAAGCTGTCCACAAAACCTAGCCCCGCCCGTAAAATGGGCACCAAAAGTATCCTGTCGTCCTTTATCCTGGGACAATTTACCTGCACGTCCAGCGGAGTTACCACGGCATCCATGGCGTACTCGATATCCCTGGTAGCCTCTATGGCCAAAAGCCAGCCCAATCTTTTCATTTCCTTGCGGAAACCCTCGGTTTCCGTCCGCCGGTCACGCAGGATTCTCAGGCAGTTTCCGGCTACGGGGTGATCCACTACACAAACCGAACTCAATTTTTTCCCTCCATCTCCTAAAGCATTTTCAGGCAAATCCCACATTATTTTCGACAATAAACATCATTTTCCTTTATGCCAAATCAATTATTTTACATGCAGTATTAATGTGCCCCGAAAATAATGCCGACACACCCTTTTCTTCCGTGGCCCCCCGGTCGGGGGCGTTTTTTAAATAATCATTAAAAACCGTTTGCGCAATGGGCTCAGGTTTGTTATTATTTAGTTAATATATTTATTATTAACTAATAAACTTTTTATTACAGGGATTATATCAAGGGGGTAATTATGAATCGGCGCGAACTGGAAAAAAAGCTGGAAAACTTACAGGAAGATCTTGAGGATCTCAAGCAAGAAAGGCACTTTATGCTGGAAAAAACTACTATTCACGTCCCCGGGCACGCCAGACACAGGTATGAAGCCGAGATAAAGGAACTGGAAGAGAAAATTAAAGAAATAGAAAAACTGCTGGCGGAAAATAAATAATATACATTTTACCATGAGGAGGCATTATATTATGAACAAAGGCGAGACATTGCTTAACCAACTGGCTGAAGGAAAAGTTTTATTACAAAAGGAATTGCCCGAAGCAATGACCAAGTTTCAGGAACTGCACGACACAATTCTAAAAGACGGCAAGCTTTCGGTCAGGCAAAAAAGGCTGATCGGACTAGGCATGGCCCTGGTTCTCAAGTGCGATTACTGTATCGCCATCCACCTCAAGGCCATAAAAGATATGGGCATCGGTTTCGACGAAGTCCTTGAGGTTTGCAGCATGGCCATGCTGATGCACGGAGGCCCGGGTTTTGCCTACAGCACTCTGGTGGCCCGGTTGTGGAACGAAATCTAAAGGCATCGCCACTTGGAGCGGGGCCGGTAGTTTTTCCGCTTGCTTGCGTATCTGTGGACGGCAGCGCTCGATACATCGCTTGCGAAAAACTACTGGCCCTGTGTACCTTTCATGCCCTGCTGACTCATGCGTTCATACAAAACAGTAAGCCTACAGATTTCTTATTATTTCCACCCCCGCGCTGGCCCCGATACGCGTGGCGCCGGCTTCGATCATCGCCAGGGCCTGCTGAACGTTTTTTATGCCGCCGGAGGCCTTAACCCCCATACTCGGCCCCACAGTTTCCCGCATCAGCATTACATCCTCCACTGTCGCGCCGCCCGGCCCGAAACCGGTGCTGGTTTTAACATAATGCGCGCCCGCCTGCCCGGCCAACCGGCAGGCCATTATTTTTTCTTCCCGGGTCAAATAGCCGGTCTCAATAATCACTTTGGTGACAGCATCCGCTTCCTGCGAGCGAACCGCCTCCACAACCGCCCTGATATCCTCTAAAACAACACCCTCGCGGCCTTCTTTCAGCGCGCCGATATTGATAACCATGTCCACCTCCCGGGCGCCGTTTTTGACGGCCTCAGCGGCTTCAAAGGCTTTGCTGGCCATGGATGCGCTGCCCAGGGGAAAACCGATGACAGTGCATACCAGCACGCCGGAATCCTTTAAATTTTTCGCCGCCAGCTGTACGTAAAACGGGTTAATACAGACGGCGGCGAAACTGTATTCCCGGGCTTCGCTGCACAGTTTAATAATATCCTCGCGGGTTGCCGTCGGTTTCAGCAGAGTATGGTCAATCATTTTAGCCATTTTTTTTTGAGGTATTTGCATAATCATGATAACTCCTCTTTGCATTTACGTAATTGCAATAATTTATGCTATTACGTATTTACCGATATACTGAAAAAGTTTTTTAATACATTTTTTACTGCCGCGCGGCTTTTCGGAAATGACTGTCAATATCCTTTTTTACACCCGGCAATAGAGCGAACTGCTCGTCCGAACCCGTAATAAACCCCCTGTCCCGCAGATTGCGCAAAGACAACCTGTACATTACGGACCACTGGGTGCATTGCGCCACGGCCTGTTTCAAAACCCGGCCCGGAACGGGTTTGCCGGTGCAGGATATCAAGAGGTATAACACCGCCAGCAGCGTAGCCTCCTGTTTAATTAATCTCCTGCCGTAAAGAGATTTAACGCATTCCACTACCGCAGGCAAGTGCGTCCTGGCGTGATCAACGGCCCTGGCATACTCTTGCAATTCCATTTCCAGCGCCCGGGCTTCCAACCGGATATCGGCCCGGCTTTTAGCTTTTACCGTCATATTTTCTTTATCCGACCGGATGGGGATATGCATCCGGGATGTTTCTTTGCCCAAAATCCCGGCCAGTAGTTTTATAGCGCCCTCCTTGCTCAGCCGTTCATTGGCCTGCAGGCACTGGGGAATAATGATGCATGACGGACACCCCCCGGTACACCCGCAGCCCTTCACCAGTTCATAGCAACGCTCCAAAATCCGTTTGATATCGGCAAAGGCCGATTCAGCCAACCCCACGCCGCCGGCATAGTTGTCATATATAAATATCCGGGCATTATCGCCTTCAACCAGCATGCTGGCCCCCAGATCATGACGCTCGCACATCACCTCCAGTGGAATCACAATGTGCAGCAAGTGCTTCAGCGCATGTACGGCCTCATATTTCAGAGCGGGGATCAGGTTACTCAAATCTATGTCCAGCCAGATGCCGGCGGTGGGAAAATCAATGGGTTTAACAGGCTGCTTCGGTTCATAAATGTTTTTGGTTTCATTTTTCACATCCACCAGGGTGTAACCTGTAAAACTTTTATGGATGTTGAGAACGCCGGCGTGAACAGTAAAGTTATCCTCTTGCCGGGTGCGGTCCACCTTTTCCACGGTAATCCGGGAATTTATAACAGCCCTGGTATAGCAGCCAATCATTTGTTGGGGCAAATCCTTTAACTTAATGATTTTCCGGTCGAAATCAATTTCATCCACCAGATACATCCGGTCATAAACGGGCAATATGGCCCCCGGGTAGGCATCTTTCAACACATCGTCATAATTATATTGTTCAACAATACGACCGTCCGGATCGAGGGTTTGGTAATTATCGCTTTCCCCGCGCAGGCTGAAGAATTCCGGGTCCTCCGCCGAGCCGTAGGTTTTCGGCCGGTCGGTGATGAGCCTCAGCCGCCCGTGCTTCAACAGCAGCTTCACTGCTTCGTAGTAAATGCCTTGCTCCCAGTAGGCAGTATCCTCTTTGCGTAGGGGCAGTTCGGCAGCGGCCAGGGGCAAGTGGTCCACCAGGAACTGCATTTTTTCGCTTACCACCGCCTTTTCAAAGGGCTGGCCGAAGAAATAATGCGGGTGGCGCACGATATAAAAGTCCAGCGGGTCTTCGTTGGCCATCAACACAATCAGTGATTTTTGCCCCTTGCGCCCGACCCGCCCCGCCTGCTGCCAGGTGGATGAAATGCTCCCGGCAAACCCGGCCAGAATGCAGGTATCCAGGTCGCCGACGTTGATACCCAGTTCCAGGGCGTTGGTGGTGATAACCCCTTTCAGTTTGCCGGTAAACAGCCTGTTTTCAATTTCCCGACGAAATTGCGGCGAGTAAGTCCCTTTATAGGTGGTAACCTGGCCGGATGTGCCGGAGAAGTTTTCCTGCAATTTGCGGTAAGCAGATTCCACAACCCGCCGGGAACGGCAGAACATTATCGTCCGCCGCCCGGCTTCCACGTACCGCCCCACGGCCCTGGCCGCTTCAAAGTGGGTCAACCGGCGTTTGGTTTGTCCATCCTCGGTTTCATAGGTGGGGGGCTCATAAAAAGCCACCGTTTTTTCACCGGCCGCGGACGTTTCACCGGTCACCGCCCGGAACGGCAGGCCGGTCAAGTTCCCGGCAAACTCCCCGGGGTTGGCGATGGTCGCCGTGCACAGAATGAACACCGGGCGGGCGCCGTAATAATCACAAATGCGCCTGAGCCGGCGAAAAACCTGCAGGCAATGGCAGCCCATCACGCCTTTTAATACGTGGGCCTCGTCAATTATTACATACTGCAGGCCCGTAAAAAAGCCGGGCCAACTCCGGTGTCTGGGCAGCAGGCAGGCGTGGATGAAATCCGGGGTAGTGATGATCACACCGGATTCGTTGATAATTCCCCGCCGCTCGTTTTGCGACGTATCACCGTCACAGGTGGTTATGACCGGCCTGCCCCGGGGCCAGTCAATTTGCGCCGCCAGTTCGTTCATGGCACCCGCCTGGTTCTGCCCCAGGGCCTTGGCCGGGGATATGTACAGGGCCCGGGTTCGCGGGTTATTGAACAGGGCGCTGAAAACCGGAATGGTATAGACCATAGATTTGCCGCTGGACGTGCCGGTGGTTATAATCACATTCCGGCCGGCCATGATGTGCCCTGCAGCCTCCGACTGGTGAGCATATAGTTTTTTGATGCCCTGCCGGGCCAGCACCCTGATAAGATCATCCGGAACGCCGGGCGGGAAAGGCCCGTATTGTGCCTTCCTGGGTTTTATGGTATGTACGGAATTTATGCCTCGCTGGTCCAACAACCTGTGCATGATTTCCTCCCGGGGGTCAGACCCGTCGTAACTGTAATTAGTATAAAGCAAGCACACTTTTTAATAAGTTAATTGCCGCTTATCGACTTGTCAACTATTTTCAAATTCCGCAGATAGATAACTGCCAGGGCCAAAAAGATTGCAGACATACCGAGATACAACCATATTTCCCCGGCGTCCCCGGCCTGGTTATAGAGCGGGTTTCAGAATTCCGCCCAGGGCCACCGAAAAAAGCAAGGTCCCCAGATAAAGATAGTGGAAATCAATAATAAACCGAAGCCTTCTTTTTTTGGTGGCCATGATGGCGATGATGATAAATACAGGGAATAAAAAACACATATCCAGATAAACTATCCTCTCCGGCTTCATGGATGTTACAGTATCAAGCAGTACCCTGTCACAGCCCTTCCTTGGAGGGTCCAGTACTACCACATCAGCCCATATTTCTTTTGCATGCATCTCCGGCACTACTTTCTCGGCCTGGCCGGAGATAAATTCAACATTTAAGATCCGGTTTAGTCTGGCATTTTCTCTAGCATCTTCTACCGCTTGCTTATCCCTTAACCCTTCCCAACCGGAAACACTTTACTTTCATCTTCCCCTTATATCCAAATATTTATCTACTATCCCCATAGTAACGCCTCTTTCATATTTTTAATGAAAGCTCGGCTCCATCTCTTATGGCTTCGACGGCCGTTGCCATTACATTGCAATCGCCTATAAAGATGTACTTATCATTGCCTTTTAATTCTTTGAAGGTCTCATCCGGTTTGTTCCCTATTGCTATAACAATATCGTCAAATTTTATTTCTTTTTCAATTCCACCCACATTATATGACAATTTTTTATCTGATATATGGTTTATTGCGGCCTTCGTAATTATGCCCACATTCAGTTTTTGGAGTCTGATTAAAAGCAGCTTCCTTACCATCGGAAATACTCCATCCCCTACTTCATCTTTTGCCTCCAGCACAGTTACATTTTTGCCTTTTTCCGCAAGGAATTCAGCGGTTTCAAGGCCTGTAAGGCCCCCGCCAATTACGATAATACCTGTGCCCTCCGGCAAATCGCCGGACAAAACATCGACGGCTTGATAGGAGACTATGTCCATATCCCCATTGATTTTCCTGGGAACAGAACCGGCTGCAATCACAACTTTATCAAAAGGCATATTTTTTATTTCTTCAACTGTTACGTTCCTGTTCAAGTGTACGGCGATATTATTTTTTCTTAGTTCTCTCTCTAAATACTCTACAACCCTGCCTATTTCTCCTTTATGTGGCGGTATTTTTGCTGTATTCAACTGGCCACCAAGTTTATCGCTTTTTTCAAATAACTCGACTCTATGACCTTTTTTCGCAAGATACACGGCCGCGGCCATACCCGCCGGGCCACCGCCTATCACCGCGATGTCTAAAGGATTATCTGTTTTAACTTCAAATTCTTTCTCTCTTCCCACCTCCGGGTTTATCATACAGGAGACGGGAAGCCCCTTTAAGATATATGCTATACATGCCTGATTGCAGTGTATGCAATATCTTATGTCATTGCCGTTTCCCTTTTTAAGCTTTGCAACGCAATCAGGATCGCCAATAAGGCCCCTGGCTATTCCTATAAAGTCGGCCGCATTATCCTTTAATATTTGTTCCCAGTTTTCTGCAAACCCAAGCTTGTTGGCCGCTATCACAGGTATGCCGACATTGTTTTTTATCCTCTTTACAAGTTTCAATAAAGGCATGTCCTCTATACTCATCGGCGATATATGGTATTCCGATGTGGAACCCACACCCGCGGAAATATTAAGCCCGTTGGCGCCGTTTTCTTCAAGCATTTTTGCAAACTCAACACTTTCTTCTATATTAAATCCTCCACATGTAATATCGTCGGCATTGATCCTGCATATAACCGCTATATCAGGGACATAAGTCTTAACTTTGCGCAGTATCTCCAGGGCAAACTTAGTCCTTCCTTCAAAACTTCCGCCGTATTCATCTGTCCTTTTGTTTACATCTGGTGATAAAAACTGATTCACAAACCATCCATGGGCAAAATGAAGCTCTACCATGTCAAAACCGGCCTTTTTTGCCCTCACTGCCGCCTTTGCAAAATCTTCTATAAACCCCTGTACCTCTTCTTTTGAAAAGTCTGCAGGCTTAAACTTTGGATTATGCATGGCAAGCTGTATTCCCGCTTTTGCCCCATTTTGATGGATTATATTTGATAACTTTTTAAGTCCGTCAATCTTTTCATCGCTGTCTATTCCAAGTTGATTGTTAAAAAATCTGCCAAAAATATTTACGTAACTTGCTTCTACTATGACCAGTGATACATCCGTTGATCTCCTGTTATAGTATTCTATTTCTCTATCGGTAACAAATCCATCTTGTGCAAGATTTGTTACCGTAGGCAACATAACCAATCGGTTTTTCAGATTGATATTTCCTATTTTTCCTTCGTTAAAGAGCATTTATATCACCTCATATCTTATGCTTTAACACCTATTTCTGTATTAGTAAAGTAACTATTCAAGTACCACCAGGAAATCGTCAAAGTCATTTTTATAATTGGGCTTGATGTAACTTTTTCGAAATATAGTCGAAATAATCTCATTACGTGTTCGGTAGTTGTCTTGATAGCCGGGTACATTACAATTCTTACATTGCCACTTAGACTATGTTGCCCATCAAACCGAGTAAATATTACTCTGCTACATGTAAGGAGTAACATCGTGGTGGGTTCGGGTGGAGGCGGAACCAGGATGCAACAGTTATGTTATCCAAATCGTAATTTATCGGAAATATAGGTGATTCTGTAAACTTGCCCACAAAAAAACGGAGCTCTGGAGGTGAATTCCGCTCATCTACATAGATTTTCCAGGGCTTGCTCATGCCGTGAACGAGCATTAGGCCCTCTGGGGTAAGAATGCTACGGCAATCCCGGAACAGCTTAGGCAGATCCAATATATGTTCAATCGCCCCAATCGTAACAATTTTGTCGAAGAATCCCTTTGCGAAAGGCATTTCCAGCAAGGATATGGACCTTGCGGAATGAACTTTTTAACCTTTTCGGTTATATGGTGCGTGGGGAACAGAACCTCACGCTCATAGATGATCTTCTCAGCCAGATGCCGCAGAAATATTTCCCGTTCCTTGGGTATCCAGGTTTGTCTGGCGTGATGAATCATGCCGAGAATCAGTCGGTTTAAATCGGCTAAATAGAGATACGTCTCTACTCTACCCGTCTCAGGCTGCGGATGGTAAGCTTCTTGTAGTGCGAACCGGGACAAACGAGGGTCACTGAACATTTACTTTTTTCTATATTACTACTATAAACCTAAGAATTTGCACTTACAATCGAAATGTCTTATCCCAATAATTAGGTTCTTTAATAAGAGGCTCTATTCTAGATTAATGGTTCTTGATTTATCCTACACATTCTTTTCCGTGCAGCTTTCCCTTTCTCCCGCCAGCAACCTCACAAGAATCTCCACAAGGTGCGGGTCAAACTGGCTCCCCGCACATCTCTTCAGCTCCTCTAGGCTTGCGTTGTACAGCGACCAGGCAAGCCTAACACGCCCTTTCTTTAGGTTCTATTATAACAACCTTTCTGCGTGTCCAGTAAACCGAGTACAGTCCAATATTATCTGTACTGACCTTACTAGACAACAGATTAAAGCTCCTTTTTAGCGATTCAAGTTTTGTTTTTTGAGTACTTAGAATCTTAATCAAGTCAACAGGATTTGTACTTTGAAGTTCCTTTATTTTATTATCTATACATTCTATTTGTATATCAGCATCTTCTGGGACTGAATAATTAACTCCTAAAAAACCTTCAATTTTTTCAACACTGGATACATTGCTTGTAATAACTGCTATATCCCCGGTAATTATTGAAAAAGAGCTATCAGCAAATATTTTATTCTACTTTAATTAATAGTTATTAAGTAAGCGTCAAATAGTACCCACATAGCAACATCTTCTCGTTTATGCGATAATCCTTCTCAAGACACTAAGATAGGAGGATTTATATGACAAGAGCAGAGCTAAGAAAAGAATGGGAGGCGCGGGTAGCCGCTTTTAGGGCCAGCGACCAGAGCGCATCAACATGGTGTACAGCCCATGACTTAAAACCCATCAGTTACGATATTGGCTCAAGAAGCTTGAACCCAAAGAAGCTGCCGTGATACCATCACCCAAGTGGGTATCGGTAGAAGTAGACGAAGAACCTTTTGAGTCAAGAAGTAGTCTACTCATAAGAGTGAGTCAAGCCACCATAGAGGTAAAGCTGGGCTTTGATCCAGCGCTGCTTTCACCAAATGGATAGTGATCGCCTTTAGTTGGTTGCTGGTTCTTTGGATTAAGTTCAAGAAAATATAGTTCAGAATATTCTATCTTTCTCTATGCTTATGTTTTAAAACAAGGCGAGCCTTATTAACTAATTTATAATATGTGTGGTTCATATGTTTTGGTTTATAAAGATCCTTACGTTTAAGAAAAGTCCCTTTTACACGCTCTAAAAATCCTAATTTTTCTAAATGTTTTAGACGCTGCATTGTTTCTCCTAAGTTTATCTTCAATTTACGACTTATAAATTTGGCGCAATCTGCTTCAATATTGTACAGATATTCTAAAAGTTTAAAATCTAATTCTTCTAAAATATCCCAGTTTAATACCGTTTTATTGTTATTCCCTTTCATAAATATTCCCTTTCCTAAAAAGATTTGTTTGTAAATATTATAAAACTATTTTAGACTCTTCGTCATCTAGTATTAGTATTTAAAAATAAGACTAGGTTAAATAGATAATTTTCCTTACAGCCTTTTCTAGACTGACGTAGTATTCCAGCAATATATGCTGATATTTACTTTTTAAAATGGTGCCAATGGTCGATGTAGCCAAATCATTAAAAAGACATGAAGAACTAAGCCATTATTTCTTTATATTTGGCCATCATTTTATAATTGTAGGTCATTATTTTCATGTGTATCCAGATTTTTGAGCGCACGGATCCTCTGACAGGGATACGATTCATATCATATCCACGTCGAAGAGAGGAAACGCTACCTTCAACCCCGGCCTTTTACCATATAATTCTTTTGGATATGGTATAATGTTTATAATTTTTTCCTTTTAATAGATTTAGCTATTGTTTCGGTGTATTCCCCCATAGTATATATGCGAATTTTATGACTACGGGGAAATTCTTTCTTAAGAATTACTTTAAATAGTTTTTTTAGTTTTGCCAAATTTACACGAAATTCTTCTCTGAAAAAACCGTCTTCTATAACTAAGAACAAATCATCTTCTTCTTTAATCAGCAATACAGTACGATTTCTTTTATAACTTCTGATATCTAAATAATGTCCAATGGGAAGTTTCTTAGCTTTTTCTATCAAGGTCTTTATAAAAATATTTTTATCTATCATTTAATTCTCACCACTAGCATCGTAGTAATAAAAATATAATTTGTCAATTCTTCTAACAGGTTTGAGGATATTTCTTTTAACGTTTTTCACATTATTTAGTTTCTTTATAAACTTATGAATTTATTATTGCAAGTGGTTTTTAAACTCGTACGTTTTTTATTCCAATTTCAGTTGATACTTTACACTAATTAGTGTATATTATAGTATAGGACGGTGATTGAAAATGCATCTAACTATGGGTGAAAAAATCCGTATTTTGATAAAACGAAAAAAGGTAACTATATCTGAACTTGCAAAAATAATCGGTACATCAAACCAGAACCTATCAAATAAATTCTCCCGCGATAATTTTTCAGAGCAGGAATTACATCAAATTGCTGAAGCTCTTGGATGTAAGTTTGAGGGTTATTTTGTTTTTGAAGATGGGGAAAGAATCTAAATTCTTAACCTTTTGAGCAATAAAAAATGGCTACAATACATTTTGCATCGTAGCCATTTTTTGTTGCTCACTTTTATTATGTTTTTCCCTCTGATATGTCTACTCATTCTATATCCGAACTGCAATACTGACTTCAAGCTCGCCAATTGGTCGTTTATTCCTAAAATCAGGCCCATCCATATCAAAGGTATTACTGTCCGAAACCCGCTTGAATACTGCTATTTCGTAGATCTTACCCTTTGTATTCCTATTACACACTCCACATGGGCGGTGTGGGGGAACATGTCCACGGGCTGGACTTTGGCCTGTGCGTAGCCCTGGGCGGCCAAGCGAGCGATGTCCTGGGCCAGGGTGGCCGGGTCGCAGGAGACGTATACCACCCGGCGAGCGCAGCTTTGGGCCACAGCTTCCAGCACTGCCGAGCGGCGACCCGCCCGGGGCGGGTCCAACACCACCACATTCGGCCGGTAACCCGCGGCCACCTGTTCCGGCAGCACCTTTTCCACAAACCAGGCGTAAAGCCGGGTATTTTTAATTCCGTTCAGAGAATCGTTGGCCCGGGCATCCTTCACAGCCCGGGGCAAACTGTACTTTTACTGACCTTTTCGGTAATTTATTCTCACTTAAGCAAACGAACCATTTGAATTAACTTATCATCAGGGTCCTGGCGGAACACCTTAAAACCGTTTCTCGAATAGAACTCTTTGAGCTCGAGCTTGTCCTGACATTCTATATAAACAATCCTCCCGCCTATTATTTCCTGTGCTCTTAATATAACCGAAAGTGCGTAGTCTATTATCTCGTCTCCAGCTATCTCACCTGCATATGAATCGTTCTTCCCAAGCTGACCTATTAAAAAGGCAGGTATTTCGGTAATCAAACCGTCACCTTTTCTTGAATAAAGGCCATCAAGCCTACGAATTTGAGAAGGACTTGTACCTTCAGGAATTTTAAGCGTCTGCATGGCTATTGCAAAATATGCGAGAAGCCTAAATTATCCTGCCAGTTTTGCCTCTTCATCAAATATCAAGTGTGTACGGCTCTTGGCTTTCCTCTCATAGATAATAGCCTTATCTTTTATAAAATTTTCTATATCGGGGTCTTTTTTGCATTTAAAAACAGAAATGACTTCCGATACCTTTTCCTCGGAAGCCATCTCTAAGAATTTTTCGAGAGCGATAAGCAACGTTTTAATACTTCCTCACCCCTCGCCATCGCCTCTGCGGAAGCCAGTTTTCTGTTGACAGGCTTCACGTCTTTGGATAAAAGCACCTCTATCAACTTCTCAACCGCTTCCGGTTCCCTGATAATAACGTTCTTATCAAAGGAAATAGTTGCCATTGGTTCCACCTTCTTTTCAATATACATCTTTTCACCTTTATTATATGCCATATCGCTTTAATATTCAAAGAGATTTTGCTGGGCTCGGATGGAAAAATATAATCGTCTGTTAGAATAACTTCTCATAAAATAATAGTCCCGCCTTGGTACGGATTACTAAGAGGCGAGGCGCCGTAAAAATTCAAACCCCAAGCCCGAATTATCGCCCGGGCCTACCGGCCGGAAAACATTCATAAAATTAAGCAAGCCGGCGCTGCAACGTAGAACACTTCCCGTTCAACCGCAGCGGCGTCTCCCCATAGCACCGCGCCCCATCAAGTGCCCTATGTGTTCCGGGGACGAAATTTAAACTCCTTGGGATATGCCATTTATTGGTTTAGCCATATCGCAAGAAGGATTTTAGAATATTGCAAAGAAACAAAAATATTATTTAAAGTTGAAGGAGGTTAATATCCTATGTATGATAAAATACTGGTTCCCATTGACGGTTCGGAAAGCTCAATGGAGACCGCCAAGCATGCAGCTGAATTTGCATCCAAACTGGGCGGGGCCGTCACCTTGTTTCACGTGGTTTCGCCTCTGCCCGCCGCCATTCAGGGCACCAGCCATGCCCGAAAGTTTTTGGAAGAAATGCTGCGGCATGGCGAAGAAGCACTGAAAGATGCTAAAAAGGAAATAGCATCTTTTAACCTGCAGGTTGACCTGGATATGGTGGTGGGCGGCCCGGCAGTGGAGATATGCCAGAAGGCGGAGAATGAACAGTATGATCTAATCATCATCGGCAGCAAGGGCTTGAGCAAAAACCGCGGTTTTAAAATGGGCAGCGTGAGCAAACGCGTGGTCCGCCACGCCCATTGCCCTGTGCTCATAGTCCGGTAAACCCCGACTTTATTTTGGACACCTACTTGGCGCGAAGATCTGACAAGCACATGCTACCGGCTCGTTTTTTTCATCTCCCCGATCACGCATGTATGCACGTCACAGGAAACCTACCCTAAAAGAATTTACTTTATAACATCCACCACCGTCCCACCGGTAATGGCTTGCAGCTTGGCAAAGGTAACGGGCAGAGCGGAACGGTCCGTGCCCGCCGCCGGATAAAATACGTCAAAGCGCTGCAGGGATTCATCCAGGTAAATGGGAATATCTGTGGCCAGGGCAAAGGGACAAACCCCGCCCACCCGGTATCCGGTAATTTCTTCGACTTCTTCGGGAGTGGCCATTCTGGGCTTGCCGCCGCCCAGCAGCGCTTTCACCTTTTTGGTGTTCACCCGCACGTCACCCGCCATGACAAAAAGCCCATACTTTTCCCCCGCCCGGAATAACAGGGTTTTGGCTATCCGGCCCGGTTCCACGCCCAGCGTCCGGGCCGCTTCCTCCACCGTACTGGTATCTTCCTTGAATTCAATGGGTTCCAAATTCGGGTCAAACACCTGCACAAATTTACGCACCCGTTCAACGGCCTGTTTTTCTTGTTCTATCTTCTCCCGGCCGGCGCCGGCCAGCCAGCCGGCCAACTCAGCCAGGGTGCCGTACCCGTCAGCCAGTTTTTGATAGTCCACCCGCGTGGGGTTAATCAGGTAATCAGTGACCAGGTAGGTCCGCATACCCGGGGTGGAAGCCGCCAGGTCTTTTTGTACGTCATTGCCCACCATCAAGCAATCTTCGGGTTTGAGTTCCAAAAGTTCCGCGATCTCCCGGTAGTATTCGGGATGCGGCTTGCAAAAGTGCATTTCCTCGTAACCGGTCACCAGTTCCCAGGGCAGGTCGGCCACGCCGGCCCAGGCCATGCGGTCGCGGATGGCCGACCGGGGAAATATCGCGTTGGTGGCCAGTACTATGCGCAGGCCCCGGTCCAATGCTGCCTGCACCGCCCGCCGGGCCTGCGGGCAAGGCCGGGCGACCCGCGACAAATTTATAAATTTATGGGCGTAAAAATCCTCAATCAACGGTTCTAAATCAGTTATGCAATCACCCAAGCGGGTGCGAAAATCCGCCCAAAAAACCTCCGCGTTGGTTAACGCGGGGTCGCGGTTTACCAGCATGGCATTGGTACTGGCCAGAAGGGCCCTGACAAACCGGCCCGGCTCCACTACAGAGGCCACTGTTTGGGATAATTCTTTCAAGTATTCGTTCATAAAATCCTCGGTATCCATTTGAAGTAAGGTCCCGTCCAGATCAAAAAGGACTGCCTGTAACACCCGAAAACACTTCCTTTCCACATTTCCTGTGCAACCAGTTCAGGAGGAAAAAAGCAACCACTGAGGACAGCAGGCCCAGATATAAAAGACCGATAAGTACCGGCAGGTATTGTAGGGCGGCGATGTAATTGGTTAGCTGTCCGGAACAATACCATAGTAATACCTAAGCCCCGGGCATCAGTTTATATTTTATGGTATTAAGATTCTTTTTACTTGCGAGTTTTTAAATCAGTTACCGGGTTGGCCAGCTTTTCAAAGCCATCAATAATACATTCCACCACGTCGCCTTCCTGAATCACGACCGCTCCCGGGGTACCGGTGGAAATAATGTCTCCCGGCAGCATGGTCATGACTTTTGAGTGAAACGAAACCAGGAAATACGGGTTAAAAGTCATATTTGATACTACATTTTCCCTGTACACTCGACCGTTAATTACAGTTGCCACTTTTAGGCTCATGACATCTTCAACCTCGTCGGGTGTAACCAGCACCGGGCCGAAGCTGAAGAATGTATCAAAGCTCTTGGACCTGGTAAGGTATCTCGGGTTTTTCCGCAGGATATCTTCGGCCGTCATGTCAATAATGGTAGTATATCCCGCAATGACGCCAGGGGCATCTTTTTCCTCCACTTCCTTGCACTTTTTGCCGATAATTACCCCCAATTCGCCTTCAGCAGTGGTCTTTTCAGACTGCACGGGGATCTTGATCAGGTCATGGGGGCCAATAATTGCCGTGTCGGGTTTCATAAAACTTGCCGGCTCGGCGTCAGGTGCCTTTTCCGCCAAGTCAGCAGCGTGCTCTACGTAGTTAAGGCCGATGCCCCAAATTTTATGCGGGCGGCGATATAGCGGGCCAAACCGGACCTCCTCTTTGGGAATCGCATTCATCGACAAGGATGATAACTCATTTTTCCCTCCCTGGCGGTACCAATCGTTCAGTTGTTTCAGTTGCCCGGTCCATATAAGCTCAAAAAGATCAGTAGGATAATTATAAGAAAGTTTTTCATTAATAACTTTTATTGGAATCAATCCCGCTTCCACCATAATAGCGGCTGTTTCGGTATTATTTTGCTTAATTGTTGCTACACGCATATGAATCTCCTCTTTTCATTGTTTTCCCTTCCGTAGGGATCATTATATCACGGAACAGATGTGTTGGTAAAAAAAGGGGCTTTTTCACTTATCCTTATCTTCAAGATTTTCCAATTGTTCAAGAATCAGGCGTTTTCTATCGTCCCCCATCTCCTCGCTCAAAATGCCCTCGTTCAGCAATCTTTCCACGGCCTGGTGCTCCGCGTATAACAGTTTTTTGCGGACGGAAGACTCCTGTTCAGTCAGCAGTTCAGGGTAATTACAGTAAAGCTCGTTTAACTCCCCATGGATACCGGTGATGCGCTGTTCATTTTCACCCTGCAGCTTCTGGTATACGGGCGGGGAAACCCTCCCTTGCCGGTACAGGTGGTCCAGTTCATGCCTGGCGGCAAGCCCCTGCTGCAGCTCGAAGGTCAGGCGCTCGTAATCCTTCAGCCCCTGCACGGTCTTCATCAGCCCCAGGGAGCGGATTAACGGAGCGATGGTTAACCCCTGGACAACCAGGGAGAAAAAGACCACGCCGAAGGTAAGGGCGATTATGGTTTCCCGACCGCCAAAACCATAGGGCAGGCTAAGGGCCAGGGCCAGTGAAAGGGAACCTTTCAAACCGCCCCAGTTCAGTATGTGTTTCCAAACCCGCGGCAGGCCGGAACCGGCGGTGGCGATATAAACGGCGACGCTGCGCCCCAACAGCACCAGCACTATGGCTATTGAAATCTGTACCGCGTGTTCAACCATGTTAATGCGGGAAATTTCCAGGCCCACCAGGATAAATACCAACGAGTTGGCCACCGTTGTAATGGTATCCCAGAACACAGTGATGCTCAGCCGGGTGGTGGGGGTCATCCCGATAACCTTGCCGTAGTTCCCCAGCACCAGCCCGGCGGCCACCACGGCGATAACGCCGGATACTTCGAAATACTCAGCTATAAAATATGAACCGTAAAACAGCACCACGGAAAAGGCGTTTTCCAGTGGATAATCGTCATAATAACGGAACACCTGGGATAACAGAAATCCAAGAGATAAACCCACCACCATTCCGCCGGCAGCCACTTTAAAGAATGTTGCCAGCCCTACCGCAGCCCCCCACGGCCCCAGGGCGAATATCGAAGCCAGCGAAAAGGCGGAAATTTTAAATATCACAACGGAAACCCCGTCGTTAATCAGGCTTTCCCCTTCCATAATCACCGCCAGGCGCCGGTTAACGCCCAGGCTCTTAAACACGGATATGACACTGACCGGGTCGGTGGCCGCCATCAGCGCCCCGAACACCAGCGCCACCTGCAGGGGTATGTCGAGGACGTAATGCGCCAGACCGCCGGTTACCATAAAAGCGATAAAAGTGCCGGCGAAAGCAAGCATGATAATGGGACCGCGGTTTTCCCGGATGTGCCCGAAGGACAGTTTTAACGCCGCCTCTCCCAGCAGGGAGGGCAGGAAAATATCGATTATTACGGTGCGAAATACCTCGTCCGAGGCGAAATATGTTTTTAATTCCTCCAGGATCTCGCCGGCAGGGATAATGCCTATTAAGGCTCCCACCAATACCAGCGCGATGGGGTAGGGCTTATTTAACTTTTTCGCCAGGGCGGTCACGCCCACAGACAGGGCCACAAGCACCAAGACCAGTTCAATGTTGTGCAAAAGCATGCCGTTATTCGCTCCCTTGCTCATGCCGATTCAGTAAAACCATATGTAAATTATACCAGGAATTCGTGTTTTTGTTTAACCAACTTATTTTAATCCAGACGTAACACAATTATAATAGCGCCCAAGAACTGTTCCCTTAGACAAAAAAATAGACCTGCTTAGTATGTGCAGGTCATCCAGGCGCCTGAAAAACAGGGCCCTAAAAAGCATGCTGTAAGAGATTGAATTTTCAGCTGCCAAGTTAATAAATGGAGTTAGATAAACAGGTTTACGTTGGCTTCATCGGCTTCGCCCAGGTAGGTGGCCACCCCGGCAAATTCCAGGCCGTCGATCAGTTCTTCTTCCCGGATGCCCATGACATCCATAGACATGGTGCAGGCGATCATTTTAATGCCCTGCTCTTTGGCGGTCCGGATCAGTTCCGGCAGGGGAGTTACGTTTTGCTGTTTCATTACCATCTTCATCATTGTGGCGCCCATGCCGCCGAAGTTCATCTTGGATATGCCCAGTTTGTCGGCGCCCCGGGGCATCATTTTACCGAACATCCACTGCAGGAAGCTCTTCTTGACCTTGATGTTCTCGGGTTTTCTGATGGCGTTGAGGCCCCAGAAGGTGAAGAACATGGTAACGTCGTCGCCCATGGCGGCGGCACCGTTGGCAATGATAAAGGCGGCCATCACCCTGTCGAGATCGCCGCTGAAGACAATTATGGTTTTTTTGGTCGTGTCCATTTAAAATTACCCCCTTGGGATTAAGAGTGTTCCGCGGGAAAACCTTCCTGTTATTTGGTAAAAATTAGAATTCAGGAGTCAGAATTCAGAATTAATTTCCGGCTACTGACTCCCTCATTCCTCTAATTCTACCGCGCCAGCGGTATAGGTGCCTGTATTTTAAACTCCTATCCACTGTATCCTGGCTCCTGTATTATTACAGAAAAACGTCTATACCACGATCCAACTTGCCTACATACAATAAGCCTGTGTTAGCAAGTTGGAGATATCCTCCAGCTGCACCTCGCCCCGGGCCGCTTTTTGCAGGTTAACGTAACAAATGGGACACATGGTAACCGCACCGGCGGCTGCACCGGCCTGTTTGATTTGCTCCACCCTCTGGCGCGCCCTTTCTTTGGCCTTTTTGGGGTACAGGGATTCCGCCGGGCCGCCGCAGCACAGGGTAAATTTTCCTGAATCAGCCGGTTCCTTTATAGCCACCCCGGCGTTTTTCAGCAGAGTACGCTGCTCGTTCAACACATTTTCGTACCGGGCGTACACGCAGGAATCGTGCATCACCACTTCCAGATCGAGCCGGCTTCGGGGCTCGATACCCCGCTCCACCAGCACTTCCAGGTAGCTTTGCACCTGCAGGTCATAGCCGTCAATCAGTTTTGGGTAAACCGACCTGAGCATGTTGGTGGTGTGGGGGTCGACGGTGATAACGTTTTGCACGCCGTACTTCTTAAAGACATCGTATACCTTGCGGGCGTGGGCTTTTAATACATCGTCCACACCCAGGTCATAAATCAACGCGCCGGAATAAAGCTCTTCCTCGTACAGATAGCCGAACTGCACCCCCGCCTGCTGCAAAAGCCGCGCAATATTTACAAGAATCCGGTTGTAGGATTCCTGCATACTTTTGGAGGGCAGGGCCATAAAGCCGGATACATTGATGACCTTATTCACCTGCCGGCCCAGCTTAATAAAGTTGACCAGGAACGAATCCTCAATACCCTCCTGGGCTTTACCCATGGCCGCGATATAGGGAATGAGCTGGTACATCATCCCCGTGTATAAAACCGTTCTGGCTCCCTTGGGGATGTTCAGGCCCCTGGCCCACCTGGTGGCGCTCTTGGCGGAAATGGGCAGCACGGAATGCCTGATGCGCAAGTTATCCGCTAAAATTCCGATGGTATCGCCGGTTGGCAATGGCATGGCTGTACTCTCCTTAAAGTTTAAAAACTTTTTTATTAATGTAATATCGTAAAAACCTCACGTTTTCCGCTATATGCACCTGCGCCGGGCAGTTGGCCTCGCACATTTTACACAACAGGCAGGAGTAGATGGTCTCGGTGTTGGCCAAAACCTTGTCCTCCAGGCCCAGCAGTACATACCTGAACAGTTTGCGGGGGAGCAGCTCAAGGCCCATGGGACACACGGCGCTGCATACGCCGCAATTCATGCACGCGGAGGCGTTGAATTCTTCGGTACGCTTCACTTCATTGACAAAATCAGGGTTTACCAGTGCCATTAGTTCCCCTCCCCCGCTGCCGCCCGGTATTTATAGTAATCGCCGTCTTCTTCCGCCTCCGCAACCTGTCCGTACTTGCGCATGCCCATCACCCAGTACATCACTTCGTACGGAGGGCAACCAAGGGCCTCGGCAATCTCAGGTATTGTTTTGGGGCCGTCCTGCAGGATTTGCAAGATTTTATCCCGCATCACCATTTCTTCCCTGATGACTTCCCTCGGATCTCTCACTTCGCCCTTCATTTTTAGCCAATCTCCTTTAACATGGCATCAATCATGGATTCCATCTGCGCATCGGTATAGCCCTTGAGGTCGATGGCATTATCGGGACATAGCGGGGCGCAGCCACCGCAACCCTTGCAAACCGCCTCGTTAACCCGGGCCACTGTTTTACCCTGATAATGCTCCTGTTCAATGGCCGAATAAGGACAAGACTTGCTGCACACGTCGCAAAGCTTGCATTTTTTCGGGTCTATGACCGCTATCAGGGGTTCCAGTTCAACGAACCCTTTTTTGAGAATGGAAGCGCTCTGGGTCACCGCCGCCAGTGCGGAGGCCACGCTCTCGGCCGAGTTTTTGGGCCCCTGGCAGGCGCCGCAGATAAACACCCCGTCCACCACCGTTTCCACCGGGCGCAACTTGGGGTGAATTTCATTGAAAAACCCGTCCCGGCCCACCGGTAACTTGAGTATATCCACCAGAGCACTGTTTTCCCTGGGCATCATGCCGGTTACCAGTACCACTACATCCGCCGGTATTTCCACCTGTTCCCCGTAAGTCAGCAGGTCCTTGACCGTCACTTTCAACCTGCCGTCCGGACCCTTTTCCACCACCGGCGGCTCGTTGTCGTCAAACTTGAGAAATACGGAGCCCTTTTCCCTGGCCCGGCCGTACAGCAGCTCGAACTTGCCGTAGGTGCGCATATCCCGGAAAAGGTGATACTGGTTAACTTGAGGATCTTTTTCCGCGGATTCAACAGCCGCGTGCACCCCGGCGTTGCAGCAGTAACGGGAGCAGTAGCGGTGTGGATTTTCCCCGGTTTGCTGCCTGCTGCCGACGCAGTAGATGTAAACCACGTTCTTTATCTCTTTACCATTAAACAACATTTTGTCGCCCGCGTTATCCAATATTTCCTTGTACTCCGGCAGGGTCACCACCCCGTCTATACCGTAGCCGTATTCTCCATCCCGGGGATGGTAACCGTCAAAGCCCGTGGCCACAATTATCGAACCCACATTGGTCGAGATTTCTTCAGTTTTTTGGCCGTTAACCCTGATTTTAACCTGGAAATTGCCAATGCTGCCGGATTTGGCCACCAGTTCGGCGTCGGTGAACAGGGTGATGTTTTCCCGGCGCTTAACTTTGTCAACCAGTTGTTTGATTAAAAGCCGGCCGGTTCTGTCGTGGGGATACATTTTGTTAAATCCCGCCACCCAGCCGCCGGGCGCAGCGGATTTTTCGGCCAGCAGCACGGATATGCCCAGGTCCGCAAGGCCGATGGCAGCCCGCAGGCCCGCAATACCCGCACCCACCACCAATACTTTGGGCACGGTATCAATTACGATCGGTTCCAGCGGCTCGGTCAGGGCGGTCCGGGCAACGCCGGCCCGGACCAAACGCACGGCCTTTTCCGTCGCCCCGGCCCGGTCATCGGTATGGGTCCAGGAACACTGTTCCCGCACATTCACCTGGGTGTACCGGTAAGGGTTCAACCCCGCCCGTTTGGCTACTTCCCGAAAGGTAAACAGGTGCAGTTTGGGCGAACAGGAGGCCACCACCAGGCCGTCCAGGTTTTGCTCCCGGATATCCTCGATCATCTCCTGCTGCGTGGCGTCCGAGCAGGTAAACATGGCCGTTTTGGCCACCACCACGCCCGGCTCGACCTCCACGGCTTGCCGGACAGCTTCCACGTCCACGTAGTCGGAGATGTTCCCGCCGCAGTGACAAATGTATACGCCAATTCTCCGGTCACTCATTTGCTCATCCTTATCCTTTCCACGTAAGCTGCCGCCTGGGCCGCCGCTGAACCGGCGTGTAATATGGAGTCGGGTATATCCTTGGCGCCGGAGGCGGTCCCGGCCACAAAGACCCCGTCAATGCTGGTTTGCCCCGGGTTAATATCTTCGTCAACCTCTTTGACGTATGAGAAATCATCCGCGGCCAACTTTTCGCCGCTGAACAGCTTGAAAACTTCCGTATTGGGCAACAGCCCCGTCGCCAATACCACCAAATCGTGTTCGGCTTTTTGCAACTGACCGCCGTTGTCGATGTCTTCGTAATGGAGGATCAGGTTGCCGTCCGCCTTTTCATCTATTTTGGCCACCCGGCCCTTGACAAAGTTGGCCCCCATGGCGCCGGCCTGCCGGTAAAATTCTTCATAGCCCTTGCTGAAAGCTCTGATGTCGATATAATAAACCGTAACGTCCGCCAACGGCAGCGCCCCCATGATAAGCTGGTTGTGCTTCACCGAGTACATGCAGCACACCCGGGAACACAGCGGGTTATCCACCGTACAATCCCTGGAGCCCGTACACAGCACAAAGGCAATGTTATCGGGGACCTTGCCGTCATAGGGTCGCAGCACCGTATTGTACGGCCTGGTGGGTGCCAGCAGTCTATCCATCTCCATGCCGGTGATCACGTTTTTAAACTTGCCGTAGCCGTAACGGGGCTTCAGATGGGCGTCAAACAGTTTAAAGCCCGTGGAAACAATTACGGAACTCACTTCCACTTCCCGGGTTTCTTCCCGCATACTCATGTCGATGGCATCGGCCGGACAGGCGGCGATGCACTGGTGACATTCCGAGCACACCCCGCAGTCCAGACACCGGCCGGCGCTGTACCGCGCTTCTTCTTCCGTGAGGGGCGGTTCAACTTCCGTAAAGTCGCTGACCCCCGGTTTTAAAATCTCCCGGCCTGGCACCGGTGCCAGGTTGCGGTAACTTTGCTGCCTGTTGATAACCGTTTGCTTATCCACCACCGGCAATTTTTCCTCAAAGGCGACACCGGCCAGGTCCTCTCCATTCAAGTAACGGTCAATGAAGAATGCGGCTCTTTTGCCCTGCCCCACAGCGTTGACGATCATCGAAGGGCCGCTAACCACATCCCCGCCGGCAAAAATATACGGCACCGAGGTTTGCATAGTTTCGGGGTTGGCGGCAATTGTACCGTTTTGGTTCAGCTCCAGCGTACCGGCCAGGCAGCCGGTGTCCGGGGTCAACCCCACGGCGGTGATTACCACATCCGCGGGCATTCTGTAGGCCGATCCCTTGACCGGCACGGGTTTCCTGCGACCGCTGGAATCGGGCTTACCAAGCTCCATTTTCACACATTCGATTTCTGTCAACTTACCATTCTTACCGATAAACTTTTGGGGGGCACTGAGGTACCGGAACTCTACCCCTTCTTGCTCCGCCCCGGCTATTTCCCAGTCGTGAGCCGGCATTTCATCACGGCTTCTCCGGTACTGGACGATTACTTTTTGGGCGCCCAGCCTTACGGCCACCCTGGCCGAGTCTATGGCCACGTTGCCCCCGCCGATTACCACCACTGTTTTATCCTTAAAGGAAATTTCTTTGTCCAGGTTGACGTCCCGCAGGAAATCAAGCGCACTGACCACGCCGGCCAGGTCTTCGCCCGCCACCCGCAGCCGGCGCGTTCCGGCGGTGCCGGTGGCCAGAAATACAGCGTCGAATCCCTTGTCCTTCAAAGCCGCCGGGTTTTCCACCCGAACACCGGTCTGGATTTCTACTCCCAGGTCCGTAACATTTCGGATGTCCCGGTCCACCACATCTTTGGGCAGCCGGTAGGACGGGATGGCCAACCGCAGCATGCCGCCGGGCCGGGCAGCGGCCTCGAAAATTTTCACCCGGTGACCTTTCCTGGCCAAATGCATGGCCGCGGTCAATCCCGCCGGACCCGAGCCCACAACGGCCACCTTTTTGCCGCTTGGCGCCGCAACGGGTTTACCGTCCGGTCCGGCATTTTCCCTGTAGCGGGTATCGGCCACAAAACGCTTCAGTTTTCTGATAGGCAGCGAGCCCTCAAGGTCGCCCCTGGTGCATTCCCCTTCACAGGGCGCGTAGCAAGCCCGGCCCAGGCTGCCGATTACCGGTGTGGTTTCCAGAATCAGATCAAAGGCTTCTTTATATTTCCCGCTCCGCACCAGGGCCACGTAACCGTGGGCCTTGATGCCCGCCGGGCAGGTGAATGAACAGGGCGAAGTGCCTGCCCGTTCAATAACCGCCTTTTTGGGCACGGCCTGGGGAAAGGCAATGAAAGCCGCCCGCCGGGCCACCATATCGGAATTGTACTGGTCGGGGACCGCCACGTTGCAGGTCATTTCACACTGCCGGCAGCCCGTGCAAAGGGTCTGATTTATAAAAGTAGGCTTTTTACGCACCTTGACGATAAATTGGCCGTCCTGGCCCCGCTTAATCTGCTCCACTTCTGAATATACCAATACATCGATATTAGGATGATGCGTAGTGGCGGCCATTTTGGGCGTGGAAATACAGCTGGCGCAATCCAGGGTGGGAAACACCTTGCTCAGCAGGATCATTTTGCCGCCCACGCTCGGTTCTTTCTCCACCACCAGCACCTTATAACCCATATCACCGAGTTTCAGGGCGGATTCCATACCGCCGATACCACTACCGACAACCAGAACATCATAGTTCATAACATTATCCCTTCCTGGCAGGTCCTAATTTTTTCAATGTTTCATAGTAATCTTTTATTTGACTGGTGAAAGGCCCGGCACATACCGAACAAATGGCGGACATCTTCAGTCTTTCGGGCTCGTAGCCCTTTTGCTTTAGCAAATCCTGGGCTTCCTTCACAATCCGGGAAGCCCTTTCGGAACAGTCCGGCAGATAGGCGCACTCTTCACCGTCAGCGGCGATAAACACTCCGTCGAACCCCTTTTCCACCGCGTGTAAAATCCACCCGGGCTTGATACCGCTAGTGCAGGGCATGCTGATCACCATTACACTGGGGGGGTAGTGCATGTGCGAGCTGCCCGCCAGGTCAATACCCGGGTCGGAAATGTTATTTGTGGAAAAGGCAAGGATTTTCGGGACAAAATCCTTGCCTTCTTTGGTTGTGCCGCCCATATTTACTTCATCCTCTTGATGTATAGTTTAATGTCACCCGCGTCTTCCAGCATGCCCATGAACTCATGCCCGGTTTTTTTGCACCAGGCGGGCAGGTCTTTTTTGGTGCCGGCATCGGAGGCCAGCACTTCCATGACCTGTCCGGGCTCAATTTCCGCGATGGATTTCTTGGCCGCCAAAATCGGTCCAGGGCAGGACGTGCCCCTTGCGTCAACCACCTTGTCGGCTTTAATGTTTTGCAATTCTGACATGAGACGTACCTCCTTTAATTAATGAAAAATTTTATACCTCACCAGGGTACTTGCGCATAACACATAAAAAATATTCCATATCCTTAGCAAACCCAAATTTTAGACATATACCCATACCCCTATGGGTATATGATTGTTAATAACAAATTACTATACTCGCACTGCTTTGTCAATCCCTAATTTTAAAAGTTTAAGTTGAACTTTATTAATGGATCAGCTATAATTCAAATATACCCTACGGGGTATAGGATAAAACAGCTACTCCTAAAAGAGAGGTTTTTTAAATGGCAACTTTATCTAATGACGGATCTGATCGACACGGCGCAATCAACGAAGACAACCGTGAGGCGAGGCAACATATACCCCTGGAAAGGGACCCGGCCACCATGAAGGAAATGATGAGCAGGTTGAAAAAAATTGAGGGGCAGGTGCGCGGGGTGCAGAAAATGGTCCAGGACTGCCGCGATTGCGGGGACATCGTCATCCAGTTGGCCGCCATCAAGGCGGCGGTCAACCGGGTAGGCATTACCATGCTGGCCTGCCACCTGGCCGACCAAATTAAAAACGACCAGCGTGAGGGCCGGAATATTAAAGAATCACTGCAAGAGTTTATCGCCATATTTAAGAAATTTTCCTAATTTAATGGGTTTTAAATATTTTGCCAATAGTTGTTTCAACCTATCTTATATTCTAGGACCGCCGAATAACAAGCCAGCAATCGAATTGCTGGCCCCTTTAATCTTTAAATCTTCAGTGCTTCGGCTTTGGTCAACTTACCGGAAGCTGTAGCAATAATTTCACTGATTATCAGCAGGCGATACTCTTTGGTATCATATCGTTTATAATCCAAGTTGCTTAAATTCAATTCGATACTGTCTTCCATTAATTCGTAATAGTTTTTATCGGCAGTGATATTAACTACGGGAACAAGGGCATTGTTGGCGGAATATGAACTGCCTGTCGCAACTAAAACCACCTGTACGCCCTTTAAAATCATGCTTTTCATTATTTCATTGGGTTCCGGCGAAAATTCCAGCTCATATAAACCACGGTCTCTTCCTACCGGATCGTCAATACCCAGTTTTTTAACTGCGTGAAGGTTATTCACTTTGTCTTTTTTGTTCAATACTTCCCTGGCTATAACAATGCGCCCGTTGCTATTTTCAATAATATCCTGTATACAAGGCAATAGTAAATCAGCTGTTTTAGAATCTTCCTTATATATAATACCCAAAGTCAGCCTGGAAAAAAGCGATAACTGGCGCCTGTATGTGCTGATCTCCCTGGCTATGGCCATGGCGGCCCGGGTAGACCTGGCAACGGCTTGAACCGGCCCACCGGCGGCGCTTATGTCCACCACTTCCACGGGCTTGCCAATTAACGACATTTCTCCGGCAACTTTTTCACCTACGCCCTGTGGTTTGGGCTCCAGCAGTACCGCTCCCGCAGCATTTGGATTATTTATCATAGCAGAAAGATAATCGCCAAACAATTGATGCTTTGCTGGCCCGCAGACAACCGGAACGGCGTTATAAACGGCACCGGCAACCTTTAAACAGAGCCTATCCGTTGTTGGATCGGTGGATATCACCAGCAAATGACTACGGCATCCGACACTTCCATCCGGTCTAATGAACCCTAAAAACTCCATAAGTATCACGCCTTAAACTAATTTTGCTCACGCCTTAGTTGGCATTTAGTTTGCCTTATATTATTTTTCTATAGTTTTTTCTACGCTTTCAATATGTTCATACATAGCCTGCATGGCTTTTGGGGCATCGCGTTCTGCTATGGCCTTGGCAATGGCTTCATGGTCATTGATGGATTGGGCCGCACGTCCCGGCACAATTGCTGTCTTAGTACGGACCTTGTCCAGCACATCAAATAAACCCGACATTATTTTTACCAAAACTACGTTGTGTGATGCCTTGATTATCGCCCCGTGGAATCTTTCGTCGTATTCCCTTGCCAATGCAAGGTCAAGTTTTCTTTTTTTGGAAGACTTGACTTCGGATATAATTGTTTCCAATTCCTCTATTTCATCTTCACTGGCCCTCAGAGCTGCCCAGGCCGCAGCCTGGGTTTCAAGAACTTTTCTTATTTCAAATAGTTGTTTCATCTCTTCCTTGCTTAAAATTAGTGCATCTGCTACATTACTGATAACTGAATCAAGATTGGCTTCCTTCATAAACACACCATAACCTTTTTTTATCTCAACCAAGCCCATGGCGGACAGCGTCCTAATCGCTTCGCGCACTGACGTGCGGCTTACATTGAACATATTTGCCAGTTCACGCTCTGGAGGTAGTTTATCTCCTGCTTTTAATTTACCGTCAGCTAAAAGCTCTCGGATTTGCAATACAATCCTTTGGGACCTGCTAGTTTTTTCAGTCACAACTGGTTGGAAATGATTCTGCATTTGCCCACCTGCAATCTTTGAAATATAGATATTCAAATTAATTTATAAATGCGACGTACTTCCATGGAAACAGGAAGCACGCCACATATTTAAATTCAATATTTTATATTGGCCTTTCTTATTTCTTCGGCGGAAAATCTTGAAGCGACTATGGGTTTGGTAAAACTCTCTATCTCTAAATTTCCCTTGTTTTTCAGGAAAATGTTGACCAGCCAGTTTTGGTTATCTGTGTCCACATAGTCAGTCCTATAATGGGATCCACGGCTTTCTGTTCTAAGCAAAGCTCCATTGGCCACAAGCCGTCCAACTGTTATCCAGTTGGTAACGTTGATAATATCGTTCCATTCCATATTATACCTGCTTAAAGTTCTATTTGCAACATATGCTTGCCCCGCCATTTCCAGCAGCTCATCCAACCTGGCCACCGCTTCCTGCAGCTTTTTGCCGTCACGCACCACGCCGACTTTTTCCCACATCAAAAGCTTGATTTCATCCCTGATGGGATAAATATCGACCCCGTCGGTGCGTTTATAGAACTTAAGCCAGCGCCTCTTAATTTCCTCAACCTGTTCCTGCCTGTACGGCCTTAAAACCTCCTGTTCGGCAAGGGCCGCCGCGGTGTCGCCGGCCCTGCGGCCAAACACGGTAGACTCGCAAATGCCGTTGCCGCCAAGACGGTTTGCGCCGTGTACCCCGCCCGAATCTTCACCTGCAACTAGTAATCCCTTTAAACTTGATTGACAATGAATATCTATTTTTACCCCGCCCATTTGGAAGTGCGCGGTTGGGCTGACCTCCACGGGCTCCCGGGCAAGGTCTTTACCAATATCTTTCACGCGTTCACACATGCCGGGGAACTTTTTCTCCACAAATTCGGCGCCCAGGTGGGTCATGTCAATCATTACACCCTCGTTCTCAGTGCCCCTGCCGGCCATGATTTCCATGTAACCAGCCCTGGCAACGCGGTCACGGGTTGAGCGTTCCATCCGCTCCGGGTCATAGCGTTCCATGTACCTCTCACCCAGGCCGTTTATCATATAACCGCCCGCGCCCCGCAATCCTTCTTCCAGCACGCTTCCGCTCAGCCTTGACTGCCCGGCTAGCAACCCGGTCGGGTGGAACTGCAACATTTCCATATCCACAAATTCTGCCCCGGCCCGAAAGCACATGGCCATACCGTCCCCGGTCTTGTCAAAGGAGGGGGCAGATATCTTATACATGGAGGCTGCCCCGCCCGTAGCCACAACTACAACCTTGGCATTGACGACAAATATTTCACCTGTCCGAATATTGGCCATTACAGCGCCAACCACGCGGTCGCCCTCTTCAGTGGTAAGCAGATCCAGAGCCCGGGTTTCTTCAAGAACTTTGATCTTTTCTTCCCTGCGGAAAATCTGGTCGGTCAGTCGGGCTATAATTTGAATGCCACTGAGGTCAGCGACGTGTACGGTCCTGTCAAAGGATTGTCCCGCAAAAGCCTTCTGGTGGATTTTGCCGTCTTCCGCCCGGTCAAAAAAGCAACCCACCTTAACTTCCAGCTCATGCACCGTTTTAGGGGCGTCGTTTACCAGCGTCCAAGCCAGGTCCTGGTTATTTACAAAACCGCCGCCCTTGATAGTATCCATAAAGTGTTTGTCAACAGAGTCCGCCGGGTTAAGAACCACGTTCAACCCGCCCTGCACCATGCGGCTGCAGCCACATTTGCCGATCAATCCCTTTGTCGCCAGTACTACATTTAAGCTAGGGTTATTATCATAAACGTGCAACGCTGCAAATAAGCCTGCTCCACCACTACCCAGGATTAACACGTCAGTTTTAATCTCATTCACAAAAAGCCACACTCCTTAAGCGTCTTATTTCAAGACGTCTTTTGTGATCATTTGAATATGCCGAACTTTTGCAGAACACAACGTTTCTTCAACTGCTGAATTGATTTGGTGGGAACCAGCTTTTTGGGACATACTTCCGCACAGTTGAATTGGTCGTGGCATCTCCACACCCCGTAAGAACGCCCGACGACATTGATCCTTTCAATCCTGATGGCGTCACGCTTATCCGCAATTAGTGTATAAGCACGATTCAAAGCCGCCGGTCCGATATAATCTTCATTTGTGGCGACCATGGAACAGGCGCCATAGCAGCACCCACAGGTTATACAATCCAGCATTTGATCAATGAATTCCCTCTCGCCTGAATCCGGCCTGATTACCGCCGGCTCGGTCAACTCGCTTTTGCCTACATAATAAGGTTTAATCTTTTTCCATTTCTCAAAAAACGGCTCCATATCCGTCGCCAGGTCCCTAATGATTGGTAAATTGGGGAGCGGCATGATAGTAATGTTGTTGGTTCCGAGGCTCTTAACCTGGGTGCGGCATGCCAGTCTCGGTTTGCCGTTGATGTACATGGCACATGAACCGCACATCCCGATGCGGCAGGAACAACGAAATGCCAAGGTTTTGTCGATATAGTTTTGTACGTGCATTACAACGTCCAGAACCGCCATATTATCAATCAAAGGCACTTTAAATTCATCAAACCTGGGCTCAGCATCAACCTCTGGATCATAGCGGAATATCTTAGCATTAATTTCTCGCGAGGACAATGTATCCGCCTCCTAAATCACATAATGAATTGCACAACTGAATATAAACCAACGCCGAAAAGAGTTACTCCCAAGATAACCAGGATACTTATCGTAACAAGTCTCGCCCTCAGCCCCGTGTCAACCATAACCGTATACAATCCGTTTAGAGCATGAAACAAGCCGAACAATAATAACAATACATAAATAGTCACGTACGAACCGGTGACCAGCCTGGCCTTGGCCTCGGAAAATTGTATGATTTCAGCCGGGTTTGCAACATATAGAAGCCATAAATGCAGGCCGAGAACAACCAGCAACAAAGCGGCGCTAATTCTTTGCAATAACCACGTTATAGCGTTCACGAGCACACCTTCCCCCGTCGGTATTGTTTAGGAGAGTTTGATCATTATGACATATATCCACATTGCGGCGCCAACAGCCATGGCCGACCAAAAAATCTCCTTTTGCCTGGAAAAACCTATTCCAATATCAAACAGCAACAGTCGGATTCCGTTTAAACCATGATAGATTACCGCTCCCACCAGAAGCAGTTCCATATAGTGCAGCACCGGATTGGTCATCAGTATAGTCAGCATGGCGTTAAAGGCTTCACTGCCTCTGATCAACGATGAAGCCATGAGCGTGGTGTGAAGTAATATATATAACACAAGACCGATACCGGTTATGCGGTGTAGGATCCAAGCCCACATACCCACCGCACCCCAAACCTGGCTGTGTGTCGCATATCTCTGCGATGCTGCCATCTCCCGGTTGGGCATAAGTATTTCCTCCTTAATAGTATTATATTTATACAAGTCCGTGGACGCTTTAAATCCACGGACTTGCTGTTATTTATTCAGCTCCAATTTTTTTATAGATGTCGTCCAACTTGGCAGCTGCCTTGGCTTTAACGTCAAAGTATAAATTGTTGCCGTAGGAATCCATAGCCACGATCAGGGGACCGAAATTCTTGGTCCGGAATTTCCAAATGGCCTCGGGCATTAAGTCTTCCCACCAAACATCTTCAATCTCCAGAATTCTTTCCGTTTCCCACGCCGCGGCTCCGCCCACGATGGCGAGGTAACAACCGCCGTGCTTCTTCATGGCTTCCATGCTAGCTTCCATCATACCCGCCTTGCCGATGATGGCGCGCACTCCGTATTGTTCCATTAAGCCCGGCGTGAACCTGTCCATACGGCTGCTGGTGGTTGTCCCGATACACACGGGCTCATATTTACCTTCCCCAACTTTACGCACGTTCGGTGCGGTATGTATACAGGCCGCACCGGTTAGGTCGGTGGGGGCCGGTACTTTACCGTCAAACATGCGAATTAAATTGGCATCCCTGATACCAAAAATAATGCCCTCCAGGGTAACTTTATCACCGACTTTAAGTTTTCTAACGTCTTCTTCAGATAATGGAGTTTTTAAAGTATACTCAGCCATTATTATACCCCCTTTCTAATAACCTACTTCGTACTTGCCGTCGGCGCTGAGGATAGCCCTTGCACGACGTGCCGGCCAACACTGTATATTGATTGCCACGGGGTTTTGGGTAATGTGAGTGTATGCATGCTCAACATTAACAGCAATCGCAGTGTTCAAACCACCCAAACCCATGGGGCCAATGCCCAGTTCATTGATCGCTTCAAACATTTCCTTTTCAAACGCCGCCATTTCCGGATCCGGATTGTGCGAGCCGATGGGACGGGTTACCGCGGCCATTTTGGCCAGTTTCACGCACATATCCGCGGTTCCCCCGATGCCGATGCCGACAACATAAGGAGGACACGGGTTCGCGCCAACGTTTTTGGCAATTGTTTCAAGGATGAATCTTTTTACGCCGCGCACCCCTTCAGCCGGAATTAACATTTTCAGGAAACTCATGTTTTCAGAACCGGATCCCTTGGGAACCATCAATATTTCCACTTTATCGTTGTCCTGCACCACATCGTAGTGTATCGATGGTATGCGGTATCCTGAGCTGTTTTGGTTGTTTTGACGTTTAAACGGCGAAACAACGCTGGAGCGCAGCGGGTGTTCCACGGTGGCCCTTTGGCAGCCCTTGATTATGGCTTCCTCAAGCTGTACGAAATCAACGCTGAGCTTGTTTCCCACCTTAACAAAATAAATGGGAATGCCTGTGTCCTGGCAGATCAAGCGATTGTTTTCATCGGCAATTTTTATGTTCTCCAGCATGGTAGCCAGAACTTGTTTGCCGGTTTCAGTCTCTTCCTTTTCATAAGCTGCTTGCAGTGTCGTCCTGACATCGGGCGGCAAATCCTTCAATGCTTTAATGTAGAGCTCCTTGCACAGCTCTTCAACAGTTTTGTAAAATGAATCAGCAACAGATTGTTTTGACACTTTTTTCCCTCCTTATATATATGTTGCTAGACTAAAGTTTTTTAATAAAAACCGATTCCCCCCTTATTCTTTAATTATTTACCTATAAAATTTGTTCGTTATTTAGTTGAAGAGAACGTTTTCCGGTGAACTTAAAGATCGTATCTTATAGATGTTCTGGTATAACCTCTTGCCTCTGACATCATACTCATTATAGCACCAATTTTTTTATTGATGCAATAGCGATTTTACAACTATTGTTTAATAACTACATGTGCCTATTACTACCGAATACATATCGATATCAATTAACTAATCAAAAATTACGTTGGGTTTACAATTGGTTATTGACATTTTTATAATGCTATTGCATTAATCGTCACACCTCTGATATTTCTCCTTCCTTTACCCAAAAACCTCAAGGGATTCCGGCTCCAATGGATGCTTAGTCCAAATCATAAATGGAGGGAATCCCTGTTCAAGGTATAGCATTTAATCCGCGCGGTTAATTATTGATAACCGACGGTATCAAAGATACTGTTCACTTTTTTTATGATCTCAAGGTTTTTGACTTTCGCCAAAAGGGGTTCGGAAATCCACAGGTATTCAAGGTGCTTGGTATCCTTAATCCGAACCACCCGGCAGTCTTCACCGCGATGTAAATTACATGCCGTTTCAATGGCCTCGCGCTCCGTAGGCAGAGTGCACGGGATTTTTACCGAACTCAAATATCCTGTGGTCAGGGAGTTCTTGTAAGTGTTTTGGAAATCAATCTTATCCACCAAACTCTGGATGGTTATATCGGCATACCCTATACCCAGGGCATTTCCTTTGGATTCAGGTGTCAAATCCAGTACCACAAGGGTTTCATAATTCTGCACCGGTTTACCACCCAACCGCCGGTGCATGCCGATTACGTTAACATCCATCCCCGACCCGCTGATGTTTTTACCCATTTCGTCCACTATCAGTACATGGAGATGATCAAAGGGAATTTTGGGCAATTGCTGCCATGCCAGTTTCAACAATTCTTGTTCGGCGTTTTCGCGGTCTTCCGGCTTGACTCCTTTTAAAACCAAAGCATCACCCTGGAAGTTATCCACAGAGGCAATTCCACCCAGCAAATTTATTTTTTGGTCAATCACGCGGGCCATTTCCACCAGGACGTGCCCCAGCCCGGCACGGTGCGCCGCCTCGGCTCCCTTAACTTTACCGAGCCCCACGGACATCATCTTGGTTAAGCCGCTTTCGATCGGGGCGCGAAAACCGGTATGCGGCTTAACGCGGTTAAACAAAAATACTCCGTCGGCCTCCAGCGCGTATTTATCGCAATACACCGGCACCCCGCCAGGAGTATCACCGAGATAGACCGAATCTACACAGGATTTAACGGGCACACCCAGACTCTCTTCGGTTATGCCCATTTTTTGCAGTACCTGAACCTGGCCTTCATCGGTCCCGCCGCCGTGACTTCCCATGGCGGGAACGATAAAAGGATCGGCTCCCCAGGCTTTAAAAACATCCACCAGGGTACGGATTACGCGCAAGCCATAAGGGAACCCCCTTGAGCCATAAGTCAGGCATATTTTCATTCCGGGAGTGACGCGATCCCGCAAGCCCATGCCGTTTAACTCGGAACGAACATGCGCTTCCACATCGATAATGGAACTGCAATCGAGGTTTTGCTTTACCAAATACATGGGAAACATATTAATTAGCTCCTTCGATTGATCTCCTGCGGCTTTTTAACACAATTACTTATTCAGTTCTTCCATGCATTTCTTGATCTTTTCCCACATAGCATCATCCACCGGTATGCCCTCGGCTTTGCGAAGAGTCTCTTTTTGGAATTCCAGTTCCCCGGGATACAATACCTCCTGGACACCGGGCACAGGCTTGACGCCCTTTATGGTTCCAATGAATTGATCCATCATATCATAATATTGATCCATCGGGAGGAAGGATTCAATGGATATGGCCCCGAGGAAATGGCCAACGTTTTGGGAGCGGGAGAAGTCATCCACCAGTCCCCCAACCCGGGTTGTAAATGCGGCGCCTGTAAGAACAGCAGAAAGCACTTCCGCGATAATGGCCAATCCATAGCCTTTGACCCCGGCAGCGGGAAGCAGCACGCCTTCATAACCTTCATCCGCCGTTTTCGCCATATACCCTTCCTTGCTCAAGGCCCAACCTTCGGGTATTTCCTGTTTCTCGGCGGCCATGTTCCGCAACTTAGTCCGAGCTATGGCGCTGGTGGCAAAGTCGATGACAATGTCTGGCCTGTCCTTGACCGGAAAAGCAAAGGATATGGGGTTTGTCCCAAACAGGGGTTCCATGCCGCCAAACGGGGCAACGCTTGACGGAGCGTTGGTCATGGCCAGGCCGATGCAGTTGTTCTTGGCTGCCTGCATGGTATAATAAGATACCATCCCGAAATGTCCCGAATTGCGTAAGCCCACAAATCCAGTATTGGATGCAAGGGCTTTTTTCACCGCCAGATTCATGGCAAAGACACCGCCAACCTGTCCCAGCCCGTTTTTGCAGTCTACCACGGCAGTGTTAGCCGTTTCCGTGACTATTTCAGGTTGAGCCTTGGGATCCACGACTCCCCGCTTGATTCTTTCCACATATACCGGCAGGTATGCGATACCATGCGAATCAATTCCACGCAGGCTTGCGGAAATCATCACTGATGCCGTAATATCCGCATTTTCTTCCGGTACACCATAACCCTTTAATACATCAACACATATTTTTTTCAAATCTGCAGCCGGGTAATGTTTCATTTTACAGATACTCCTTTGTAAAAACTGTGAATTTAAACACTCTGGCTTAGAGATTTTTGGCCCGTCATTCTCCTGCTCTGCAGCAGATAGATAAGAACCGCGGCCGCCAAACCGGTCAGGTCGGTGGCCAATTCAGGAATGATCAGTGCAAACGCGCCAATAAACAGCACAACCCGTTCAAAAGCGGTACAGTTGACACGGAAATAACCTATGACCGCACAGCCAAGCAAGATTACACCCAGTACTGCCGGCACCACTGCCAGCAACGTCTCTACCGCCGATCCCCTGACAATCAAGAGCGCCGGTTCAAGCACAAACATATACGGGATGATGAACCCACCCAAAGCAAGCCTCAACGCCGCCCAACCGGTGCTGAACACAGGTGAACCGGCTAATCCCGCGGCTGCATACGCTGCTATGGCCACCGGCGGTGTCAGGGTCGAAAGAATGGCGTAGTAAAACACGAACAGGTTGGCCGCCAGGTCGTCCACGCCCAGGGCGATAAGCGCCGGAACTGCTATTGTGGCTGCCATAATATACGCCGGAGTGGTCGGCAGGCCCATGCCCAGGATGATACATGCCACCATGGTCAGAAATAGGGTGGGAATGAGCATCCCGTCGGTAAAGCCGATAATGCTATCAGTAAATACTACACCTACGCTTGTAAGTGACACAACACCGATAACAAAACCCACCACGGCGCAGGCGACTGCCACGGCCAACGCCGTCCTGCCCCCGTCTATCATTGCCTTGACGATTTGAGGCAGGCTCATCCGTGTCTCCTTGCGCAGGGAAGCCACCAGCAGCGTGGAAAGAATGCCGTAAAAGGCAGCGTACATGGGTGAAAAACCTTTTATCAAAATGGCAACAATTACCACCAGGGGAACCAGCATGTGCCCCCTGACCTTAAGAACATCCTTCAATCTGGGAATGTCCGATACGTCCATGCCTTGAAGTTCAAGTCTTCTGGCTTCGCGGTCAACCATTGTCCAAACAGCTAGATAATAAAGCAAGGCCGGAACAATTGCCGCGATCATCACTGTTCCATAAGGAATTCCCGTCAGTTCTGCCAACACAAAGGCTGCAGCTCCCATGACGGGAGGCATGATCTGCCCGCCGCAGGATGAGGTTGCTTCCACCGCGCCGGCAAATCTGGGTCTGTAACCAACCTTTTTCATCAGGGGTATCGTAAATGCTCCCGTGGTCACCACGTTAGCCACCGCGGCGCCGTTGATGGTGGCCATAATGCTGCTGCCCAGGATCGCAACCTTGGCCGGACCTCCTGGCGATTTGCCGGCCATAGCCAGGGAACCGTCATTTATCAGCCTGCCCATGCCCGACGCAGACATAAATGAGCCGAATAGGACAAACAGAAAAATGTACTGTGCGGAAACCCCCAGAGCGATGCTGAATATACCTTCAGTGCTAATGTACATTTGTTCTATGATTCTGGGGTAAGTAAAGTTCATATGACCGAATACGCCGGGAATCCATTCGCCGTACATGGCATAAAGCACGGATAGAATGGCCAGGCCTGGGAGAATCATGCCCATGGTCCGCCTGCCCGCCTCCAGCACCAGCAACATTAAAATGGTGCCCAGGATAATGTCGGTGTAATTAGCCATTCCGGCCCGCATGGCGATATCCTCAAAGAAAAACACAAGGTAGCCGCATGTGACAACGCCCAGCAGCGCTAACACAACATCGATAACACTGGGTTTCCCCATGGGCGAACGTTTTTTACTCGCTGGGTATAACAGGAACACCATGAACAGAACCGCTCCAAGGTGGATGGAACGCTGCTTGATGGCCAGCAGCAGACCAAACCCGGACGTATACAGGTGAAATAGAGATAAGCCTATCGCGGCAACGGCAACTACATAAAACCAGAATTTTGAGTCAAATTCCCGGTAGTTGCTTTCGCTGGAATACTTCTTCAATATCTCCTGCTGCTTCTCTTTACTGATAACTATTTCCTGTTCATTCAAGATGCAGGTCACCTCTTTCTGATGGCCCTATTGATGGAATCTAAGGGCTATGAAGCCCTTAGATTCCCATTTCTATTAAGTTGTTCATTTGATCTATCTACTTCAACTTTAAATTGTCGGGAACTGTTACTCCATTATCTTCAAAGAACTTGACCGCTCCCGGGTGCAGAGGCAAGGTCATACCGTTCAGCCCGTTTTCAATTTTGAAATTGGCTGCCCCTTTATAAGAGTTGGCGAGGGTGTCCTTATTGGCATAGATGCTTTCCAGCATTTTATACACCAGGTCTTCATCGACATCTTTCCGGACGACCAGGATATTACCAACGGCTACCGTTTCCACAGGTTCAGTCTGTCCCTTGTAGGAGTTGGCTGGCACTTCAATCGGGAAATAAGCGGGAAATTGCTTAATCAGCTTGTCCCTTACATCACCTTTGACTTCCAATATTTTTGCGTCCACACGGGTCATCATTTCCGTTACAGCAGCGTGGGGAATACCGCCGGCAATAAAGGCCATATCAGTCTGCCTGTCCGTAAATTTTTGAGCGGCTTCCGCATTTGAAACATAGTTGGCAGTAGCATCTTTATTGTTTTGATAATCAATGCCGACTACGGATAGAATCTGGCGGGCGTTCAGTTCAGTGCCGCTTCCTACGGGACCGGGTATAATGTTTTTGCCTTTCAGGTCCGCCAGTTCGTTAATGCCTGAATTGGCAGGCACAACGAAGTAGCAAAGGTTGGGATAGAGGTAAGTCATGCCGACAAAATCTTTTTTGGGTTTCCCTTCAAAAACGTTTTCGCCGTTCCAGGCATCCCCGGCCACTCCGTTTTGCATAAAAGCAACCTGGGCTTCGTTCCTGGTAAGCAGTTCAACATTTTGTGCAGAACCCGCGGTGGATTGAACGGACGCCTGGATCCCGTCCACTTTTTCGTTCCACATGTTGGTAATGGCGTTACCCAGCGCATAATAAATCCCTGCTGTTGTGGCAGTGGCCATATTAATATAAGTTTTTTTACCGGATGAACTGGACTGGCCGCCTTCGGAACCATCACCGGAAGACTTGTTACTGCTACAACCCATCACTCCAAAGAGCACCAGGCTCAAACTTAAAACAATGGCAAGCAGTTTTTTGTTCATTTGCTTCCTCCTTTTACTTTTAGGGTCAATAAGGGTTGGCCGCTAAAAAGTAGTCACTCACAATCTGCAAAAACGCCGGGGTTATTTCCACCCCCCCTCTCACAGCCTACTTGAAACACCTATTACAGGCCAAACTTTACTGAACCGCCTGCAGCAGTTCGTCCAGCGTTCTGACCACGGTAATGCCGGCTTCGCCCAAACTCTTGATTTTGGACTCCGCGGTACCGAATCCTTCCGATACAATGGCCCCTGCGTGCCCCATCTTTTTGCCGGCGGGCGCCGTCTGGCCAGCGATAAAGGCTACGATTTTTTTGGGGTACCCGTTTTCGATTACGTATTTTGCAGCTAGTTCCTCACCGGCGCCGCCAATCTCGCCGATCATAACGACGGTTTCGGTCTGGTCGTCATCCCGGAACAGGTGCAGGGCGTCGACAAAATCGGTTCCTTTGACGGGATCCCCGCCAATGCACACGCAGGTGGACTGGCCGATCCCTTTATAGGTCAAGTTTGAGGAAACTTCGTGGGTCAAAGTGCCGCTGCGGGATATGATGCCTACGCTGCCCTCGCTGTAAATGTAACCGGGCATGATACCTACTTTGCCCTTACCGGGGCTGATAACGCCGATGGTATTGGGGCCGATTACGCGCACGCCCGCTTTACGAGCCATGTTTCTTATCACCAGGCTGTCGTGAACGGGCACGAATTCGGTGATGATAACAATCAGCGGTATTTTATTGTCAATGGCTTCGATGGCCGCGCTCAACACACCGGCGGGCGGTACCATAATCATAGAGGCGTCAACCTGGTGTTCTTTTTTAGCCGCCGCCACGGTATCGTACACGGTGACGCCGTGCACTTTTTGGCCACCCTTGCCGGGCGTTACTCCACCGACGACGTGAACGTTGTATTCCAGCATCTTCAGCGCGTGGTAGGTGCCCTGCTTGCCGGTTATTCCCTGGATGATGACGCGGGTATCCGGATTAACTAAAATGGCCATGGTCAGTCACCCTCTTTTTGTTCATTTGTTCCAGCAGCAGGATAACTGCTTCCTCGGTTGTACCGAATTTGATAATGGGTATGTTTTTGCTTTCTAAAATGGCCCAGCCTTCATCCTGGGAGTGGCCTCTCATTTTGACCACAATGGCCTGGGTGGGCTGGAGTTCGTCAATGACCTGAGCGATCCCCTTGGCCATTTGTTCGCAGTTATTGATTCCGCCAAACAGGTTGATGAAAACTCCCTCGACACCGGGGGTTTTGAGCACTACCCGCAGCGCGTCAGCCGTCTTTTCCATGGTGGCATCTCCACCAAGGTCCAAAAAGTTGGCCGGCACGCCGCCATGTGCCGAGATCATATCCATGGAAGCCATGCCCAGACCGGCGCCGCCGGCGATAAGACCAATGTTGCCTTTACCCATACCCACATAGGATATGCCCAGGGACTTGGCTTCCGCTTCCAGCGGGTCGGAAATCTCGGTCTTCCGTTCAAAGCCCTGCACAGCCTTGATCCTGAATAGAGCCGAGTCGTCGATCTCCACCTTGGAATCGGCAGCCAACACATTACCGGACGCATCAATGACCAGCGGGTTGATTTCCGCAGTTATCGCGTTATATGCAAAATAACTGCGCACCAGGTTATGCAATATTTTGGCCGCTTGTACCAGTTGCTTGCCCTGCAGGCCTGTTTTTAGCAACAGGTCGAGCATCTGGTTCATCCGGGGCTGCGCCAGCGGGTCAAGGTGCATTTTAAACAGTTGATGGGGGTAGTCCCGAGCCACTTGCTCGATATCCATGCCGCCCTGGGCGGAGACCATCAATAGCGGCAGTGATTCCCGGGGGTCCAGGGTTATCCCCATGTAGAACTCCCGTGCTATGTCCAGCTTTTCTTCGATAAGAATTATTTCCACACGCTCGCCGGACAGCTCCATGGATTGCAGGTCCGCAACAGCTTGCACCAGTTCCTGTTCATCCGCGGCGAATTTGATGCCGCCCGCCTTACCGCGTCCACCGCGCAGCACCTGGCTTTTAACCACTACGGAATAGCCTATTTCCCGGGCCGCTTCAATGGCCGCCTGCGCAGTGCGCACGGCTGTACCTCGAGGGGTGGGAATACCAGCTTGGCTAAAGATTTGTTTTCCTTCGAATTCATATAATTTCATTGTTTACCACCTTGCTGCTCACAGTATTCCAGCGCCACATCGACGGCCTTCATGTTCACCGCCTGGATCTTGGCCGGCAAGTTCCCGGCAATGGTGTTTTTCAGCGCTTCCAGAGATACCATTTTGGTGGCATTAACCAGCGCGGTGAGCATAATTGTGTTAGCGACCATTTTGTTGCCCACTTTTTCTTCGGCCAGCTTGGTAGCGGACACCCGGTGCAATTTCTTAATTCCTTCCGGTATTTCTGTTACCAGGGTATCGTCAATGAATATATCCGCAGTTTCAATGTTTATATCTTTAATGTATTTATCAAAGGCAGGCTGGGACATGGCGACGAAAATATCTGGGTTCAATGTCTTGGTATAGTCGATTGGCTCATCGGAAATAACTACCTCGGCCCGGCAAGCGCCGCCCCGGGCTTCGGGACCGTAACTCTGGGTCTGGGCAACTTCTTTGTTTTCATGGTAGCCTGCAGCCTGGGCCAGCAGCACTCCCATCAGAATCACACCCTGACCGCCAAAACCCGCCAGTTTTATCTCGGTTCTCAATTCGCTCCCTCCTCGACCGTCAAGGCTAATTCCGGACAAATAAGTTCACAGGTCTTGCATTTGGTGCATTCTTCAGGTTCGGCTATACAGGGAATAATATAGCCTTTACCGTTCCTTTTCCCGGATGGCTTGATGATTTTCTTCGGACAGTAATGGGAGCAAAGATAACAGCCTTTACAATATAGCTCGTCTATAATTACCATTTTTTTCACCGTCCTTGTTTAATTGGCGGCTGCCGCTTTGTGGATTTTTTCGTAATAGTAGCCGGCAAATTCCGGACGCTGCGTGTCGTGATGCAAAGTACCGATCAGGAATTTTCCCGCAAGCTCCTCTGCGCTCTTGTCCTTGGCCGCGTTTGCGCTGATGGTGTTAGCCTTGATCATATCCAGCAGCTTGGCGGGATCTGCCGTGCCGTGGATTACTCGCCCGGCCTGGGTGGGACACTGGGTCAGCACTTCCACAAAGGAGAAACCCTGGTGGTCTATAGCTTCGGCTATGGCTTTGCTGAGCTGCCGCGGGTGTGCCGTTGTCCAGCGGGCGACGTAGGTGGCACCGGAGGCCCGGGCCAGTTCGCAGCCATTAAAAGGCATTTCCGGGTTACCGTACGGCGATGTTTTGGTCTTGCTGGCCGTGGGCGTGGTGGGCGCCACCTGGCCGCCGGTCATGCCGTAGATTTGGTTATGAACCATGATTACGGTTATGTCAATGTTGCGCCTGGCCCCGTGGATAAAATGGTTGCCGCCGATGCCCAGGCAGTCGCCGTCACCGCTGAATACGATGACTTTACGGTTGGGGTCGCTCATCTTCAGGCCAGTGGCAAATGGGATGGCGCGACCGTGCAGCACGTGCAGTGTGTCCGCATCAATGTAAACCGGTATCCAGCCCGAGCAGCCGATGCCGCCCACCAGTGCCAGCCGGTCGCGGATGCCCAAGTTTTCGATGGCTCTGACTGTAGCGTTTAAGATGGTGCCGTTGCCGCAGCCGGGGCACCACAAAAGAGGCAGCGCGTTTTTCCTGAGGTATTTTTCTCCTAACGGGTGCATGCTTGGGCCCTCCTTTCGATTTCAGCCTGAATCTCGCCGGGAGTGTGCAGCAGTCCACCCAGCTTGGACAAGCCGACCACTTCCTTCTGGCCGCCAACTGCTCGCTTGACTTCGTTTACTACGCGACCAATGTTTAGTTCGGGTACGATGAGGGTGCGCGCGCCAGCGGTCAGTTCAACCAGTTTTGTTTCCGGAAACGGCCAGATAATGCGCAGTTTCAGGTAGCCCGCTTTGATACCTTTGGCGCGAGCATCCTTAACCGCCCGCAGCGAGGGCCTAGATGGGCTCCCAAAGCTGACTACGATTATTTCTGCGTCTTCGAGATAGCTTGATTCTATGTCAACGAGCTGGTCGGCGTGGTCGGATATTTTCCGGCACAGCCGTTCAGTAAGCCGCGCGCATACATCAGGCAGGTGGGCCGCACGGTTACCTTGCTCGTCGTGCAGTTGGCCGTCAATCAGCAGTCTATAGCCTTCGTTGAACCCGGGCATACCGTCCAGCAGCCCGTTTGCTTGGGCTTTGTAGGGTTGGAAGTTTTCTTTGGCCGGCTTTTTCCGCTCCACCGGGGACAGGTTTGCCGGTATCCGCACTTTCTCGCGGGTGTGGCCCACGATTTCGTCGGATAATACATAAACCGGCACCCGGTAATGTTCGGACAGTTCAAACGCCTTATATGTCAAATCAAAGGCCTCCTGGCACGAGGATGGCATTAGGGCGATAATTTCATAATCACCGTGCGAACCGTATTTGGCCTGCATAATATCCTGTTGGCCCACCGCGGTTGGCATCCCGGTAGCGGGTCCGCCACGCATGACGTTGATTACCACTATCGGCGCTTCCACCGCTGATGCGTAGCCCACGCCTTCCTGTTTCAAGCTGATGCCGGGACCGGAAGATGCCGTGCATGCTTTCAGGCCGCCGAAAGAGGCGCCGATGGTCGCACAAATGCTGGCGATCTCATCTTCCATTTGCATAAACACACCGCCTACCTGGGGCAGGCGCTGGGCCATCGTTTCAGCCACTTCCGAGGCTGGAGTTATCGGGTAACCCGCAAAAAACCTGCAGCCAGCAGCTACGGCAGCCTCAACGATGGCTTCATTTCCTTGCAAAATCTTAACTTTTTCGTTGTTGACTTCTTGTCCCATACTTAACCTCCTTGTTGTCATTTATCACTATCATTGTGTAAACGGTCATATACTGTCTATTTCATCACCTCTTTGTCTTGTTTTTTTCTATGTGGTTGATTAGAAAACTAATTCGGTTTAAGATTCCTCGAAACTGACGCGACCCCCAATGTTCCTGGTTAAAGCTATGGCCGCTTTTTTTTACATTTTTTATCTTGACAGGCATTTCATCCGGAGAAAAGCGGTTTTCCGGACCCATGATCCCGATTGACGCCGTAACTCTTCCTTTGTAGTCGAATACCGGAGAACCGATGGCCACGGTTCCCGGATTTACTTCACCAAAGCTTAGCGCGTAACCGTTTTTCCGAATCTGGCTCAATTCAGCCATAATACTTTCTTTATTAACCCTTTTTCCCCTGGCCCCTAAAATTTGTTCAATTTGGTCAAGTACGCGGCTTATTTCATC
>NZ_FOYM01000011.1 GCF_900115975.1 Desulfoscipio geothermicus DSM 3669
GCGACAACGTAGGCTGCCTGCTGCGCGGCGTGGACCGTAAAGAAATCGAGCGCGGTCAGGTACTCGCCAAGCCCGGCAGCATCAAGCCACACACCAAATTCAACGCCGAAGTGTATGTACTGACCAAAGAAGAGGGTGGCCGTCACACCCCGTTCTTTAACGGCTATCGCCCGCAGTTCTACTTCCGCACCACCGACGTCACCGGAGTAGTCAAACTGCCGGAAGGCGTAGAGATGGTCATGCCCGGCGACAACATCAAGATCGACATCGAACTCATCACCCCCATCGCCATAGAAGAAGGCTTGCGTTTCGCCATCCGTGAAGGCGGCCGTACCGTGGGCGCCGGGGTGGTTACCGGCATCAACGAATAACTGTAGCCTCGCTTCTTGGCGTGAAAGGAGGTCAGTGCATGAAAAGTCAAAAGATCCGCATCCGGCTCAAGGCGTATGACCACCACATGCTGGACCAGTCAGCCCAGAAAATAGTGGACACCGCGCGCCGGACCGGCGCCAACGTGGCAGGCCCCGTGCCGCTGCCCACGGAAAAAAGCATTTACACCATTTTACGTTCCCCGCACGTCAACAAAGACTCCCGGGAACAATTTGAAATGAGAACCCACAAACGGTTGATTGATATAATGGAACCCACGCCGAAAACGGTGGACGCGCTGATGCGCCTTGACCTGCCCGCCGGGGTGGATATTGAAATCAAACTATAAAATAAAAATTATCAGCAGTCTCGAAGGTCAAGTTCACCGGTGCATCGTCGATTCTGTGGAGGGGCGGAAGGCTGTCGGTTTGCATGATGGAATCAATAGCAGCGCTATCATGGCGTTGTACAGATTATAGTTGCTTGTATCATGCTGTGCTGCCGTATACCGACCACCGACCACCGACGACCGATCACCAAACGTGAACCGCTGACGGCATCGAAAAAGCCTTGCAAGCAGTGACTTCGAGCAGGCTCGGGAGGTGCAGTGGAGAAATGCCTAAAGCAATTTTAGGTAAAAAGGTTGGTATGACCCAGGTTTTCACCGATGAAGGTATAGCCGTTCCGGTGACCGTAATCGAGGCCGGTCCCTGCATAGTGGTACAAAAGAAGACCGGCGAAAAGGACGGTTACAACGCCGTTCAGTTGGGGTTCGGTGAAAAGCGGGAAAACCTGTTCAACAAACCCATTAAGGGACATTTTGAAAAGGCGGGCGTAAAACCCAAGCGCTATTTGCGGGAAGTCCGCGTTGACGATATCGATACCTACGAAGTGGGCCAGGAAATAAAGGCCGATATCTTTGAAGCCGGCCAAAAGGTGGACGTAGTGGGAACCAGCAAAGGGCGCGGCTTTGCCGGCGGCATTAAACGCCACGGCTTTCACCGCGGCCCCATGGCGCACGGTTCCAAGTATCACCGCAGGCCTGGTGCGCTGTCAGCCAAAGGACCGGCCCGGGTGTTCAAGGGCAGGAAATTGCCCGGACATTACGGTATGGAGCGGGTGACCGTGCAAAATCTGGAAGTGGTCCGGGTGGACGCCGGTAAAAACCTGCTGGCTGTCAAGGGCGCCATACCGGGTGCGCGGGGCGGCCTGGTAATGGTTAAAGAGGCCGTTAAAGCAAGGTAACGGCGGCGCAGCGAAAGGAGGAAGTCAATCATGCCCAGAGTTGCCATATACAACATAAACGGTGACCAGGTCGGAGAAATTGACCTCAAGGACGACGTCTTCGGCATACCGGTGCACCGGCAGGCTCTGCATGACGCCGTGACCATGCAACTGGCCGGCAGGCGGCAGGGCACTCACGATACAAAAACCAGGGCCGAGGTCAGCGGCGGCGGGCGTAAACCTTACCGCCAGAAGGGCACCGGCCGTGCCCGGCACGGGTCCACCCGCTCGCCCATCTGGCGCGGCGGCGGCATAGTATTCGGCCCGCATCCCAGGGATTACAGCTACCGGATCCCCAAAAAGGTGCGCAGGCTGGCCATGAAGTCAGCCCTTTCATCCAAGGTGGAGGGCGGCACCATTGTTGTGCTGGAAGAATTAAAGCTGGATGCCCCCAAAACCAAGGACATGGTGAAAATACTGGAAAACCTGAAGGTGAACAACAAGGCGCTGGTGGTAACAGCGGAAAAAGACGACTCGGTTTTCAAGTCGGCGCGCAACATCCCGGGGATTAAGCCCCTCAGCGTTCCGGGGCTCAACGTGTACGACTTGCTGGCGCATAAAACGCTGGTGATTACCAGGGATGCGGTGGCCAAAGTCGAGGAGGTGTTCGCATAGTGAAGAATCCTCGAGATATCATCATCAGGCCCGTGGTTACTGAAAAAAGCATGTCGTTGCTGGAAGAAAACAAGTATACTTTTATTGTTGACTTAAACGCCAACAAGATCGAAATACGCAAGGCTGTGGAAGATTTATTCAACGTTAAAGTGGATAAGGTGCGCACCATGCGGGTGAAGGGCAAGACAAAACGCGTCCGCAACCGCTGGGGCAAGGCGCCTGACCGGAAAAAAGCCATTGTTACCCTCAAAGCAGGGGATAAAATTCAGCTCTTTGAAGGTGTGTAGCGAAAAGACTCGCCTGGTTGCAGTGGTAGGCGGGCGAGTGCGATAAGGAGGGAGACCAGGTGGGGATTAAAAAATTTAAGCCCACATCGCCGGGTCGGAGGTTTGTCACCGTTTCGACCTTTGAGGAAATAACCGCAACCGAACCGGAAAAGTCCCTGCTGGAACCGCTGAAAAGGAAAGGCGGCAGAAACGGAAGCGGCAGAATAACCGTTCGCCACCGTGGCGGCGGTCACAAGCGGATGTACCGCATTATCGATTTTAAACGGGATAAAGACGGCATTCCGGCCAAGGTGGCCACTATTGAATACGACCCCAACCGCTCAGCGCGTATTGCCCTGCTGCACTACGCCGACGGGGAAAAGCGCTACATGCTGGCTCCGGTTGGCCTCAAAGTGGGCCAGCAGGTGGAGTCCGGCCCCGATGCCGACATCAAGGTTGGTAATGCTTTGCCGCTGCGCAACATTCCGGTGGGTACCATGATACACAATATTGAATTGCATCCCGGGGGAGGCGGCCAGTTGGTTCGCTCCGCGGGCACCGCGGCACAGCTTATGGCCAAGGAAGGCAAGTACGCGCATGTGCGCATGCCGTCTGGAGAAATGCGGCTGATTCTGCAGGATTGCCGGGCCACCATCGGACAAGTGGGTAACGTGGATCACGAAAACATTACCGTCGGCAAGGCCGGCCGTTCCCGCTGGCTGGGTAAACGCCCGAGCGTACGCGGTGTGGTCATGAACCCGGTGGATCACCCCCACGGCGGTGGTGAAGGGCGCTCACCCGTCGGCAGGAACCCGGTTACACCCTGGGGTAAACCTGCTCTGGGCGCACGGACCAGAAAGAACAAACCCAGCGATCGCCTGATCGTCAAGCGGCGCGGTAAAAAATAGTAAACGCTTATAGGTGCAGGAAGGAGGCTAGCCGATGGGTCGCTCTCTTAAAAAAGGCCCGTATTGTGACGAAAAACTCCTTAAGAGAATTCATGAGATGAACGAAAAGGGCGACAAACGGGTCATCAAGACCTGGTCCCGCCGTTCCACCATTTTCCCGGAAATGATCGGTCATACCATTGCCGTGCACGACGGCAGAAAGCATGTTCCCGTATACATTACCGAGGACATGGTTGGACACAAATTAGGCGAGTTCGCCCCCACAAGACTTTTCAGGGGACACGGATCGCATACTGAAAGGTCTACCGCTTTGAAGTAAATGTAAAAAGGGGGTAAGACTATGCAGGAAGCAAGAGCGGTTGCTAAATATATCCGTATTTCACCGCGCAAGGTGCGCCAGGTTATAGATATAATCAGGGGTAAAGACGTTAACGAAGCGCTGGCAATTCTGAAATTCACGCCCAAGCGGGCGTCCGTGCCCGTGGCCAAGGTGCTGAAATCGGCCGCCGCCAACGCTGAACACAATTACGAAATGAACAAGGATAACCTGTACGTGGCCGCCTGTTACGTGGATCAAGGACCCACCTTGAAGCGGTGGCAGCCCCGGGCCATGGGCCGGGCCGATATATTGCGCCACCGTACCAGCCACATTACCGTGGTAGTTAAAGAGAAAAAGGAGGGTTAGTGTGGGCCAGAAGGTAAATCCCAAAGGATTGCGCATCGGTATTATCAAAGATTGGGAAGGTAAATGGTATGCCGATAAGAAAAATTTCTCCGGCCTTCTGCTTGAGGATTTTAATATTCGTAAGTTTATAAAGAATAAATTGTACGCGGCCGGTATCTCCCGCATTCAGATTGAACGGGCCGCCAACAAGGTGAAAATTTCCATCCACACCGCCAAGCCCGGTATTGTCATCGGCCGGGGCGGCGCCGAGGTGGAAAACCTGCGCAAACAGCTGGAGAAGATGACCGGCAAACAGGTCAACGTCAACATAGTGGAAATCAAGGTCCCGGAACTGGACGCGCAACTCATGGCGGAAAACGTGGCCTCCCAGTTGGAAAGAAGGATTGCTTTCCGGCGGGCGATGAAGCAGAGCGTGGGCCGCGCCATGAAAATGGGCGCCAAAGGCATCAGAATAGCCTGCAGCGGACGCCTGGCCGGTGCGGAAATAGCCAGGACCGAGTGGTACAGCGAGGGAAAAGTGCCTCTGCATACACTGCGTGCCGATATTGATTACGGTTTTGCGGAAGCTAACACAACTTATGGAAAAATAGGAATTAAAGTTTGGATATATAAAGGAGAAGTTTTGCCGGAAGTCAGGAAGACCGCTGCCGGTAAAGGAGGCGAATAGGCTCTATGCTCATTCCGAAAAGGGTTAAGTACCGCAAGCAGCGTCGCGGAGGAATCCCCAAGGGCAAGTCCAAGGGGGGTAATGAGGTCCATTTCGGAGAATATGGTTTGCAGGCTCTGGAGCCCGGTTGGATCACCAACCGCCAGATAGAAGCTGCGCGTATCGCCATGACCCGTCATATCAAGCGGGGCGGTAAGGTATGGATTAAAATTTTTCCGGATAAGCCAGTTACCAAAAAGCCGGCTGAAACCCGGATGGGTAGCGGCAAGGGCGCCCCTGAATGGTGGGTGGCGGTAGTCAAACCGGGCCGGATAATGTTTGAACTGGCCGGCGTTAGTGAAGAGGTAGCCCGGGAAGCTATGCGTCTGGCCTCGCATAAATTGCCCGTTAAGACTAAGTTTGTAAGACGTGGGGAAGTAGGTGAGGCAAGTGAAAGCTAATGAACTGCGCGAACTGACCGACGCGGAGTTGCAAAAGAAGCTGCACGACACCAAGGACGAACTGTTCCGGTTACGCTTTCAACTGGCTACCGGACAACTGGATAACCCAATGCGGATTAAGGAAGTACGCCGGAACATTGCCCGCGTCAAAACCGTTCTGCGGGAAAGGGAAATCGGCATTAACCGGGCTTAGTGAAAATTCATATCCCGTAGCGGAAGGGGGTAGCCACATTGTCGGAGCGCAAGATGCGCAAAACCCGGACAGGTATCGTGGTAAGCAATAAAATGGATAAAACTGTGGTTGTGGCTGTGGAATCGCTGGGCAGGCATAAATTATACGGCCGCACTATCCGGTTCAGCAAAAAATTCAAGGCCCATGACGAAGAAAATACGTGCAATATCGGTGATAAAGTGATAATTATGGAAACCAGGCCACTGTCCAAGGATAAACGGTGGCGTGTGGTGGAAATTTTACAGAAAGCGGAACAGCTATAGCCGCCGGTAGTCCACCGATTATCGTGCAAAGGAGGATGTCTGGTGATTCAAGTGCAATCAATGCTCAGAGCGGCAGATAACACCGGCGCCCGCAAGCTCATGTGCATCCGGGTCATGGGCGGGGCTTTCCGCCGCTATGCCAGCCTGGGCGATGTAATTATCGCTTCCGTCAAGGAAGCTACGCCAGGCGGCGTTGTTAAGAAGGGGGACGTGGTCAGGGCTGTAGTGGTGCGGACCAAGAAGGAAGTGCGTCGTCCAGACGGAACGTATATCAAGTTTGATGAAAACGCCGCCGTTATAATCAAGGATGACGGAACCCCGCGCGGCACACGGATATTTGGTCCCGTCGCCCGGGAGCTGCGCGATCACGACTATATGAAAATAGTCTCTCTGGCTCCGGAAGTTTTGTAAACAATGCCGCCACAGGAGGTGTAACGGATATGACCAAGCCTAAAGTGCATGTGCGCAAAGGCGATACGGTGCTGGTGATTCGTGGCAAAAGCGCCGGCAAGAAGGGCAAGGTGCTGGAAGTGCAACCTGCCAAAAGCCGGGTGGTAGTTGAAGGTGTCAATAAAGTTAAGCGCCACACCAAACCCTCCCGTACCATACCACAGGGGGGCATTATCGAGCGGGAAGCACCCATCCACAGTTCCAACGTAATGCTTTTTTGCAGTAAGTGTAACAGTCCGACCCGGGTGGGTAAAAAACTGCTGGAAGATGGTAAAAAAGTCCGCCAGTGCAAGAAATGCGGGGAAGTGCTCAGCTAACGGGCGGAAGGAGGGAACAGGTTTGCCTAGGCTTAAGGATAAATACAGGGATGAAGTTGTCAAAGCCATGATGGAAAAGTTCGGTTATACAAATCCCATGCAGGTGCCCAGGCTGGAAAAGGTCGTTATTAACATGGGCGTGGGCGAAGCCATCCAGAACAGCAAGGCCATTGACGCGGCGGTAAACGACTTGATGACCATCTCCGGGCAGCGCCCGGTGGTGACCAAGGCAAAAAAATCCATTGCCGCCTTTAAGCTGCGCACGGGGATGAACGTGGGTTGCAAGGTGACCTTGCGGGGCGAGCGCATGTATGAATTTGTCGACCGGTTGTTCAACATTGCCCTGCCGCGGGTGCGCGACTTTCGGGGCATTTCGCCCAAGTCCTTTGACGGGCGGGGCAATTACAGCATGGGCGTAAGGGAACAGCTTATTTTCCCGGAAATTGATTATGACAAGATCGACAAGGTTAGAGGTATGGATATTATTTTCGTCACCACCGCGCGGACCGATGAAGAAGCGCGGGAACTGCTTCGCCTGTTGGGGGCGCCGTTTAAAGCGGCGTAATCTGGACCAATTTTCGTTGTAAAGGAGGGACCCAATTGGCCAAAAAATCAATGATTGCCAAAGCAAAGCGCCCGCCGAAATTTCGGGTGCGGGCGTATAACAGGTGCAATATCTGCGGCCGGCCTCACGCTTACATGCGCAAGTTTGGCATCTGCCGGATCTGTTTCCGGGAACTGGCTTACAAAGGTGAAATACCGGGCGTGAGGAAGGCGAGCTGGTAAAAGGAAGGAGGTATTCTTGGGATGGTCATGACTGATCCTGTTGCCGATTTTTTGACCCGTATTCGCAATGCCAATACGGTTTATCATGATAAAGTCGAGGCCCCCGCTTCCAAAGTGAAGCGTGCCATTGCAGAAATACTGAAGCAGGAAGGCTACATCAGGGATTATGAATATATTGAGGATGGCAAACAGGGTATAATACGAATTTACCTCAAGTACACCAAAGACAGGGAACGGATAATCACCGGGCTCAAGCGCATATCCAAGCCGGGATTGCGGGTATACGCGCGCAAGGATTCCATCCCCAAGGTGCTGGGTGGGCTGGGTATTGCTATCATATCCACCTCCCGGGGTATTGTGACCGATAAAAAAGCCCGTCAGGAGGGCCTCGGCGGCGAGGTAATCTGCTACGTCTGGTAGAAGGGCATAGGAGGTGTAAGGCATGAGCAGAATCGGCAGAAAACCGATCTCGCTTCCCGATGCGGTTAAGGTCACGTTGGAAGGCAACACCGTGCGGGTGGAAGGCCCTAAAGGGAAGCTGGAAAAAGAGTTTCACAAGGACATGATCATTAAACAGGTTGATGACCGTACAATAGTGGTGGAAAGACCTTCGGAAAACAAGCTGCACAAATCTTTACACGGTCTTACCCGAACCCTGCTCAACAACATGGTCCAGGGGGTGGCCAACGGCTTCCAAAAAAACCTGGAACTGGTCGGAGTGGGTTACCGGGCTGCCATGCAGGGCAAAAAGCTGGTATTGACCGTGGGGTACTCGCACCCTGTGGAAATAGAGCCCCCGCCGGGCATCGAGATTGAAGTGCCCGCCCCCACCAAAATTGCGGTCAAGGGTATCGACAAGGAAATGGTGGGCGCCATTGCGGCCAACATCCGCGCGGTACGGGAACCGGAGCCCTATAAGGGCAAGGGCATCAAGTATGAAAACGAGCGGATCCGCCGTAAAGTCGGTAAAGCCGGGGTTAAGCGTTAAAACAGGGGGAAGGAGTGAAGTGGCATGATTAACAAACCTGACCGCAACGAATTGCGGAAAAAGCGGCAGCTGCGCGTACGCAATAAAATTCAAGGCACCGCACAGCGGCCGAGACTGAACGTATACCGCAGCCTCAATAATATATACGCTCAGATTATCAACGACGACCTGGGGGAAACCTTGGTGGCTGCGTCTTCCCTTTCGCCCGAAATTAAAGGTAAAGTGGCCGGCGGCAACAAGGAGGCGGCCGTGGAAGTGGGCAAGCTGATTGCGGCCAAGGCCCAGGAAAAAGGAATCAAAAAAGTGGTGTTTGATCGTGCCGGTTATATTTATCACGGCCGGATTAAAGCCCTGGCAGACGGCGCCAGGGAAGGCGGCCTCGAATTTTAGGACGGACCGGTAAAAAGGAGGGGAAACGGTGTCAAATTTTGAACCGGCAAAATCCGAGTTTTCCGAAAAAGTTGTTTTTATAAACCGCGTGGCCAAGGTGGTTAAGGGCGGCAGGCGTTTCAGCTTTTCGGCCCTGGTGGTTGTCGGCGACGGCAAGGGCCGGGTCGGCGCCGGGCTGGGCAAGGCCGGCGAAGTGCCGGAGGCCATTCGCAAGGGCATTGAGGACGCTAAAAAGAAGCTGATCAATGTGCCCCTGTCCGGAACCACGATTCCACATGAAGTTATTGGGCGGTTCGGCGCCGGCAAAGTAATGCTGAAACCCGCTGCACCCGGTACCGGTGTGATAGCGGGCGGTCCTGTGCGGGCGATCATGGAACTGGCCGGGGTCAAGGATATTCTTACCAAATCGTTGGGCTCAAACAACGCCAATAATGTAGTGCGCGCCACCCTCGAAGGTATCAAGCAATTGAAAATGCCGGAAGAAGTTGCCCGCCTGCGTAACAAATCTGTGGAAGAACTTATGGGTTAAGGGGGTAGTGTTGTGGCGAAGCTAAAGATTACCCTGGTCAGGAGCCTGATCGGGCGGCCGGAGACCCAGCGGAAAACGGTATACGCCCTGGGCCTCAGAAAAACCAACCGTTCCGTTATCCATGAGGATACACCCCAGATCAGGGGCGCGATAAACAAAGTCAACCATTTGTTGAAAGTGGAGGAAGTATAAAGGAGGTGCACCATGAACCTGCATGAATTAAAACCCACACCCGGCTCCAGGCATAAACCCACCCGCAAGGGGCAGGGCATCGGCTCCGGACTGGGTAAAACCGCCGGACGCGGACACAAGGGGCAAAAGGCCCGCAGTGGCGGGGGAGTAAGGCCTGGTTTTGAGGGCGGCCAAATGCCGCTGCAGCGCCGGATGCCCAAACGGGGATTTTCCAATGCACCTTTTAAAAAGGAAATCATTGCCGTAAATATCGATAAACTCAACCTTTTTGAGAGCGGCACCGAAGTGACCCCGGAAACCCTGCTGAAAGCCCGGGTAATCAAGAAAGTCGGTGACGGGATCAAGATATTGGGTGAAGGGAACCTGGAAAAGTCTCTTACTATCAAGGCCCATGCATTCAGCAAGTCGGCGGTGGAAAAGATTGAGGCAGCCGGTGGCAAGGCCGAGGTGATTTGATGACCCAATTAATAGACGGTCTCAAAGGAGCGTTCAAGGTCAGTGAATTGCGCAGTAAACTGTTGTTTACACTGGCCATGATCTTCATTTTCCGGGTGGGGGCACACGTACCGGTGCCCGGAGTTAACGTTGACGCTTTCAAGGAACTTATCGGCGCAGGCATGTTGTTCGGCTTTTTCGATGTGATTTCCGGCGGGGCCTTCAAAAGTTTTTCGGTTTTTGCCATGAGCATCGTGCCTTACATCAACGCCTCCATTATCATGCAGCTGTTGACGGTGGTCATACCGCACCTGGAAAGACTGGCGAAGGAAGGGGAAGAAGGACGCAAGAAAATCACCCAGTACACCCGTTACTTTACGGTTATTCTGGCGCTGCTGCAGGCTGTCGGCATGAGCGTAATGATGGGCCGGTACGGTGTATTGCACACCCCCGGATTTTTAAGCTACGTGGTAATTGCCTTTACCTTGACCGCCGGTACCACCCTGCTGATGTGGATAGGCGAGCAAATTACCGAGCGGGGCATCGGCAACGGTATATCGCTGCTGATATTTGCCGGTATTGTGAGCCGGCTGCCGGCGGGATTGCAGAACCTGTACCTGCAGTTGGAAGCCGGGACCATCAATATCCTTAGCATAGTGATACTGGCCGTTATCGGCGCCCTGGTGATCGCCGCGGTGGTGGCGGTCCAGGAAGGGCAGCGGCGCATTCCGGTTCAGTACGCCAAGCGGGTGGTGGGTCGCCGGGTGTACGGCGGGCAAACTACCCACCTGCCGCTGAAAGTGAACCAGGCCGGCGTCATACCTGTCATTTTTGCGTCTTCGCTGTTAATGTTTCCGGAGCAAATTGCCCGCTGGTTCCAGGGCTCAGCCGTCGCTGATTTTTACGTCAAGTATTTCGGCTGGAGTTCGGCGGCCCATACGGTGATGTACGCTCTGCTGATTATCGGTTTTACTTATTTCTACACAGCCGTAATTATGAACCCGGTGGATATGGCGGACAATATCAAAAAATACGGTGGATTTATTCCGGGTATCAGGCCGGGCCGGCCGACAGCGGAATATATTGCCCGGGTAATGAACAAAATTACCCTGGCCGGGGCGGTGTTTCTGGCGCTGATTGCCATATTGCCCAACTTTGTTCTGCTGGCCACCCGTATTCCCAATATTTATTTCGGCGGTACGGCGCTATTGATCGTAGTGGGTGTGGCTCTGGATACCATGAAGCAAATTGAATCCCACCTGTTGATGCGGAGCTATCAGGGCTTCATTAAGTAACCGGGGTGTTTGCTGATGATTATCTGCAAGTCTGAACACGAATTGGGCTATATGCGTGAGGCCGGAAAAATTGTGGCCGGTGCGCTGGCCGAAATTGCCCGGATGATACGTCCCGGTGTTACCACCGCGGAGTTGGACCTGGTTGCCGAGGAATATATCGTATCCAGGGGGGCGCGGCCGGCTTTCAAAGGACTTTACGGTTTTCCGGCTACCATATGCGCTTCGGTAAATGAGCAGGTGGTGCACGGTATCCCCGGTTTAAGAAAATTGGAAAATGGAGATATTATTAGTATTGACGTTGGAGCGGAAATAAATGGATATTTCGGGGATAGCGCCCAGACCTTTCCCGTGGGCGATATCACGCCGGGGCTGCAAAAATTGCTGGATGTGACCAGGGAATCCCTGTACAGGGGGATCGCCATGGCCCGGGAAGGCAACCGGCTTTCCGATATATCACATGCGGTACAAACCTACGTGGAACAGCATGGCTTTTCTGTGGTCAGAGATTATGTGGGACACGGCATCGGCAATAAGATGCACGAGGAACCGCAGGTACCTAATTTCGGCAGGCCCGGTCGGGGGCCACGGCTTAAAGCAGGTATGACATTAGCAATAGAACCGATGGTAAACATGGGCACTTATTATGTGCAAACTCTTCCGGATAACTGGACGGTGGTTACAAGGGACGCCAAGCCTTCGGCGCACTTTGAACATACCATAGTGATTACTGACGGTGAACCCCGGATATTGACCACGCTGTAGCATGTTTCGGCACTGGCTGTTGGTGGTCGGGACAGCAAACAACATAACTCAATGCCTTTAAAAGCTCAGTTCGTATATGCTGGATAGAGCCTGAACCGGTTGATCGGGAGGGTGAATGGCGATGGAAGGAAAAGCGGTCCCGGGGCAACTGGTGGAATCCAGGTCCGGGCGAGACAGCGGCAGGGTTTATCTGGTGGTGGAAGTCCTGGGAGAAGGATATGTCAAGGTTGCCGACGGAATGGTCAGGCGCCTGGAGAACCCGAAAAAGAAGAACTTGAAACACCTGGTCCTTCATCACCGGGTGGCTGAAGAAATTGCCGAAAAGCTGCAGGCGGACGAACGCATAAACAACCCTGAAATTCGCCGGGCTATTGAGCGACTGGTTGGAAACCCGGAAGAGTAACCATTGTAAAAGGAGGTTGGTTTTTATCTAATGTCAGGTAAAGATGTTATAGAAATGGAAGGTACCGTGATTGAGCCGTTGCCCAATGCCATGTTTCGCGTGGAATTAAAAAACGGGCACAAAGTACTGGCCCATGTAAGCGGTAAAATAAGGATGAATTTTATCCGTATTCTGGCCGGAGACCGGGTGATGGTGGAGTTATCTCCTTACGATTTAACCCGGGGCAGAATTGTCTATCGTTATAAATAAACAGGCAAGTTAATGCGGAAAATGTAACAGGTTAGTAAATTATCAGGTTCTGCCGTTACAGTGCGTAAACCGGGCAGGACCCGGGGAGGTTGCAGGATGAAAGTTAGACCTTCTGTCAAACCGATTTGTGAAAAATGCAAGATCATACGCCGCAAAGGCAAAATCATGGTGATATGCGAAAACCCCAAGCATAAACAAAGGCAAGGGTAAGCTGGAGGTGTTTAAAAGGAATGGCACGTATCGCGGGTGTGGACCTGCCGCGTGATAAAAGAGCGGAAATCGGTCTTACCTATATTTACGGCATCGGGAAATCTACTTCGCAAAAGATATTGCAGCAGACCGGAGTAAATCCCGACACTCGGATCAGGGACCTGACCGAGGAGGAAGTCAACAAGTTAAGGGATGTTATTGAAAAGAACTACCGCGTCGAAGGCGATCTTCGCCGGGAAATCGCCATGAATATCAAGCGGCTCATAGAAATAGGCAGCTACCGGGGAGTGCGTCACCGTCGCGGCCTGCCGGTACGCGGGCAGAATACCAAGAATAACGCCAGGACCCGCAAGGGACCGAAGCGGACTGTCGGCGCGCGCAGGAAGAAGTAAAGGGGGGAAATGAATGGCTCGCAGAGTTACCAGAACCAGAAAGCGGGAGCGCAAGAATGTCGAGCAAGGTGTGGCACATATCAAGTCCACTTTTAATAATACCCTGGTCACCATTACGGATATGAAGGGAAATACCATTTCCTGGGCCAGCGCCGGCGGTGTGGGTTTTAAGGGATCCCGAAAAAGCACCCCCTTTGCCGCCCAGATGGCTGCGGAGAAGGCTGCCCGGGAAGCCATGGAACATGGTATGAAAGAAGTGGAAGTAACGGTTAAGGGGCCCGGCGCCGGTAGGGAAGCGGCTATTCGGTCTTTGCAGGCTGCCGGCCTGGAAGTGAGCGTGATTAAAGACGTTACACCGATTCCCCATAACGGATGCCGGCCACCCAAGCGCCGCAGAGTATAAGGAGGTGTAATCACTAGACTATGGCTAGGTATACAGGTGCACAGTGCAAACTGTGTCGGCGGGAAGGACAGAAGCTGTTTTTGAAAGGGGATCGCTGCTATACCGGTAAATGCGGTATTGATCGCCGCAGTTATGCTCCCGGTCAGCACGGCAAAGGCCGGAAAAAAGTCTCGGAGTACGGTCTGCAATTAAGGGAAAAACAAAAAGCCCGTAGATTTTACGGGGTTCTGGAAAAACAATTCAGGAATTACTATGACAAGGCTGCCAGGCAGCCCGGGGTTACCGGCGAAAATCTGTTACGCTTGCTGGAACGTCGTTTGGATAACGTGGTTTACCGCCTGGGCTTGGGCGCATCCCGTGCGGAGGCCCGCCAGTTGGTGCGTCACGGGCATTTTAAGGTAAACGGCAGAAAGACCAATATTCCCTCCTTCCTGGTGCGGGTGGGAGATGAAATTACCGTTAAGGATAGAAGCAAGGAATCGCCGCGGGTAAAGGAATTACTGGAACGTGCCGCTGACAACACTCCCCCGGCATGGTTGGAATACGACGCCAATCAGGCTGTCGGCCGGGTGGTAGCGCTTCCCTCCCGGGAACAGATAGACGCCCCAGTTCAGGAAACACTTATTGTGGAGCTTTACTCCAAGTAAGGTAGGCGCATTTGGGGGGTAATCCCATTCCGTCCTAAGGAGGGGTTAAGTCTAAAGTATGTTGGAAATCGAGAAGCCAAAAATTGAATGCGTTGAAATGGATGAGGACAACAATTACGGCAAATTTGTGGTGGAACCTCTGGAAAGGGGTTACGGTATCACACTGGGCAATTCGCTGCGGCGTATTTTGCTGTCTTCCCTGCCGGGCGCGGCGGTCACTTCCGTAAAAATTGAAGGGGTTTTGCACGAATTTTCCACTATTCCCGGTGTAAAAGAAGATGTGACCGATATTATTTTGAACCTCAAAGGCCTTAGCTTGAAGATGTATACCGATGAGGAAAGAATCTTACGCATCGAGGCCCGGGAAGAGGGTGCTGTAACAGCAGGCGACATTAAAACCGACGCTGACGTGGAAATACTGAACCCGGAAATGCATATCGCCACTCTGGCCGAAGGATCCAGCTTGGTGATGGAAATGACCGTATCCCGGGGGCGCGGGTACGTACCGGCCGAGCGCAATAAAAAGGGAGACCACGTCATAGGGGTTATCCCGGTTGATTCCATATTTACGCCGGTGCGAAAAGTGAACTATAACGTGGATAACACCAGGGTGGGGCAACGTACCGACTACGACAAGCTGACGCTTGAAGTATGGGCGGACGGCAGCATCAAGCCGGATGAGGCCATCAGTCTCAGCGCCAAAATATTAAGTGAGCATTTACGCCTGTTCATCGGCCTGACCGAGTCGACCGACGACGTTGAGATAATGGTCGAGAAGGAAGAAGAACAAAAGGATAAGATCCTGGAAATGCCCATTGAGGAACTGGATTTAAGCGTGCGTTCATATAACTGTCTGAAACGCGCCGGAATCAATACCGTGGAGGAATTGACCCAGCGTAATGAAGAAGACATGATGAAGGTGCGCAACCTCGGTAAAAAGTCCCTGGAAGAGGTTTTGAACAAAATGGCCGAACTTGGTTTATCACTGCGCAAGGATGATGATTAAGGAGGGATAAAGGTGGCTTACGCAAAGTTGGGTCGTAACACCGGCCACAGGAAGGCCATGTTGCGCAACCTGGTGACCTCTCTTTTCCGCGATGAACGTATTACCACCACCGAGGCCCGAGCCAAAGAAGTGAAGAGGATAGCCGAAAAAATGGTCACCCTGGCCAAGCGGGGGGACTTGAGCGCCCGCCGGCAGGCGCTGGAGTATATATATGAGGAAAAAGTGGTGCGTAAACTGTTTGATACTTACGGGCCCAAATATGCCGACCGCCAGGGCGGGTATACCCGCATCGTTAAACTGGGCAACCGGCGTGGCGACGCCGCCCAGCTGGCTATGCTGGAACTGGTTTAAATAACCATATTTGCTGACCGGGAAATCGCGTTATGCGGTTTCCTCTTGGCATTTAAAGGGGTAGAGTGTGCCTATGCCTAAAAACAGGCCCCTGGTGGAATTAAAGGGCCTGTCTTACACTTATCCGGGCAGTGACCGCCCCGTGTTTAAAGATATACACGCGACCGTGTGCCGGGGTGAGTTTATTGCCGTGATCGGTCCCAACGGGTCCGGCAAATCCACCCTGGCACGGCTTATTTCCGGGCTGCTGCAGCCGTCCGGCGGCGAAATAATCATCGACGGGCTAAAGGCCGGGGATCCGACCGCCGGGGAAACCGTCAGGCAGCGGGTGGGGCTGGTGGTGCAGAACCCGGATAACCAGCTGGTGGCCGCCGTGGTGGAAGAAGACGTTGCTTTCGGGCCGGAGAACTTAAACCTGCCCCCGGTCCAAGTGCGCCGCCGGGTGGATGATGCCCTGGATGCCGTGGGCCTGCAACATTTGCGCCGGCGGCCGCCGCACCTGCTTTCCGGCGGGGAGAAACAGCGCCTGGCCATTGCGGGTCTTTTAGCTTTAAAACCGTCCTGCCTGGTGCTGGATGAGCCCACCTCCATGCTGGACCCCCTGGGCCGGCAGGGAGTGCTGCAAGTATTGCGCAGCCTGGCCGGTGCCGGCAAAGCAGTGGTGATGGTTACCCACCATATGGATGAGGCTGCCCGGGCAGACAGGATCTGGGTGCTGGGCAACGGCGTTTTGGCGGCGGATGACAGCCCGGGGACGATCTTTGGCCGTGAGCACCGACTGCTGAGCAGCCTGGGGTTGGGTTTACCCGGTATGGCTGAGTTGGCCTGTTGCCTGGCGAACCGGGGCGTGGCACTGCCGCCTGATATTGTATTCATTGAGGATTTGGTTGATTATCTATGCCGTGTATTAAAGCAGAAAAACTAACTCATGTATATTTTCCGGGCACGCCGCTACAGGCGGAGGCTTTGGGGGGTATAGACCTGGAAATATCCCGGGGCGAATTCCTGGTGCTGGCCGGGGCCTCCGGCAGCGGTAAAACAACCCTGGTAATGCACTTTAACGGGTTGCTGCTGCCAACCACCGGCCGGGTGCGGGTGCTGGGCGGTGATGTAACCGACCGCAGTCACCGCAGCGAATTGTGGCGCCGGGTGGGCCTGGTTTTTCAGTACCCCGAGCGGCAAATTTTTAATTTAAAGGTATTTGACGACATTGCCTTTGGCGTGCGTAATCTGGGAATTGATGAACGGGCGGTGGCCCGGCGGGTGAACGAAGCGCTGGCCATGGTGGGGTTGCCGGAAAAATTGCAAAGAGCCGACCCCAAGACACTCAGCGGCGGAGCGTTGCGCCGGGTTGCCATTGCCGGGGTGCTGGCCATGCGGCCTGAAGTGTTGGTGTTGGATGAGCCCGGGGCGGGGCTGGATCCGGCAACCCGCAAATCAATCCTGCGCAAACTGAAAGATATTCAGGCGGAGTACGGGACCACTGTGATATTGATCACCCATCACCTGGAGGATGCGGCGTCTTATGCCGATCGGGTGGCGGTATTATGCCGGGGGCGGTTGATGGGCGTGGGGGATGCCGGGCAAATGCTGGGTGAAGCAGCGATGCTGCGCAAGGCCGGGCTGAAAGCCCCGTTTGCCGTGGAGTTGGCCGGCCGGCTGGCCGAGGCCGGCATACAATTGCCGGGGATACCCCTGACTCCGGAAGAAGCCGCCGGGATGTTGCAGGAACTGTTGCAAACTGTCCGCATCGAACCAGGAGGAGATACCACGTGTTGAGCGGCATTACCGCGGGGCAATACTTACCGGGGCAGTCATTGATGCACCGTATGGACCCCCGGGCCAAGTTAACCTGCACGGTCCTGGCGCTGCCGGCGGCATTCCTGGCGGACAACCCTGCCGCCATGGGATTGCTGTCTGTCTGGACAGTGCTGGTGCTTGTCGTGTCGCGGATCAGGCCCGGGGTATACTGGCGCAGTTTGCGGGCCCTGTGGTTGCTGCTGTTGGTTAGCTTTATCATTCAGGTGTTGTTTACGCCCGGTGAGCCGCTATTTAGTTACGGCTTTGTCAAGATTTCCGGAGAAGGTCTGGCGAACAGCGGTTGGCTCTTGTGGCGACTGGCCCTGCTGATGCTGGTGGCGGCGGCGCTTACCTTTACCACCACCCCCTTGCAATTGGCTTCCGCCCTGGAATGGTTGCTGGCGCCGCTGGCCAGGGTAAAAGTACCGGTGCGGGAACTGGCTATGGTGGTTAATTTGGCTCTGCGCCTGGTTCCCACCCTCTTTGACGAGGCCCGGTACCTGCTTATGGCGCAGCGGTCCCGGGGCGCCGATTTCACCCGCGGCAGCGTAAGGGAGCGGGCCCAACGGCTGGTGCCGTTTATGGTCCCGCTGCTCATTAATATATTCAACCGGGCGGACGAACTGGCCCTGGCCATGGAGATCCGGGGCTATCGGGTGGGTACCGTACGTTCCCGGATGCATGAGTTGCGTTTCGGCGCTGCTGATTATGCTGCTGTATTGATAAACGTACTGATTTTGGGCTTTATTGTAGTGCAGCGATTGACGGGGTGGAACCTTGCGTAATGTCAAACTTACGGTGGCCTACGACGGCACCAATTACCACGGTTTTCAGGAGCAGCGGGGGACCGGGCTGGCCACCGTCCAGGAGGAGTTAGAAAACTGTCTTTGCAAACTGGCCGGTCGACGGGTGCAGGTGGTTGGGGCGGGGCGCACCGATTCCGGTGTACATGCCCGGGGTCAGGTAGTTAACTTTGACGCCGGGGAATGGCCCATCCCGGTGCAGCGCATTCCACTGGCTGCGAACGGGGTGCTGCCCGGTGATATTGTGGTGGTTGCGGCCGAGGAGGTGCCGGCCGATTTTCATGCCAGGTTTTCCGCCCGGGCCAAAACATACCGGTACAGCATTTGGAATGACCGGATTCCCTCGCCATTTCACCGCCTGTACAGCACCTTTTGGCCCGTACCCCTGGATGTGGAGGCTATATCCGCAGCCTGCAGCTGTTTGATAGGCCGGCACGATTTCAAATGCTTTCAAGCGGCGGGCTCGCCGGTAATAAACACCGTGCGCACGTTGAACCGGGTCGAGGTGACGCGGGAAGGGCCACTGGTTATGTTTACTTTTAACGGGGACGGATTTTTGTATAACATGGTACGGATCATGGTAGGTACCCTGGTCCAGGTGGGCCTGGGCAAAATCAAGCCGGAAACGGTTAAAATGATTTTGGAGTCCCGTGACAGGTTGCAGGCCGGTCCTACCATGCCGCCCCAGGGATTATGTTTGGAATATGTGGAATATTAATAATATGTAACAGTATTTGTTGTTGTATTAACGTAAATACCTTGACACTGGTAATACTATGTATTAAAATTACTTTATGTGTGACCTTATGGCAGCCGATGAGCCCCCGGTTTGCCCGAAGGTTGGCGTTTTTGACACGGGAGGTAATAACAATGAGGACGACATACATGGCTAAGCCCAATGAGGTACAGCGCAAGTGGTATATTATCGACGCGGAAGGAAAGGTGTTGGGCCGCCTGGCGGCGGAGGCAGCCAGGATATTACGCGGCAAGCACAAGCCCACCTTTACCCCGCACGTTAATACCGGAGATCATGTGATTATTATAAATGCCGATAAGGCCGTACTGACAGGCAATAAACTGCGGCAAAAAATGTACTACCGGCATTCAGGTTACCCCGGCGGCTTAAAAGCTACCAGGTACGACAAGTTGATGCAGACCAAGCCTGAGCTGGCCGTTTATAAAGCCATCACCGGCATGCTGCCACACAACAGTCTGGGCAGGGATATGGCCAGAAAGTTAAGGGTATATCGTGGGAGCCAACATCCCCACGAGGCACAAAAACCTGAAATTTGGGAAATGTAACGGTCGGAAGGAGGAGCATGAGTGGCTCAAGTCCAGTTTTACGGTACCGGGCGCAGAAAAGACGCGGTGGCCAAGGTGTTTTTACGCCCCGGTGAAGGGAAATTTACGGTAAATAACAGGAATGTTGACGAATATTTTGGCAGAAAGTCCCTGGAAATCGTTGCGCGCCAGCCTCTGGAATTGACTGGAACCAGCGGTCGTTTTGACGTATTGGTCAAGGTGCTGGGCGGCGGTGTGAGCGGTCAGGCCGGCGCTGTCAAGATGGGTATTGCCCGCGCTCTGGTGGAAGCGGACCCCAATTTAAGGCCTGTCCTTAAAAAGGCGGGATTTTTAACCCGCGACCCGCGGATGAAAGAACGGCGCAAGTACGGTCTTAAAAAAGCCCGCCGCGCTCCGCAATACTCCAAGCGTTAAAGAAGAATATTTCAGTACAACCGGACCACCATTTACCTGGTGGTCTTTTATTATTAATCTTGCCGTTACGTCATAAAAACATTAGTTTTTTTCATATCCATCCGCCCACCGGCATAATTTTCTTAAGGGGTTTTAGTGAATACCCCGCTTACATGCCGGGAGGGGTGGGCTACATGATACGGGTATTCAGGATAAAAGGCCGGGCGGTACTGTTTTTGGCGGTGTTGATCATAGCAGGCTATTACACTGCCGGCGCGGTGGCGGAGCGTTTGGAAAACCGCCGGGTGGCAGCGCTGTCCTGGTCGGTGGCCAATAAGCTGATCGTGGTGGATCCGGGGCACGGTGGGATTGATCCCGGTTCCAAGGGGCCGGGCGGAGCAATAGAGAAGGAGATTACCCTGGAGGTTGCGCGCAAGCTGGCCCATGTACTGGGGCAGGCCGGAGCGGTGGTGCTGCTGACCAGGGAGACGGATGTCGATCTCAGCGACCCGGGCGGCGGGCGATTAATCGACCGTAAAAGGCAGGACCTGTCCAGGCGGGTGGCCCTGGCCAACGATCGTAAGGCCGATGCATTTATCAGTGTGCACGTAAACAGCTTCAAGTCCGGTCCCCGGGAACACGGGGCCCAGACTTTTTACCAGCCCGGTTCGGAAGAGGGCGCCAAGCTGGCTAAATTGGTTCAGTCTGAGTTGGTGCGGCTGTTGAAAAATACGCACCGCAAAGCCAAGGCCGTGGACTATTACACCACCCGCAATGCAAAAATGCCGGCGGTTATTGTCGAAATCGGCTTCATCAGCAATGCCAGGGAAGAAAAGCTGATGTGCGATAAAGATTACCAGGGGAAACTGGTTTATGCTATATATTCAGGTATTGTAAAATATTTTGCGGAAGGTTCCACGGCTACCAGCGGCCCACTGAACCAGGAAAAAACGTTGGAAACATTCATGAGAAATGAAGGAAAGGTTTACGGCGCGCCGTAAATCAGAAAACGGCTTTGGGCTGACTGCCTGCGGTCAGGTCCGAAAGCCGCTTTTGCGCGATAGTCCCGCCGGGAACAAAAAAAAGCCGGGAGATAAACTCCGGCTTAAATATATTTTACGGGAAAGGGTTCGATTTTAACGTCCGGGGCTGACAGGGCTTGTGCCAGCAGGTTGTAAACCGGTATGATTTGATCCTTCAGACTATAATGCCGTTGCGACATCACCCAGGAGGTGGCAACTTCATCCATGGTGCCGAAAATCATTTGCCTGGCCAGCTTGGGGTTGATGTCCTGCCGGAAAACATTGGACCTGACACCTTCATTAAAAATTTCTTCAATAATTTTAAAATACTTCTTGAGCGGCGCGGCTATGCCCTCGCGGATGGAGGCGTTGGACTGGCGCAGCTGAATCTGCACCACCAGCGCCAGGTGCCGATCGGCTTCCAAAAGGTTGAAGTGCAGGCTGATTAGCTTGGCCAGCTTGGCAAAGGGATTTTGCATATCATTCAATTCCTTGCGGGCGCCGGCTGTAAAATCACCCATTTTGACCTGGAATAATGATATCAGCAAATCCTCTTTGTTTTTAAAGTAAAGGTAGATGGTGCCGTCTGCCACCCCGGCTTCCCTGGCTATTTTGGATACCTGGGAGTTATGGTAGCCATTCTCCGCAATAACCTTGACGGCTGCTTCAATGATGGCGTTATATTTTTCTCCTGTGCGTTTGGCGGCCATGTGCCACCTCCTCCCTTATTTTTAAAAAAGCGCCCGGGGGAATTCGCGGGTCTTATGGCCCCCGAATTCCCTAGATAACCTCAGTCGGTCATGGGTGGCGCTTGGAGGGGTTACCAATCAGACCACGTATTTCCCGGCGTCCAGAACCTTGGCGGCAATTTTCCGGCGGATGCCGATTAGGTTGACAGGCTGGTACTTGGCCAGTCGTTTGGCGATGCTCAGGTTGGTGCGCAGCATGTCGCCGGCTTCAAACATATAGGCCAGCGCCTGCTTGGCCCAAGCATCCAGCTTCGGGAACGCATCGTATACATAGGCCAGTGCCAGTTCTACTTTAGTTTCCGCGTTTTCGGGGTTATTGTCAAGGGCTTTCTTGGCCCGCAGCAGGGCGCTTTCCATGGCGTAGATTTCAATGGCCATGTTAGCCATAATTTCAATAATTTCTTGTTCCTTGACGATTTTTTGCATGTACTTTTGCGCTGCGGTGCCGCCAACCATCAGGAACAGCTTCTTGGCCCGGTCTACCATGTCGAATTCGATCTCCAGCGGGGCTTCATCCCCGGTTGGCATTTTGGCGCGCAGCGAAGTCACCTCGGCGGCCAGGGCCTGGGCGGCTTGCAGCAGCGGGAGCTGGCCTTTCATGCCGCGGCGGAGCAGGGTGCCGGGGATAATCAGGCGGTTGACTTCGTTGGTGCCTTCAAAAATCCGGTTGATCCTGGCGTCACGATAGAAACGCTCGGCCGGGAATTCCTGAGTGTAGCCATAACCGCCGTGTATTTGTACGCATTCGTCAACCGCGTAATCCAGGGTTTCTGAAGCGTGCACCTTGGCGATGGAGCATTCAATGGCATAATCCTCAATGGCGGCGCCGATTTCCTTGCCGTCGGTTTCGTCTTCCAGCACTTCTTCAATTTCCCCCACCATGCGATAAAGCAAACTTTCCGACGCGTAAGTTTTGGCGGCCACCTGGGCGATCTTGTTTTTAATCATCCCGAACTTGGCTAAAGGAAGTCCGAATTGCTGGCGTTCCAGCGCATACTTGGCGGCAACGGCCAGGGCCGCCTTGGAGGAACCGACAGCGCCCGCACCGAGCTTATAGCGACCGATGTTCAGGATATTGAAGGCAATAACATGGCCCTTGCCGATTTCGCCCAGCACGTTTTCCACGGGCACCTTGGCATCTTCAAAGATTAACGAGCAGGTCGAAGAACCCTTGATACCCAGTTTCTTTTCTTCAGCGCCCACGGAAAATCCGGGGGTGTCTCGATCCACTATAAAAGCAGTGAATTTTTCGCCGTCAATCTTGGCGTAAGTGATAAACACATCGGCAAAACCGGCATTGGTGATAAATATTTTTTCACCGTTCAGGATATAGTATTTACCGTCCTCGGAAAGTACCGCCTTGGTCCGGGCACCCAGGGCGTCCGAGCCGGCCATGGGTTCGGTGAGAGCGTACGCAGCCACAAGTTTACCGGTGGCCAGGCCGGGCAAGTATTTTCTCTTTTGTTCTTCGGTGCCAAAAAGGATGATGGGCAGCGAGCCGATGCCGGTGTGGGCGCCGTGGCTGACTGCGAAGGAACCGCCGGCGGATACGTTTTCGGCGATGATGGCCGAGGCAATTTTACCCATTTCATCGCCTTCGTACTCCTCCGGAACGTCAGCGGACAAAAGCCCCAGTTCGCCTGCTTTTTCCAGCATAGACCGCATCAGGCCCTCTTTTTGTTTATCCAGCTCTTCTATATTGGGAACGATTTCATTTTCCACAAAGTCTGCCACGGTGTCAGCAATCATTTTGTGTTCATCGGCAAAATCTTCAGGAGTAAAAATCTTGTCAGGCTCGATATTTTCCAGCAAAAACATGGCACCCTTTTGCATAATTGCATACCCCTTTCATTTATTGTAAGATACAGAATACAGAATTCAGAATATGGAGCCAAAATAATACTTGTTATGCTGAATTCTGACTCCTGTATTCTGACTTCTGTGTTTTAAATCCTTTCAAACACGGCGGCTGCGCCCATGCCACCGCCGATGCACATGCTGACCACGCCGTAACGGGCATTGATCCTTTGCATCTCATACATTAACTGGGTGGTGAGTTTTGAACCGGTGCAGCCCAGCGGGTGCCCCAGCGCCACTGCTCCGCCGTTGGGGTTAACCTTGGCGGGATCCAGTTCCAGCACCTTGATACAGGCCAGTGCCTGGGCGGCAAAGGCTTCGTTCAGTTCAAACACATCCACCTGGTCTTTGGTAATGCCGGCCAATTTCAGCGCCTTGGGAATGGCCACGGTGGGGCCGATACCCATTACTTCCGGCGGGCAGCCGCCCACGGCGTAAGAACGGAATACGGCCAATGGTTTAAGCCCAAGGGATTCGGCCTTTTCCCGGCTCATAATCATAACCGCGGCGGCACCGTCACTGGTTTGGGAACTGTTTCCGGCGGTTACCGATCCGCCTGTCTTGAATACCGGACGCAATTTGGCCAGAGTTTCCATGCTGGTACCTGGTCTTACACCTTCGTCCGTATCGAAGACAATGGATTTTTCCGTGAGTTTTCCTTTGGCCCGGGTCTTGGTGGTCACTGTTAAGGGAACTATTTGCTCCTTGAATCGTCCTTCTTGAATAGCCCTGGCCGCTTTGGCATGGCTGCCCACGGAAAACTCGTCCTGCATTTCCCGGGTGATGCCGTATTGCTCGGCCACGTTTTCAGCCGTCAGGCCCATGCCCATGTACGCTTCGGGGCATATTTCCATCAGTTCCGGGTCGGGCATGGCCTTGTTGCCGCCCATAGGCACGATACTCATACTTTCCACGCCGCCGCAGAGGTAAACATCGGCAAAACCGGCCATCACCCGGGTGGCACCGATGGCGATGGACTCCAGGCCGGAGGAGCAAAAACGGTTTACTGTGGCGCCGGATACCGTATTGGGCAATCCGGCCTTGAGCACGAGCATACGGCCGAGGTTCATGCCCTGTTCGGCTTCCGGGAATGAGCAGCCGACAATAAAATCATCTATTTCAGCGGGGTCAAGACCGGGTGTTCTGTTCAGCAATTCCTTTATCACTTCGGCTCCCATATGTTCGGGGCGGGTTTTTTTCAAAGTGCCCCGGGGTGCTTTACCAACCGCAGTACGTACTGCACTGACGATTACAGCTTCTCGCATTTTCCTACCCCCCTAATTTCTCAGCGGTTTGTTGTATTTCAGCATGTATCTCATCCGGTCCAGGGTTTTGGGCTCACCCAACAGGCTCAGGAATGCTTCCCGCTCGAGGTCCAGAAGATCCTGCTCGGTAACTTCGGTGCCCGGTGTTACACCGCCGCCAGTGAGAATATAAGCCACTTTCTTGGCAATTTTGGCGTCATGTTCGCTGATTTGCTTGCCCCAGAGCAGGGTCTGGATGCCCAGTTCAATGGCTGCGTAACCGGCGTTACCCACAGCCTGCATCTTCTTGGGCTGTAGGGGCTTGAAACCATTTGCGGCCATTTGCAGTACCATGCGCTTGGCGTCGCCGATGATCCGATCGCGGTTGGGACTGACCCGGTCGGTCGGGCGCATGTAGCCGAACTTGATGGCCTCGTAACCGCTGGTGGCTACTTTGGCCATGGCAATGTTTTCAAAGGCCCGGTTGATCATGGGCTGAACGGTGTTAGTGCCACCGGTAGTAACCTGGCTTTTGGGCGGCATCAATTCCGCGGCCCGGAAAGCGAGTTCTTTGCATCCGCCGCCACCGGGCACCAAGCCGACGCCGACTTCCACCAGGCCCATGTAGGTTTCACCCGCCGCGTTGACCCGGTGCGCATGCAGGCATACTTCGCAGCCTCCGCCCACGGTCATGCCGTGCGGCGCCGCTACCACGGGCTTCTTGCAGTACTTGAGGCGCATGTTGGCTTTCTGGAACTCATCCACCATGATGTCCAGTTCATCAAATTCGTCGTCTTCAGCTTCCATGAGAATAAGGAACAGGTTCGCCCCCACGGAGAAATGCTGGCCGAAGTTGCCGATGACCAGACCCTCATAATTTTGTTCAACTTCCTTAACAGAATAGTTAATCATGTTGACGATATCATCGCCAATGGCATTGGCTTTGCTGTGGAACTCCAGGCAAGCCACGCCGTCGCCGATATCAATCAAGCTGGCGCCGCTGTTGGACTTTATGACTTTATTTTGTTCCTTGAGCGGGGCCAGGAAAATGATGCCTTCGGGAATACGTTCCCGGACACTTTCTTTGCTGTTTTGCTCAAAGTAATAGCGATAGCCGTCTTTCTTTTCATAGAAACCGGTGCGCCCGGCAGCCAGCAGTTCTTCCACCACTTTGGGCACAGTGCCGCCTTCGGCCTTGATGCGGTCCGCCACTTCCTGCACACCCAGGATGTCCCAGACTTCAAACGGGCCGAAATCCCAGTTGAAGCCCCACTTCATGGCGTCATCTATGGATTGGATGTCATCGGCGATTTCACCCAGCAGGTTGGCGGCGTAAACGATAGTCTCTTTTTGCACGCGCCAGGCAAATTCGGCGCCCTTGTCCTTGCCGAATACCAGGGTCTTCATTTGCTTGGCGGGCTTGCCGGCCTGCTTGGCCGCTTCCAGTGACGCAAACTTGGGTTTTTCCTTGGGCCGGTACTCCATGGCGTTGTAGTCCAAAACCAGAATTTCCCGACCTTTGTCGGTTTTTACCTTTTTGTAAAAGCCTTGTTTGGTTTTGTCGCCCAGCCACTTGTTTTCCAGCATTTTTTGGAGGAATTCGGGCGTTTCAAAGACGGCTTTTTCGGCGGGTTCGGTGGCCACGTCGTAAACGTTTTTGGCCACATGCACCATCACGTCAAGGCCCACCATGTCCAGGGTGCGGAAAGATGCGCTCTTGGGCCGGCACAGCGCCCGTCCGGTCAGCGCGTCCACTTCTTCCACGGTCAGGCCGAAATCGAGCATGGCCTTGATGGTGGCGCACATGCCGTAAACGCCGATGCGGTTGGCGATGAAGTTGGGGGTATCCTTGCAGATAACCACACCCTTGCCCAGGATCCGCTCGCCGAAGTCACGCATGAATTCCAGCACTTCCGGCAGGGTCTCACTGCAGGGAATCAGTTCCAGGAGTTTCATATAACGGGGCGGGTTGAAGAAGTGCGCGCCCAGGAAATGCTGTTTGAACTCCTGAGACAACCCCTCGCACATTTTGTTGATGGAAATGCCCGACGTGTTGGAAGCAACTATGCTGCCGGGACGGCGTACTGCTTCCACCTTCTTGAACAGGCTTTGCTTGATGTCCAGCCTTTCCACGACCACTTCAATAATCCAGTCGCACTCCGCCAGTACATCCATGTTGTCTTCAAAGTTGCCGGGGGTTAACAGCGCCGCGTTTTCCGGTACGTAGAACGGTGCCGGTTTGGCCTTGAGCATGGCCCCGATAGCGCCCGTCGCCAGCCGGTTTCTGACCTGCGGGCTTTCCAGGGTTAACCCCTTTTTCTCCTCTTCCGGAGTCAGTTGGTTGGGTACGATGTCCAGCAGGTAGGTAGGGATGCCCACGTTGGCCAGGTGTGCGGCAATGGTCGCGCCCATTACGCCGGCACCCAAAACGGCGGCTTTGTTGATGCTGCGCTTCATTCTTCCGGTTCCTCCTTTTACTGCATAATTTGCTTGCTGCGCCGCACCGGGAGGTGCGGAGGGTAATAAATAAAAAGCATAAATTCCAACATTTAAAATTAAATATTAATTTGTAAAATTCAAAAATTGTTGCGAAAAAAAATCGCCATCTAAACCAAAGTCATTTCCATTTTTTGCTGACTGAACGTTCAGTCAGTTTATAGTCATAAGATATTGCATTTCATCTTAAAAATCAATAGGACCAACCAGTCAAAATTAACCGTTTAACTCCGCTGAACAACCATTCATAGCTTAGTATCAACCATTAACCACTCAAAAAGGATGTTTCGCGGAAAAATTATGGAGTCTTGGGCAAAGGGTCTTTCTTTGGACAAGATCAATGCTTTAGCTGTATAAATTAATAAATTAAGTAACCTTTTTGCCATAATTTACATATGGTACAACAGCAAATTTGCATTCAGGTACAAACGTGCTTTGTAAAGTGTTCAAAAAAGTTTAGCTATAGCGAGCTTAAGTATTGTAGAAGGTAATTTTAATGAAATTAAAGGAGTTATTTGATCATTTAGCTTTTCCGGTCTATCCGGGCAACAAAAACCAGTATTTGCGCCACTGCTTCGTACAGTTCCGGCGGAATTTCCGTATTGACGCCCAGCTTGCATAAAGTTTCGGCCAGGACGGCATCCTCGTAAACGGGTATGCCGTGTTGTTCGGCTAATTCCTTGATAGTGCGGGCCAGTTCTCCCCTCCCCGCCGCCGTAATCCGGGGGGCGTTGTCTTTTTCGGATTCGTATTTAAGGGCGGCGGCGTAACGGTTTTTTTTATTTTTGTTTTTATCTTCCATGCATATCTACCCGCCTTTGTATTTTTACGCAAAATGTTTCCTCCCCTGACATAACTCGCCGAAAATTAAACTTTACGGTCCAGCAAGCCGGGGGAGGCATAGCCGGCCTGTAGGGGGCGGAAGTTGTGGTGCAGGGCGGTGCAGCGGATGGTGACATTTGGGAAACCCGTCTGTTGCAATTGTTGTTTCAACTCGTCCCATCGGGGGGCCAGCCGTGCGGAGATTTTTTCATTTTCCGTATGGCAGAAAATATTAATTGTTTCCGCCTGCCGGGTCAGCGTAAAAAACAGACGGCCCAGGCTGCGGGTGGACAGGCTGAATATAATGCCAATTTCTTTTTTTCCGTCCCGCCCTCTGTTTTGATCATCTTCGGCCCGGCGAAAGGCAAAAAATTGCGCGTCCGGAAAGAGGGGGCTTTTCAGTGGCAGGGGAAGCAGCACCGGTTCGCTGTTTTCCGCGGTCCGGTGGCGGGGAGCTGCAGCTTCCGCATCGGCAGCGGTTGAGGGCGGCGGGTGGGGCCGGGCGATGGTTTTGCCGGCGGCCTGCTCCTCCCGGGGCGCCTGTTTCTGATTTTGCTGCTCGCTCAGGATGATGTTGAGCAATATGGGAATAACACCGGAAATCTGCATGGATGCAACTCCTTTGGTTAATATGATTGGCTTACACCAGCGACATTGCGTCCTGAATTTAGTATAAAGGATGTTGAGCCTGGAAAAAAGTGCAATATATTTAGCTGTTTTTTATCACTGTCGCATAAATACGTGTAAATTTTCAAAAAAGGTATTACCTATTTCCCCATGGGCGCAAGTATTTTTTTGACCAGGCAGGATTTTACACGGCAACCAAGAAACTTTCATGCAAAATGGCAAATAACTTAAGGTAGAGTATTTGCTGGATATTAAAGAACAATTGCCGGTTACAATATAAGGCAAAAATGAGGTAAAAAAATGGATTTGATAACAATTTTTTGGACGGCGTTGGTGGTTGGTTTTTCCGGTGCCATCATGCCGGGCCCCCTGTTGACGGTGACCATCGGGGAATCCGCCCGGCGTGGCTTTGTAGCCGGGCCGCTTTTAATGGTGGGCCATGCCTTGCTGGAAATTTTATTGGTGCTGCTGCTGGTGCTGGGGGCGGCGGAATTCTTGGTATCAAGCCGGGTACATACTGTTATTGCCGTGGTGGGGGGCGCGTTTCTGGTTTACATGGGCTGGTCCATGTACCGGGACGCCAGGTTGGGCCGGGTGTCTTTGCAACTGGAATCCGGTACTGACCCGGGTGAGGCGGAAAAGGCCCGGCCTGGTATGCACCCGGTACCGGCGGGCATACTGGTCAGCCTGTCCAACCCCTACTGGAGCCTCTGGTGGGCCACCGTGGGCCTGGCCTATATTACCACCTCCATGGGCCATGGTGCGGCCGGCCTGTTGGCCTTTATAAGCGGGCATTTGCTGGCGGATTTCACCTGGTACGGGCTGGTGTCGGGGACGGTGGCCGGCGGTCGCCGGTTTATGACCCCGAGAGTTTACCGCGGCATAATAATGGTGTGCGGTGTTTTTCTGGTGGGCCTGGGAATGTATTTTGTCATCCGGGGCCTGGCATGACAGTAACGGCAAATGATGTAATATCGGCATTACATACATATAATAGGGTATATTTATGAAGAAAGGAGTTGAGAACCCGTCCCGGCGGCAGCCGCGGCACGGGAATTGCTATGTCGGTAGTATTTGGCGGAATTTGCCCGCATCCACCCATTATGGTACCTGAAGTGGGGCGGGGCAGGGACCGGGAAGTGGCCGGGACCAAAGAAGCACTGCTGGAATTGGGGCGAAGGATAAAGCAAAGCGGCGCCGAGACCCTGGTGATGATTACTCCCCACGGCACCGTTTTTGCTGACGGTATCGGGATCAGCGACTTCCCGGAATTAAAAGGGGACCTTGGCCGGTTTGGCGCTGCCAAAGTGCAGTTTAATTTGCCCAACGATCGGGACCTGGCGGCGGAAATTAAAGCGACGGCTACTGCCAGGGGAATTACGGTGGTAGGTATAGACAACGAACTGGCGGGACGGTACGAATTGTCCGCCGAACTGGATCACGGCGTTATCGCGCCCCTGTATTTTATTCGGGAAGCCGGCGTCAACCTGCCCATGGTGCATGTATCCATGGGGATGCTGCCGTTCCCCTTGCTGTATTCCTTCGGGGTGGCGGTGCGTGATGCCGCCCGCAAGCTGGATAAAAAAACGGTTGTGCTGGCCAGCGGAGATCTTTCGCACCGGTTGACTGCGGATGCGCCGGCGGGCTTCGACCCGGCCGGGAAGGAATTTGACAGCCGCATAATGGAACTGGTGGGCGAAGCCGACGCGGAAGGCTTTTTCGGGCTGGATCCCGGGCTGGTGGAAAGGGCCGGGGAATGCGGCCTGCGGCCCATCATCATGATGCTGGGGGCATTTGATGGGGTGTCACTGGAAAGTGAAGTGCTTTCGTACGAGGGACCCTTCGGTGTCGGCTACCTGGTGGCCGCGCTGCAGCCCGGCGCGCCGGACGAACGCCGCAACCTGGAAAAGAAACTGTTTGAACAACAAAGGGAAAAATTAGAGCGCCAAAGGGCCGGCGAGAGTTACCCGGTACAGGTGGCCCGCCGGGTGTTAAGCCGCTATTACAGCGGACAGGGGCAGATAAGGAAACCGGTTGACCCGGCAGGGGCGCCGCCCGAATTTGCTAATCGCCGGGCGGGCGTGTTTGTTTCCCTGAAAAAGCACGGGCAGCTCAGGGGATGCATCGGGACCATTTCCCCCACTTGCGACAACATTATTGAAGAAATCGCTGAAAACGCCATCAGCGCGGCTACCCGGGATCCCCGGTTTTACCCGGTGGAAGCGTCGGAACTGCCGGAACTGGACATTTCCGTGGATATTCTGGGCGAACCGGAACCGGTGCAGAACATGGATGAACTGGACCCCGAAAAATACGGGGTGATAGTATCCGCCGGGGGCAGGCGGGGGCTTTTGCTGCCTGACCTGGAAGGGGTTGATACCGTGGAAGAACAGGTGGCCATTGCCCGGCAAAAAGCGGGCATCAGTCCGGATGAGCCCGTGCAGTTGGAGCGGTTTGAAGTGATCAGGTACCGGTAAGAATGGTGGTTGGTGGTTAGTGGTTGGTGGTTGGTGATTAATGTGTGGGGTCGAAAAAAGTGTGTAGGAATTATCAGTCAAGGCACTAGCGGGTCGTTGTTTAAATGGGGCATTATGAGTGGGGAGTGATCTTTAACTTGAAGCATGAGGTTATGTTTTATACCAAAGGCGCCGGCGAGAAGGCCAATTGCAAAGTCTGTCCCAGGCTCTGCAATATAGCGCCGGGGAAACGGGGGTTTTGCCGGGTGCGTGAAAACGACGGCGGCGTCCTTTATGCCACCAATTACGGTGAATGCTCGTCTTATGCCGTGGACCCCATTGAAAAGAAACCCCTGTATCACTTTTACCCGGGCAGCTTGATTTTCTCCCTGGGCACGGTGGGCTGCAACCTGCGCTGCGGGTTCTGCCAGAACTGGCAAATCGCCCATGCAGACCCGCAAACCACTTATTTGTCTCCCGACCGGACGGTGAAATTGACCCTGCGGCAAAAGGAACGCGGCTACCCCTGCATTGGCCTGGCTTATACGTACTCCGAGCCTTTCATGTGGTACGAGTACGTATACGATACCGCCAAACTGGCCCGGGAGGCCGGTCTGAAAAACGTGCTGGTGACTAACGGTTACGTTAACGAGGAGCCCCTGCGGGAACTGCTCCCTTATATAGACGCCATGAACATAGACGTCAAGGCGTTTACCGACCGGTTCTACCGTTCCACCTGCGCGGGCCGGCTTGAGCCCGTACTGCGCACTGTGGAAACGGCGCACGGCCACTGCCATATTGAAATAACCACCCTGCTGGTGACCGGTTTAAACGATGGCAGGGAGGAAATCGGCAGTCTGGTGGACTGGCTGGCCGGCGTGGACCCGGATATACCGCTGCATTTTTCCCGCTACTTTCCTAACTATGAGATGGACCTGCCGCCCACCCCGGAGGAAACCTTGTTGCGGGCCCGGGAAACAGCCCGTAAAAAGCTGCGCTACGTGTACATCGGCAACGCCCCGCAGCTTAATTCATCCAGTACCGAATGCCCGGAGTGCGGGGAAACGCTCATTGACCGTGAGGGGTACCGGGTACGGATCAGGGACCTGGATAACGGCGTCTGCCCCCGGTGCGGGGAGAGGATTATCATTGTTCAATAGGTGGGAGGGATATTATGGCCCTTCAGGAATTGGTGGTGGAACTGGCCGAGATGTTGCTGGCCAGCAAGAAGACGGTGGCGCTGACCGGCGCCGGTATTTCCACCGAAAGCGGTATTCCCGACTTCCGCAGCCCCGGCGGGCTGTGGTCCAAGGTGGACCCCATGTACGCCTTTGCTGCGGAAACATTTGTCAAGCGCCCTGCGGTCTTTTACGAAGTCGGCCTGCCGCATCTGTCCTCAATTACTTCGGCCTTGCCGAACCGGGCCCATGAAGTGCTGGCCGGGCTGGAAAAGGCCGGGCTTTTATCCTGCGTCATCACCCAGAACGTGGACAGCCTGCATCAGAAGGCCGGTTCGATGCGGGTGCTGGAAGTGCACGGGCACCTGCGCTCGGCAACCTGTATGAATTGCGGTGCGCAGATTACCTGGGACCATCTGCTGGAGAAAATGTTTGCCGGTCAGGTGCCGCCCCGGTGCAATGAATGCCGGGGCATTTTCAAGCCTGACTGCGTGTTTTTCGGTGACAATATGACCGCTGATTTCACCGAGGCTGTAACGGAAGCCTCCGACTGCGACCTGATGCTGGTGGTGGGGTCCAGCCTGGAAGTTGCCCCGGCTAATTATCTGCCCATGCTGGCCGGTAAATTAGCTATAATAAATATTGGCGCCTCCATGGCCGACAGCAAGGCCGGTCTGGTCATCAACCACCGGGCGGGGGAAACCCTGGACCTGCTTTGGGACGAACTGGTAAAGCGCCGAGCTGTAAAATAAGAGTAACTTGTTGTGTAGGCAACGCACAGTAGAGGTCAAAACAGGAGCGGGTTCGGTGGTCCTCGTAAGTGATGTATCGGAGTGCCGGTAGAGAATGTCAAATTGCCATCGGGGAAAATATATGTAATAATAACCCCGCCGTTGTTAAAATAGTTCACTGAATAAAAAGAACTGAATCAGGAGAGTTGCAACATTGGCCAATGCCAGAACAGAAGAAGTTAAAAACTTAATTTTGCAGTCTATTCCGCCGGGTGGCGCCATTGACCTGCAGGAACTGTGGGAGCGCATGGGAAGCGGCATTGACGAGTTATCCGGCGCCTTGCAGTCACTGGTCTCCCGGGGAGAACTGATTGTTTCCGGTCCCCACGGCGGCCCGCCGGAACAGCTCATGTTGAGCCTGCCGGGCAACGGCGCCGGAAATGCCGGTGCTAACCTTTCCGGCAGGGAAAAACGCGCGGCCGCCAAACTAATCGCCTCCAATATGCCCGTATTAAAAGCCATTTTAATGGCGCGGGCCGGGGAGAAGGTCAGGGAAATTTTAAGCGACGGAGTACCCCGCACCCGGGAGGATTTGGCCTCCATGATGGATCTGCCGCCCAAGCTGCCCGGCGCGCTGCCCGATGTTATCATGCGGTCCGACAACACTTACACGTTGCGGGACACCGTAGCCGGCCGGGCCGAACTGTCCCGGCGGGCCGAGGAATCCCGCGCCCGGGCCGAGGCTGTCCGGGCGCAGCGGCGACGGGTCGATGAACTGCTTGAGGAGCGCGAGGCGCTGACGGAAGAGGAAATCAGCATTGCTATGGGGGAAAAATTGCTGCCCGAGGCGGTTTCCCACTTGATGCGCTTGCCGGGCGGGCGCTACACCCACCCGGACAGCGACGCCGCCTGGGACGAGGTGGGCAGGTACCTGTCCCGCAGCGAGCCGGTGCAGCGCAAGGATTTTGTGCGGATGTTCAAGCGGCATAAAAAACTGGTGGCCCACGTCAAAAAAGGGCGGGAGGAACCCCCCTTTGTTATTTTGCCCGACGGTCGCATTACCGTGGACACCCACCCTGCGGGCCGGGAAGAACTGCGCCGCCGGGAGATTCTCGCTTATGTACACTATACATTGAAGGAAAGAATGGGCGGGCGTTCATTTTTCACCCTGGAGGATTTCGCGCCCCGGGAGCGGACCCTGGCCAAACAGGAAGCCCTGCAGGCCGGGTGTGTTGAATTGAAGCTGGGGCGGCAGGAGATGTTCTGCGCCCCCATTAAAGTCGCACCGGCGAAAATCGCCCGGGAACTGAAAGAGCTGACCGGACTGGACTTTCCTGACCGGGGCGGACCCATCATGCCGGTGGCCTACCTGGTGGATAATTCGTTCAGCGCCCGGGAAACGGCGCGGCTTGTAGGCGTGCGCCCCGGCGACGTGGCCGACCTCTATGAGCAGGGCTACCTACAAGGTTTTGCGCTGGAAAGGACCATGCGCTACTGGCGACCCGCCGTGGAAGAACTGCGCCGCTCGCCCAACATAGAGCGGTTGCTGCGGCGTGTGGAAAAGATAAAAATGACGGATGCGGCCAGAATCCTGGGCATTACCCCGGACCAGGTGCGGAGGATGATCCGGGAGGGGCACCTGCGCAGCGCCGGGCGCGCCGGGCGGGATATGCACTACCTGCGCCGGGGCGATGTGGAGGATATACTGGCCCGGCTGCCTGAAATAAGGGCCGCCTGGGGTGAAGGCGAATCCCCCGGGGCGGGTGTCGAACGGGCGGTCCGCCGCAGAAAACGGCGGCCCAGGCGCGCAAAGCCGGCGGTGGTGCAGACCCCCGGTCCGATCAAGCTGGACCCTTACCAGGAGCAGGCCATAGAAGCGTTGCTGGCCGGGCATTCCGTGCTGGTGGCGGCGCCCACTGGGACGGGCAAAACCCTGGTGGCGGAGCGGCTGGTGGACCGTATCCTGGAACAGGGCAGGGAGGTCATTTACACCTCGCCCATTAAGGCCCTTTCCAATCAGAAATACCGGGATTTTGCCCGGCTGTACGGTTATAACAGAGTGGGGCTCATCACCGGTGACGTGTCCATAAACGAGCGGGCGCAGCTTTTGGTGATGACCACGGAAATTTTCCGTAACTGGTGTTTTGCTAACCCGGAGTGGATGGAAAACATCACTCATGTGATTTTTGATGAAATTCACTATCTGGATGACCCGGAGCGGGGTACAGCCTGGGAGGAAAGCATTATTTTTGCGCCGCCGCATATCCGCATCCTGGGCCTTTCCGCCACCGTGCCCAACATCCATGAACTGGCCGCCTGGATGGAAGATGTCAGGGGCAGCCAGGTGGTAGTGGTGGAAGAATACCGGCGCGCCGTGCCGCTGGATATCAAATGGATCACCCCGGATAACGAAGTGCTGGACGCCGGTGAGGCCCTGGATGAGATCGAGGCGCTGCGCCAGGTGGGCAGCAGGCGCCATTACATGGGCGGATATTCCGGGGGGAAGGGGGAATAGAAAGTGGCTTTGGTGGAATTAAAATCTTGCGCGGGTGTGGTGGAGGCGATCCAGGACCACCTGCCGGCCCTGTACTTTGTGTTCAGCCGGGGGCGGACCGAGCAACTGGCCGAGGAACTGGGCCGGGAGTGGGACTTTTTGCTGCCGGAAGAAAAGGCCCGCGTCAGCGAATACATGGAAAAGGCCGAGCACGGCAACCCGGGCCTGTTCGGGGGCCGGCGCAAGCACCTGCGGCGGCTGCTGCTCCAGGGTATCGGCTACCATCATGCCGGCCTGTCCCCCGCCCTCAAGGAACTGGTGGAAAACCTTTACGAGGCCAGGCTGGTTTTTGTGCTGTTTTGCACCGAGACGTTTGCCGTGGGGATCAATTTCCCCGCCGCCAGTACGGTGTTTGACGCCACCCGCAAATGGGACGGCCGCAACCACCGGTCCCTGTTGAACCGGGAATTCTTTCAAATGGCCGGGCGGGCCGGCCGGCGCGGCTTTGACCGGGTGGGGCACGTATACATCAATATAGACGAAAAGTTTCCCGAGCAAACGGGTTTTTTTGATGAGAGCGAGGTGGAGCCGGTCAAGGGGCGGCTGATTATTTCCCCCAATACCGTGCTTAGCCTGCTGCACTGGAAAACCGACGCGGAAATAGAGCGGTTCCTCTCCCAAAACCTGGCGGTGTACCAGAACAGCCGGGAGGCCGTAAATCTGGCCGGAGAGCTGGAAAACGTAGAGGAAAAAGTTTTTGCCCTGCGTAATACGTTTTGCGAGGATAAGGACGGGCCTGCCTGCCCCATGTTCCGGCAGAAGCTGAAAAAAGAACTCAACCGGCTGCGCAACCGGAGAAAACGCAAAAAGCCGGAAACACCGGGTCGGGTGGCGGAAATAAAGTCCATCCTGGCCCAGCCTGCCAAAGGGTGCCTGCACCATGACTGCCGGGACGCCCACGAGGAAATCACGGCTTTAATCGAGCGCAAAAAGGAACTGGTCAGGCGCAACCGGTACCTGAAAAAACACGCCACCGATTATCACCAGGAGTTCCGGCGCATGTGCGACCTTCTGGAAAAACTGGGCTTCATTGAGGGTAAGACCCTGCTGCCCCGGGGGCTGTTTGCCCTGCATGTGCATGTGCAGGAGATACTGGTAACCGAGCTGGTTTTTTCCGGGATTCTGCGCGAAGCCTCGCCGGACGAGGCGGCTTCCATCCTGGCCGGTATCGATTACCAGCCCGGGCGGGACGAGGTGGTGCTGCCCGGCGAATATCCCATGGACGACGTGGCCCTGTTGCGCAATGAATTACTTAACGTCGGTGTGCCGGAACACCTTTGTGTCTGGTCGCCGTTGCCCGGGCCGCTGGCCGAGGCCTGGTATAAGGGCGCCACTTTTGATGAGTTGCAGAAGCGCTGCAACCTGCACGAGGGCGATATTTTCTCCGTTATCCGGCGGGAAATCGACGTGCTGCGGCAAATTGAGCGGGCGGCCGGCGAAGACAGGGCCTTAAGGCTGGCCATGAACGATATCAGAGCCGTGCTGGACCGGGACGAGGTGGCGGTATTGATTTAGTTGTGTTGTTTTATTGAGAGAGGTGGCGGAATTGGTACAAGCCGGGCTTATTCTTGGCGTAATTATACTGCTTGGCCTGGTGGGGCGCAATTACGTGGTGGCGGGAGCGGCGGGAGTGCTGCTGGTCCTGCGCTTGCTGAACGGAGAGGGTTTATTTCCCTGGTTGGAAGATAATGCGCTGAAAATCGGCATCGGTATCATCACCATGGCCATTTTGCTTCCCTTTGCCAGCGGGCAGATTGGCTGGCAGGTGCTGCTGCAAAACATGGTCAGCCCGGTGGGCCTGCTGGCCTTCGCCACGGGTATTTTTGTGGCTTACCTGGGGGGCCGGGGAGTGGGGTTTTTAACCGTAAACCCCCAGGTCATGGCAGGGCTTATGGTGGGTACCATCGTGGGGGTGGCCTTTTTCCGGGGGGTGCCCGTGGGACCGCTCATCGCCGCCGGCATAATGGCGCTGGTGATCGGCCTGGTAAACCAGTGAGGTGTGTCGTTCAGCGGCGGGTAGTGTTCCATCCATTTTGCGATGTCCGCTCGTACGCCGATAACAGGGCCTGCAATATTACAGGCCTTATGTTCCACTGTAGAAATATACCATCGTTACAGTATGGAACCCTTTTTATATTATCAGCCGGGGAAGGAGACTATAAATTTTGATGCGCATAAAGGACATTAAAGCAATGGTAATGGGTATGGCCGGGTACTCCCGCGTGGTTTTTGACCGCCTGTATGATATCAGGGAATGTACGGGGGAACTGGTGCTGCCCGAACAAATCCGCGACTGGGCCGGGGAAAGGTTCGGCGACCCGGCGGGGGTGGAAAAACAGCGCATCATAAAAATAACCAACCTGGTCACCCTGGAGGGGACGGTGTTCAACGAACTGCGGGGGAAGCGGCCCATGATGCGCAGTGAGGGAAAGCGGCTGAACGATATTATCGATGAACACAGGACCGGTTGCGCTTTTTGCTGTCCCGGGGAAAAAACGCCCGCTGATGTATTCGGACGGCTTTCCGGCGCCGGGGCGGTTACCGCCGCCAATGTGGCCAAGTACGACCGCTGGCATGCTTTAATCATCCCGGACGAACATAACCCGTTGTGTTTTGATCCCGGCCGGGTGGCGGATTATTTTGCCCTGGCGGGCCGGTGGTTCCGCCGGGTGTTGAAGCAGGCCGGCCCGGAGGGGCATGGTGAACCGCAATACCCCTTTCTGATGTGGAATTGCCTGTGGCCCGCCGGCTCTTCGGTGGTGCACGGGCATTTGCAGGCCACCGTCACCGGGGGCATGCACTATCCCCGGGTTGAGCACCTGCGCCGGGCGGCACAGGGTTACCGGGAACGGTACGGGGCCGGTTATTTTGCAGACCTTTATACGGCGCACGAGGCAGCCGGCCTGACCGTGCAAACTGAGGGAGCGCAAATATTCGCCTCGCTGACCCCGCTGAAAGAGAGGGAAACCTGGGTTGTGCTGCCGGGAGCCGGCGGGCTGGATGGATTGCCCCGGTTGGGGGGCGCCGTGGGCCGGGTGCTGGAGTGTTTTAAAACGCATGGCACCACCGGCTTTAACGTGGCGGTGTACCTGCCCCCGCCGGAGCCGGTATCGGAGGACTGGTCCGATTTTCCACTGCTGGCCCGGGTGGTGGACCGGGGCGACGCCCTGGGGCGCACCGCCGACTTCGGAGGTATGGAACTGTACGCCGCCTCGGTGGTGGCTGCCGATCCGTTCCGGTGGGCCGAAGAATTACGGGAGTGCCCGGTGTGCTGAAATGCTTTCCGGTGTCACTTGTAAAGGTCCGTGATAAAAGCAAAATATTGTTGACACCGGGATGTTTTTACCATATTATATTGGCAAGCAAATAAATTGCATAAGGATAATTGTGGTATGAACGAAAAAAATAAATCAAGCGGGCCCGAAAAGTACGTATGTTATAAATTAAGTAAGGTAATGCGCAAGGTCCAGCGCTATTATGAGTATAATCTGGCGCCGTTTGAGATTACCCCGGTACAATTTTATGTGTTAAGCGCCCTTTTGGAAAATGACGGGATGAAGTTTAAAGACCTGGCCCGGAGCGTAAATATTGACGGTTCCACACTGACCGGCATTTTGGACAGGATGGAGCGCAACGGCTTTGTGGAAAGAAGGGATGACCCGGATGATCGCAGGTCATTGCTGGTTTTTATGACAGACAAGGCCAAAGAGCGCGGTGCGACCATGATCAGCCTGGCGGAGCGGCTGGACATGGAGATCAGGGAACATTTTTCTGATGAAGATTTCAATACATTTATAAAAGTGCTTGACAAAATAACCGAAACAATAAGTTAATTTTTTAGACTTTTTATTGGCAAGCAAATAATTGTCACGCTAATAATATTAGAAAGGAGGTCCGGTATTTTGCCCTTTGGGGCATGTGCGCTAATCTTGCCGTTTGCTTATTATGTTAATGGTTATGGTTTTTCAGGGGCTATAAATTTGCAATTTTTAAAAATTTTTGTCAATCGTTGATTCAACTGGTTATTGTAAATATTTTAAAAAACCTGAGAGAATGGAGGAATTTTCATGGGACACCTGATTAACGCCAAGGAAGAGGTTTACCGGGCACTGGCCGAGCGATTGAATAAAAACCCGGTGGGGGTGCCGGTGAACGAGTCGTTGATGGAGATACTGCACCGGCTGTATACGGAAACCGAGGCCATGGTGGGCGGCAAGTTTCCCCTTTTGCCGGTGCCGCTGAATATGATTGTCGATATTACCGGAATAAAGGAAGCCGAGTTGAAAAAGACCCTGGACGGCATGGCCGACAAGGGATTGGTCCTTGACCTGCCCCGCCGGGACGGTGTCTATTACATGCTGGCGCCCATGGTGGTGGGCTTTTTTGAATATACCTTCATGCGGGTCAGGGACGATATAAACATGAAGGAACTGGCGGAACTATTTGAGCGGTATTTCGCAGCCGGCGGCGTGCGGGAGGAATTTTTCGGCGGGGAAACCAAAATGTTTAAAACCCTGGTTTACGAAAGTCTCATTCCGGCTGCTGTGGAAACAGAGGTGCTGAGCTACGAAAAGGCGTCGGAGATTATCCGCCAGGCGGGCGGCGGGGCGCTGGGCATGTGTTCGTGCCGGCACAAGGCCGGCCATCTGGGCAAGGCCTGCGACGCGCCGGTGGAGGACGTATGCACATCGTTGGGCGGCGCGGCCCGCTGGCTGGTGAGCCGGGGGTTGGCCAAACCGGCCACCGCGGATGACCTGCTGCGGGTGCTGGAGCGCACGGAAAAGCTGGGTCTGGTGCACCTGGGCGACAACGTGCTTAACAAACCGGCGTATATTTGCCACTGCTGCGGCTGCTGTTGCGGCGTGTTGCGGGCCATTAACGAGTCGGGCATTAAGGCCGCGCACCCCAGCAACTTTATACCCGAGTTGGCGGCGGAGCAATGCAGCGAGTGCGGCACCTGCGCTGAAAGCTGCCATATCCGGGCCATTACCATGGCCACCGCTGCAAACGGGGCTGAAGTGCCGAAAGTAAACAAGGAGATTTGCATTGGCTGCAGCGCGTGCGCTTCCGCCTGTCCCACCGGGGCCCTGACTATGACCCGCCGCTCCGTGCTGCACGTGCCCCCGGCCAACAAGCAGGAGCAGTTCATGCGCATCGCCAAGGAAAAAGGCCGGTTTTAACACCCGGCGTCCCACCGGTGCCGGGTGTTGAAAGATAAATTTGTTGAAAGTTTTTTATTGTTAAGCGAAGTCTACCAAAAAGGGGACTCGACCCTTTTTCGTTTTTTGAAAAAGTGCCTGTCCCCTTTTGGCTTTTTTATAACTGGTAATTAAGGTTGATTACTCTGGTTGCTGTTGGGCAGAGTCTATTTTTTTCAACAAGGACCTGGCCCTGTCCAGGTCCTTTTCCCTTACGGCCACACGAACTCCGCCGATGGCCACCGGCGTGTACATTGTGGAATGCTCGTGGTAGATCTTCTTTTGTCATTTTTCATCCTCCCAGGCCAGACAGGCCAGAAACTCCCGGTGAATCAAACCGTTGGAGGCCGCGATGTCCACGTATTCCGTCATTTCCAGCGGTTGTCCGGCCAGGTCGCTTACCGTTCCACCGGCTTCTTCAACCAGCACCATGCCCGCGGCCACGTCCCAGGGGCGCAGGGCCACCTCCCAGAAACCCGTCAGCCTGCCGCAGGCCACGTAGGCCAGCTCGAGGGCGGCGGAGCCCAACGCCCGCAGGTTGCTGCAGCGGTCAATCACTTCTTTGTAGTCAACCCGGTGCATCCGGGGGCGCATGGCGGCGTTGCCGGGGTAGCCCGTCACCAGCAGGCTGCGGTCCAGGGTGCAAATTGCCCGGTCCACGCTAACGGGGGCGCCGTTGAGATGTGCGCCGCCACCCCGCACCGCGGTGAAGGTTTCTTCCCGGAAAGGGTCGTGGATGACCCCCAGCACCGGCCTTCCCCGGTGGGCCAGCGCGATGGAAACCGCGCAGAAAGGCAAGCCGAAAACAAAGTTGGTGGTGCCGTCCAAGGGATCCACGAACCAGGTCAAATTTTTTCCCGTTTCCCAGGCGCGGCCCGCCTGTTCTTCTTCCCCCACCACGGTGTGTTCAGGAAAACGATCTCGAATCATATGTAAAGTGACTTCTTCCGCCAGCCGGTCCACCTCGGTGACCAGGTCGGACAGGCAGGACTTGGTTTCGGTTACCCGGTGCCGGTTAATTTTTTCCCGGATCAACCGCCCGGCCTCCCGGGCCGCCCGCACGGCCAGGGCTAATTCAGCATTGTAGGAGTGCAATTTTTTTCACCGCCTGTTCATTCTTTCCTGTATTCAACAATATTATCATATCCCGGTTGCACGGTAAAACAACAGGGTGTGTTTTTTTCCAGAGCATTTAGCGGCAGGAATCGGACTATAAACTACAGAATTTGTACACATTTAGAGAATAAATATCGGAATGTGAGGGGAAAGTCTTTGAAATATATAGCCCTGGGAGGCGGCAACGAGGTTGGCGCCAGCTGCAACCTGCTACAACTGAACGGAACAAATTTTTTGCTGGATGCCGGCATCCGCATGGGAGCCGGGGAAGCGGGCGGCCCCGCCGATGCGCTGCCCGACCTGGCGCTGCTGCAGGAAGCGGGGGGAGTTGAGGCGGTACTGGTTTCCCACGCGCACCTCGACCATATCGGCGCGCTGCCGCTGGTGCACCAGGCCTACCCCGCGGCCCCTATTTACGCCACCATGCCTACCGTGCATCTGATGCGGGTACTGCTGGCCGATGCCCTGAAAATTATGTCCATCAAGGCGGAGCAGGAATTTGAATGTCCCCTGTACAATGACGAACTGGTCGCGCGGATGTTCACCCGCGTGGTTCCCGTGCCCGTGGGCGGCAGCGTGCAGTTGCCCGGTGCTGTAAGGGCGTTCTTTTTCCCTGCCGGGCATATCCTGGGGGCTGCCATGATTGGTTTGGAGGGGGCTGAAGGGCGGGTGCTGTATACCGGTGACATATCTACGGGCAACCAGCGCACCATTTCCGGCATGGTGGCGCCCGATTTCGCCCCGCACCTGCTGATTATTGAATCCACCTACGGTAATCGCCTGCACGCCAACCGGCAGCGGGAAGAAAAGGCCCTGGTGGAAACCGTGTCGGAAGTAATCGAGTCGGGCGGGCACGCGCTGATCCCGGCCTTTGCCCTGGGGCGGGCGCAGGAAATTATCCTGCTCATCCAGGCGCACCAGCAGGCCGGTTTGATTCCCCGGTTTCCGATCTGGGTGGACGGTATGGTGCGCAGTATTTGCCAGGCATACGTAAATTTTCCGGAGCTTTTGCGTGGCCCGCTGAAACGGTTCATCAACAACGGTGGTAACCCCTTTTTCCGGGAGAAGGGCGCCCGCCCCGTCACTTCGACCCCGTTGCGGGAAAAGGTGCTGGCCGGTGCCCCGGCGTGCATCGTATCCAGTTCCGGCATGTTGACCGGCGGCCCTTCCCAGTTTTATGCCTCCCGCCTGGTGGACGATCCCCGGCACGCCATCATATTTTGCGGCTACCAGGACGAAGAAAGCCCGGGGCGCCGGCTGCTTGCGCTGGCTGACAATCCCGAGGCCACCATTACCCTGGACGGCCGGGAAATACGGGTGCAGTGCCGCCTGGCCCAATACGGCCTGTCCGCGCATGCCGATGCCGGCGAACTGGCGGCCCTGACCGCGCGTATGCGTCCCCGCCGGGTGGTGCTGGTACACGGCGATGACGATGCCAGGCAGGCCTTGGCCCGGACCCTGGCCGACAACCGCCGGGCCGTGCTGGCGCCTGTAAACGGGGAATGGTTGGAATTTTCCTTCCGGCGGGCCGGGCGCGGGAAGTTCGAATTTTCGCCCGCCGGTGGTGCGGGCGGGGGTGCTCCGGGCAAGGAACGCGTTGCCCCCCCGGACGCGGGTGAGCTGTGGCAGGAGTTGATCCGCAACCCGGCCACCAGAAATAAACTTTTTTCGGCTGAGGAACTGGCGGCTCTGTGGTTCAGGGGCGAAACAACCCCGGAAAGGCAGGCCCAAATGGCTGCCATACTGGAAAAAGACGACCGTTACTTTGCCGCCGACTGGAAGCACCCATACTTTTACCGTCCCCGTCGCCCGGACCAGGTGGCCGCGGACAGGCGGCGGGAAACTATCATGCAGGGGTTATCCCACCTGCCGGGCCGGCTGGTTTTGGTGCGGGACGGCGGCGGCGCGGTGCGGGCAGGCATCTGTTACGCGGTGGACCGGCTGGGCTTTTATGCCTGGAAGGTGGGCCGGGACAGCACCTGGCACCCGGCGGATACTTTGCTGGAAATTATTGCGCCCTGGTATGAACAGGTGGAAACGGCGGGAGAAACTCAAGACGAGGAAGCCTTGAGATCGGAACAAAAACAAAAACTGCACCGGTTTTTGCTGCGGGTAAAGCCCATCTACCGGCAGCTTAAACCTTTAAAACTGTGGGAGCAAATGCGGGCGTTGCGCGCGGAGCCGGCTACAGCGCGGGAATGGCGGGACATGCTGGGTTTGGACGAGGGGGTGGAGTCACTTACGGCGCTGGCCTGGCGGCTGAATACCCATCCCGAATATTTCGTCCGTGAATTTGTTCCCGGCGGTGTGCCTAATTATGTTTGCCGGGAAGAAATACCCCGGGAAGAAGCCGGCCGTGACGAGGAAATGGTGGACCGGATGGAACAAAACGCCGCCCTGGCGGTGGCCGAAGAGTTGTTCCCCACTGAAAGCGGCCTGTACCGCAAGGGCCTGGACCGGGACGCGGGGGAAATTACATTGTACTTTCACTTTCCCGCCACGGCGGCGGATCGATATCGCGCCCAAATAGAACAATTGGGTGCCGTCACGGGCTGGTCGGTGCGCATTCACCCCGAGGCGCATCACGGTGCCCTATCCGAAGCGGTGCGCCGGTTGCTGCCCGGGACGTGGCGCATGCTCCGCAATCCTTCCATTCACCGGGAAAACAACATGGTCAGCGTACGCTGCGATATCCCTCCGGGCGAAGAAAACATGGTGACGGAAGTAGCCGGGCGTTTTAAGGAACAGACCGGACAGGAATTGCGTATCGAAACGCCGGGCGAAACCGGCGCCGTGTCGTTGCAGGAGCAACCTGCCGGGTCCGTGGTTGGTCCGGCGGAAGACTGCATGGAAATCAACGCGGCCTATGCAACCATTCGCGCCACCCTGCAGGAGGCCGGGGCGACGGTGTATAAAACCGGCAAAAAGAATGCCGGAAACTTTGAATATATTGAAGTAAGTTTTATCAGCCCCGATGTAGGGGAACGGTACCGGGGCGTATTGGATGAGCTGCAAAAACAAACCGGCTGGCCTGTCCGCATCAACCCCAGGCCCAATCAGAATGAAATCAAGGCCCTGGTCCGGCAGTCCCTGGAACCCGCCTGGGGGTTGGTGAAAGAACCGGGTTTCTTTGAGATCGGGCGGGCGGTGCGTGTCAAACTAAAAGCGCCCCCGGCGCCGGATGATCCCCGGTGGCTCGGAATGGTGGAAGAAATAAAGGCTAGAACCGGTTACCGGGTGGAGTATGTTGAGTAATGAAAAAAACTGATTGGCGACCGGGCATTGAACAAAACAGTTAAGTCATTTGTGGTCTGACCGGCCGGGGGCGATATGGGCTGAACACAAAATAATACGCATTGTGTTCAAGCCCGATTCGTCCCTCTGTATTTTTTCTGCTGCAACCATATTATTTTTTATTTTTTTCCCGGCTGCTGCATGAACATGGGTACCACCTGCGTGTGAAAGGCTTCCAACCCCGCATTTATGCTGTTCAGGGCCTCCCGCATGGAATTAACTGCTTTACCCATATTGTTCAACTTTTCCGCGGGATCGGGGGTACTGGCGGCCATAAGCAGCATGAAGGTAAACAGGGGATGCGTAAACGGGTTCGGTTTTTTGGGGGGCATGGATTTGGTGCACCTCCTTTGGGAATGGTTTTGTTGTATTGTTATTAGGTAATTTATGAAAAAAAGTCTGCGATTGTGCGTAAGCCAAGTGTTGTATTTTTATTCATGTAAATGTATAATTATTTTATTGTTGTGTGGAGGTCGAAAATATGCAAATAAAGGTTGGGGTTATCGGCGCGACCGGTTATGCCGGCGCGGAACTGGTGCGTATCTTATCGGCGCACCCCCACGCAGAGCTGGTGGCTCTAACTACCCAGAGCTACGGGGGAAAGGCTTTTTGTGAAGTGTACCCGCATTTATACAAACATGTGGCCCTGGAATGCCGGGAACTGGACCTGCCGGCCCTGGCGGAACAGGCCGACGTAATATTCGCGGCCCTGCCGCACGGGCACGTCGTACCGGTGGCCAGGGAGGTGCTGGCACGGGGTAAAAAGTTTATCGACCTGGGCGCCGATTTTCGTTTCGACAGTTCGGAAGTCTACGAACAGTGGTATAAAGTGGAACATACCGCTCCGGAGTTGCTCCGGCAGGCGGTTTACGGGTTGCCGGAAGTACACCGGGAAAAGATAAAAACTGCCTCCCTGGTGGGAAACCCGGGTTGTTATCCCACCAGCGTAATCCTGGGACTGGCACCGCTGCTGCGCAGCGGCCTGGTGGATACCGGGACCGTTGTGGTGGACAGTAAATCCGGGGTATCCGGCGCGGGCCGCGGCCTGTCCCTGGGTACGCATTTCGCCGAGGTTAACGAGAACTTCCGCGCCTATAACGTGGGGGTGCACCGGCATACGCCTGAAATTGAGCAGGAATTGGGCAAACTGGCCGGGGAGGAAATGCGCATTTCGTTCACCCCGCACCTCACACCCATGAACAGGGGTATTTTGAGCACCATATACGCCAAACTAAAGCGGGAGATGACCCTGGAGCAGGTTCGCGCGGTGTATGAGGAATTTTATCGAAGTGAATATTTTGTGCGCCTGTTGCCCCCGGGCATTTTGCCCCAGACCAAGGCGGTGGCCGGTTCCAACCACTGCGATGTGGTGCCCGTGGTGGACCCGCGCACCGGGCGGGTGGTGGTGCTTTCGGCCATTGACAACCTGATCAAGGGGGCGGCGGGCCAGGCGGTGCAAAATATGAATGTGATGTTCGGGCTGCCCGAAACCACGGGCCTGGAAAGGCCGGGTTTGTATCCGTAAGCCGGGTTCCGGCGCTCCGATACATTAGTGGAACCACCCGGCCCGCAAGGCAACGCTGCTTCGTGGGCGGCTAATTTAGGGAGGAAAAGTATGTCACAAATTAAAATGAAAGAACTGCCCGGCGGGGTAACGACCCCGCCGGGGTTTACCGCCGCCGGGGTAACGGCAGGCATAAAAAACGGTAAAAAAGACGTGGCCATAATTTATTCGGAGCAGGAAGCCGTCGCTGCCGGAGTATTCACCACCAACAAGATCAAGGCGGCGCCGGTCCGGTTGACCATGCAGCACCTGGAGTCCGGCAAGGCCCGGGCCGTGGTGGTCAACAGCGGAAACGCCAACGCCTGCAACGGGCTCCGGGGTATGGAAGACGCCCGGGCCATGGCGGCACTTACCGGTGAACTGCTGCAAGTGCCGGCGGAACAGGTGCTGGTGGCCTCCACCGGCGTTATCGGCCAACCCATGCCCATGGATAAAGTGCTGCCCGGCATTCGGCGGGCGGCGGCCGAACAAAGCCGGGAGGGCGGGCCGGACGCCGCCGCCGCCATCATGACCACCGATACCGTGACCAAGGAAGCGGCGGTGGCGGTGGATCTTGGCGGCGTTACCGTGACCGTGGGCGGTATGGCCAAGGGTTCGGGCATGATCCATCCCAATATGGCCACCATGTTGGGCTTTATCACCACCGACGCCGCTATAGAGCTGCAATGGCTGAAAAAAGCACTGGTTCATGCCGTGGAACGTACTTTTAACATGATTACGGTGGACGGTGATTCCAGCACCAACGACATGGTGGTCGCCCTGGCCAACGGCATGGCGGAAAACCGGGTTATCAACGGCGAAGGGCTGGATTATACGGCTTTCTGCGCGGCGCTGGAAGCGGTTTGCCGCAAGTTGGCCATGGCCATTGCCGGGGACGGTGAAGGAGCCACCAAGTTGCTGGAAGTGCAGGTGCGGGGCATGCGTACCGAGCAGGACGCCAGGCTGGCCGCCCGGGCAGTGGCTGCCTCCAATCTGGTCAAATCGGCCGTGTTCGGTAAGGACGCCAACTGGGGGCGGGTAATCTGCGCCGTGGGTTACTCCGGTGCGGAATTCAACCCGGAGACGGTGGACATATATATCGACGATGTACAGGTGGCCCAAAACGGCGCGGGGCTGGCATTCAACGAAGAACAGGCGGCCGAGGTGCTGGACCGCGACCACGTGGTGTTCATCATTGACTGCCATGACGGCGACTGCGCCGCCACCGCCTGGGGTTGCGACCTGACCTATGAATACGTCCGCATCAACGGCAGCTACCGCACTTAGGGGGTCAGACTTAAACTTAATTAAACTAACTTTGCCAAGCCCGGATTGTGTGTTAATATTACTTGCCTGGGCATTTTCAAACTAAACGAAGGCCGCTCTTCTTGGTGGTTTGGCAAAGTAATGATTTTTTTATATATATGAATATCATGGTTAGTTTAAACCAATTTAAGTCTGACCCCGGAGAAAGGAGGGGGGGCTGTGCCAAGTCCCATGGAAAAGGCGGGCATCCTGGTGGAGGCTTTGCCGTACATAAAGAAATTTTACGGTAAGACGGTGGTTATTAAGTATGGCGGGCATGCCATGATCAATTGCGAGCTGAAGAAAGCGGTGCTCACCGATGCCGTATTGATGAAATACGTGGGTATGCACCCCGTGATCGTGCACGGCGGGGGGCCGGAGATTACCGGCATGCTCAAAAAAGTGGGCAAGGAGAGCAGTTTTGTGGGGGGCCTCAGGGTTACCGACGCCGAGACCATGGAAATTGCCCAGATGGTGCTGGTGGGCAAGGTGAACAAGGATATTGTGGGTATGATCAACAGCATCGGGGGCAACGCCGTGGGGCTTTCCGGCAAGGACGGCAACCTGCTGGTGGCCGAGAAGAAAATGGGCAAGGTGCGCACCCGGGACGGTGCCGAGGAACTGGTGGATATCGGCCATGTGGGCGAGGTGCGGCAGGTCAACCCCGGTATTGTGAATACGGTGATCAGGGAAGGGTATATCCCCGTGGTGGCGCCGGTGGCCGAAGGGGAAGCGGGGGAAAGCTACAATGTCAACGCCGACAGCGCCGCCGGAGTGCTGGCGGTGGCCCTGCGGGCGGATAAATTGATTATTCTTACCGATGTGGAGGGCATTTTGGCGGATCGGAACGATAAAAATTCGCTGCTGTCCACCATTACCTTGGAAGAGGTGCCCGGCCTGATTGACCGGGGAATAATCGACGGGGGGATGATCCCCAAGGTGGAATGCTGTGTGGCCGCCCTGCGGGGCGGGGTCAGCACCACTCACATTCTGGACGGGCGGGTGCCGCATTCGGTGCTCCTGGAGGTATTTACCGACCGTGGCGTGGGTACCATGGTGGTTAAATGATAAGGGGGTTGCAGTAGTGAATACCAGTGAAATCATGCAACTAAGCGATCAGTATGTAATGCACACTTACGGTCGGATCGGGCTGGCCCCGGTGCGGGGCGAGGGAGCGCGCCTGTGGGATGCCGACGGCCGGGAGTTCCTGGATTTTGTGGGCGGCATAGCGGTTAATTCCCTGGGCCACTGCCACCCCGCCGTGGTGCGGGCGATACAGGAGCAGGCCGCCCGGCTGATGCACGTGAGCAACCTGTATTATATAGAGCCCCAGGCCCGGCTGGCCGAACTGCTGGTGCAGAATTCCTGCTGCGACCGGGTATTTTTCTGCAACAGCGGGGCCGAGGCCAACGAGGGGGCCATCAAGCTGGCCCGCAAGTGGGCCAAAAAGCAACACGGAGCGGATAAATACGAAATCATCACTGCGGAAAAATCTTTCCACGGGCGCACCCTGGCGGCCATCACCGCCACCGGGCAGCCCAAATACCAGCAGGGTTTTGAGCCCCTGCCGCCGGGATTCAAGTACGTGCCCTTCAACGACCCGGACGCGCTGGAGCGGGCCATTGGCCCCCATACCTGCGCCGTAATGCTGGAGCCGGTGCAGGGCGAGGGCGGCGTTTACGCGGCCGCTTCGGAGTACCTGGCCGGGGTGCGGGAACTGTGCGACCGTAACGGGCTGCTGCTGGTTTTTGATGAAGTGCAGTGCGGCCTGGGGCGCACCGGCGAATTCCTGGCCTACCAGCACTACGACGTGGAACCCGACATCATTACCCTGGCCAAGGCGCTGGGCGGCGGTTTTCCCATCGGGGCCATGCTGGCCAAAGAAACAGTGGCCGCCGCTTTTGCGCCCGGCGATCATGCCACCACCTTCGGAGGCAACCCGCTGGCTTGCGCTGCGGGACTGGCGGCCATGCAAACCATGCTCGGCGATGGTGTGATGCAAAATTGCCGGGCGGTGGGGGCATACTTTAAGGAAAAACTGCAGGACCTGGCCCGCAAGTACGATTTCATCAAGGAAGTGCGCGGCTTGGGTCTGCTGCTGGGCATGGAATTGAACCGGCCCGGCGGGGATATAGTGAACCGGTGCCGGGAAAAGGGCCTGTTGATCAATTGTGTGAACAACAATGTGCTGCGGTTCACCCCGCCGCTGGTTATCGGCACGGAAGAGGTGGACCGGGCGTTGGAAACGGTGGAAGCTGTTTTAATTGCCGGTTGAAGAGGTTAAACCCGTTGAGCGAAAGGATTGCCCTATGCCGGATGTCGCAAAGCAATTGGCTTTAAGACCGGTTAACTTGGTCGATAATTCCAGAAAGAAGCGGTGATAATAAATGAATTCCGTTAAAGATAACCTAAAAGGGAGAGATTTGCTTTCCCTGCATGATTTTACTCCCGGGGAAATTCAGTTTATACTGGATTACGCAGCCGATTTAAAACAAAAACAAAAGAACGGCGAGCCGCACGAACTGCTCAAAGGGCTGACGCTGGCCATGATTTTCCAAAAATCATCCACCCGGACCAGGGTTAGTTTTGAAGTGGGCATGTATCAACTGGGGGGGCACGCCCTTTATTTAAATGCCAACGACCTACAGCTGGGGCGAGGGGAAAGTATAGCCGACACCGGGCGGGTGCTGGGCCGCTATGCTGATGGCATAATGATTCGCACCTTTGCCCAGGGCGACGTGGAAGAGCTGGCCGAATGCGCCTCGATTCCTGTAATCAACGGCTTGACGGATTTGCTGCACCCCTGCCAGATTCTGGCGGACCTGTTGACGGTGCAGGAGCATAAAGGCCGGCTGGCCGGGTTAAAATTGGCCTATGTGGGCGACGGTAACAACGTTTGCCATTCCCTGCTTTACGGCTGCGCCAAGACGGGTATGCATATCAGCGTGGCTTCGCCGGAAGGCTTCCTGCCCCGGGAGGAAATAGTGGCCACCGCCCGCTATGACGCCGCGGCAACCGGCGCCGAAGTCACTGTCACCACAGATCCGGCGGAAGCGGTGTCCGGGGCGGATGTGGTGGTAACCGACGTTTGGGCCAGCATGGGGCAGGAGAGCGAGCAGCAGGCCCGCATGCGGGTATTTGCCCCCTATCAAGTTAACGAACAATTGGTTGCGAAGGCCGCGTCCGATTATATATTCCTGCACTGCCTGCCCGCCCACCGTGGCGAGGAGGTGGCCGCCGAAGTAATTGACGGGCCGCATTCGGTGGTGTTTGACGAGGCCGAAAACCGCCTGCACGCTCAAAAGGCGGTGCTGTCCCTGCTGATGGCGAAATAGGTAAAGTTAGTTTAAACAAGTTTAAGTCTGACCCCATAATGAAGGGAGCAAGCATGATGAAAAAAGTGGTGTTGGCTTATTCCGGAGGGCTGGATACCTCCATCATTATACCCTGGCTCAAAGAAAACTACGGCTACGAGGTTATCGCCATGGCCGCCGACCTGGGCCAGGGGGAAGAACTGGAGCCCCTGCACGAAAAGGCGCTCAAAAGCGGCGCCAGCAAACTGTACATTGAGGACGTGAAAAGGGAATTTGTCACCGACTACATTTACCCCACCTTGAAGGCCGGGGCCATTTACGAGGGTAAGTACCTGCTGGGCACCTCCATGGCCCGCCCGCTGATCGGCAAGAAACTGGTGGAGATCGCCGAAAAGGAGGGGGCCGAGGCCGTGGCCCACGGCGCCACCGGCAAGGGCAACGACCAGGTGCGCTTTGAACTGGCCGTCAAGGCGTTGAACCCCGACCTGAAAATTATCGCCCCCTGGCGGGAGTGGGACATCCGTTCCCGGGAAGACGCCATTGACTACGCCGAGGCCCGGGGCATCCCGGTGCCGGTGACCAAATCGCGGCCTTACAGCATGGACCGCAATATCTGGCACCTCAGCCACGAGGGCGGCGCCCTGGAAGATCCGGGGCAGGAGCCGCCCGACGACGTGCTCATGCTTACCGTGTCGCCGGAAAAGGCGCCGGACGAGCCAACTTACGTGGTAATTTACTTTGAACAGGGTATCCCCAAAAAGGTTGATGGCCAGGAACTGCCCCCCGATGAATTAGTCGAAAAACTGAACAAGCTGGGCGGGGCCAACGGCATCGGCATCGTGGACATGGTGGAAAACCGGCTGGTGGGCATGAAATCCCGCGGGGTCTATGAAACACCGGGCGGCACCATCCTGTACCTGGCCCACCGGGAGTTGGAACTTTTAACCATTGATCGGATTACCCTGCATTACAAGGAACTGGTGGCCAACCGTTACGCCGAGCTGGTTTACGACGGGGTCTGGTTCTCCCCGCTGCGGGAAGCGCTGGACGCCTTTGTGGACGTCACCCAGCGGACCGTTACCGGCACCGTGCGCATGAAATTATATAAAGGCAACTGCACGCCCGCCGGCACCACCTCGCCCTACTCCCTCTACAACGAGGAACTGGCCACCTTCGGGCGGGACGAGGTTTACACCCAGGCTGACGCCGCCGGGTTCATCAACCTGTTCGGCCTGCCCCTGAAGGTGCGGGCACTCATGGAAAGGAAAGCGGGGTTGCGGTAGCAGGTTAAACCGGGGGGCTTCCCCGGCATTAATTAAGTATCGTCATCATTTTGACAGTTTACTTTTACAGATAAAAAACAATAAGCCGATACCTTCTAAATTACCGGAAGTATCGGCTTATTGTTCTTGGCTGAGGCCGGCTCGCATTTTGTTTTATATTTTATAGACGGGTGGTTTAATTACATATCCTTTTAATTTTCCGTATTCTAAAAATCTATCATATAGCTTCATTTCATCAATCAGAAATTTCATGAACAAGTCCCTGATTTTAGGCGAGGTGCTGTGAATAAAAGCTATTGTATGAATAGGCAGAAAGGATTGAATTCCCCTCAAAACCCGCCGGTAGATATATCTGTCCGAGATAGTTTCCACATTGGTTGTAGCCTGAGTTTGTTTTGGGTTCCTAACCGGTAACGGTATCCCATAATTTATCATTTCTTTTTCCAGTATGGACACGTGTTTTTCAAGGGATTTTCTTCCATAACCGAGAAGTAACTTCAAGTCTTCATCTCTGGCAAAAATCTCTACATTATTTGTCACTTGTATAACATTATATCTTTGCACCAAATGATTCCAAAGGTGATAAACCTCACTTACATTGATATTTCTTTGTTTTTCCGTAGGGGACATGCCTAATTCAGTTATTTTTTGTATTTGCTTCAATATCTTCACAAGTTTCTTTCACCTCTTTTCAAGCATAATTTACGCTCTGTAAACAGGCGCTTCATTTAAAAAACCTTTCAACTTGCCATATTCAACAATTTGCTCATGTAATTCCAATGTTAATAGCAAGTGATTTTTAATTGCCTTTCTGATTTTAGGCGTAGTGCTTTGCATAAAACTTGTAGCTAGAATAGGGAAAAATGTTTGAATTGCTTCATGTAAGTTCTGAAATATAAATTTATCTGAAAAAAACTCTAAATGAATTGTACTCTTATTGCCTGCCGGTGGTCTTACGGGGAATGGTATGCCATAATCATTCATTAGATTTTCCATATCGTTAATGCCTGATTGAAGAGCGTTTACTACTTGATGATTGATAAACTTTAAGTCATTATCGTTAATAAAATTTTCAAAAATTTGAGCTGTTTCCATTGCATCCCATTTGACCACTAAAATATCCCATACATGAAAAACTTCGCCTACATTGATATATCGCTGTTTTTCCCTTGTGGACTTGCCAAATTCAGTTATTTTTTGTAATTTATCCATTACGTCGACCATCTTTTACACCTTCTTCCCTCTCCTTGCACTTTATAATTTGCTAAGTTTTATTTTTTTTATACTTTTTAAAGGGTAATGAGCTTATTTAAAAATCTTCCAAATAAAAAAAGGGCCGGTTGCGGCCCCTTAACTTTCTTTGATTAAATCATAATGAGGTTTGTATTTTAAATTATGCACGGTATTGATATAACGCAAGGTGCGCGACTTGGCCCGCATTACCAGGGAATATGTCTCTGCTATCTCGCCGCCCCGGAAGCGCACTCCCTTGAGCAGTTCGCCGTCGGTGACGCCGGTGGCGGCGAAAATGGCGTCGTTCCCGCGCACCAGGTCGTCCATGGTCAAGATGCGGTTGGGGTCCTCAATGCCCATGCTCAGACAGCGCCGGTACTCGCTGTCGTCTTCCGGTACCAGGCGGGCTTGCATTTCACCGCCCAGGCATTTCAGGGCCGCTGCCGCAATGACGCCTTCCGGGGCGCCGCCGATGCCGGCGCAAATGTCGATACCGGTGTCGTCGAAGGCGGTGGCCAGCGCGGAAGCCACATCACCGTCGCCGATCAGGCGTACCCGGGCACCCGCTTTCCGCACCGCTTCAATTAATTCCCGGTGGCGGGGGCGGTCCAGGATCATCACCGTGCAGTCCACTATGCGCTTGTTGTTGGCTTTGGCCACAATTTCCAGGGTTTTTTCAATGGGGTCGTCCAGGTGAATTTTCCCTGCCGCCCGCGGGCCCACGGCCAGCTTTTGCATGTACATGTCCGGGGCGTGCAGCAGGTTACCCTTATCGGCCATGGCTATCACCGACAGGGCGTTGGGCAGTCCCTTGGCCAGGATATTGGTCCCCTCCAGCGGGTCCACTGCCACGTCGACTTCCGGAGTTTCAGCGTTGCCAACTTTTTCCCCGATGTAAAGCATCGGCGCTTCATCCATTTCCCCTTCACCGATAACCACGGTGCCGTTTACACATACCGAATCGAACATGGTACGCATGGCGTTGGTGGCGGCTCCGTCAGCTGCATTCTTGCGTCCCCGGCCCATCCATTGCGCTGCGGCCAGGGCAGCCATTTCCGTAACCCGTACCAGTTCCAGCGTCAGTTCTCTTTCCATTACAGTGTTCGTCTCCTTTATTGAAAAACTGATTGGCTGATTATATTTTAACACATTTGTCTGCAAATGGGATATTTAGCATGACATTTTTATAAAAAAGTAAGCATTTTATCTTTTACTATTGAGATATGAGGTTTAGTTGAACAGAGGTCAAACCGGTTAACTTTTTTCTGATTACCCGAAGCCATGTTATAATATTTTAATATAAGTTATGGCAAAAGAGGACATTAAAAACAATAGTATGAAGAGGTGGATACAATGGCCAAACTGTGGAGCGGGCGATTTCAAAAAGAAACGGACCGGCTGGTGGATGATTTCCATTCTTCCATATCCTTTGACAGCCGGCTTTACAAATACGATATTACCGGCAGTATGGCCCACGCCGGAATGTTGGGGCGCATGGGAATCATCACCCGGGAAGAGGCTGACACAATTATCAATGGGTTGCAAGAAATTCTGACTGATATTGAGGCGGGCCGGGTGGAATTTTCCGTGGCCGCCGAAGACATCCATATGAACGTGGAACAATTACTCATTGAACGCATCGGGGCGGTGGGAAAAAAACTGCACACCGCCCGCAGCCGCAACGACCAGGTGGCCCTGGACGTGCGCATGTACCTGCGGGATGAAATTGACGCGGTGCGGCGGCTGCTGGCTGAATTGATCGGGACGCTGCTGGACCTGGCGGAGCAAAACCAGGACGTCGTGATGCCCGGTTACACGCACCTGCAAAGGGCTCAACCCGTCACCCTGGCCCATCATTTACTGGCTTACTGCCAGATGTTCGGGCGGGACATGGACCGGATGCGGGACTGCCGGCGGCGGGTCAACGTGATGCCCCTGGGCGCCGGGGCGCTGGCCGGCACCACTTTCCCGCTGGACCGGGAATTTGTGGCCCGGGAACTGGGTTTTGACGCGGTTACGGAAAACAGCCTGGACGCGGTCAGCGACCGGGATTTCGCGGTGGAATTCACCGCCGCCGCAGCCCTGGTCATGATGCATTTAAGCCGGTTCTGCGAGGAAATAATCCTCTGGTCATCCGCGGAATTCGGCTTTATAGAGCTGGACGACGCTTACAGCACCGGCAGCAGTATGATGCCTCAGAAAAAAAACCCGGACGTGGCCGAATTGATCCGGGGTAAAAGCGGCCGGGTGTTCGGTGACCTGACCGCGCTGCTGACCATGCTCAAAGGGTTGCCGCTGGCTTACAACAAGGATATGCAGGAGGATAAAGAGGCCCTGTTTGACGCGGTGGATACCGTGAAGAAATGTCTTATCATATTCAAGCCCATGGTGGCCACCATGCGGGTTAAAAAAGAAAATATGGCCCGGGCGGCCCGGGGCGGCTTCACCAACGCCACCGACCTGGCGGATTACCTGGTGCAGCGGGGCATACCCTTCCGGGAGGCCCACGAGATAGTAGGGCGGACGGTGGCCTACTGCCTGGAGCGCGACAAATCCCTGGACGACTTGAGCCTGGAGGAATTCCGTCGTTTTTCGGACGCCATTGACGAAGATGTTTACGAAGCCATCAGCATCGCCCGCTGCGTGGCCGCCCGGAACGTCACCGGCGGGCCCGCTCCGGAGGCCGTGCAGAAGGCCATCCGGGCAGCCCGGGAGCGACTGGATAAAAACAGCTCTTGCTGAATACCGCTAAGCAACGATATCAGAGCCCAAAATTAAAATATTACCTAAGGAAGGATTGCTATGAACTGGCAGGAAGCGGCACTGGCCGTGGCGGTAGGTGCCGTTATCGGTTACAGCACCAACTGGATAGCCATCCGCATGTTGTTTCGTCCCCTGCATGAAAAGAAAATAATGGGCCTGCACATACCCTTTACGCCCGGGGTCATTCCCCGGGGGAAAAAGCGCCTGGCCGGCAGCATCGGCCGGGTGGTCGGGGGAATGCTGCTGACCGAGGAAAAGGTGGTACAGCATTTGCTGCAGCCCGAAGTGGAGAAGCAGATGCGGCAATACCTGGCTGCCAGGCTGCGGGAGTTGCGGGACCGGGAGTTTACCGTCGGCGATTTGCTGGGCGACCCCCGGGGGGAATCGCGCGCTCGTGAAGAGATTTCTTCCATGCTGGCGCGTGCGGCGGTCAGTTTGCTGCAAAATGCGGAAACCCGCCGGAACCTGGCCCACCGGGCGGCAGGTATCGCCGGTCACCTCCTGGATTGTCGCGTGGGGCCCACCATGGACAAAGCCGGTATCAATGCCGGAGCGCTTCTGGAAGGGGCGCTTGCCGGTATCCTGCAGGGGGAAAAGTTTAAGCAGGAACTGCAATGGCAGCTGGCGTGCCGGATCGAGCTGTTTTTAAACAGTTCGGAAAGAATTGGCGATTTTATACCGGAAGCGGTGCGGGTTGGCGTGCACCGGTTCATTGCCGACCAGGCCCCCCGGATTGTGATAGCCTTTGAGCAGTACCTCAGTTCTCCGGAAACCCAGGCGGCAATGAAAAAGCGTATTGAAGATTTCTTTGAGGAAACCGCCATCAAGCGCTTATTAAACGGCATGTTTCACTTGTTCGGCAATGCACCGGATATGCTGGTCCGGCGGCTGGCCGGGGAAATCAGCCTGTTTCTGGCGGACGAGGGCAACCGGACGGAATTAATCGGGCGTCTGCACCAGTTGGTGGATGAGACGCTGGCAAAAAGCGTCGAGGAAGTAACTGCCGCGCTGGACGAATCCGGTAAAAAGGAAAAAGCCGGGGAAATCGCCGCCTGGTTGGTGGAAAAAATGGGTGAATCCGGCTTGCCCGCCGTGCTGGGGGGCACGTTGAACCAAATGCTGGCCGAAAACCGGGAGCGGACCTGGCGGGAGTTAATGCATTTGGATGGGCCGGAACCACTCGGCCGGCCGGAAAATTTCCTTGCCCGCCTGCTGGAACAATTGTTGAAACGGGAGGAAACGCTCCGTAGCCTGGAGACGCTGATCCGGCGGGAAACCGGGCGGCTGTGGCAGCTGAATTTGAGCCGGGTTTTGGAACTGCTGCCGGATAGCCTGATAAATGACCCGGGGGACACCGTGTCGGGATTTTACCGGTACCTGGTAAAGGAGCAGGTGCCGGGGCTGCTGCGGTTTATCGATATCAGCGGCATGGTGCGGCAGCGGGTGGAAGAACTGGATGTGCTGCAGGTGGAAGAAATGCTGCTGGGGATCATGCGACGGGAACTGGTGGCCATTACCTGGCTGGGCGCGCTGTTGGGGGCCGTCCTGGGGCTGGTTATGGTTGCCATGCAGTACATTGCGAAATAAGGTTAAAAACGGTTGACCTGTATAGCACTTTACTGTATACTATGTTGTAAGTTTTTATCCGCAAAGGTCATGAAGGGGAGCAAAACCTGCTAGCCGCGCCACAGAGAGCTGGGGTAGCTGAAATCCAGCGCCGGAACAGGTTGAGAGATCGCCCCGGAACTGCCCTGTCGAAAGGCCTGTGCCCGGTAGGCAGGGTCGGGAAAAGCGGCCCGTTATGTTCCGCTGTGTCGATGGACACACCGAGTGGCTTTTTGCTGTGAGGCGAAAAGCAAACAGGGTGGTACCGCGTGAGGAATTGTGCCTCTCGTCCCTGGTAGTTTATGGCTGCCAGGTGCGGGAGGCTTTTAAATTTTAATACCGAATTTTTATAGAGGGAAGTGTACCTAGGGTTCCGCCTCGCACGCGAGGGTCTGGACCGAGCGGTACAGGCCGCCGGCGGATGTTCCCGGAGGTTACACCGTGGGGATAAAAGACCCAAGCGGATAGGTTCCACTCTTGGAAAATATCAGCGGGGTCTTATTTATTTTAATTTAAAAAAAATATAACAGAATTATAACAGGAGTGTGAGGTCATGGGTCTTATAATTTATCTGGACGGCAAATTCGTACCCGAAGAAGAAGCGGTAGTATCGGTATTTGACCACGGTCTTTTATACGGCGACGGTGTTTTTGAGGGCATTCGCGCCTATCACAACCGGGTTTTCAAGCTGCACGACCACCTGGTCAGGCTGTATGAATCCGCCCGGACCATCGGGCTGGAAATTTCAATTGGTATGGAAGAAATGCAGGAAGTGGTGCTGGAAACCCTGCGCCGCAACAACCTGCGGGACGCTTACATACGTCTGGTGGTAACCCGGGGCAAGGGCGATCTGGGCCTTGATCCCCGCAAGTGCCCCAAGCCGACTGTTTTCTGTATTGCGGCCTCCATTCAGTTGTACCCCGATGAACTGTATGAAAGGGGTCTGGAAATGGTCACCGTGGCCACCCGCCGCAACATTCCGGAAGCCTGCAACCCCAGGGTCAAGTCACTTAACTACCTGAATAACATTTACGCTAAAATTGAGGCCAACCTGGCCGGCGTTCCGGAAGCCATCATGCTCAACCAGGAGGGTTACGTGGCCGAGGCCACCGGCGATAACATTTTCCTGGTGAAAAACGACAAGCTCATTACCCCGCCCATCCACGTGGGGCTTTTAGAGGGCATTACCCGGAACACCGTCATGGACCTGGCCCGGGCAAAGGGTATTGAAGTGGTGGAAAAGGTGTTCACCCGCCACGATGTGTATATCGCCGACGAGTGCTTCCTCACCGGAACCGCGGCCGAACTGATCCCCTGCGTCAAGGTGGACGGCCGGACCATCGGCGACGGCAAGCCCGGCGAAGTATTCCGGGGCCTGCTCAAGGACTTCCGCGAACTGACCAAGATAGACGGCCCGGTGATATTTGAGTAGAAGTTAGTTTAAACAAGCTTAAGTCTGACCCCGTAAAAAGGAGGATTCAACGTGCGCAGCGATGCAATGAAAAAGGGACTGGAAAAGGCGCCCCACCGCTCACTGTTCAAGGCGCTGGGGATGACGGACCAGGAACTGGAACGTCCCATGATCGGAGTAGTCAATTCTTTCAACGAAATAGTGCCAGGACACATGCACCTGCGGGAACTCACCGAAGCGGTCAAGGCCGGCGTCAGAATGAACGGCGGCACCCCCGTGGAATTTCCCGCCATCGCGGTGTGCGACGGTATTGCCATGAACCACGCCGGGATGAAATACTCCCTGGCCAGCCGGGAAATTATCGCCGATTCGGTGGAAGTAATGAGCATGGCTCACCCCTTCGACGGGCTGGTGCTGGTCACCGCCTGCGACAAGGTGGTGCCCGGCATGCTCATGGCCGCGGCCCGGCTTGACATCCCCGCCATCGTGGTCAGTGGCGGTCCCATGCTGGCCGGTCGGCACGGGGGGCGGGATCTGGCCCTGACCAACATTTTTGAAGCTGTTGGCGCGGTGCGGGCCGGCAAGATTACCGAAACCGAGCTGGCGGAAATCGAAGAGTCGGTCTGTCCCGGGTGCGGTTCCTGCGCGGGCATGTTCACTGCCAATTCCATGAACTGTCTTACCGAAGCCCTGGGGATGGCCCTGCCCGGCAACGGTACATTGCCGGCGGTATCGGCGGCGCGGCGGCGCCTGGCCAAGCTGACCGGTATGCGGGTCGTGGATCTGGTCAGGGAAAATGTCCGGCCTTCGGACATTATGACTGAGAAGGCTTTTACCAACGGACTCGCCCTGGACATGGCGCTGGGCTGTTCCACCAATACGGTGCTGCACCTGCCTGCCATTGCCCACGAGGCCGGGGTGGCCATCAATTTAGATCAAATCAACCGGATCAGCGAAAAGACACCCAACCTGTGCAAGTTGAGTCCCATAGGGCCGCATTTCATGCAGGACTTGAACGAAGCCGGCGGCGTATCCGCAGTTCTGCGAGAACTGGCCGACCACGGCCTGGTTGACGGCAGCGCCCTGACCGTAACCGGCAAGAGTTTGAGAGAAAATATAGCCGGCGCCGTTATCCACCGCGGCGACGTCATTCGCAGCGTGAAGGAACCATACAGTTCCAGCGGCGGTATCGCCGTGCTTTACGGCAACCTGGCCCCCGGCGGGGCGGTGGTGAAAAAAGCCGGGGTGGCGCCGGAAATGCTCAAACATCGCGGTCCGGCCCGGGTATATAATTCCGAGGAAGAGGCCGTGCAGGCCCTGATGAACCAGGAAATCCAAAAGGGTGACGTTATCGTTATCAGGTACGAAGGTCCCAAGGGCGGCCCGGGTATGCGGGAAATGCTCACCCCCACCGCCACGGTGGCGGGCCTGGGACTGGATAAGGATGTGGCCCTGATCACCGACGGGCGTTTCAGCGGCGCCACCCGGGGGGCGTCCATCGGTCACGTCACCCCGGAAGCCGCCGAGGGTGGCCCCATAGCCGTACTGCAAGATGGCGACGTCGTTGAAATAAACATACCCGAATGCCGGCTAAATGTTGAGTTAAGCGATGAAGAACTGTCCGCCCGGCTGGGCAAATGGGTGAAACCGGAACCCCGGGTGCAGAAAGGCTACCTGGCCCGTTACGCGCAAGCCGTTACTTCGGCCGGCACGGGGGCTGTTTTAAGGAAAGGGGACGGACCTTGGGGTGAGGACGGATAAGGCTTTGGCTCAATATAATAAAAACTGCAGCAGGGGCAAAGGTCCGTCCCCAACGTGTGGAAAGGGGACGGACCTTGGGGTGAGGAAAGATAAAGTTTTATCCCAATATAGCAACAACAGCATTAGGATCAAAGGTCCGTCCCCAACGTGTGAAAGGGGACGGACCTTGGGGTGAGGACGAGTAAGGCTATGTCGTTTCATAAATGCACAGGTGATAAAGATTTAACCGGAGGTGAAGGGGTATGAAAAAGACCGGGGCGGAAATCCTGGTACAAAGTCTCCTGGCCGAGGGGGTGGATACTATTTTCGGCTACCCGGGGGGAATGGTGCTGCCCATTTATGACGCTTTGTACGATGCTGATCTTCGGCATATACTGACCAGACACGAGCAGGGCGCCGCCCACGCCGCCGACGGTTATGCCCGGGCCTCCGGCAAACCCGGAGTCTGCCTGGCCACCTCGGGTCCGGGCGCCACCAACCTGGTCACCGGTATTGCCAACGCTTACATGGATTCCATACCCATGGTGGCCATTACCGGGCAGGTGGTAACTTCCCTGCTGGGGAAGGATTCATTCCAAGAAGCGGATATTACCGGAATAACTTTACCCATTACCAAACACAATTACCTGGTCAAAGATGTTCAGGATTTGGCTCAAACGCTGCGCGAGGCATTTTACATTGCCAGAACCGGCAGGCCCGGCCCCGTATTGATTGACATTCCCCGGGATGTATCCGGGGGTACGGCGGATTACGCGGACCCCGGGCCGGCGCGATTGCCCGGTTACAGCGTCAATACCAAACCAGATCCGGAACAAGTGGCCAGGGCCGTCAGGGCGATTGAAGAATCCGAGCGGCCCGTTATTTATGCCGGGGGCGGGGTAATTAACGGCGGGGCGCACGAAGAACTGCTGCGCCTGGCCGAGATACTGCTGGCACCGGTGGCCACCACCCTGATGGGGCTGGGCGGCTTTCCCGGCAACCACCCGTTGTCGGTGGGTATGCTGGGCATGCACGGCAGCAAGTACGCCAATTACGCCGTCAGTGAATGCGACCTGCTGATCGGGGTGGGCGTGCGTTTTGACGACCGGGTGACCAGTAAACTGGAGGCCTTTGCTCCCGGAGCCACAATTATTCACATTGACATAGACCCGGCGGAAATAGGGAAAAATGTGGGCGTGGACATTCCCGTGGTGGGCGACGTCCGCAACAGCCTGCAGAAAATAATTGAGTGCTTGCAGCCCAGGTTGGAGAGCCGGTGGCGGGATAAAATCCAGAACTGGAAAAAGGAATATCCCATTGAGTTTGTGGAAAACGGGCGGCTCAAGCCCCAGGAAGTAATTAAGGAAATGTACAATGTCACCCGGGGCGAAGTGCGGGTGGTTACCGACGTCGGCCAGCACCAGATGTGGGCCGCCCACTACTACACCTACCACCGGCCCCGCACTTTCATTACTTCCGGCGGCCTGGGCACCATGGGCTTCGGGTTCCCCGCCGCCCTGGGCGTACAGGTGGCTTGTCCGGATGAAACGGTGCTTTGTATTACCGGAGACGGCAGCTTCCAAATGAATTCCCAGGAACTGGCCACGGTGGTTCATTATAACCTGCCCGTAAAAATAGGCATCATCAATAACGGCTACTTGGGTATGGTCCGGCAGTGGCAGGAACTTTTTTATAACCGTCGCTATTCTTATGTGGAAATTACCGGGCCGGATTTTGTAAAGCTGGCTGAATCTTACGGCGCTGTAGGCATACGGGTCAGCAAAAAGTCGGAAGTCCGGGAAGCCATGGAGGAAGCTATGCGGGTACCCGGGCCGGTGGTCATTGATTTTCCGATTGAGCGGGAGGAGAACGTATTGCCTTTTGTTCCCCCCGGTGAACCCATCAACAAAATGCTGGGATAGGAGGGGTAAATATGCGGCATACCCTGGCGGTGCTGGTGGAAAACAACCCCGGCGTACTGGCCCGGGTGGCCGGCCTGTTCAGCCGGCGCGGGTTTAATATTGACAGTCTGGCGGTGGGGCGCACCGAGAACCCCGACGTTTCCCGCATGACCATAGTGGTGGAGGGTGATGCCCGGGTGCTGGAGCAGGTCACCAAGCAGTTGCACAAGCTGGTGGACGTGATCAAGATCAACGACATCACTGCCGATGAATATGTGGACCGTGAACTGGTCTTAATAAAGGTAAATGTCGGCCCCGCCCAGCGGGGTGAGGTGATGCAGATCGCCGATGTCTTCCGGGCCCGGATCGTGGACCTGGGCAGGAAGACCTTAACGCTGGAATGTACCGGCAATGACGGTAAAATAAACGCCTTTGAGGAATCCCTGCGCCCGTACGGCATCAAGGAGCTGGTTCGTACCGGCAAAATTGCCATGCTCAGGGGCTTCAAGTATACAGGATATCATGATAACGGAACCAAGGAGGATAATTAAAAATGGTCAAAGTTTTTTACGATCAAGATGCTGATTTGGCGGTATTAAAAGGGAAAAAGATTGCTGTTATGGGCTTTGGCAGCCAGGGTCATGCCCAATCCCAGAACCTGAAAGAAAGCGGCCTGGACGTAGTCGTGGGCCTGCGCAAGGACAGCGCCAGTTGGGCCAGGGCCGAGGCAGCCGGTCTGCAGGTGGCTACCGTGGCCGAGGCCGCCGGCCAGGCGGATATTATTCAAATTTTACTGCCTGACGAATACCAGGCCCGGGTCTACAAGGAAGAAATCGAACCCTACCTCACCGAGGGCAAAGCCCTGATGTTCAGCCACGGCTTCAACATTCACTTCGGCCAGATTGTGCCGCCGAATAACGTGGACGTTTTCCTGGTGGCTCCCAAGAGCCCGGGGCACCTGGTACGGCGGATGTACGTGGACGGCCAGGGCGTGCCGGGGCTGGTAGCCGTGCATCAAGATTACACCGGCCGGGCCCGGGACATCACCATGGCTTACGCCAAGGGCATCGGCTGCACCCGGGCGGGGGTATTTGAGACCACCTTCGCCGAAGAAACCGAAACCGACCTGTTCGGTGAACAGTGCGTACTTTGCGGCGGCGTCAGCGAATTGATCAAGGCCGGTTTTGAAACCCTGGTGGAGGCCGGTTACGCCCCGGAAATGGCCTATTTTGAGTGCCTGCACGAACTCAAGCTCATCGTCGACCTGATCAACGAGGGCGGCCTGACCTGGATGCGCCATTCCATCAGCAACACCGCGGAATACGGCGATTACATTACCGGCCCCCGCATCATCAATGAGGATACGCGGGAAGAAATGCGGGCCGTGCTGCAGGAAATCCAGGACGGTGTGTTCGCCAAGGAATGGATTCTGGAGAACCAGGCCAATCGCCCGGTTTACAACGCCATTAAAAAGCGCGAGCAGGAGCACCCCATTGAGCAGGTGGGCGCCGAGCTTCGCCAAATGATGCCCTGGTTGAAGAAGAAATAAAAAAGCATTGGTCCAATAAAGGATAGAGAATACTCTTATAGGGGGACTCGCCATGGAAATGACGGCTGCAGAAGCCCTGGTGAAGTGCCTGGAAAAAGAACAATTAGAAGTGATTTTCGGTTATCCCGGCGGGGCCACCCTTCCGGTGCACGACGCCCTGCACCATTCTTCCATCCGGCATATTTTGGTCCGGCATGAGCAGGGAGCGGTGCACGCGGCGGACGGCTACGCCCGGGCCACCGGGCGGGTGGGCGTGTGCTTGGCCACCTCCGGCCCCGGCGCCACCAACTTGATCACCGGGATCGCCAACGCCTATATGGATTCCGTACCCTTGGTTCTTTTCACCGGCCAGGTACCCACCAGTCAGGTGGGCACCGATGCCTTTCAGGAAGTGGATATTACCGGCATCACCATGCCGATAACCAAGCATAATTATCTGGTCAAGGATGCCGCCCAATTGCCCCGGATTATTAAAAACGCTTTCCATATCGCTTCCACGGGGCGTCCCGGGCCGGTACTGATCGACCTGCCCAAGGATGTGGCCCAGACCATGATCGAATTTAATTACCCCGAAACGGTGCAACTGCGTGGTTATAAGCCCACCTACCGGGGTCACGCGGGCAAAATCGCCGAGGCGGCCAGGTTGATTGCCCGGTCGTCAAGGCCGGTCATTTATGCCGGGGGCGGCATAATCAACAGCAGGGCAAGCAAGGAATTGCTGGCCCTGGCCGAGACCATCAACGCGCCCGTGACCAATACTTTTATGGGGCTGAGCAGTTTTCCCGGCGATCACCCGTTGTTCCTGGGGATGCTGGGATTGCACGGCACCCGCACCGCCAACCTGGCGGTGACCAACTGCGACCTGCTGATCGCCCTGGGTGCCCGTTTCGACGATCGGGTCACCGGTAAAATCGCCGAATTCGCGCCCCGCGCCGGGGTCATCCACGTGGACATCGACCCGGCCGAAATAGGCAAGAACGTGCAGGTGCACGTGCCTATCGTTGGCGACGTCAAGATGGTATTGCAGGAGCTGCTGCCCCGGCTGGAAAAAAGGAGCGACACCCGGTGGCTGGAGCAGATCGAGGCCTGGAAAAAAGAACACCCGTTGCGCTACGAAACCGGGGCCGAAGAACTGAAGCCCCAGTATGTTATAGAAAAATTATATGAAATCACCCGGGGCGACGCTTACGTAGCCACGGACGTGGGCCAGCACCAGATGTGGGTGGCCCAGTATTACCGTTTCAAACGCCCGGGGGGACTGATTTCCTCCGGCGGGCTGGGCACCATGGGTTTTGGCCTGCCCGCGGCCATGGGCGCGCAAATCGGATTGCCCGGTGAGCGGGTGGTACTGGTCACCGGTGACGGCAGCATTCAGATGACCATGCAGGAACTGGGCACCATTATGGAACAGGAACTGCCCATCAAGATCATTATTTTGAACAACCATGTGCTGGGCATGGTGCGCCAACTGCAAAAGGTATATTGCGAAGGCCGGTACATGGCTGTGGACTTCAAGTTTCACCCGGACTTTGAAACCCTGGCCCGGGCCTACAGGATCAAGGGATATACCCTGCGCAACAAGGAGGACGTGGATAACCTGCTGCCCGAAGCGCTGGAGTCGCCCGGAGCGGTGCTGGTTAATTGTCTGGTTAGCGCCGAGGAAAATGTTAACCCCATGGTTCTGGCCGGCAAGTCCATCAGCGAAGCCATTGATTGTTAATAGGTGGAGGGATTTTCTTGAGCAATCGCGTTTATATATTCGATACCACCCTGCGGGACGGCGAGCAGTCCCCCGGGGTGAGCCTGAATGCCAGTGAAAAGCTGGAAATTGCCAGGCAACTGGCCCGGCTGGGCGTGGATATTATTGAAGCCGGGTTTCCCATCACCTCCAACGGCGACTTTGAGGCGGTTAAAACCATTGCCCGGGAAGTACGGGGGGTTACCGTGGCAGGATTGGCCCGGACCAACTTCGCCGATATCGACCGGGCCTGGGAGGCGGTAAAGCATGCCGACCAGCCCCGTATCCACACATTTATCGCCACTTCGGACATTCATATGACGCACAAGCTGCGCATGAACAGGGACCAGGTGGTGGAAGCGGCCGTTGCCGGGGTCAAGCACGCCAAAAGCTATACATCCGACGTGGAATTTTCCGCCGAAGACGCCTCCCGCAGCGATCTGGATTTTCTCTGCCGGGTGGTGGAGGCGGCCATTGGTGCCGGGGCTACCACCATTAACATACCCGACACCGTTGGTTACGCCACTCCCGATGAATTTGCCGCGTTTATCCGCAGCATCATGAACCGGGTCAGCGGGATTGAAAAGGTAGTGCTCAGCGTGCACTGTCACGACGACCTGGGCCTGGCGGTGTCCAATTCCCTGGCGGCGGTGCTGGCCGGCGCCCGGCAGGTGGAAGGAGCCATCAACGGCATCGGCGAAAGGGCGGGCAACGCATCCATCGAAGAGGTGGTTATGGCCCTGTATACCAGGCGGGACCGTTACGGCCTGGAAACGGGAATCAGAACGGAAGAAATTTACCGGACCAGCAAGCTGGTCAGCAAGCTCACCGGCATGGATATTCAGCCCAACAAGGCCGTGGTGGGCAAAAACGCCTTCGCCCACGAGTCGGGCATCCACCAGGACGGCGTGCTGAAAGAACGCACCACCTACGAAATCATGAACCCGGCCATGGTGGGCATTTCCCACAGCAACCTGGTGCTGGGCAAGCACAGCGGGCGGCACGCTTTTCGCTCCCGGTTGGTGGAACTGGGCTTTGTGCTGAGTGAGGATGAACTGAACAAAGCCTTTGCCCGTTTCAAAGACCTGGCCGATCGCAAGAAGGAGATTACCGATCATGACCTGGAAGCCATCGTGGAAAACGAAATCCGCAAGGTGCCGGCCACTTACGACTTGTCTTACCTGCATACCAGCAGTGGCACCACGGTGGTGCCCACCGCCACGGTGGGGCTGCTGCGCGGGGAGGAACTGCTGGAAGAGGCGGCCTGCGGCAACGGCCCGGTGGATGCCATCTGTAAGGCCGTGGATAAAATTACCGGTTACAGCTGCCGGCTGGCCAGCTGGGGCATCAACGCCATTACCGCCGGCAAGGACGCCCTGGGCGAGGTCACCCTGCGCATAGCCGAAAACAACAAGGATAAACTCTACATGGGCCGGGGCATCAGCACCGACGTGCTGGAAGCCAGCGCCCGGGCCTACGTGAACGCTGTCAACAAGATGATTTACGAGAAGAAAAATATGAGGTGACAATAAAATGCCCATGACCATAACTGAAAAAATACTGGCTGCCCACGCCGGGGCGGACCGGGTGGAACCGGGGCAACTGATCAACGTCAAGGTGGACCTGGCGCTGGGCAACGACATAACCGCCCCGGTGGCCATCCGCGAATTTGCCAAAATAGGCGTGGAAACCGTTTGGGACCCTGAACGGGTGGTGCTGGTGCCCGACCACTTCGTGCCCAACAAGGACATCAAATCCGCGGAACAGGCCAATCAGTTGCGGGAATTTGCGCGTAAACACAATTTGGCCCATTACTACGAAGTAGGACGTATGGGTGTTGAACACTGCCTGTTGCCCGAACAGGGGCTGGTGGGCCCGGGCGACCTGGTCATCGGCGCCGACAGCCACACCTGCACGTACGGCGGCTTGGGCGCATTCTCCACCGGGGTGGGCAGCACCGATCTGGCGGCGGCCATGGCCCTGGGGGAAACCTGGCTCAAGGTGCCCGAAAGCATCAAATTTGTATTTAACGGCGACCTGCCCCGCTGGGTGGGGGGCAAGGACCTCATCCTGTACACCATCGGGCAGATCGGGGTGGACGGCGCCCTGTACATGGCCATGGAATTTACCGGGCCGGCAATTGAAAAACTAAGCATGGACGGGCGGTTGACCATGGCCAATATGGCTGTGGAAGCCGGGGCCAAAAACGGCATCGTGCCCCCGGACGAGATAACCCGCCGGTACGTGGAAGGGCGGGCCAAACGGCCTTACAAGTTCTACCGGAGCGACCCGGATGCCCGGTATGCCGCAGTCTATGAATTTGACGTGAGCAAGCTGGAACCCCAAGTGGCTTTTCCCCACCTGCCCGAAAACACGCGCCCGGTAAGCGAAGCCGGGGATGTTGCCATCGACCAGGTGGTTATCGGCTCCTGCACCAACGGTCGTATGCAGGACTTGCAGGAGGCCGCCGCGGTGCTAAAAGGGCATAAGGTTAACGACAATTTGCGTTTGCTGGTGATTCCCGGCACCCAGGAAATTTACCGGCAGGCGCTGCGGGAAGGTTTGATTGAACTGTTTATTGAGGCCGGCGCAGCGGTAAGCACGCCCACTTGCGGGCCCTGCCTGGGCGGGCACATGGGGATTCTGGCCAAGGGCGAGCGGGCCCTGGCCACCACCAACCGTAATTTTGTGGGCCGGATGGGTCATCCCGAAAGTGAAGTATACCTGTGCAATCCGGCGGTGGCCGCCGCTTCGGCGGTGCTGGGCCGTATTGCCGCGCCATGGGAGGTGGAATAATGCTTTTGCAAGGTAAAGCGTGGAAGTTTGGCGCCGATGTCGACACCGATGCCATTATCCCGGCCCGGTATTTGAACACTTCGGAACCGGAAGAGCTGGCCAAACACTGCATGGAGGACGCCGATCCGGCCTTTCCCGACAAGGTGCGGCCCGGCGACATCATCGTGGCCGGCAAAAATTTCGGCTGCGGCAGTTCCCGGGAGCACGCCCCCATCGCCATCAAGGCCGCCGGCGTCAGCTGTGTCATCGCCAGGTCCTTTGCCCGGATATTCTACCGCAATGCCTTTAATATCGGCCTGCCCATTTTTGAATCGCCGGAGGCCGCCGAGGCTATCGGCGAGGGCGACGAGGTGGCGGTGGATGTGCGGCAGGGAGTTATCAAAAACCTGACCAGGGGCGAGGAGTACCGGGCCACCCCTGTGCCGGAATTCATGCAGCAGATCATCACCGCCGGGGGTCTGATCAACTACGTGGCAGAAAGATTACGGACACCGGAAGCCGGAGGACCAACATAAGCAGATGCCCGGGATGTAAATTTCAACATTTCAACACCCGGCACCAAAGAGTTAAGGAGTGAACTCAGTTGTTTAAGATAACACTGTTACCAGGCGACGGAATAGGACCCGAAGTGACGGCCGGGGCCGTGCGGGTGCTGCAAGCGGTGCAGAAGTGCACCGGCGTGGAAATTACGATGCAGGAAGCCCTCTTCGGGGGTTGCGCTTACGATAAAACGGGCACGCCGCTGCCGGAAGAAACCCTGCGGTTGTGTCTGGAAGGGGATGCCGTGTTGCTGGGGGCGGTGGGCGGCCCCAGGTGGGATAACCTGCCGGTGCACCTGCGCCCGGAGCGGGGGGCGCTGCTGCCGCTGCGTAAAGAACTCGGCGTTTTTGCCAACTTGCGCCCCTCGCTAATATTCCCCTCCCTGGCTGATGCCAGCACTTTAAAAAGGGAAGTGGTGGACGGCCTGGATCTGATGGTGGTCCGCGAACTTACCGGCGGTATATATTTTGGTAAAAAGCAAAGGGAGGATCTGCCGGAAGGCGGCTACCGCGTGGTGGAAACCCTGGAATACACCACCGGAGAGATTGAGCGGGTGGCGCGGGTGGCCTTTGAACTGGCCCGCAAGCGGCGCTGCAAACTTACTTCCGTGGATAAGGCCAATGTGCTGGAAAGTTCCCGCCTGTGGCGGGAAGTGGTTTCCGGCCTGGCAGCAGAATACCCCGACGTGGAACTGAACCACATGCTGGTGGATAACTGCGCCATGCAATTGGTGCGCAACCCCAAGCAATTTGACGTGCTGCTTACAGAAAACATGTTCGGCGACATATTGAGCGACCAGGCTTCGCAGTTGACCGGCTCCATAGGCATGCTGCCCTCGGCCAGCCTGGGCGGCAAAGTGGGCCTGTTTGAACCCATTCACGGCTCCGCCCCCGACATTGCCGGCAAAGATATTGCCAACCCCATTGCTTCCATTTTGTCGGTGGCCATGATGCTGCGCTATTCCTTCAACCTGGAAGAAGAAGCAGCGCTGGTGGAGCGGGCTGTAAGCGCCGTGCTGGAAGAAGGCTATCGTACCACAGACATCATGCAGCCCGGCATGCGCCGGGTAAGCACCGGCGAGATGGCTGAACTTATTGCCGGGAAGATTCAATAGCCTTTCACCTAACTGCCGGGTACCCGTAATGGAATAATAAACAAACCGGGACCGCGGGTTACGGTAATGTGCTGTTTTTACGTTTAACCACCAAAGTTTGCCGGGGGAGATATAACTTGACGAAAGTAGAAATTTACGATACAACCTTGCGAGATGGAACCCAGGGCGAGGGTATTTCCTTTTCCGCCAAGGACAAGGTGAAAATAGCCCTCCGCCTTGATAAACTGGGCTTCCATTACATAGAGGGCGGCTGGCCGGGCTCCAACCCCAAGGACCTGCGATTTTTTGAGTTAATTAAAGAACACCGCCTGAAAAATGCCCGCATTTGCGCTTTTGGCAGCACCAGAAAACCCGGCATAGCCCCTTCGGAAGATGAAAACCTTATGCAGATTGTCCGTTCCGCCGCGCCGGTGGCCACAATTTTCGGAAAAACCTGGGATTTTCACGTGGAATACGCCCTGCTGGCCACCCTGGAAGAAAATCTTAAAATGATTAAAGAATCGGTAGCCTTCTTGAGGCATAACAATATGGAAGTTTTTTATGATGCTGAACATTTTTTTGACGGTTACAAGGCCAACCCGGAATATGCCATGGCCACTTTGCAGGCGGCCCGGGACGGAGGCGCCGCTCGCATTATCCTTTGCGATACCAATGGCGGCAGTTTGCCCGGTGAAATATTCGAAATGGTGTCGCAGGTCAGCCGGACCCTGGACGTGCCCCTGGGCATTCACTGCCATAACGACAGCGAACTGGCCGTGGCCAATACCATGGCGGCGGTGCAGGCCGGCGCAATCCAGGTGCAGGGCACCATCAACGGCTACGGGGAGCGCTGCGGCAACGCCAACCTGTGTTCCGTAATCCCCAACCTGGCTTTCAAATGCGGGGTGGCCAGCCTGCCGGAAGAAAGCCTGGCGGAGGTGACCGAGTTATCGCGTTTTGTCAGCGAGATGGCCAACATGCATCCCATGAACAATCAGCCTTACGTGGGGGGCAGCGCCTTTGCCCACAAGGGCGGCGTGCATGTGAGCGCCCTTTTGAAAAACCCCCGCACCTATGAGCATATTGAGCCCGAAAAGGTGGGGAACCGGCGCCGGGTGCTGGTATCTGAACTGAGTGGGTTGAGCAACCTGCTTTACAAATACCGGGAACTGGATCTGGGGCTGGGCCTTGAGAAAGAAGACAACCGCAAAGTGCTGGAAGAATTGAAGGAGCTGGAGAACCAGGGCTACCAGTTCGAGGGTGCCGAGGGGTCTTTCGAACTGCGCCTGCGTAAAGCATTCCACGGTTACAAGGAGCCGTTCTCCCTGGAAAACCTGAAAATATTGATCGAGATGCGGGACGGCACCGTTTATTCCGAAGCCATAATTAAAATGAACGTAAACGGTCAGGTGGTGCATACCGCCGCCGAAGGCAACGGCCCGGTTAACGCACTGGACAACGCGCTGCGCAAGGCCCTGGAAGACTTTTACCCGGATATTGCCGGCATGTACCTCACGGACTATAAAGTGCGGGTGCTGGACGAAAAGGACGGCACCGGCGCGGTGGTCAGGGTGCTGGTGGAAACCGGTGACGGTCACTGTTCCTGGGGTACGGTGGGGGTAAGTTCCAATATCATCCAGGCTAGCTGGGAGGCGTTGGTGGATAGCATAGCCTACGGGTTGCTGCGGCTGGAAACAAAGGACGAGGGGGACCCCAAGAAAATCACCGGCGTTTTTCGGGGCAAGTGCTGACTGATAAAAAACCCAAAAGGGGACAGGCATCCTTTTTCACAGAACGAAAAAGCAGTCTGCCCTAAAACGGTCAGTAAAAAAGATAACAGTGCTTTTGCCCCGGTCATCGTGCAAATATTATAAGAAATAAGGCGAAAATACCAAAATAAAAAGGCCTTCCCAGATGAATCCGGTAATGATCAATCATAGTTACATGTCAGATTGTTTGACCGGTGTAATCAATAACCACCAGGGCCTTATCCCCGGTCACAAAAACCTTATCCACCTCAAGCCTGCCGGTGAATCTGTTGTTGGCAAAGGTTTGCTGCCCCTTAAAGGGGCCGTCCAGTATTTCCACTTTACAAACCTGTTCGCCCTCGAATACAACAGCTTTTAAATGGGATTCCATTTTTATGGTCAGCTAAGGTAAAAAGTAGCCTGTCCCCTTTTTTATTTTTTGCGCATGCGTATTGACTTGGGCGTTACTTCCACCAGCTCGTCATTGGCGATAAATTCCAGGCACTGCTCCAGGCTCATGGGGCGGTACGGGGTGAGTTTCACGGATATGTCGGAGGTGGAACTACGCACGTTGGACAGCTGTTTCCGTTTACAGACGTTGATGGGCAGATCGCCGGGGCGGGAGTTTTCTCCCACCACCATGCCCTTGTATACCGGTACGCCCGGCCCCACGAACAGTTCACCCCGTTCCTGGGCGTTTTCCAGGCTGTAAGAGGTGGTGGTGCCTGTTTCAAATGCCACCAGCGACCCCCGGGTGCGGGTGTGTATCTCGCCCTGATAGGGAGCATAGTGGTGGAAGGAGTGGTGCATAATACCCATTCCCTTGGTGTCGGTCATAAACTCGGAGCGAAAGCCGAACAGGCCACGGGTGGGCACGTGGAACTCAAGGCGCACTTGGCCGTCGCCCTTGTGGGTCATGTTGATCAGTTCGCTTTTCCGGGGGCCCAGGCGTTCCATAACTATACCCACGTATTCCTCAGGCACTTCAATTATCAGTTCTTCCACCGGTTCGCACCTGACACCGTCGATTTCCCGCTCCACCACCCGGGGGCGAGACACTTCAAACTCGTAGCCTTCCCGGCGCATGGTTTCAATCAGGATGGACAGGTGTAGCTCACCCCGCCCGGAAACCATGAAGGTGTCCGGGGAGTCGGTACTCTCCACCCTCAGGCTGACGTCGCTTTCCAGTTCCCGGGTCAGCCGCTCTCCCAGCTTGCGTGATGTTACGTGGGTACCTTCCTGCCCGGCGAAGGGGCTTTTGTTCACGTGCATGGCTACGGCCACGGTGGGCTCGTCGATGCGCACAAAATCCAGGGGCACCGGGTGTTCCGGATCCGCCACTGTATTGCCCACGTTAATGTCCTCCAGACCGGCGATCACTACGATTTCACCGGCGGCTGCCTCTTCCACCGGCACTTTCTTTAGGCCGTTGAACACGTAGATGCCGGATGGTCGCCGAGACCTGATTACTCCGCCGGGCGCGACAACCGCTACTTCCTCCTTGGCCCGGATAACACCGTTGTGGATGCGGCCTACGGCCTGCCGGCCCAGGTAGGGGTCGTAATCGATCAGGGTGACCCCCATTTGCAGAGGGGCGCCCGGGTCGCCGCCGGGGGCGGGGATTTTTTCCACGATCATTTCGAACAGGGATTTCAAGTCGGTACCCGTTACGGCGGGGTCGGTAGTCGCCGTGCCGGTGCGGGCGTTGGTGTAGATTACCGGGAAGTCCAGCTGGTCTTCACTGGCATCCAACTCGATAAACAGCTCCAGCACCTCGTCCTGTACCTCGGCGGGCCGGGCGTGCAGCCGGTCGATCTTGTTAATCACCACGATGGGTGCCAACCCGGCTTCCAGCGCTTTGCGCAGCACGAAGCGGGTCTGGGGCATGGGGCCTTCGAAAGCGTCCACCAGCAGCAGCACCCCGTCCACCATTTGGACAATGCGCTCCACCTCGCCGCCGAAGTCGGCGTGTCCCGGTGTGTCCACTATGTTAAGCTTGTACGGACCGTAGAATACCGCCGTATTTTTGGCCATGATGGTGATGCCGCGCTCCCGCTCGAGGTCGTTGCGGTCCATTACGCGCTCTTCCACCACCTGTTTTTCGTGGAATACGCCGCTTTGCTTGAGCATCCCGTCCACCAGGGTGGTCTTGCCGTGGTCCACGTGGGCAATAATGGCCAGGTTGCGAATAAAGTTCTGTTTCACTGTTATGGTCCTTTCGTGCTTTCATTTATACAGGCCCCGGGCTACGGGACCACATCTAATATTACTTCTTTGGTGGCCTTTTTTCAACCTTATAATAGTTTTAGGTTTAAAAGAGAGCAAAAAAGAGGGACAAGCACCGATTAAAAACAATCGGAGCCAGTCCCCTTTTTTCTCCCCGGAGGGGGGCTATATGTCCTTGCGGTTGAAACTGTACACCGCCAGACCGGTAAAGAAAACGACGTACAAGAGAGCGTAAACCACCATCCACACGCTGGGTTCCGCCATGCTGCCGAAGGGCCCCATCTGCTGCAGCGCGTTTAAAGGGTTGTCGGCGGGACTTAGCAGCAGGTGCACAATTTTACGGTACAGCGAATCCACGGGCATTACCAGGCTGGTTACTATGCCGGCCTGCTGCAGACCGGCATTGTTTATGAGCCAGCCGATTTGTTCCACCATGCCGCCGATGATGGCCACCGCGTACAGCATAAACATAACGACGCCGTTGGCAATGGTGGGAAAAACCACCGAGCCGTACAGGGTTATCGCCAACAGTACCACCGGCTGTAAGGCAAAAAGCCCCAGGGCCTTCCACTGCCCTTCCAGAACCAGGCCTGTTTTAAGGTTGATAATCAACGCAATCACGGTAAAAAATACAGCTGAGTACAAGGCAAGGAACAGGCCCAGTCCCAAGAATTTACCCAGCACGTAATCCCGGCGGCGGAGCGGCTTGGTAATAATGGCCTGAATGATACCGGTTTCTATTTCCGACGAAATGGCACCCACTGTCGAAAAAATGGCCAGGAATGAAACGATAAAACCTCCGAAATAAAGGCCGAAGGACAACAACTGCGGGTAGACAACCGAGGCCAGCATGGGATTGGGTGATTCATTGAAGCTTTTGGCGGCATAATGCACCCCGGTACCGTAAAGCCCCAGGAAGATGGCGGCCAGAACCAGTGAAATCAAAAGCACTTTACGGTTGAGCCCTTCGCGGAAAGTAATCCCTATCATGGTCAGCATATCTCTTCACCCCCGCCGGTGGTGCGGATGAACATTTCCTCCAGGGTGGAGCGTTTCCTGTTCATCTCGAACAGGTCACCGCCGCCGGTAACGACGGCCTCAGCCAAACGGGGGATGTCTTCTTCCCGCTTAACCCGCGCCATCAGGACGTTTTCCCGAACTTCCAAGGAGCGGGCCAGGGACGACAATGTGTTGACCATTTCCCGCGTCAAGTTGCCCACTTTCATTTCCACCGTTATGTCACCGGTCTGAAGGTCTTCCAGCGACCCTTGCCGGATGATTTTACCCTGCCTGATAAAAGCCACCGCGTCGCAGATCAGTTCCACCTCGCTGAGTAGGTGGCTGTTCAGGAATATTGTTTTACCGGATGCCCGCAAGCTGACCAGGATTTCCCTCACATCCCGGCGGCCGATGGGGTCAAGGGCGGATGTGGGCTCGTCAAGGAACAGCAGGTCGGGGTCGGGCAGCAGTGCGCAGGCCAGGCCGGCCCGCTGGCGCATACCTTTGCTGTAGGTATGGATTTTTTGCCGTTCCCTGCCGGCCAGGCCCACCAGTTCCAGCACTTCGCCCACGCGGCGTTTTTTCTCGGTACCGCTCAGGCCGTAAAGGGAGGCGTGAAACTCCAGTAACTGCTGCCCGGTAAGCCAATCGTGGTAACGGAAGTTTTCGGGCAGAAAGCCTATTCGTGCGCGGACCCCGGTATCTCCCAGAGGCCGGTCCAGAAGCAGCGCTTTGCCCGAGGTGGGGAACAGCAGGCCCACCAGCATTTTTACCAGCGTGCTTTTTCCCGCGCCGTTGGGGCCCAGAAATCCAAAGATTTGCCCCCGGGGGACTCGGAGGCAAATCTCGGCGCATCCGATCTTGGTGCCGTATTTCTTTGTCAGGTTGAAGGTTTTAATAGCCATATCCAATGCGGTTTACACCTCTACTTCATCTGTGTGGCCACAGCCAGTGCGGTGTCCAGGTCCAGGCCGGCACCGACCGGTCCGCCAGTATGAAGTTAAGTTGGCGGCATACCGGCGGGTAATAACGGTTATAAAGTTTCTGGTAACTGGTTGGTATATTAGGGTTCATTATTAAACGGTGGGATAATGGCCGGCCACCTCCCGTTCCTTTCACATATGTAACACCGTAGTCGGGTTCAAGTTGACAGGTTAAAGATAAATTTTTTGAAACCGGGTTAGTCTCCGCCTGATTGTATCATAAAAACCCTGTTTGGGACCGTGGTCCAGTTAAAATAATTTTTCATTGATAAAAAACAGCATTGACGTCATATTTTTTTTCAAAAGCCCTTGCATAAATATAGCAAGGTATAATTTCCTGTAGTATAAAAAACAGAAGCAGATAACCACAATAGGCGCGTGGTCTGTGGATGATCAAGTGCGCCTGTAGTTTTTATCAACTAAGGAGTCGTTTCTATATTTATTCTTTTCCCCCATGGCTGAAGCATTTTTTCCATGGAGGCTATGCGAACGCGTACATCGGATAGATCCTCGGCTATCTTTTGCTGCACTGAGACGGCTTCCTCCGCGAGCTTGCGATACGCCTCGTCCCTGGCGATTTCAGCCATGCTCTTAGTTTTGGCTCGCGCGGTTTTTAGTGCTTGCGTTATTACAACTACGGCTACTATGGTAAACAGCGTCAGAATAACAAGCACAAAGGCCATTCCGGAAACCTCATCCACCAAGTAATTTATTTATTATCCCCCTTTTCATTGTTAACGTCCGCAATAGGATAGTATTGGAGGAGGGAACTTTTTTGTTTTTTCGCACGTCTATCTTACAAAACGATACGAAAGGATGAGCACCATTGCCCTTTAAAAGAATCACTGCAGTATTCATGGCAATTTTACTCGGCAGCGTGCTCCTGGCAGGCTGCACCACCAAAAATCCCGAAGACAACTCCGACAACCAACCGGTTGAGAACGGGCAGGAGCAGCCCGCTGACAACGGTGATAAGAACAAAAAGATGACCATGCAGGTATATTTCACCCACAACAACCAGGGTAAAGCCGAAGCCGTACCGGTAGCCAGGGAAGTGCACCTGGAAAGCGATGACCCCGCTGAAATAGCCAAAAGAGCACTGGAACTGCTACAAGCCGGGCCCACAGAAGAGGAAAAGAAACATGGGCTGAGTAATAACCTGCCGGGCGCGCAGTTGCTGGACCTAATCGTGCAGCGCCCCCACGTGATCCTCAATTTCTCCAGGGAGTTTGAGCAATTCGGCGGCACGTACCGGCTGGATGCCGTTTTAAAACAACTGACCATGACCATGTCCGCCATTCCGGGCATCAAATCCGTGGTTTTGCTGGTTGAAGGAGAGCGGGTCGGCACCGAGGAACGCCCCTTCACCGGTGAAGGCTCGATGTTCGGCGACCTGACCATGGATCCCGGCAGCGAACAGGCCGCCGTGCTCGGCCCGGCGGATACGCTGGACCTTTTTATAGCCGTAATCCCGGACGTGGAAAAAATGTGGGCGCTGATGGGCCCCCAGGCCCGGGAAATATATAAGGAACCGAACAACATCGAATACACGGCTTTCAACGAGGGCCTGGGCAGTTGGAAAAATTACCGGGTAGCAGAGGAAAGAATAGAAGGCGATATAGCCGTGGTCACCATCAGGGGTGACCAGGAACTGGAAGGCGAGCGGCAACCGGACGCCGATTACACTGCTTACATGGTTAGGGAGAACGGGTACTGGAAATGGGACTTCCCCCCGGTAAATTAACAGTTTTACTTGAAGTATAAAATGGATAAAATTAAAGCGTATAGTATTCTTTTACAGGAGTTGATATAATGAAAGAATGCCCAATATGCCACATTAACATGCGGGAAACTCCCAAGTATGGAGTTTTACTCGACATCTGCCCGCAGTGCAAGGGGGTCTGGCTGGACCGGGGTGAACTGCAAAAAGTAATCTCCCTGGCCCGGGATTTCGAGGACGAGCACGATGACCTGTACCACCACTACCAGAGGAATTACGAACACCACAAACACCGTGAACACGAACACAAATACCATGACCATTACCACAATTACGACCGTCAATACCATCACAAGAAAAAGAAACACTCGCTGCTTAGATTAATGGAGGAAATTTTTGATTAGATAAAAGTGGTGTCAGACGTTGAAATTCTTTTTTGTTGAAAATCTGATACAGCAAAGAGAAATCCTCTTTTCCGTTAGGAAAAGAGGATTTCTTACTTCAAGCCCGTAATGACCTACGCTACAACCACTATGATTATCTGCGTAGCCTATGACAACCTTTTGGCTGCATAGACCATTACGACATCCATAATGATCTTTGCTTGACCGATAAGAATCCCTTGCGACCATACGGCAATGGTTCGGACTGCAGTATAGCCTGCCGGAACACTTACCGATCTGCCCTCCGGCTAATACAGAGCCATTTTATAGACCCTATGCCGGTGTAACACCGAATAACTACTTCACAGTGTTTCTTGCTTCCTCATATGATAAAATAATAAAGAAGTGCTTTTGCTATTATGGAGGCCAAGCTATGGAATACTTCAGGGTTTTAAAAACAAACCTCAATATTAACCTTGACTTGTTCAATGTCGTCAGTATCATTGATATTTTAATCGTGGCCTTTGTGTTATACCGCTTGATTTTACTGATACGCGGTACCCGGGCCGTTCAATTGATCAAGGGGATGGTGGTGCTGCTCATTGCCACTGCGCTGAGCAGCCTGTTTAATTTAAACACCGTACACTGGCTGCTCAGGCAAACCATGACCGCCCTGGTTGTGGCGCTGCCCATAGTATTCCAGCCCGAACTGCGCCGGGCACTGGAAAAACTGGGCGGTGGCGACTTTTTTGCCCGTCCCCTGATTCACATGGCTGAGGGTGACCGGAGCGCCTTGATCAACGAGGTTGTGCGGGCTGCGGAAAACATGTCGGCAAGCCGGACCGGGGCGCTGATTGTGCTGGAGCGCGTTACCGGCCTGGAGGAATTCGTGGATACCGGTATCACCGTGGACGGCCAGGTTTCAGCGGAGCTGTTGATCAATATATTCATACCCAAATCGCCGTTACACGACGGTGCGGCCATCATCAGGGGGGACAGGCTGGCGGCGGCGGCCTGCGTGCTGCCGCTGTCCGACAGCCGGGAACTGGGCAGGGATCTGGGCACCAGACACCGGGCCGCCGTGGGTTTGTCCGAACAGTCCGATGCGCTGGCGGTGGTGGTTTCGGAAGAAACCAGCGCCGTATCACTGGCCGTGGAGGGAAGCCTGTACCGGCGCCTGAATGAAGCGGGGTTGCGGGAGTTGCTGATTAAATTTCTGCAACCAGCCCCTGCAAAAAATGCTTTTTCCTCCCTCTGGCCCAGGAGGTGACATGTTTTGTCCTTACAGTGGCGGGATAATTCCCTTAAAATAATAGCTGTTTTACTGGCCGTACTGCTCTGGGTTTACGTAACCAACGAACAGAACCCGGTGACCAACCAGATTTACAGCATACCCTTAACTTTGCAGGATGAACCGGCCGGGTACGTGGTAAACGGCGTACCCCGCATGGTGAGCATACGGGTTAAAGCGCCCAGAAGTATAATCAGCACCCTGGGCAAGGAAGATTTTAGGGCCCGGCTCAGTTTGTTCGGCATTACCGCCGGTGATCAGGAACTGGCGGTGCAGGTTACCGCGCCGCCCGGAGTGGACGTTTTGCAGGTGATACCGGAGACGGTGCGGGTGCAGGCCGATAAAATAGTCAACAAAAATGTTCCCGTAGTGGCTCACCTTAAGGGGAACCCGGCGGAAGGACTGCAGCCCGGTGCTGCGGTTTTGAAACCGCCGGTAGTTGCCGTACAGGGACCAAGTAAGGTGTTGGAAAAAATCAACCAACTGGGGGTTACGGTGGATGTTACCGGGGCGACTGATACGCTGGAACGGGAGGTTGTCGTGGAAACCGGAATTGAAGGCGTGACAGCCAACCCCGGCCGGGTGACGGTGACCGTGCCGGTAACCGCGCTGCCGGCCAGGGACCTGCCGGTGCGCATCAGGCTGACGGGCGAACCGGCTGCCGGGTATGTCGTAAGCGGTATATCGGCACAGCCGTCATCCGTACAGGTGGTGGCCCGGGAGAACGTACTGCACAACCTTATCGCGGTAAGTACAATGGCGGTGGATATTACAGGCATTACCAGCAACGTGGAAAGGGAAGTGGTGCTTATATTGCCGGACGGGGCGGTATCGGTACGGCCCGACCGGGTGCAGATAAAGGTGCAGATTACCCGGTTGGAAACAGGTCAACCGCAGGATGACGGTGAGGGTGCAGACAATCCGACACAATGACCCGGAATAAAAAAGCCAAGGCCTGCCTTCGTATTAGAGCAGGCCTTGGCACGTTAAATTGCGAACGTTAACCAAAACATAAACATGGTTACAATGCAAATTTGCTTTGCTAAAATTATGCAAAGGAAATGTTTTTTCGTCTAAAATGTATGTGCAGTACGCTGGTAATGAGAAACTGCATTGTAAGGCTTCTTCTTCCGGCCGCAGACAGGGCAAGTCTGCGTTGTATAACTCCAGCGAGCGAAACATGCGTTTGGGCGGTAACAGGTATTGATCACCCACTTTAGAAGTAGGGGCTTCTGTCGAGTGAGGATACCCCCTTGGTAGTAACCAGTGCCCCGACCGTATCACTGCCGAGCCACGAAGCAAAACAATCAATGGATGACCGTCCGGGCAAAGTAAAGAGGAATTCTGTCGGTGTCAAGCACCTGAATATTCCCACCTATCCACCTGAAACGGGCGGAAAGAGGACAACGATGTCCCCCGCCTGCAGATTATAATCTCCGGTTACTTTAACACCGTTAACAACAATTAATACCTTTAAACTGCTGGGAATCTGCAGCTCACTTAGAAGCTGTGACGCTTTTATACTATTTTGTAATGAAATTTCATTTATACCGTGCCCTCCGTATCTCTCCAAAGGGCCGCAAAGTCTCAGAAATATTTTCATCAAACCACCTAAATTGCTAGTTCGTCTAATTTCTCTCCAGTGGGTTTTCCTTCACTGTCCCAACCGCGTATCTGATAGTATTCTCTTAACATTTTGTTAAATTCTTCTTCCGGTAATAGTTTTTCTGCGGTAGCGCCAGTTTTTAAGGCTTCTTTATAAATACGTTGCGGCAGCCTATCATCCTTAGCGTCAAAACCTTCCCTAATATTAAACATTCGGGCTAAATTAACTATACGCTCCCCAATTATTTTTAAATCTTTCTCAGTATATTGCTTGCCCGTTACTAACGTTAGTAATTCGGCAACAGTCTCTAAAGATAATGCCCAAAAATCACAGAGAATTGTTGAAAACTTGGCAGCATTATAATGCTGCAAGCCAACCACCAGCTCGGCTTTACCTTCTATGGTAAAGGGATCCATATCTCCATAAGCTTCATCGGCTATAGGCCAGGCCCGCGTATGGCAAGCTCCTCTATCAGAGGTGGCATATGCCAAGCCCATTCCCCAAGAGCCGCGTGGTTCGTATCCGGGAAATTCTAATCCCTTAACCTGCATTGCAAATTCTTTTCCGCCGTATTTCTCTGAAAGACCTTTTACCCCCAAAGCCAACTCTGTCTCCTTATTTGCTATATTTTTGGTGGCTTTTAGGTAGCCTTTTACATCACCAAATTTTAGGTTAAAATCTTTAATGCCTTTTTCTGTTAATTCCATAGCAAACGCTATCGTGTTGCCCGTAGAAATTGTATCCAATCCTAAATCATCACATAATTTATTAAACTCAACAATAGCTTCCAAATCGTCGATACCGCAATTTGAACCACCAATTGACAGCGTTTCGTATTCGGGTCCCTCTACCACCGACTGTCCCGTGTTGACGTAGTTACCACAGCCCAAACCACAACTTAGACACCCTTTTTTATCCTTGCGTACGGCCTTCACCGCTTCGGCATGAATTTTATCAAACCCATCAAACGTTCCTTGCTGGAAGTTTCTAGTGGGTAATACTCCGGTACTATTAGATAGCTCTACAATTATGGGTGTACCGTCTGTATAAGCCCAGAGGTTATCATCCGAAAGGGTATCTTTTTTCATAATCTCCTTTGCTCTTGCGGTTAACTGCTTTGGGTCGGCGACCTTAACTCCGTTTGTTCCTTTAACAACAATTGCTTTTAAATTTTTACTGCCCATAACGGCCCCTATGCCACCACGACCTGCCTGACGGTATAGTTCTGAAGTAATACAGGCCATAGGTACCATATTTTCGCCAGCAGGCCCAATTGCCAATACTTTTACCTCAGGTCCACAGGTAGCTTTTAAAAAAAATTCGGTCTCATGGGTACCTTTTCCCCAGAGGTTTCCCGCTGACTTTAGCTCTACTTTACTATTTTCGATGTGTAAGTATACCGGTTTTTCAGCTTTACCTTCAATGATTATAGCATCATACCCTGCATACTTTATCTCTCCGGCAATATGTCCCCCGATGGAGCAGTCGAGGATTGTATTGGTGGCAGGTGATTTAGCTGCTATTGTTAGCTTCCCTGAACATGGAACTGCTGTTCCCGTAAGCGGTCCCGTCATCAAGATCATTTTATTTTTTGGAGATAACGGGTCTACTTTTGGCGGAAGTTCTTCATAGATGTATTTCATTGCCAATCCTTTACCGCCGATATATTTCTCGGCCCATAACAAATTTAAACTCTCTACACTACTAGTTAAATTGTTTAAGTCAATTCGCAGCACTTTCCCTATATACCCCTTCATCCTACCCCACCCCCTTCACGACAGCCAAAAGTTAATGCCCCGTGCGGGCACCAGTTCACACACTCCGGTGAGCCCCCACAGCTGTCGCAAATTCCTACAGTATCTGCTTTGACTACAATAACTCCTTGGGGACAAGCATCTGCACATTCATTACAGCCTGTACATTCTTCTTCAGAATAAGTCAACATACCATTTTCATACTTTATTGCTTCTGTAGGGCAAACTTCTACACAATCTAAACATTGCGTGCAAATTGCAACCTTTGTTTCTAACCCCTGCATAGTGTATATCTTTTCAATCTGCAACCGAGCAGCGGTGGGTTGATAGACGCCCTCTTTTTCAGCTGAACAAGCAATTTGACAAAGTTTGCAACCTATACAGCGACTAATATCCAGGCTAAGCTTCACTTTCAATCCTCCCTACAAATACCGTAAAACATCTGTTTTTCTCCAAAAACTGCGCATCCTAAACAGCATCAAACACTTAACAGCCTGCCAATTTCACTGCTACCGCTCGGACAGGCGAACCATCACAGCCAATCAATTTCAATGGCAGAAAAATTAAAAAGGGATTATCAAAGTCTATTTTGTCAACGTTTGCCAAGTTCTCCACAATAATTCCATTAGCTTCTGCTAACATATCATGTACTGGGAAATCATCCCCACCGGTAGGATCCAGATTAATAGCATCTATTCCCATGGTTTTAATTCCTTTCCCAAGTAAATACTCGCACGCCTCAACACTCAGGTAAGGATGCTCATAATAAGCATCACTTCCATTTTTCTTGTACCAATTAGTGTTAAAAACTACTATTTTCCCCGGTGAAAAAAAATTCTCATAAGGTTTGATATCTTCCACAGTAATTTCTTTATTGGCTTGCTTATCGGTTACCCGTACAATAACACCTTCACCCATAAAAGATTTCAAATTAATATTATCAATAGTTGCCCCTTCATTAAGAAAATGGTACGGTGCATCCACGTGGGTACCGGTTTGCGAACCTAAATTAACATAATGCAGGTTGTATCCATCATTTTCAATTGTTGTAGCTACAGAAATATCCGGCTTTGGGTCTCCCGGATAAACTTGTGTATCATTGGTCAAAGCAAAAGATAAATCAACTATTTTTTCTATTTTAAACATTAACAACTCCCCCTTCAGCTTTTAGTATGATATAGCTTTTTAAATATGTTCCTCTGTGTAACTTTCCTGTTTTGAACTCCTACTTACTTCGACAACTTTAGATAAAATAATATAACCAAAGAACCCTATTAAAAACACCGGAATGGTTGCCCCAATAGCCAATGGGTTAATTACTGTCCAGTAGTAGGCAAACCCTGCAGTAATGAAATACACAATCCAAGCTGGAATGTTGAAACCCTTATAATACCAATACTTGTTACGGCCATTTTTCAGCAAATCATCAACACTGTAATTTCTTTTCTTTAACACTATAAAATCAGCCAATAAAATTGCAAAAATGGGTGTAAATAGGGCCCCAATGGTTAAAATCCAATCTACAAAACTATCTAAAATCCCGCTATATAAAGCACCAAAAATTGAAATAACTCCTATCACTAATGCCGGTTTCCAGAAAGTAGCTTTTGGTCTGATATTCAAATATGACATTGTTGAACTATAGACGCACATAATGTTGGTAGTCATAACGGAAATAAATATCACGAACGCCGCTGGCAATCCAAACCCAAATTCAGCAAGTAACACAGTAGGGTCAAAAGTCTGTTCCATGCTGCTGACAATACTTAACCCGGACACAATAGCACCTGTACCCATGGCAATTAATGTGGCTGCCACGTAGCCTATCATGGTACCCCAAATAGATGTTTTAGTTGTTTTACAGTTACGATTGTAATCAGCAGCAATTGGAGCCCAGGAAATAGCAGTAGCGACAACCATGTCAAAAGCTAACGCTTTAGTTACCCCACTAAGTTGATTCTGCTCCAGATTAAGTAGAGTGTTAATATCATATACTGTAAATAACTTGAAAAATACTGCTCCAGAAAGTAAGAGCATGGCAGTAGCAATAATTTTTTCAAATACTTCAATTCCTTTATGTCCCAATAACGTAATAATCACAACCATAGTTTCGCACAGTATGGTAAATAAAGGTAAATTACTATAACCAGTGAGGTGGCTGATAGCGTAATTCATACTCATTCCTGCCATTAATGCCTGTACCCAGCTCCAACCAATTAGAATAATTATATTCACTACTGAAGGTAATACCGATCCCTTAGTGCCAAAAGCACCCCGTGTGAGTGTCATTGTTGTTAAGCCTGTTTTTGCACCCATAGTACCAACCAGCATTAAAGGAATTACACCCACAACAGACCCAATCAAAATTATCCAAATAGCCGTCGCGAAAGGTAGGTCAGGAACAAAAAACATACCTGTATAAATTGTGGTCACAACCATGTTTGCTGCCAACCACATGGAAAACGTGGCAAACCAGCCCATTGTTCGGTCTGCTTCTAAAGTTGCATTAATACCGTCTCTACCCAATTTCTGTAAAATGTTCAATTTGGACACCTCTTTTTGGTTTAATCTTTATTAACTTAAATCCCTTTTCTATTCAAAGCCAGTAAAGAAATGAACTCGTAAACTATTCCCGCTGCAGCAAATGCAGTAACTTGGTTAGAATCGTAACTTGGAAGTACTTCCACCAAATCAAAGCCAACAAAATTTAAGCCGCGCAAACCTTCCCGCACAAGATGCTGAGCTTCCCATGTAGTAAAACCGCCGATTTCAGGAGTTCCAGTTCCCGGTGCATAAACAGGATCAAGAAAATCAATATCAAAGGTAACAAATACCGGCTTATCCTGTACCCGCTCCTTAATTCTCTTGACGGTTTCAGCAATGCCAATTTCGCGACTTTCCTGGGTAGTCAAGACCTCCAGCCCCATTTCCCGCGCATCATTTAAGTCTTCAGGGCCGTATAACGGTCCGCGCATGCCCACCTGAATTGAGTTTTCAACCAACAGGCATTTTTCTTCAATGGCTCGACGAATAGGTGTCCCATGATTATACGATTTTTCGAAGTAGGAATCCCACGTATCACTATGGGAGTCGAAATGAACCAAAGCTACGGGGCCTTTGCTTTTAGCAACCGCCCTCAGTTCCGGCAAAGTAACGGAATGGTCACCCCCGAGAAAAATGGGCACAACATCACTTTCAAAAATTGGAGTTATGGACTCTTCTATTCGCTGGTAGGATTCTTCAATGTAGCCAGGCACCACATCTATATCACCATAATCAACACCCGAACAATAATCAAAAATGTTTACGTCCAGAACGGGATTATAGGGTCGAAGTAAAATTGAAGCATCCCTGATGGCCTGGGGACCAAAACGGGTGCCAATACGGAATGAACCACCCGTATCAAAAGGAATCCCTGATACAATAAAATCAACATCTGTTAGAGTACGTTTATTGGGCAGGCGCATAAAAGTCCGAACACCACAAAATCTAGGTGATTCAAAAGAATTGATGGGTTGATATTTTGTCATATACTATCCCTCCTGCTGGTTCGTAATTTCTAATTTCACATAGTCGACTGCACTTACTGATAAAACCGCGGTCTTGGATTATTTATGAAGCAAAAAAAATGCCAATGGGCTAACCCTTTTAGCCATCGGCATTTTAAGGCATAAGAAAAGCATATTTTATTCAAAAATGAATACCCAATACACGTAAAATATGGAATAGTCTTAAAATTCATACCCTTTTAGAGATCTATTCATTTCTGAGTATATGTATTCGTTCCTGAATACTTTGTAACATATTTTTTCAATTTTCTTGCCGCAGACGGTTGACTGATGCCTAGGGCCTTAGCAACTCCCACACTTGTTTTATAACGTTCATACGCCTTTTGTACCATCTCTTTTTCTAACATCTCCAAAGCATATTTTAAGGTCAGCCCTTCGTCAAGTTTGTTTGCAGCTTTAAGCTTTAGACAATCCGGCAATTCTTCCTCACCGACAATATCCTCATCGGTGGTAACTACTATCCGTTCCATTACGTTTTCCAGTTCACGGACATTTCCCGGCCAATCATAAGCCATCAATGTATCCACTGCATGTTTTAACAAAGTCTTTTTCTTCCGGTACTGTAGATTTGCTTGTTCAAGAAAGTGCATCATCAAAGGTAAAATATCTTCCTTCCTTTCTCTTAACGGAGGTATGTTTATAGGAACAACATTTAACCTGTAGAAAAGATCTTCACGAAACTGCTGTTTTTTAACCAACATTTCCAAATCTTTATTTGTTGCAGCAATCAAGCGAAAATCAACATTTATCTGTTTCGTTCCACCAACTTTGGTCAGGGTTTTCTCTTGAATAACTTTCAGCAGTTTCACCTGTAAATTGAGAGGCAGCTCCCCTATTTCATCCAGGAACAGCGTCCCGTCCTGAGCCAGTTCAATTTTGCCGATTTTTCCTTCCCTATGCGCACCGGTAAAAGCTCCCTTTTCATAGCCAAAAAGTTCAGATTCCAATAAATTTTCAGGAATAGCACCGCAGTTAATCTCAATAAAAGGGCCTTTACTTCTAGGACTTTTTTGATGTATTAAGCGGGCAACTAAATTTTTACCAACACCCGATTCACCGGTTATAAGCACATTGCTTTCCACCGAAGCCACTTTCATTGCCAGCTCCAATGCATTTTTCATCTCCGGACTTTTCGCAATAATTCCCGGAACAGCCATTTCTCGTTCCCTTAGCTCACGGATCTCGGACGAATAGCGTTTCATGAGCTTTTCCATCTTTTCATACTGCTCTTTAAGCTCAATAAAATCAGTAATATCATGAGAATAACTTACTACCTTCTCAATTTCTCCCTCTTTACTAAAAATAGGAACAGCGGTTACCACAAGCTTTCGACCGGTCTTGGTCTGCTGCAGCATTGTAATCTTTTGCTTATTTTGCAGCACCAATACGGTAACAGAAGGATAAAAAACCTGCTTCTTCTCCATTTCATAAACAGTATTGCCCACAACTTCATCTTCCGTAGTCCCGTAGCTCTCGTTAAATGACGGGCTTACCTCAAGAATAACTCCTCGTCCATCGGTAATTAATACATCATTATGAATTGACTCCAGCACGTTATCTATCTCTTTAGAAATTTCTTTTCTTCCGCTGCTCAACTTTATCCCTCTCTCAAGATGCCTTTGTCCAACTATTGATATAGTTAGATAAATTTTAACTGTTTCCTCTTTTAATGCGCTGGAAATTGAAGTAGCAATTGTGTATTCTTATGCCAATATAACCCCTATCAAGTATGACCTTAATAATCTGTTGTTGATAAATTTTGATAGGTTACAGATTCTTAGAAACCAGGACGAGGCGGCCCGCTACCGGGCACTGTGGCGGCAGGCATACAGCCCGGAGCTGATTTAATACAAAAAGCAGGCTTCTCCGGAAAGCCTGCTTAATTTATATTCATTTACTTGCCGCTCATTATTTTGTCGAAAATTTGCCCGAGTGTTTTATTCAGGTCAGCTTTTACCTGCACGGTTTTGGCCAAGTCTTCCGCAAATTCGGGCAAAATGCCCAGCAGGGGCAGGTTTAATTCCCCGGCCACTTTTTCAGGTGATTCCTCCACGGGCGATGGTTTACGGTTAAACAACAGCTGTAGCTTTTCCACCGGGAAATGCACGTCTTCCAGGTCCCACAGGAAATGCTGCAGTGATTTTACATTGTACCTGAATGTGTCCACCACCAGGATGGGGACATCTGCATCCTCCATAACGAAATAGTTAAAGCTGGTGGGAGTGTTGCTCATATCCACTACCATTACGTCATAGTCGCCCTCTTTTAATGAATTATAGATAATCCTTATTTCATAATAAATGTTGCCGTAATGCGGCAGCCTTTTATCGGTATTGGTGGCCAGAACGTGCAGTCCCGAGGAATGCTCTTGAATAAACTGCGCCCATTCCGCCCTGGTATACTCAATATTGGTAATAGGCGTTTTCCTGCTCTTGTTGTAAATGTCCTCACACCAGTCGCTGATGTTGGGATAATTGTTGATCTTGAGCCTCTCGGTCACATCACCGTTGTGAATATCCAGGTCCACCAGCAGGGTCTTGTAACCCTTGCCCTGACTGACCAGTGCCAGTTCTTCCGCAATGGTGGTGTTGCCGCTAAGTTTGCTGACACCGTATACCGAAATAACTTTCATATATTAACTCCTTTAATTTATTTTGCTGGTTTGTTAATTTAATATTATAATATGGATTGCTACAGGAATAAAGCATTTTTTACCGAATCAAAGCATAGCCGGTTAATCTAAAAAACCGGGCGGTAACTGTGCCATAATACTTTTGTAGTATCGTTTTTAATGCGGTACTTTAAACATATATATATAAGCCGCTATGGCCAGAAAAGTAAAAGCAATGGTCAACCTTACCTTTTCCGACATGAGACAAAAACACCTCCCCGTAACATTTTATCATTTTTACTGCATAGCACAAGTATAGGCAGTTACTACATAATATAGGGTGGAAGCATCTATGGATGGCAGTTTTTCCTTTATTCACGCGGCGGATTTGCACCTGGACAGCCCGTTCAGGGGTTATACCCGGATAGACTTCGCTGACGAAAAAACCCGTGAAAACGTACTCCGGCAACTGCGGGACTGCACCTATAACGCCCTGGACAACATTGTAGAGGCTTGTCTGGTCCACCGGGTGGATTTCCTGGTACTGGCCGGGGACATATATGACCTGGCGGACCGCAGCTTGCGGGCGCAGCTGCGCTTCCGGGATGCCCTGGGCCGGCTGGCCGGCGCGGGCGTAGCAGTTTTTGTAGCCTACGGCAACCACGATCACGGGGCCGGTTGGCGGGCCGAACTGGCCTGGCCGGACAATGTATGTATCTTTCCGGCGGGGGAGGTGGCGGCCCGGCCGGTGGTCCGCCGGGGCAGGGAAGTCGCCCGCGTTTATGGGATCAGCTATCCCCGGCGGGAGGTGGCGGAAAACTACGCCAGGCTCTTTCGGCGGGAGCCGGACGCACCCTTTGCCGTGGCGGTGTTGCACTGTAACGTCGGCGGGCTTTCACTGCACGCCAATTACGCGCCCTGTACCCTGGAGGAACTGGCGGGCGCCGGCTTTGATTACTGGGCGTTGGGGCATGTGCACGGCCGGTCTGTGCTGAAGGCGCACAGTCCCTGCGTGGTTTATCCGGGCAACCCCCAGGGGCGCAACCCTCGGGAAACGGGGAACCGGGGGTGCTATCTGGTCCGGGTCGGCCCCGGCGGCGGGGTGAACATGCAATTTATTGAAACCGACAGCGTGCGCTGGGAGCGGGTGCAGGTGCCCATAGACGGCCTGGGTACGGAGCAGGAACTGCTCGAGCGGTTGGTCGACCGGCTGAGCAGGCTGCAGCAGATTCATGCTGGGCGGTCGGTGGTGGCGCGGCTGGAGCTTGCCGGGCGCGGCCCGTTGCACAGGCGATTACAGCACGCCGGCGCGCTGGAGGGAATGCTGGAAGAACTGCGCTACCGCTTTGCCGGGCCCGCCGGGCCCTTTGTCTGGCCCGAATCCATTCGGCCAAATACCGCTGCGCCGGTGGACAAGGAGTCCCTGCGGGAAAACGAAACCCTGCTGGGGGACCTGCTGGCCATCAGCCGGGAAGCCCGGGGCGGCGGGGAAATGCGGGACAGGCTCCGGCAGGCGCTGGCTCCGCTGCACAGCCGGGCCGCCCGGCACCTGAACCCGCCCGGTGAAGAAGAATTCAACGCCTTGCTGGAGGCGGCCGAGGACCTGGCCCTGGACTTGCTGTGGGAGGACGAGGATATATGAGGCTGGTGGGGTTGTATATAGACGGTTACGGTATACTGCACGATTTTTCCCTGGCCGAAAAGGATCTGTTCCCGAGTCCCTGCATAATTTACGGGCTTAATGAGGCCGGAAAATCCACGTTGCTGTCGTTCATCCGGGCCGTGCTGTTTGGTTTTAAGTCCGAAGAGAATGTACATGTTCCGGTGAGGGGCGGTCGAACCGGCGGGCACCTGCTGCTGGAGGACGGCGGGGAGGTATACCGGGTGGAGCGGTGCGGTCGGGGCAACGGCAGGGTGGCGGTGGAACTGCCCGACGGTCGCCGGGCCGGTGAGGAATTGCTGCGGGGCCGGATTCTTCGGGGGATGGGCCCGGTATTGTTTAAAAATGTATTTGCCTTTGGCATGGATGAACTGCGCCGGCTGGAAGACCTGGCCGGTGACGAGGTAAGCGTTCATATCTACGGGGCCGGTACGGGCACCGGCCCGCAGCGCCTGGCGGGGGCGGCCGCCGAACTGGAGCGAAGAACCGGGGATTTATTCAAGCCCCGGGGGAAGACGCCGGTTATAAACAGGATATTGATTGAACTGGAAAGCCTGGACCGGAAAATCAGGGAACTGGAACAGCAGCCCGCCCGGTATTTCAGTCTCCGGGACGAATTGGGGGAACTGGAACAGGAACGCAATCGAATCAGGGCTTTGCTGACAGACCGGCAGAAGCGGCTGCGCCGCCTGGACAGCCTGCTCAAGGCCCGGGCGCCCTGGAATGAACTGCAGGGTTGTCTGGCAGCCGGGCGGGGTCGGGAGCCGATTGAGTATTTCCCCGAAGACGGCCTGGAAAGATTGGGCCGGCTGGAAGCCAGGCGGGAAGAAAAACAGGCTGAGGTGGTGAGTTTGGTCCGCAGGGCGGCAGCCATTGAGGAAAAACTGGCTTCAGTAACGGTGGAAGAGAAAATTTTGGCGCTTGCCTCCCCGGCGGACAGGCAGCAGGCGAGTGATGGCGGTTCGCCCGCAGAGAGCCTGGAAATGGTGGATCAGGCAGCCCGGGAACTGGAAGACCTGCGGCATAACAGGTCGCTGCAGCAGGTGCACCGGCAAAAACAGGCCGAACTCGGGGCCCGGCGCCGCCGGGCGGAGGAGTTGCTGCAGGCGCTGCCGGGCACCCCCAACAGGCTGTGGCCGGTGCTGGCGGCGGCGCTGCTCGGCTGCCTGGGCCTGGGGGTGCTGGCTGTGCATACCGTACTCGGCCTGTTGGTCCTGGGCGGGAGTGTCAGCCTGGGGGCGCTGCTGTACGGCATGCTGTCCGGTCAGGCAAAAGAGCGGCTCGGCAGGGAGGAAGCATTACGCAATGAGCTGCGCGACCTGGAAAAGAACCTGGCGGCGGTGGAGGAAGAACTGGCCCGCCTGGAGGAGGAATATGCCGCCGGCGCGGCGCGCCTGCGCCGGCTGGCGCTGGCGCTCACCGGGCGGGATACCTTGACAGGGGAGGAAATTCCGCGGTTGCGGCGCGCATTGCTGGCGGAACAGGAAAAACGGCGCCGGCAGTGTGAGTTAATCGCCAGGGTGGAGCGGCTGACGGATGACATTAAACGGCTGCGGGAAAGTGAAAAATCGGCCCGGGAAAATCTGGCCGCCATTGAGTCCGGCATTCAGGAACTGCTGACCCTGGGTGGCGCCGCCGACGCGGAGGAGTTTCGCCGGCGGGCCGCGGCGTACCGGGAGCAGCAGTCGCTGGCCCGCAAGATTGAAATGCTGGACAGACAACTGCTCAATATCGCGGGTTCTCCTGCCGAACTGGAAGCAATGCGGGCGGAGTTGACCGGCGTTGCCCGGGAGGAACATGAAGCCGAGGCCGGGGAAATAAAATCATCTATGGTGGAAATGGAACAGGAACTGGTGCGCCTGGGCGACGAAATTGCCGCCAAAAAGCAGGAAATGAGGGAATTGGAAAACGGGGAGGAACTGGCCAGGGCCAGGCAGCAGCGGGACATGCTGCGGGAAAGCCTGGCGGCGCGGGCCCGGGAATGGCAGACGGCTGCTTTATGTGCCGCGCTGCTGGAAACGGCCAGGGAAAAACACGAGCGGGAACGCCAGCCCGCCGTGCTGGCGCGGGCCTCCCGGTTTATCGGGCCCATGACCGAAGGGCGATATACCCGCACGCTGGCCCCTGCCGGCGCGGCGACCGGGTTGGAGGTTGAGGAACCGGGAGGGCGCCGGGTGCCCGCCAGGCAGCTCAGCCGGGGGGCGGCCGGCCAGCTTTACCTGGCCGTTCGCCTGGCCCTGGCCGGCCATTTCAGTGAGGTGACCGCCCCCATGCCGATTATTCTGGACGACATCATGGTGGATTCCGACGCAGGGCGCTTGCGGGGCGGGCTTGAAGTGCTGGATGAACTGTCCCGGGAACACCAGGTAATATTTTTTACCTGCCACGAGCACATCCTGGAAGCCGTCCGGAAGCAGCTGGCGCGGTTCAGCCTGGTCATGATCAAGGACGGGGACAAGGTTGCGGGTCAAGCCAATAATTTTCATGGGCGTTGAATTAACGGCGCCGGTAAAGGGGGCATAATATAAAACGGAAGGCAAATTGACAGCTTTATTCTACAAAAGATATAATAAAAGTTGTCCATTGTTACAGGAGGTTTGTTTTAATGACACGGTTATTCGGCACCGACGGCGTACGCGGCATCGCCAACAGGGATCTCACGCCCGAACTGGCCTATAAACTGGGCCGGGCCGGGGCTCACGTGCTGGCCGCAGGCAATGCCCCGGGCCGTATAGTGGTGGGCCGGGATACCCGGATATCCGGGGACATGCTGGAAGCCGCCCTGTCGGCCGGTATCTGTTCTACCGGGGTGGATGTGCTTTCCGTGGGTGTCATACCCACCCCCGCGGTGGCTGTCTTGACCAGGAAACTGGACGCCGCGGCGGGCGTGGTCATTTCGGCCTCGCACAACCCCGTGGAGGACAACGGCATCAAGTTTTTCGGGCCCAGCGGCTATAAACTTACGGATGACAAGGAGCAGCAAATTGAGGGATTGCTCTCGGGGTCCGGCGGGGGAATAGCGACGCCGGTGGGGGCGGGTGTGGGTAGAATTTACCGGGTGCTCGATGCCGATGACCGTTATGCGGCCTTCCTGAAGGGAACCATATCCGGGGACCTTGCGGGAATGAAGATAGTGGTGGATTGCGCCAACGGCGCAGCTTACCGGGTGGCGCCCCGGGTGCTGCGGGAACTGGGCGCTGACGTGACGCCCATTTTTAATACTCCGGACGGGGTCAACATCAATGACGGATGCGGCTCCACGCACCCGGAGAAACTTCAGCAAGCGGTGGTTGAATCCGGGGCTGACCTGGGATTGGCCCACGACGGGGACGCTGATCGGTTGATCGCCGTGGATCACCGGGGCAACCTGGTGGACGGCGATCAGATCATGGTTATTTGCGCCCGGCACTTAAAAGCCCAAAACCGCCTGCCCAAAAACACCGTAGTGGTAACGGTCATGAGCAACCTGGGCCTGCACCTGGCCATGCGGGAAGCGGGCATTGACGTACTGCAGACCAAGGTGGGGGACCGTTACGTGCTGGAAGAACTGCTGCACACCGGGGCGGTTTTCGGCGGCGAACAATCGGGACACATCCTCTTTTTGGACCACAGCCCCACCGGCGACGGCGTTCTTACCGCGCTGCAGTTGCTGGCGGTGGTCAAGTCCAGCGGACGCAGCCTGGCCGAACTGGCGGGCCGGATGGAACGCCTGCCGCAGCTGTTGAAGAATGTCCGCGTGGCCGATAAACACCGGGTCATGACCAGCCCCGTACTGGCGCAGCGGATTGCTGAAATGGAAAAACGCCTGGCCGGCCAGGGCCGGATTCTGGTGCGCCCCTCGGGCACCGAATCCCTGGTGCGGGTAATGGCCGAGGGTCGGGACATGGACCAACTGCAGGCCGTCGTGCAGGAACTGGTGGACGTAGTGCAGAAAATATAATTTGCCGGGTGTTGAATTGTTGCGATTTCGTCCACATGCCGTTATGGCATGAAGGAGGTGATTCTTCCGCTGCCGGGGAGGGCGGCGGGCGGTTTTAAAAACTGAATGGCAAGCGCCGGAACCAGGCGCTCAATGGGTTGACATCAATCGTATTCTATTAAAGTTTCTGGTTGTCATTGAGTGCCGGGTTGACGAGGAGGGAGTTTATCGAGTTTTTCGGCGGGTGCTCCCCGGTTTGGTCACGACCGTCAAAGGTACTACAAAACCTGCGGGTAACCGCGGGGACAAAGGGTGCCGGGTGGCCGGGGTAAGGCATATAAATACCGGGAAAAATGCCGTCAGGTGAGGTATGCCCTTGTGACGGTATTTTTGTGTCCATTTTTGTCCGGGAACCAATCTGCCCGGGCATTTTTATTGTTAAGGAAAGTGTATGCGAAAAAGGTGCCTGTCCCCTTTTTCTTGTTTTAAAATTAATTGAAAAGAATCGGAGGTTTTTATATATGTGTGGTATTGTAGGATATTTGGGCGGGCGGCAGGCTGCGCCCATACTGCTGGACGGACTGCAGAAGCTGGAGTACCGCGGATATGATTCCGCCGGTATTGCCGTAATTCGGGACAACGGTATTGAAGTGCATAAAAAAGCGGGCAAGCTGCTGGATTTGCGCCAACAACTGAACGGCTATATGCCCGAATCAACCGTGGGCATCGGGCACACCCGCTGGGCCACCCACGGGCGTCCCAATGACACCAACGCCCACCCGCACCTGGACTGCCAGGGGCGCTTTGCGGTGGTGCACAACGGCATTATAGAAAATTACCTCACCCTGCGGGAGTGGCTTACGTCCCAAGGGCACGTGTTCCGCTCGGAAACCGACACCGAGGTGCTGTCGCACCTGGTCGAAGAATTTTACATGGGCGACATGGTGGAGACCATGCGGCGGGTACTTAAAAAAGTGGACGGTTCCTACGCCATGGCGGTACTGTCACTGGATGAGCCGCACCGGCTGGTGGCGGCCCGCCACGACAGCCCGCTGGTGGTGGGGCTCGGTGACGGGGAAAACTTCCTGGCCTCGGATATACCGGCGCTTTTAAATCACACCCGGCGCACCTATATCCTGGAAGACGGTGAAATGGCCGTTATGACCCGGGAGCGGGTGGAGGTGCTGGACCGCGGCGGCAGCCCGGTGGAAAAAAAATTGTTTATCGTGAACTGGGAAGCCAAACAAGCCGAAAAAAACGGTTACGATCACTTCATGCTCAAGGAAATCCACGAGCAGCCCCGCGCCATTAAAGATACGCTCAGCGGGCGCATCTCGCCGGACGGCCGGGAAGTGGTGCTGAACGAGATAACCATTCCGGATGAACAACTGCTGAAAACCAGCAAAATATTTATCACCGCCTGCGGTACCGCCTATCATGCCGGGCTGGTGGGCAAAAACGTCATTGAATCCCTGGCCCGCGTCCCGGTGGAGGTGGATATTGCTTCTGAATTCAGGTACCGCGATCCGCTTCTGGATAAAAACACGCTGGTAATAGTGATCAGCCAGAGCGGCGAGACCGCCGACACGCTGGCGGCGCTGCGGGAAGCCAAGCGCAAAGGCGCCCGGGTGCTGGCGGTGACCAATGTGGTGGACAGTTCAGTGGCCAGGGAGGCCGACGACGTGTTGTATACCTGGGCCGGTCCGGAAATAGCCGTGGCCTCCACCAAGGCCTACACAACCCAGCTGGTGGCCATGTACCTGGTCGGGCTGCACCTGGCCCGGCGGCGCGGCACCCTTGATGCCGGAGAAACAGCCGAGATCGTTACCGGGCTGCGGAAACTGCCGGATAAAGTCACAGCCATGCTGGACAACGGCAAGGATATTGAAGAGTTCGCCCGGAAATACTGCCGGTGCGAAAACGCCTTCTTTATCGGCCGGGGCCTGGACTACGCCGTGGCCATGGAAGGCTCCCTGAAACTCAAGGAGATCTCTTACATTCACGCCGAGGCCTACGCCGCCGGGGAACTGAAGCACGGCACCCTGGCCCTGATTATTGAAGGCGTGCCTGTGATAGCCCTGGCCACCCAGCAGGCCCTGTTTGAAAAAACGGTCAGCAATATCAAAGAGGTCAAGGCCCGGGACGCCATGGTGCTGGCGGTGGCCATGCGGGGCCTGGAGGAAGTGGCCAAAGTAGCCGATCATGTCATGTACATCCCCCGCACCCACCAGGCACTGACACCGGTGCTGGCGGTGGTACCGTTGCAACTACTGGCCTACCACATGGCCGTGGCCCGGGGGTGCGATGTGGACCAGCCGAGGAATCTGGCGAAAAGCGTTACGGTGGAGTAAAATATTCAGACAGACAGCACTTGTTGATTAATGATAATAAATAAAGTTGGTAACCAGATCAAGTAAATTGTCCTCTGATCTTGAGAATCGAGTAGACAGTGGTTCAAATCCCATTCTCTGCGCTTATAAACCAAGGAGTTATTTATTTACGAAAACTCCTTGGTCTTTTTATTGTCGAAAATAGTCAATTGACGATTGGTTAGGTTAACGAGAATGGTTAAACTGTAAAATTAATCTCAGAAATGCCATTTCTGTAAAAAATAATTGACAAAAGGAAATTTATGGTCTATGCTAATGCTATAACGTTATTACAGCACAAAAAGTTGAGCGATGTTATGAAAACTAAACTAAAGGAAATTGCATCAATTCAAATGGGCTACTCCTTCCGAACACGATTGGAGTCGATTGGCACAGGGACTATTGCGGTAATTCAAATGAAAGACCTGACGGTTCAAAATCGTGTCGATTGTAGTGGCCTGATACGCATTAATATTGAAAAACTCAAGGATCAACATCTGGCAAAACCGGGTGATATCATATTTCGGTCTCGCGGACAAGCAACCACATCTGCCATTTTGTTGGACGACCCTGGTAAAGCGGTTGTTGCGGCTCCACTTATACGGATCAGAGTGACGGAGGATTCTGTTCTCCCTGAGTATCTAAACTGGTTTATCAATCAGATACCGGCACAAACCTTTTTGGCGAGTTATGCGGCAGGAACTGCGCAGAAAATGATTAGTAAGCAGGCCTTAGAAAATCTTGAGGTTTTTATACCCTCACTTGCCCGGCAAAGAACGATTATTAAACTGGCTTCCCTGGCGGAAGAAGAACAGTCTCTAATTACAAAGATTGCGGACAAACGCAGGCAGTATATTGCATTAGCATTAATAAAGCTTGCAAAAGGAGAATGAACTTATGAACACTACCATTATTGAACAGAAAGATATTAATAATGCTGCATGGGCGGCCTGTGACACCTTCCGTGGTGTTGTTGATCCCGCACAGTACAAGGACTACATTCTGGTGATGATGTTTGTAAAATACATATCTGATGTATGGAAGGACCGTTATGAGAACTACCGTAAGCAGTATGGCGATGATGATGTTCGTATCCGGAGAAAACTGGAACGTGAGCGTTTTGTTCTCCCGAAAGGTGCCAGTTTCTATGATCTCTATGAACAGCGTAACGAGGCCAATATAGGCGAGCTGATTAACGAAGCGCTCGATGCAATAGAAGAAGCCAATAAAGCCAAGCTTGAAGGAGTGTTCCGTAATATCGACTTCAACAGCGAGGCAAACCTCGGCAAAACCAAAGATCGCAACCGCCGACTGAAGATGCTGCTGGAGGACTTCAACAAACCGCAGCTTGATATGAGCCCCAGCCGCGTTTCCGAGGATGTCATCGGCAACACGTATATTTACTTAATTGAACGTTTTGCTTCTGATTCAGGCAAAAAGGCCGGTGAATTTTATACACCACATAAAGTATCCAAGTTGGTTGCAAAACTGGCCGGTCCCAAGCCTGGTGACCGCATCTGTGATCCTGCTTGTGGTTCCGGCGGCCTTTTGATTGAAGCAGCACGTGAGGTGAATGACCGCAACTTTGCTCTTTTTGGTATGGAGGTAAACGGAAGCACCTGGGCGCTGGCCCGAATGAATATGTTCCTGCATGGTGCGGACAGCGCCCGTATCGAATGGTGCAATACGCTCACCAGCCCGGCGCTGGTGGAAAATGACCGTCTGATGAAATTTAACGTCGTGGTCGCCAACCCGCCCTTTTCGCTTGACAAATGGGGTGCTGAAGAGGCGGAAAACGATCGCTTTAATCGTTTTTGGCGCGGTGTGCCGCCCAAGAGCAGAGGCGACTGGGCCTTTATCAGTCATATGGTGGAAGCGGCGCTCGAAAAAGAAGGCCGGGTGGCCGTGATCGTGCCCCATGGTGTGCTGTTCCGGGGAGCGGCTGAAGGCCGTATCCGCCGAAAAATGATTGAGGAAAACCTACTCGATGCCGTGATCGGCCTGCCGGGGAATCTTTTTCCGACCACCTCGATTCCGGTGGCGATCCTGGTCTTTGACCGCAGCCGGGAAAAAGGCGGCGTCAACCAGAATCGCAAGGATGTCATATTTGTTGATGCCAGCCGGGACTACATGCCGGGCAAGAATCAAAACTCTCTTTCCGACGAGCACATCCGGCAGATAGTAGAGACTGTTAAGGCCCGGCAGGATGTAGAAAAATACGCCCATGTTGCCACTTTCGAGGAGATCAAGAATAACGATTTCAACCTGAACATCCCCCGCTACGTGGACACCTTCGAGGAGGAAGAAGAGATTGACATCGACGCCGTGCAGCAGGAGATCTATCAACTGGAAAACGAGCTGGCCGAAGTGCGGGCGAAGATGGCCGTGTTGCTGAAGGATGTGATGCGAAAATGAAGCGGAAAGATATAGAAGTGCATGAGACGCCGTCTCCGACGGGTGAGATCTTTTTTATCAGACCGAGGATGGCCGCACCCGGGTTGAGTGCCGATTCGAGAATGAAACCCTGTGGCTTACCCAGGCCGCCATGGCTGAACTCTATCAGACTATACCGCAAAATATTACGCTGCATTTGAAAGCGATCTATGCCGAAGGCGAGTTGGAGGAAGAGTCAACTTGTAAGGATTACTTACAAGTTCAAAACGAGGGCGGCAGGGAGGTTTCCCGAAAGCGGAAGTTATACAGTCTTGAAGCCATTCTCGCAGTCGGCTACCGTGTCAGTTCCCACCGGGGCACTCAGTTCCGGCGTTGGGCTACCGAACGGCTGAAGGAATATCTGGTCAAGGGTTTCGCTATGGATGACGGCGGCTGAAAAACCCGCCCGTCGCCGCAAACAGGTGTTCATGAAGGACTGGGAGCGGAAGCTGGACGAGTTTCTGGCGTTCAACGAGCGCCGGGTGCTCCCTGATGCAGGAAGCGTTAGCAAGAAGGCTGCGGACAACCACGCCCGACAGGAATACGACCGGTTTACAGAGCGCCGCCGTGAGCATAAGGAAGCCCTTGGCGAGGCGGAGTCCATCAAGGCGCTGGAAGAAACCGCCAGGCGTTTGCTGGATAGAGGAGAGCGTGAATGAATATGAATAGACATGAATGGAGCGTCGTTAGAAGAAGCTGGGGGGCGGGGAATGAGTGTGCTAATAGCATTTAAATCAGAAGATCTGCCTTCAACTTGGCGATTACTCCCCGTTGGAAAAGTTTTACTAGATTCACAATACGGTACCAATGAACCCGCGGTTGAAGGTGGTAATACAAGAGTCGTTGGGATGAAAGATATCCAAGATGGGAAAATCACAACGGATGAGTTAATCAGTTCAAACCTGCCTAAAGGGGAGAGAAAACGATTATTATTAAACAAAGGAGACCTTCTGATTAACCGTACTAATAGCTATGACCTCGTAGGGAAGGTTGGTATTTTTCAATCAGAGGATGAAGTTGCGTTTGCCTCGTACTTGGTACGGCTAGTAGTTGATAGGAATCAGGTTCTGCCGGAATACCTGAATTATTGGCTTAATAGTTATAGCGCTCAAAAAACAATCAAGAGAATTGCCACTAGAGCCGTCAGTCAAGCCAATGTCAATCCTACCGAGTTTAAGAAGCATTGTTTTGTTCCTCTCCCTCCCCTTCCCGAACAAACCGCCATCGCCGACCTGCTTTCCATCTGGGAACAGGCCATTGAAAAGACTGAGCGGCTAATCGTGGCCAAGGAGAAGCGGTTTAAATGGCTGCTGAGCCGGTTGATCTCCGACACCAAGCACCCGAGAGGGCACGTCCGTGACTTTACAGAGGAAATATCGAAGCGGAACCGTGACGGTGCGGTGGACATCGTTCTCAGTATTACAAACCATAGCGGTTTTGTACTGCCTGAGGAACATTTCGAACGACGGATCGCCAGCATTGATTTAAGCAATTACAAAATCATTACTGGCGGTCAATACGCCTATAACCCATCGCGTATCAATGTCGGCTCCATCGCCCGTCTGGACGGATTGGACAAGGGTGTCCTTAGCCCGATGTATGTTGTCTTCAAGGTCAATGAAAAAAAAGTCCTCTCTGACTTCTTTCTGCACTGGTTGTTGTCTCATGAAGCCAAAGAACGCATTCGTAAGAGCGCCCAGGGCAGCGTTCGAGAAACCGTCAGTTTTAAAGATTTTGGTGCTATTTCATTTCCCATTCCGTCTCCTGAGCAGCAACACAGAATAGTGGAAGTTTTGAATATTGTACGGCAGGAAATCGACCTGCTGAAAAAACAGGCTGAAGCCTACCGGAAACAGAAGCGTGGCCTAATGCAGAAGCTTCTGAGCGGTACGTGGCGAGTAGTAAAGAAAGGTGAAGAGTGAAGGGTGAAAGGTGAAGGGTGATGGATGAAAAAAGAAACGATTTGCCGGAGAGGAGTTTTCAGTTCGCGCTCAGGGTTGTGAAACTCTGCCAGTTCTTGAATGAGAAACCGGGTGTACCACGAACCCTTGCTAATCAATTGCTGCGTTCCGGTACTTCCATTGGCGCAAATATTGAGGAAGGTCAAGGCAGTCAGAGCGAAGCCGACTTTCTTTCAAAATATAGCATCGCCTGCAAGGAAGCCCGCGAAACTCATTATTGGCTGCAATTAATTGCCGCCTCGGGAATAATCCCTGAAGATCGGCTGAAGGAACTCCTCGTTGAATGTAACGACTTAATCGCCATTCTAACGACGATCTGTAAAAAGTTAAAGGAGAAGAGAAAATGACAGATCACTTCATTTCACACTTCACCCTTCACCCTTCACCCTTTGCCTCTGACGGCTTTAAATTCAACGAAAAATACCTCTCCCAGATCCCAGCCCTGCAGTTGCTCATCAATTTGGGTTTTGAGTATCTACCACCAGAACGGACGTTTATGGAGCGGCGAAAGAAAGCCGGCAATGTGCTGTTGGAAGGGATTTTGCGCGAACAGCTCAAGCGGCTCAACCGTATAAAATATAAGGGCCGCGAGTTCCTGTTCAGCGAGGAGAATATCCAGACCGCCATTCAGAAGCTGAAAAACGTCAAATACGACGGTCTGCTCAAGACCAATGAGGCAGTTTACGACCTGATCACTCTGGGTATAGCTCTGGAGCAGTCTATTGAAGGGAACTCCAAGAGCTTCAACCTCAATTATATTGACTGGCGGAACCCGGAGCGGAACGCCTTCCACGTCACTGCTGAATTCAGCGTGGAGCGCTCCCGCAGCACCGAGACGATCCGGCCGGATATCGTGCTTTTTGTTAACGGCATTCCGCTGGCGGTGATCGAGTGTAAATCACCCAAGGTGGAGGTGGAACAGGCCATCTCCCAGTCCATCCGCAACCAGAGCGATGATTATATCCCCAGGCTGTTCGTTTATGCCCAACTGGTTATGGGAATTAACAAGAACGATGCCCGGTACGCGACCGCCGGAACATCGGCCAAGTTTTGGAGCAGGTGGAAAGAGCGGCTGGACAAAGAAGCCGATGTCGTCTGCTGTGTCAATACCGCCCTTTCCGCTACACAGCGGGATCAACTTTTCAGCGGTGAATTCGCCGTTGCACGTGCGTTTTTCGAAGCACAGGAGGCTAAAGGTGAACGCCTGGTTACCGAACAGGATAGGGCGCTTTACAGCCTGTGCCGCCCCGAGCGGTTGCTGGAACTAGCCTACCGGTTTACCGTGTTCGATGGCGGCATTAAAAAGATTGCCCGCTATCAGCAGTATTTCGTCATTAAATCTACCTTGGAACGAATCAAACAGCTGGACGGTAAGGGAAGGCGCAAGGGCGGTATCATCTGGCATACCCAGGGCTCGGGGAAGTCATTGACCATGGTGATGCTGGCCAGAAACCTGGCGCTGGAACCGGGGGTGCCAAATCCACGTATTGTGCTGGTGACCGACCGCGACGACCTCGACAAACAGCTCGGCAACACTTTTGCCGCCTGTGGCCTGGAACCTAACCGGGCCACCTCGGGAAGGCATTTGCTGGAACTGGTGGCTGAACACAGGGCGGGGATTATCACTACGCTGATTCATAAATTCGATAAGGCGCTAAATATCAAGAAGTATCAAGACCAGTCCACTAATATCTTTATGTTGATAGATGAAAGTCACCGGACCAATTTCGGTGTTTTTTCGGCCCGTATGCGGCAGATGTTTCCCAATGCCTGCTACCTCGGGTTTACAGGCACCCCGCTGTTAAAGAAGGAGAAAAACAGCTTCCTCAAGTTCGGTGGGCTGATCAAACCGTACTACTCCATTAACCAGGCGGTGGAGGATGGCGCGGTCGTTCCCTTGCTCTACGAAGGCCGCCACGTTGAGATGGAGCAGAACAAGGCTGCCATCGACCTCTGGTTCGACCGCCACACCCAGGGGTTGAGCAAGAAACAACAGGCGGATTTGAAGCGGAAATATGCCCGGGCGGAGATGCTGAGCAAAGCGGATCAAGTTGTTTACATGCGTGCTTTTGATATCAGCGAACATTTCCGGGCTACATGGCAGGGTACCGGATTTAAAGCCCAGTTGGTAGCGCCGAGCAAGGCGGCGGCTCTGAAGTATCACAAGTATCTTACTGACATTGGTTTTGTGACCTCCGAAGTTGTCATCTCCCCGCCGGATACCCGCGAAAGCTATGAAGAGACCGATGAGGAACCGGCGGACGAGGTGGTCAGGTTCTGGCAGAAAATGATGAAACGCTATGGTAGCGAGGATGAGTACACCAAGCAGATCATCAACCAGTTCAAATACGGGGCGGAACCAGAAATTTTGATCGTTGTCAGCAAACTGCTGACCGGATTCGATGCGCGGCGCAACATGGTCATCTATTTATGTAGAGAGCTGAAAGAACATACCCTGCTGCAGGCCATCGCCCGGGTGAACCGGTTGTGCGAAGACAAGGAGTTCGGTTTTGTTGTCGATTATGTGGGCTTGTTGGGAGAGTTGGACAAAGCCCTCACCATGTACAGTGCCTTTGAGGGCTTTGACGAGGAGGATATTGCAGGCACGCTGACCTCGGTTAACGCCGAGGTGGAGAAGCTGCCCCAGCGTTATTCCGATCTCTGGGATCTATTCAAGGAAGTGAAAAACAGTTACGACGAAGAGGCTTACGAGGTGCTGCTGGCCGATGCCGCCCTGCGAGAGGATTTTTACCAGCGACTGGCCGAATACAGCAAAACCCTGGGCATTGCCCTGTCGACCGAATCTTTCATCATGCGGATCGACGAGGCGACGCTGCGGCGTTATAAAGCCGACCTGAAACGCTTCCAGCACCTGAAAGCCGCCGTCAAACTCCGCTATGCCGAAGCTATCGACTACCGGGATTATGAGCCGAAGATCAAAAAGCTGCTTGATACCCATATCCAGGCCAATGAAGTTATTCAGTTAAATGAGCCGGTGAACATCTTTGATGATCGAATGTTCGACCTGGTGAAGGAAGAACGGGGTGTTTACGAATGTAAAACTACGGCGGCCAAGGCAGATGCCATTGCTCACGCAACCAAGCGGGTCATCACCGAAAAGATAGCGGAAGATCCGGCGTTTTACGAGAAATTCTCCAAGCTGATTCAGCAGGCTATCGAAGATTTCCGGGCCAAGCGCCTGTCCGACCTCGACTATCTGAACAAGGTTACGGAGATCCGCAACAAGGTTGTTACCCGGCAGCATGATGACATACCCGAAAAACTCTCCGGCAACGAAGACGCCATGGCATACTTCGGTGTTATTAAGCATTTCTTTGCACAACATCATCTAGGGCAAGAGGAATGCGAGGAGCTTTCCGCCGACACCGCCCTGGCTATTCAGAATATCTTGAACCGTTACTGGAAGGTACATTTCTGGGATGATGAGGATGCCCAGAAACAGGTGATCAACGAGATTGACGATTATCTTTTCGACGAGGTCAAAGGAAACAGGGGCGTAGAAATGAGCCTCGATCAGATGGATGAACTTATAGAAAAGGCCATGCAGGTGGCGAGATATAGAAGTGTGAGGGGTGAAGGGTGAAGGGTGAAATTACTTATGGATCAATCCTCATTCAGTTTCAGGTAATTCATATGGCGCGCAAGACCCTGGAAATCGCCGTTCACCCTGATAGCACGGTGGTGATTAAAGCGCCCGTTGGGACGCGGTTTGAAGAAATACAATTGCGGGTATGTAAGCGTGCCGGATGGATTAAAAGGCAGCTTGACTACTTTAGGCAATTTGAACCGAGAACGCCTCCCCGGCAATATGTCGGGGGCGAAACGCATCTCTATCTTGGTAAACAATACCGCCTCAAAATCAGTTGCGAGGAACGGGACGAAGTGAAGCTCATTGGGGGGCATTTTCAGATCAAGGTCAAAGAGAGCGCTTCGCCAGATAAAGTCAAAAGCTTATTGGAAGCCTGGTATGCAGAGAAGGCCGCAAACAGGTTCAGGGAAAGTTTTGAACGGTGCTGGCCTTTTTTTGAGAAGCTTTCTTTAGCGAAACCCCGGCTGCAGATCCTGCGTATGAAAAAGCGCTGGGGAAGCTTGTCTAAGAACGGAACGCTCACTTTAAATGTAGATTTGATTCGTGCACCCAAGGAATGCATTGATTACGTCGTTGTTCATGAATTGTGCCACTTGAAATACTATGACCACAGTCCGGCTTTTTACCGCTTACTGGATACGGTGATGCCCGATTGGAAGAAACGAAAGCATAAATTAGAATTGGCTTTGGTCTAAAAGATGTGGCCATATTGATCAGGTTCAGGCTTTCTGAACGTGTAAATAAAAGCTAACCCAACCGGAGCCTTAATGAGGCCCATTTAAAATTCAGCATCTGGTAGACCAAATAAGCGTAATCACCAAGGTAGCAGTTGGTTATGGTAGAAAAGAAGTATTTTGATTATAAATTGTAGAAAAACAAGAAGGAAATGCTTTTAGTTAACGAGAACTGTCTTATCAAACCTGTCCGTAATTATGATACAAAAGGAAACTCAAATAAGGCCTGTATCCACAACTACTGTATGATTGGTATCTTAAAGGTGAAAACACTTGTTCAGTCTTCTCACATCCCCAGCAATGTGAAATTGTTTTGTCGGGTACCAAATAATCAGCAGTTACGCGTAGAAAGGAGTAAGAAAATGGCGGATCCGCTTTTCATTAATGATTTAATTAATCAAGTATTAGGGGGACAGATTCGCATTCCCTCCTTTCAGCGCGGCTTCGTATGGGACGCCGATCGCGTTGCCCATCTGATGGACAGCATCTACAAGGGATACCCTTTTGGCTCTCTTCTTTTTTGGCGGACCCGTACTCCCCTGCAAACCGAACGAAATCTTGGACCGTTTGTATTGCCTGAGAATGACCCAGAGTACCCAATCGATTACATCCTAGACGGGCAACAGAGGGCCACTTCTATTTTCGGCGTTTTTCAAACTACCCTTTCTGCAACTGCCGGGGAGGACGATAGTTGGTCGAAGATTTATTTCGACCTCTACGGTGACTGCTCCGCACAGGATTCACAGTTCCTTTTTGTTCCAGATGACGAAGTTGACCAAGAACGGCATTTTCCGCTAAAAATTCTCTTCGACCCCCCCTCGTATAGACGATTTCTCAAAACAATGGATGAATCGATCGCCGATCAAGTAGACGAACTTTACCGACGTTTCACAACGGCAAAGATTCCAGTGCAAACATTCACTACCGACGACCGCGCTGCAGTAGCGATCGTATTTGAGCGAATTAACCGCCTTGGCGTCGAGCTCGACACTCTTCAATTGCTGTCAGCTTGGTCTTGGAGTGACGACTTCGATCTGCAAGAACAATTCTCCGACCTCGCTGACGAACTTTCTCCTTACGGATTCAACGATGTTGGCGAGGATAGTGATCTCATGCTTCGCTGCTGTGCGGCAATCATCGCCAATGATGCATCACCCAATACTATTATTGATCTCAAAGGAACTGACGTCAGGGATCGTTTTCAGGAGGTGAAGACGGGAATACGCGGGGCGGTCGACTTCCTTCGCACCAACTTCAATGTACACTCGACGAAGGTACTACCCTATATGACAATCATAATCCCCCTCTCCGTTTTCTTCGCCACGGAAAGCGACCAGAACACACACCCAAATGCAAATCAGCACCAGGTACTTGTTCGCTGGATATGGCGCACTTTCTTCACAAGGCGTTACAGCAAGAGGCTCGAACAACTTAATCAGGACATACGCGAAATTTTAAAGCTCAAGAACGGGGCGGCCCACTCGTTGGGGATCTTCAATTGCGATATCGATGCATCTTTCTTCACGAGTAATGTATTCAACGTCCGAAATGTTAATGCAAAAACCTTCATTCTCATGCTTGCCGCAGAACATCCCCTTGATTTCACCGGCGGTGGCCCAATCGCACTTGGCCCAGTATTGCGAGATTGCAATAAGAAGGAATTTCATCACATTTACCCGAAGGCGTTTCTCGAATCGATTGGCGTGGATCGTAACCGGATGAATACACTGGTCAATTTCTGTTTCCTATCCAGGGCTGCTAATAACCGGATCAGTGGGAAACGACCGAGTGAGTATCGTAGTGACATGCCTGCAGCATACGCCCAAGTCGCGGAGATCCTCACAAAAGCCCTTTGCCCACCCGACATCTTTCATGATGACTACGAGAGGTTTATACAAGAGCGCGCAGCAATCCTCGTTAACAAAGCAAAGATTCTGATGGGCAGTACGGACACCTAAGATGTAGGCAACGCTTAACAGCGCGCCTTATCCTGTTCGTTAGCCGCAATAATGAGGTGATGTTATGCCATTTACTCAGCTTTATCGCCAAGTAAAGGATTCCGTTGTTCAAGTCATCGCCCCGAACGGACAAACCCCAGTAAGTTTCGGGACAGGCTCAGTGATTGACGACGGATTGAAAGTGCTTACCTGCGCCCACTGTATTGTACCCAACACTACGACGGCTATTGTTGATCCAAGGCATCCGAACCAGGCTATTTCTGAGTCAGTTTTGTTTTCCGATGTTAACCTGGACATAGCGATCCTCGAATTCCAACAGGCTGTTGGCACATCCGTTGCTTTTACCAACAGCAACAACTGTACTGTCGGAAACGGCGCGGCTGTGATTGGCTATCTTCACCAAGACCTTGCTGGTACATGGTGCGCAACATGATGATCAAGCCGAGAAAGCACTGACCGGAGCACTGAAAACTCCGAAAAACTTACGTGCTTTAAGGAAGTGATGGCGCGGTATATTGGCTATGGCACGGTAAATATTGAACGTGTGCTGGCCTGTACCGAACAGCGGGGTAAGGTATAATGGACCCAAGATATTTAGATACAAAAACAGGGGGTCTTAAGACGCAAATGTCTGTTCGCAAAAAATATCCTGCGGGTTTCAAGACTAAAATTGTACTGGAAATTCTCAAGGAAGAAAAATCACTATCACAGATTTCTTCTGAGTATGGGATACATACCACCCAGCTAAACCGGTGGAAAAAGCAAGCTCTTGAAGGTCTGCCGCAGCTTTTTACTGATGAACGCAAGAGCCTGGATACCATAAGGACCGGTTATGAAAAACAAATACAGGACCTCTATGCGGAAGTTGGTCGGCTTACCACACAGCTCAACTGGTAGAAAAAAATCTGACCTCTAAATTTACTCGAAATGAGCGCATGGTCCTTGTCGATTGGGATAACCCCGAAATAACGATAAAAAACCAGGCTGAGCTGCTAAGCCTTAATCGTTCCAGCCTTTACTACAAACCGGTAGAACCCTCACCAGAAGAAATTGCTATCAAACACCGTATCGATGAAATCTATACGAAATATCCCTTTTATGGGTCACGCCGGATCACCGCTCAACTTCGCCGGGAGGGCTTTTGTATTAACCGGAAAGCGGTACAGCGGCATATGCGCGAGATGGGCATTGCCGGGATCTGCCCCGGGCCCAACCTGAGCAAGCGGAGGATGGAACACCAAGTATTCCCCTACCTTCTAAGGGGTATTACTCCAGGGTATCCTGATCACGATGAAAAAGATTATACCCGGGTATCAAAAAATTGGAGGAGCCCGGACTATTGCTGGTTACTTAAATATTGAGCTAAACCGTTCTAATAGTTTTTTAATATTTATTGAGGATGTTAAAAAGGTTGTCGGTGTTATGGAAAAAGATAATTAATAACTCAACTTTCGCACCTTTAAAATAAGCCCAACCTTTAGTACGTAAGCGTTAAAAACTATTAATATCGGTTACGGTCCCGAACGAAGATGATTTTTTACATGAACGTCATTTCCGTTTTGGGCCTTACCAAGTCCGACAACGACGGATGATATAATTATGGCAACCTTAGCGTAGGATTATTAGATAATAACCAACCGCTAAAATGAAGCGATAGACTGCAAAAGGTGTAAGCTTAACCCGCTGCAGCAACTTTAAAAATCCCACGATGGCCAACACAGCAACCACGAAAGAAACCACAAAACCAATGAGCAACGTTACGACAAAATCCGGGGTAATCAAGGACCACGATTTAAGTAAATCATATCCGGTGGCAGCAATCATCACCGGCACAGCGATGATAAATGAAAATTCAGCCGCTGTTTTATGGTTCAGTCCTGCTAACAAACCACCTGAAATGGTAGCACCGGAACGGGAAAATCCGGGCCAGAGGGATAGACACTGAGCCAACCCGATAACCAAACTCTGCCTGAAGTTTATTTTATCCAGGTCAGCCGCAACGGTTGGGATGGACATGCGTTCCGCCACAATCATTACAATACCACCAATAATCAAACCAATGAGGACAGTTTCCGCGGAGAACAAATATTTTTTGATGATATCGTGAACCAGGTAACCCAAAATCATTGCCGGCAAGATGGCAACGGCTATGTGCATCCAGTTGAGTTCATGTTGCTTCATTTTAAAGCCGCTCACGATGTTCTCAAAGGTGAAAAAGCGTCTGAATCTCTCCCGGTACAACATCACCACGGCCAAAATTGCTCCCAGTTGGATAAAGACTTCAAAAGTGGCAGCCCTTGCTCCGGTAAAATTCAGCAATTCCCCACTTAGAATCAAGTGACCGGTGGAGGAAACCGGGATAAATTCCGTCAGGCCTTCCACGATACCAAGAATAACAGGCACTAAATATTGTTCCATTGGCATATCCTTTCTTTCGTTCCGCTTTCTAATTATTTAGCAAGTCAAGTATAAGTATAATACAGTTCTGCTGAAGCAAGCAAGATGTTAAGTTCGGCACCGGTCCTACGTGAAGGGGACAGGATTGTTTTTCTAAATATTTCAACAGCATCTCCATAATCTCCTTTTTGATAGCCGTAAAGCGCGGGGACACCGTGACCCGGTGGTCCCGCGGACGAGGGATGTCCACCTCAATCCGGGTCCTAATGCGCCCAGGGCGGCGGGACATCACGTAAACATTGTCCGCCAGCAGCACCGCGTCTATGTCGTGGGTGATGAACAGCACGGTGGTGCGTTCCTTTTCCCATACCGCAAGCAGCAAATCCTGCATTACCGCCCGGGTCTGAGCATCCAGCGCCCCAAAGGGTTCGTCCATCAACAGCATCTGAGGCCCGTTGGCCAGCGCCCGGGCAATGGCCACCCGCTGCTTCATCCCCCCGGAAAGCGCCTTGGGCAGGGCGTTTTCAAAGCCCGCCAGGCCCACCAGCTCAATATAGTGCCTGGACGTTTCCCGCCGGCTGGCGGGGTCCAAGCCCTTGATTTTCAGGCCGAACTCCACGTTCTTTTGCACCGTTAGCCAGGGAAACAGTGTATAGGTCTGGAACACCATCCCCCGGTCGGCCCTAATTGAATCATCCACAATATCAATATAGTCAATGAGTTCTCTATCAAAGCCAAGTGTGTTATAATATGGCATTGGAAATAAATTCAACTGCATCTTCGCTTATAAAGCTTCTTTTGTCAATAAATTAACAGCAACTGCATAGCTCATGCAATTAATAAAAATAATGTAGAATTTAGTCGATTTAGAGGAAATTTAAGAATTACATGTAATTAAATTACTAACACCTACAGGATTAAAGTTTGATCATTATGAAACGAACGAACTATATCAAACATATGTTCGGAGAGAGGGAGAGTAATTTTTCAATTTTTGTTAAAAATTGAAAAATAGTTATAATATGATTTTGCGATTTCTTTTGACCGATCATCTGTTTCTTTTTCTTCGTTCCCCACCATTGTTTTTTTTCCTTTCGGCCTGTCTTTTCTTGTTTTTCCCGAGGTGTAACATGAAATCAACGTTCACTCACGCTGCCGGTACGTTGATTAGACTCCAGGAGGCCCGTTTTTAAGTCGCTTCCCAACATTCCCAGCGTGTGACGTTTACGCATTGATGCTGGCCAAAGAGCTGGGTATGTTCGATAGCGAAGTGCGCGCAACGGAGGATTCAGATGGTGCTGTTTAATCAAAAAACCGGGCAAACCGTTCGAAAGATCGGGGCGCAAAGCTATGGGCCTAAGGCTTTTTAAGCTATGGCTGCCAGGCTGCTTAAATAACGTATAGAGTTATTTTTAAGCGGCCATGGCTATTGTGGCCGTTTTTGTATTTCACATAACAGAAGGGAGGTAGAAGCTTGGATATATGCACTCCGCTTATTTGTGAGTAATTTACCGTTTCACCATTTACTGTAAAGCGAGAAACCTGTTGCGGTACAGCATCTTGCGATTTTAAGGGGGGAGGTATTATTTGGTTATAAACGATCAATTGGTTGTTTTCGGGATAAGCAACCAACGATATGCACTGCCTATAAATAATGTATCAGAAATCATCCGGATGATGGAGATTACTAAGATCCCAAACACACAATATTACTATAAGGGAATAATAAACCTCAGAGGATCAATTGTTCCTGTTATGAGTCTGAATCTGCGTCTCGGTCTGGAGGAGAGTGAGTTGGGTGAAGATTCCCGCATCATAGTTACAGAGTTGGACGGGCGAAAACTGGGCTTAATAGTAGATAATGTTTATTCAGTAACCCGGTATTCCGAGGATAAAGTGGAAAAACCGGAATCAGTGAGTAATGAAAACCATTTTGTTGAGGGGATTGTTCACCACGAGGACGATATGATTTTACTTTTAAACCTGCACGAGATAATGGATTAATTTGCTAGGGGGAGGGGTCTTTTTGAATAGTCTAAGACTTAAATTAATGCTTATAATTGTAATTATTACGGTAGCGGCACTAGGGGCTGTTTCCTTTATAAATTATAACAAGGCATCAAATATCCTTGCGGAACAATTGTCAAATGCAGCGGCTAACAGTGCAGAGCATAATGCTATGGTAGTCAACGAATGGCTGCAAGGTATAGTCAATGAGATCAATACTCTGGCTGAAGATGCGGACGTGCAAAGCGCGGAGCCTGAACGATGCCTGCCGATTTTAAAGCGGGTATTGAAAAAGCACGACGACTATGAGTTTCTTTATATTGCTGACAGAAATGGTAACGGGGTAGGGACAAACGATACAACTTTCAATATTGCAGATAGGGAATACTTCAAAGAAGTAATGCAGGGTAAAACTGCTATTTCCGACCCCATAATAAGTAAAGCTACCGGTAATCAAGTTATTGCTGTAGTGGCCCCGACATATAAAGATGGTGCTACGTCACCAACCGGTTTGGTGGGTGTGACTGTAACGCTGGATTACCTGCAAGAACTCGTAAAGGGCATGCAATTAAGCGGCCACGGGTACGGGCTAATCCAAAGTTCGGACATGACTACCATCGCTCACCCAAATAAGGAATGGTTGGGCAATAAAAAGATCGTAAATGCTGCAGACGAAAGATTAACTAAATTATTCCAGCGCATGAGCAAAGGAGAAAAGGGGTATGGAACCTATATCTATCAAGGCGTTGAGAAAATGCTGGCCTTTGCCCCGGTGGAATTGACCGGCTGGTCTGTGGGCCAAGCCGCCAACGTGGCAGATATTATGTCACCTCTGGGCGCCATCCGCACTGCCAGCCTTTCGGTAACCTTAATTACTATGATTATCATGCTGGGCATCGCCTTACTTATTGCCAATTTTATATCTAAGCCTGTAATACATCTGAGCAAAATTGCTGAAGCTGTTGCAAGCGGAGATTTAACTCAAAAAGTAAATGTCGGCCGTAAGAGGAAGGATGAAATCGGTACTCTGGCAGTCGCATTTGAAAAAATGGTAGACAATTTAAAAACCATGATAGGCGACATCCAGAAGAGTTCCGACCGGCTGGCCTCGCACGGGCAGGAGCTGGCATCCTCCAGTGAAGAGGTAAGCGCTACGGTTGAAGAAGTGGCCAGCACCACCAATGAAGTTGCGGCTACTTCGGCCCAGGGAGCGGAGAATGCACAAGCTGCGGCCCTGGAATCTGAACAGGTGCAGCGGGTGGCCGAGGAAGGCAACCGGGCCGTAAAGGAAACGGTAGAAAAAATAAACATTATTGCCTCAAGTACTGAAAACGTTGCCAAGGCCGTTCAAGAACTTGGTGAGCAATCCAACAAAATTGGAGAAATTATAAACACCATTACCAACATAGCGGACCAGACCAACCTTCTGGCTCTGAACGCCGCCATCGAGGCCGCCCGGGCCGGGGAACACGGCCGGGGGTTTGCAGTGGTGGCGGAGGAAGTGCGTAAACTTGCTGAACAGTCAGCCGGCGCGGCCAATGAAATTACCGGTCTGATCAAGGAAATTCAGGATGGCGTCGGGGAAGCCATAAATGCAATGGAATATGGCAGCAGGGAAGTAAGTGAAGGAGTGCAGGTGGCCGGTAACGCCGGCGCTTCCTTGCAGCAGATCATTAAAGCGGTGGAAAAGAACACGGCAATGATGCAGGATATCGCGACCGGTGTCAAGCAGGCCAACGAGGGTACACAGCAGCTTACCGCTGCCAGCGAACA
>NZ_FOYM01000029.1 GCF_900115975.1 Desulfoscipio geothermicus DSM 3669
AGAGTTTAATCTTTACTCTTGTTTGCTGTTTCCTAGAATTACTCGCTTTTGACGAGTCGCTCGCATCTCAAACACTGTTCAGTTTTCAAGGAACTAACTATATTTGGTTTCGCTTTTTAGCGACATTTCTCATTATATCGCGCATGGCTTTGCGTGTCAAGAACTTTTTATTTCTTGTCACCGCCTCGCGACGACTTTATTATGGTAACATCTACATTTTTGTTTGTCAATACTTATTTTATAAAAAATATAATGTTTTAAATGGGCAATCTATCTTGCAAATATTATTTATATAATCGATGTTTTTATACGTAAAATCTTTATTTTAAACCATCTACCCCCAAAATTCCTCCGGGGAAATTGATTACCGCTTCCGGCACATCTCCCACAATGATGCTTTCGGCTACAGGCACCTTGGTTGCTATTTTCACTTCAGCGCTGTAGAGAGGGACAACCACACGCACCATGGTGGTGAAATCCAGGTAAACTTTATGCCTGGTTTGGTTAATGCCTGCTTGTTCAAACCTGTCTATCACATTCACGCTTACCGTACCCATGGGGTGAATGCCGACGCGAATATACGGCCCCATATCCGCAAGGATATAGCTTCCCAGCACCTGACCGAAGGGTATGGATATTTGCTTGCCCTGCAAATCCCGCAACCTTTGCTGTACATTGAGCGTTATATCAGCAGCCATCCGGTTAATCTGCACGGTGTTGGCTTGCATCAAAGCCACCCGTCCATTGTAATCCCGGTGTACGGTTATAAAATCCTGGTAGTCGATATTTTTCCGGGATACTTCCTTTTGCACAGTCTTGTTAATAGCGTCCACGGCCATCTGCGTAACTTCAACTTCCGCTATGGAAAATAACGTGGGGCGCACCCGGCGGTCGACAAAAACAAATAACCCGCTTGCCAGCAAAAGTAACAGGAAGACAGCTAACACTTTACGGTGTGGCTTTCTTCTTTTAAACATCGGATCACCCCCATATTTATATGTATATGGGGAATCTCAATCTACAATTAAATAAACCCGAACTATTTCGGGTTTATTACGCAAGACGAATAAACTTTCTCTTACCGGCTTTAATGACCATTCCGGGTTCGGGCTTGATTTTCCCGTCGGGAGCGTCAAATTTTTCCCCGTTCACCCGCAACGCCCCCTGTTGAATCAGTCGCCTGGCTTCACTGGTACTGCCGCACATACCTGCTTGCTGCATTACTCGCGGCAGCCAAACCAATCCATCCTCCAGCATATCTTCTGTTATTTGGAATGTGGGAATGTCCTCCGGTAAATCACGCTGCTGAAATACACGCTTGAATTCTTCTTCCGCATGTTTCGCCGCATCTTCCCCGTGATAAATCCCTACAATTTCACGGGCCAGGCGCATTTTGGCATCACGTGGGTGCAAAATGCCGTTTTGTAAGCCTTCGGCAATTCTTTTCACTTCATCCAGGGGCACTGTGGTAACCAACTCATAGTAACGCAACATTAAGTCGTCGGGAATGCTCATGGTCTTCCCGTACATTTCACCCGGCAACTCATCAATACCGATGTAGTTACCCAAGCTTTTACTCATCTTTTGTACGCCATCCGTGCCCTCGATAATGGGCATCATCAATGCAACCTGGGGCTCCTGGCCGTATTCCCGCTGCAATGTTCTACCCATAAGCAGATTAAATTTTTGATCCGTACCGCCCAGTTCCACGTCTGCCTGCAACGCAACGGAATCATATCCCTGCATCAGCGGGTAAAAAAACTCATGCACGCTTATGGGCAGCCCTTCTTTAAAACGCTTGGCAAAATCGTCCCTTTCCAGCATCCTGGCCACGGTATACTTGGCAGCCAGCTCAATTACCCGGGCAAAGTTCATGGATGACAACCATTTACTGTTGAAAGTAATGGTGGTTTTATCGGGGTCCAGCACTTTAAAAATCTGCTTTTCGTATGTCCGGGCGTTTTCCAATACCTGCTCCTCCGTAAGTTGCTTCCTGGTTTCGGATTTGCCCGTCGGGTCCCCGATACGTGCGGTAAAGTCACCTAATATGATGGTTGTATTGTGCCCCAGTTCCTGGAACTGTCTGATTTTTTGCAGCACTACGGTATGACCCAGGTGAATATCCGGCGCAGTGGGGTCCAGCCCCAGCTTGATATGTAAAGGCCGGCCTGTTTTTACGGACCTTTCAAGTTTGGCCACCAGTTCTTCTTCCGGCACTATCTCCACAACGCCTCTTTTGATTATTTCCAACTGTTTTTCCACAGTGAGCATAAAATGTTCCCCTTTCCCATTCGCCTCAATGCTTTAAATTATATCAAATATTAAAGATTGGATACAAGGTGGTAATTTCTGTGTTAATACTTTTCATTGCATTATGATATAATTGCGTTGACATACCAAGGTTAAATCCCTAAAGGGGGCCATATATCTTGTCTACAAAAAATAAACGCAGGAAAAGAAAGCTGAATCCTTTTAGGCTTGTATTATTCCTTATTATTTTGTTTGTCTTGATATCCGCCGGCGCCGCCATGGGAATAATGGTAATCAGCATTAAAGAACTGCCGGCATTTAACGAAAAAAACTTAATACCTTCCACGTCTACCCAGATTTTTGATAGTAATGAAAATTTGGTCACTAAAATCGGTCTGGAAAACCGGACGGAGGTCTCCATCGGCAATGTCCCTGATCATGTTAAAGATGCTTTCCTGGCAGCGGAAGATCACTTGTTTTACGACCACCACGGTATTAGAATCAAGGCCATAATACGGGCCGCCATGAACGACGCCCTGCACATTGTAGGCGTGGACCGAAATTTCCAGGGCGGTAGCACCATCACGCAGCAACTGGTCAAATTATCCTTTTTAAGCCCGGAAAGATCTATTAAAAGAAAAATCCAGGAAGTTATATTATCCTTTAAAATGGAGAGAAGATATTCCAAAGATGAAATTTTGGAAATGTACCTGAATCGAATATACCTGGGCGAAGGAGCTTACGGTATACAGGCCGCGGCGCAAACTTATTTCGGCAGGGACACTGAAGATTTATCGGTGGCCCAGGCCGCCCTGCTAGCCGGCCTTACCAAGTCACCCAACAACTATTCTCCGTATCGGGATCCTGAACTGGCTGTTACCCGGCGCAACCAGGTGCTGGACGACATGTACCGTTACCACTTTATCGACAGCCCAACATACCAGGAGGCCAAATCAGAAAAGTTGGCACTAAAACAAGGCGGCCCTTCGAATACCCGGTATCCATATCCATATTTTATGGATTTCATTACCGACCAACTGGTGGATATGTTCGGCGATGAAAAAGTATTTAATGGTGGCTTAAGGGTCTACACCACCTTGGACCCGGAAATTCAATCCTACGCGGAAAAGGCGATGGCCAATCCCGCCAATTTCCCGGCGTCCCAAAAAGACGCACAGGGCGTACTGCAGCCCCAGGGCGCCATTGTAATCATGGACCCCTCCACCGGCGAGATTAAAGCCCTGGTGGGCGGCAGGGAACATACCCATAAAAGAGCGCTTAACAGAGCCACCATGTCGCCCAGGCAGCCCGGCTCAGCCATCAAACCAATTTTGGCTTACGGGCCCGCCATTGAATTGATGGGCATGGGGCCGGCCAGCGTCATTGATGACGCGCCGGTTACCTATCACCAGTATAACGATTATTCACCACACAACTATGATGGCCGGTATCGGGGTTTAATTACCATGCGCACGGCGCTGACCCACTCCGTAAACGTAGTGGCGGTCAAATTGCTTATGGATCATGTCACCATACCGGAAGCCGTAAAATTTGCCGCCCGGCTGAACATTAATTTAAAACCCACCGGGCCGGCCATGGCACTGGGCGGCTTGAGCCGCGGCGTCACCCCGATGGAATTAACGGCCGCATATGCGGCTTTTGCCAACCACGGTATTTATAATAAACCGGTGTCCATTTTGCGTGTGGAAGACCAAGACGGCACCACTTTATTTGAAGCCGAACCCGCCCCGCGCAAAGTAATGAAAGAAACCACCGCCTATTTAATAACCGATATGCTAAAATCGGTAGTCCGATCCGGTACAGGCACCGGCGCGCAAATCGGCCGGCCGGCGGCCGGTAAAACAGGTACCACGGATGAAGGAAAAGATATCTGGTTTGCCGGTTACACGCCCGACCTGGTGGGCGTGGTCTGGATCGGCTACGATTCACCTACTAAAATGCCGCGTAGTTATGGCGGCACCTACCCGGCCAAAATCTGGCGGGAAGTAATGCGGCAGGCGCACCGGAATATTACGCCGCGCGATTTTACCGAACCACCCGGCATTGTTACGGCGACTGTGGATAGTAAATCCGGCCTGTTACCCGGTCCAAATACCCCACAGGAGCACCTGGTTACCGACATATTTGCCGCCGGCACGGTACCGACAGAAACCGACAACGTCCATGTATTAACGGAAGTTTGTGCTACAATGGGCTACTTGCCTAACCAATATTGTCCGGATAGAATAACTAGGGTGATGCTAAAACTACCTTATACCGTGGCGCCTTCCGTAGAGGATTATAACCAGAGGGTACCCACTAAAATATGTGACGTGCATGGGCCCCAAGACTTAATTGGTACAGGCACAGGCGATGGGGACAACCGGCCGTTGCCGGTGGATATAAACATCAACAAGCCGGACAAAAATAATGATGAAACAGTTTTTGAGAATATCTTTCAAGGGGAGTAAAGGCAGGTAACCCGAACCTGCCTTTTTTTACTATCAGGAAAGTATACTAAAAAAGGCAGGCAAAAAAGGGGACAGGCACTTTTTTCAAAAAGCGAAAAAAGAGCCAGTCCCCTTTTTAGCGATTTCGGGCGTTCTGTCCCCTTTTTGTTTTTTATTTACCCGGCTCTTATTTACGCCAGTTCAACCACGGTCACCCCGCTGCCTCCTTCGCCCTGTTCACCCAGACGAAATGTTTTCACCCGCCGGTGGTTTTTGAGCATTTGCTGAACTGCCGCCCGCAGTGCTCCGGTTCCTTTGCCGTGCACCAGAGTAACCACCGGCAGGCCGGCCACGCAGGCGTCATCCAGGTACTTTTCCACCTCCGCAAGCGCTTCTTCCACCCGCATGCCGCGCATGTCCAGGCGGGTGGAAATATCCCTGGCCTTTTTCTGCACCAACTGGCCCAGGCCGGCGGCACTCCGGCGATCGTTTTTTTTCTGCGCCGCTCTGCGTAATTCGGTGCGGGCGATGGTCATTTTAATCATACCCACCTGCACGTGCACCTCATCGCCCTGCCCGGGATCATCAAGCACCACCCCCCGCTGGCCGTAGCGGGGAATAAACACCTCGTCACCGGGCCTAACATTTGTTACCATTTCATCATTGTCCCCGGGCACATCGTCCGGCGCCCTTTCCTCAAGGCTGGCTTGCAATTGTTTCAACTGTCGCCGCGCTTTTTGAACAGAAGTTTCCCGTTCCCGGGCGGATTCCTCCTTAAGCGACGCGCGCAGTTCTTCCACCAGGTAATCAGCCTCGCGCCTGGCTTTTTTAACCAGATCCCTGGATTCTTCAACGGCCCGGGAAATGATTTCATCTTTCTTAGCATCAATTTTTTTCACCAGGAAAAGGTACTGTTTCCGGTATTCCTCGGCTTCCCGGCGCAGCATTTCCGCTTCGGCTTTTTCTTTTTCCGCCAGCAGGCGGTCTTTTTCCATTTCACGCATCAAATCGGCCACTTTGACCTGTTCTTCGGTCAGAAACTCCCTGGCTTTTTGCACAACCGATTCATCCAGCCCCAATCGCCTGGCAATTTCAAAAGCATTACTGCGCCCGGGCCGGCCGATCAGCAGCCGGTAAGTGGGCTGCAGTGTTTCCGGGTTGAATTCCACACTGGCATTTTCCACCCGTGCATGGGCAAAGGCGTAGCTTTTCAGCTCACCGTAGTGTGTGGTGGCCACCGTTCTGGCCCCCTGCTGCCGCAGGCGGTCCAAAATGGCCCGCGCCAGGGCCGACCCCTCAACGGGGTCGGTCCCCGCCCCCAGTTCATCCAGCAGAACCAGGCTTCTGTCGCCGGCCCCGGCCAGGATATTCACAATATTGCTCATATGGGACGAAAACGTACTCAGCGACTGTTCGATACTTTGCTCATCGCCGATATCAGCGTATATATCGTCAAATATGCCGATAACCGTACCCTCGTCAGCGGGCACGTGCAAGCCGGCATGGGCCATAATGACCAGCAAGCCCACTGTCTTCAGCGAAACCGTCTTTCCGCCGGTATTGGGGCCCGTAATGATCAGCATGTCAAAATCTTCACCCAGGTGAATGCTGATGGGCACGGCTTTGCCGGGCAACAGCGGGTGCCTGCCCCGTTTTATATTCAGCCTGGCTTCGGAAACCATGCCCGGGGCCCAGGCATCCAGCTTTTCACTGTAGCGGGCTTTGGCCATAACAAAATCAAGCCTGCCCAAATTTTCCAGAGTATACAGCATTTCTTCGGCCCGGCTGCCCACCGCCTCTGAAAGTTCCCGGAGGATCCTGGCTATCTCCTGTTTTTCTTCGGCCAGCAGTGAACGCACTTCATTGTTGGCCTCGACCACTGACATGGGCTCAATAAATAAGGTGGCCCCGCTGGCTGACTGGTCATGTACAATACCTGGAATTTGCGCCCGGTATTCCTGTTTGACCGGCACCACGTAGCGGCCTTCCCTGATAGTCACAATGGGGTCTTGCAGGTATTTTTGATAGCCGGTTGACCGGATAATGGCGTTGAGCCTCTCTTTAACCCGCTGCTGGGCCGTGGATAATTTGCGCCTGATTCCGGCCAGCCTGTCGGAAGCCTGGTCGGATATTTCCCCACCCGGGATAACGGCCCGGGCTATTTGTTTTTCCAGTTCCTTAAAATCGCCCAGACCCAGGGTTATGACGCTCAGACGGGGGTATCTTTCCTGCCGCTCATTGAAAAACGACCTGATCTGGCGGCTTGCTGTCAGGGTTTGCAGGATCAACCACAATTCCCGGGGATCCAGCACCACCCCCCGGGCACTGCGGCGCACGGCATCCCGCACATCGTTCCAGCCGTCCAGCCGCGCGTTGGGCTCGATGCGCAAGAGTTCCCTGCCTTCCGTTACTTCGGCCTGCGCTATTTCTATATCCTCCCGGTCCGTGTAGGGAACCAAACTTTGTACCAGTTCCCGGCCTATTTCCGAGGCCGCGTACGCGGCCAGCTGTTCCTTTACCTTGTCAAATTCCAATCTTTTCAGGTTACGCTCGTCCATAATCTCTCCCTGCTGAATAATAGTCGTCAGTCGTTAGTGGTCGGTCGCCGGTTTTTTCATTTATTCAATACTGGTTATAAACATACCTCTATACCTATTCAAGTACACCCCGGTAGTAGTGACCGCGGGTGTAACCGGGCCCCCTTGCGGTTAATTCCTGCACAACGGTGGTCAGATCCGGTAGATTGCTTGTTTTACTCATTATACTGTCCAGCACCCACCTGTACGTTTCGGTCACCCGGGCCACGTAAGCATCATCTTCCCGGCGAGCTTCAATTCTCAGCACGGCAGGGCCGGCCCTGGCCAGATACGGTAATGTTTCCAGCAAGCATAATTCACGGGAATTAAAAATGTGCATCAGACAATTACTGTCGGTTTCCACAGGGAAAACCACCCCTTTGCGGTCCAGCAGCGCGAAGGAACCCTTGCGGCACGGGGCGGTGCAACCGTCGCCATCCCCTCTGCCGCCCAGCAAGCTGCCTACGGCGCAATACCGGGTAACCATGAGCGGCAAAGTCCCGTGCACGATAACCTCGGTTGCTGCGGCGGCATCGCCGGCCAAATGCTTAATCTGCTCTCCGGTCAACTCGGGAGACAGGGTAACTCTGCGCACACCTCGTTCCTTTAAAAAGTAAGCGCTTTGCCGGTTAAAAACATTCAGAGGGAAATCCGTGACCACCGGCAAATCGGTTAATTGCCTCAGTGTAGGGAGCATCCCGTAGCCGGCAACCAGCACACCGTCCGGTGCCACCTCAAGCAGCGTTTTCAGGTACGACAGGTACTGCTCAAGCTCCCGGTCATGCAGAATGCGCGGGGTGGCCAGGTAAAATTCAGTGCCCGCTTCCCGGCAAACTTGTCGGACCCGCCGCACTTCCGAGACAGTAATCTTGCCGCGCCTGCGGTAGACATCGCCGCCGAAATAAACCAGCCCGGCACCGCTCTGCACGGCCGCCCGCGCCGCTTTTGCACTGCTCACCGCCACCGCCAGCAGCGGCGAGCTGCCGGTAACCTTTTCGGTAATGCCGTCATTCATTACCGCGGCCAGTTTACGTTCAATCACCGCCACCGGCAGCGGGTCGGGCTTGCGCAACCCGGCCCGTCCCGCCGCTATTTGCTCCACCACCCGGCGGCGCACGTCGTTGATTTCCCGGACCGGCAGCATTACATTTTCATCCAAATCGCACTCCAGCTTGCCAAGCACAAAGGGTGTGTTCCCCAGCCGGTCCAATTGCCCGGCCAAAAATTCGGCCGTCAGAGCACGCTTTTGCGCAGGCTCGCCCGCTGCTTTGGTATAGGCCCCGGCGGTAACCCCCTCCCGGTCATTCGCTTCCAACAGCAACGGCTCGCCCAGCCTGGCCCGCACCCGAAAATCCAGCGGGATTCGCCTGGTTTCCCGGCTGGACGAAAACGTCTGCACCGCCTTTTCCATCAACTTAACATCGTGGGTTTTAAATACCCGGTCCCCGGGATGAATATACCCCTCCAGCTTAAGCGCCGCCACTTGCCCCGCGGGGGCGGACTCCACCTTCCGGCCGTTGACATAAAGTTCGTTTACCTCGGCGCCTACCCGGCCTCCCCGGGTGACCCATACTTCTATGCCGTCGCCCACCTGCAGCGGGGCCTCCAGTTCAATTTGGGCCCGCCGGGTTTTCCGGTCGTACCGTCGAATACGGCCCAGCCTGGTTCCCCTGTTGTTCGGGCGTTTGCAACTCATCATTTGCCTGCCCGGCACGTCGAAGAAATAACCGGTTGTAAAGTCCCGGTTAAATATCTGGGCCAGTTCATAAGCTTCCTCGTCGCTGACTGTACTATCTTTCCCGGCCGCAGCCCGGTCAATCAAACTGCGGTAAATTCTGGTCACAGTGGCCACGTATTCGGGGCGCCGCATGCGCCCCTCTATTTTAAAGGAATCAATACCCGCTTCAATGAGTTCAAAAATATGCCGGCTCAAGTTCAGGTCCCGCGGGCTGAGCAGATACTCGCCCACCAGTGCTGAATCCGCCACCGGCACTCCCCTGTCGTCCACCAGACGGTATTCCAAACGACAGGGCTGGGCGCAGCGACCTCGATTGCCGCTGCGCCCGCCGATCATGCTGGACATCAGGCACTGCCCGGAATAACAGATGCAAAGCGCACCATGCACAAACGTTTCCACCTGCACCCCGGTGCGTTCCTTGATCTCCCGCACGGCATCCAAAGCCAGTTCTCTGGCCAGCACGACCCGCCGCAGCCCCGCATCCTTTAAAAATAACACCCCCGGTACGTTATGGGCCGTCATTTGCGTACTGGCGTGCAGTTCCAATTCGGGAATCACCCTGCGGGCCAGCCTGATCAATCCCAGGTCCTGAACGATAACCGCATCGGCACCGGCGTTATACACAGTGTGCAGGAAACGCACGGCTTCCCTCAACTCGGTATCGGCCAGCAATATATTTACCGTTACATATACTTTCACGCCGCGCACGTGCGCGTATTCAACGGCTTGGGCCAAAGCGGCCCCGTCAAAATTATCCGCGCCCCGGCGGGCGTTGAACTGCCGGCCGCCCAGGTAAACTGCATCCGCGCCGTTTTGCACGGCTGCCACCAGTGCCTCCCGGCTGCCCGCCGGAGCCAGCAATTCCGGTTTAATCATACTTAAACCCCGCTTCTCTTCAATTTCAACCGGCCCCATCAGACATTTAAGACTGGTTGCGTTTATGGCGGATCAGCCCCGCACAGGGGATAATCTCCAGCCCCTTTTCCGCCAGACCGTCCAGCAGCAAATTCATGCCCAGAGAGTCACTGGCCATGTGCCCTGCGATTATTACGTTGACATGGTTTTTCTCAGCTTCCTTGCGGTGTTTTTCTCCCATGTGCATCACCAGCAATGTACCCACGCCGGCTTGGGCCAGCTTGGCGTATGCATCCTCGGAACCGCCGGTCCCCCCGGTCATGTCCACCAGAATTTTGCCGGTCCGCCGCTCCTTGCTTCCGACGACAATGGCCGGCCCGGCGTTGTATTTGACAGCCTCGGCATATTCCGGGACGGTTTTCAGCAGCTTGATCACATCGCCCAGAGTCCTGGGCTGCTCACTGTCCATCAACTCCTGGACAAAACTGTTGACCTGGTTGTCCGCCACGGTGTGGGCGCTCATTAAAGGTATATTCAGTATGCGCGCGGCATCCACCGCCCGGTTGTGGTTGATGGGCATCAGCCCGCGCCTTACTTCGCCGATGCGGGAAGCCATGATCCCTTCGGCAACGTTTATGGGCACGCCATACCGGGCCAGTACATCTTCCTGCAAGTGCATAACGTCGTGCAGCGCGGCCAGGGCCTTACCTTCCGGGTGGTGGGACATAATCAGGTCCACGGGGCTGCCTTTTTCGGCCAGCCGGTCGGCCAGCAGCACCTCGCCCACTTCGATATCAATGCCCACCAGCACCCGTTTGACTTCCGCGGACGGGTCGCCGTACAGCACCCGGGTGTCGCTGTAGGGGTTGGCCAGCCGGTCGGTATCGAATTCCTTTTTATCCTCCGCCTTCATTTCTTCATACTTTTTCTTTTCCCTGGCCAGCTGGGCGGCCACGACATCGGCACCCCGGGGGTCCTTCTCAATCCCCCTGGCAATTACATATTCGTAAATTTCACTTATTTTCACTTGTTTTACCTTCCCTTCAGTAGAAAATCAATACCATATATATATTGGTTATTTTCTGGACACATACCTGCAATCCTGCAAATAAAAACGCAAAGGAAGATCCGTTCCTTCCTTGATCCCGATCCGCGTGGCAGTCACAATGGGCGCACCCGCCTCGCCTTGACAGATATACAGTCGAGCACCGGTTAGGTCCAACCGGTTGTGCTCGATGCCAATACCCATGGCCTGGGTGAGCTTGGCCGGGCCGGAGCACAGCTCACGCATATTTTTGCGCCCGCGTCGCCGCTGCATCAAAGCAATGCCCTCGGTAGGCTCCAGCGCCCGGATAAGCACCGCCTCGCCCACCCCTTCAGAGTTTGTCACCGCATTAAAACAGTAATGCATTCCATAAGTAAAGTATACATAGGCATAGCCCGGCGGTCCGAACATTACGCTGTTACGCGGCGTCATCCGGCGGGCTGCGTGGCATGCCGGGTCACCCTGCAGATAAGCTTCCGTCTCCACTATTTTGCCGGCAGTGGTCCCCTCCGGGGAATGATGCACCAACAAACAGCCCAACAATTCTTTGGCCACGGTCACGGTATCCCGATCGTAATATTGCCGGGGCAACGGCCGGCAAACGGTTCCCCCGTTACTCATTTGCGCAACACCCGCAGCAGGTCCGGCAGCGGCAGCGTATTTAACACATGCGACGGCTCCAACCAAGCCCGCCGGGCCACCGAAACGCCGTAAACCATTTCATCCAGTCGTCGCCGGTCGTGGGCGTCTGTATTTATAGCCACCGGCACGCCGCTTTCGCGGGCCAGTTGCACATAAAACTCGCTCAAGTCCAGCCGGTCCGGCGAGGCGTTGATTTCCAGCACCTTGTTGTGCCGCGCGGCCGCCTCGATGATTTCTTCTACATCTACGGCGTAAGGTTCCCGGTGCCCCAAAAGCCGCCCCGTGGGATGCCCGATGATATCCACATGGTCATTTTCAATGGCCGCCAGAATTCTCCGGGTTATCCGGTCCTTATCCTGCTTGAAACCGCTGTGTATCGACGCGATCACCAAGTCGACCCGGGCCAGCACCTCATCGGGATGATCCAGGCTGCCGTCCGCCAGTATGTCCACCTCCACGCCGGTGAGCACGTAAAAGTCCTCCCACTTTTTATTCAATTCCCGAATCTTTTCATGCTGGGCCAGCAATCTTTCCCGCGAAAGCCCCCGGGCAATTTTCAGGGACGTGGAATGGTCGGTGATGGCTAAGTACGAATAGCCTTTTTCCCGGGCCTGCTGCACCATCTCCTCAATACTGCACGCGCCGTCGCTCCAGTCGGTATGTACGTGCAGGTCACCCCGGATGTCGGCCAACTCCAGCAGCCGGGGCAGTTCGCCCCGGGCCGCTGCGTTGATTTCTCCGTAGTTTTCCCGCAGCTCCGGGGCCACATATTGCAAACCCAGCAAGCGGTATATATCTTCTTCACTGCTTACCGGGGCTGTTTGCCTGTCCCGGCGGGAAACCATGCCAAACCGGTCCAAACGCCAGCCCTGCCGCCAGGCCGTCATCTGCAGGCGGCGAAAGTGCTGCTCACTGCCGGTGCTCCAGAGCAAGGTGAACCAGTATTGCTCCCGCGGCACCGCGATTAATTCCACCGGCACCCCCCAGCGGCTGACAGCCTGCACCCGGTCCTTGTCACGCCAGGTTGCTTCTCCCAAGCCGGGGTGCAAAAGAAAGGCGTCCAGTATTTCCGCCGCGTCATCCGGGTTCCGGACAACAGCCAAAAGGTCTATGCTGTCAACCAGCTCGGCCCAGCGCCTGATATCCCCGGTAACAGTGACCGCTTCCACTTTAACCATCTGCTCCAGGTACTCGTGCAGCGCCAACGCCAGTTCCCGGGCCGCCCCCAGCGGAAGCCGGCGCGCCTGTTTTTTCATACGGCTGATATTACGCACTAGCTCCTGTTCGATTTTTGCGCCCATACCGGGCAGTTCCCGAATTTTCCCGGCCCGGGCCGCCTTATCAAGCTCCGTCACGGTGGTTATTCCCAGCTGTTCATATATCAGCCGGGCCCTTTTGGGTCCCAGCCCGGGCAAGCTCATCATTTCCGTCAGCGATGCAGGTATTTCCTCTTTAAGTTCCTTGTGCAGCCGGCATTCTCCGCTGTCCAGCAGTTCACCGATTTTGGCAATGATGTTTTTGCCCAAGCCCGGCACCTCTTTTAATGCCCCGCCGGCATAAAGCTCCTTGACGGGACGATCAAGCCCGGCAATGGCCCTGGCGGCCCGCCGGTAGGCCCGTATCTTGAAAAATTCCTCTCCTTTGAATTCCAATAAGTCGGCTATTTCATAAAAAACCCAGGCAATTTCCATGTTTCGCACAGAATATACGCCCCTTTGCACAGGCGGGGCTGTGCTGCGCGGCAAAGCCCGGCACAGCGTAAAACCCAGCCCCGGCCAAAATTAATGTACCCCGAATAAGATAAAAAAACTCATGAAGCCCTCTCCATGAGTATATGAGTTATTTTTTTTTCTTTTTGCGTTCCGGTTCCAGCATTTTCACCAGGTTATTGTATTCTTCCCTTAACTCATACAATTCTTCGGTAATGTTCAGTGCCGCCAGTATGGCAGCCTTATACAGGGATAGCCTGGGATTGCGCTGCAGCATCATTTTCATTTGTTCGTCCACATGCCGGGCCATCTTGAACATTTCTTCCGGAGCCGCATCACCTTTAAGCGTGTAGCGCACCCCGTTAATCTCCACATCCACCCGGTTTTGCTCATCAGACATGGGCCGGCCTCCCCAGCGGTTATTGGCACATTTTGTAGTGTATTCTGCGTAAAATGTCTGATTCCTGCTAAAGAAAGGGTAATTTTCATTTTTTTTGCTGTTATTCGGAAGGTAGTATTAAAAAGGTTGCCGCCATCCTGGACAACGACAACCCTGGTTATAAATAAATGTCTTTACTTCCTCAACACGGCCCCGAATTCCTTTTCCAGAGTCCCGGTAATGGATTCAATTTTTTTGCCCACTTCCTCATCGGTCAGCGTCCGGTCCTCGGCCTGGAACTTGAGAGCAAAGGCCACGCTCCGGTATCCCGATTCGATATTCTGACCACGGTATACGTCAAATAACCGCACGTTACGTAAAATAGTACCGCCGGCGCGTTCAATCGCCTTGATCAGTTCGCCGGCCGGTATGTCTTGGCGCACCACCACGGCCAGGTCCCGGTCCACCCCGGGGAACTTGGGCAGAGGGGTGTACCGGCGCGGCGCGCCGGATACCTGAATCAGGCGGTCAAAGTTAATTTCCAGTACGGTCACCTTTTGATCCAGGTCATAAGCCTCCTGTACGTCGGGGTGCAGTTCCCCGATTACCCCCAGTTCCTGTTCCCCGGCCCGCACGACGGCCGTACGCCCCGGATGGAACCCCGGCACATCCCCGGCGGGAACATAAGATACATCTTGTACGCCCACCCTCTCCAGCAACGCTTCCAATATACCTTTAAGGAAGTAAAAATCCATAACCATGGGCCGGGTATTCCAGCCGCCCGGCGTTTCCCCGGTTACAGCCGCAGCCAGCATGGTCACTTCTTCGGGCAGAGGCTCGCCTTCCCTGGGGTAAAACACCCGGCCCAGTTCAAAGACGGCCCCATCTCTGACCCGCCGGTTGCTGTTGCGCTGCAACACTTCCAGCAGCCCGGGGAACAGCAATGTGCGCATCACCGATTGTTCTTCGCTTAACGGGTTATGCAAGGCTACCACGTTTCGGTACGGGCTGTCGGCGGGCATGGCCAGCCGGTCAAACACCCGGGGACTGATGAAGCTGTAAGTAATTACCTCACTGAACCCGCCCCGGGAAAAATAATTTTTCACCCGCAGGGCCAGTTCCTGGGGATAGGTCCTGGCACCCCGGGTAATGGCGCCGACAGGCAACGTACCGGCCACCTTATTAAACCCGTACAGCCTGGCCACTTCTTCAATCAAATCCACTTCAATATTTACGTCAGGCCGGTGGCCGGGCACGGTAACCATTATGCCCTTTTCGTCATCCTGTACCTTAAAATGCAGGCGGGCTAACAAAGCGCTTATTTCCGTTCCGGTAAGCTGCAAATCCAGCAGGTGATTCACCCGTTCCGGGCGCAGTAATATGGTCTTCTCCGACGCCGGCTCGGGATAGTTATCCACCACAATTTCTGTCACATCCGCCGCGCCCATCTCGGCCAGCAGCGCGGCGGCCCGGTCCGCGGCCCGCCGGCAGCCGGTGATGTCAATACCCTTTTCAAACCGGGAGGACGACTCGGAGCGCAAACCCAGGTCCCGGGAAGTGCGCCGAACACTTACAGGCTTGAAATAGGCTGATTCCAGCAGTACGGCGGTGGTCTCTTCGGTTACCTCGGAATAGAGCCCGCCCATCACACCGGCCACCGCCACGGGACCGTCCGGATCGGCAATGACCAGCATATCGGTGGATAGCTTTCTTTCCGCTTTATCCAGGGAAACAATTACTTCTTCCCGGACCGCCCGGCGCACAATAATATGGCCGTCCCGCAATTTGTGGTAATCAAAGGCGTGCAGCGGCTGGCCCAGTTCCATCATGACATAGTTGGTCACGTCCACCACGTTGCTGATGGGCCGCATCCCCGCCGCCCGAAGCCTTTGCTGCATCCAGGCCGGCGACGGACCCACCCGGACATTTTTCAGCAGCCGGGCAACGTAGCGGCGGCACAGGTCGGGTTCTTCGATATCCACCTGCACCCTATCCTCCGGAGCCGGCGCAGGTTCGTTCAAGTTGACCGGGGGCATTTTCAGGGGCTTTTTCAAAATAGCCGCCACTTCCCGGGCCACACCGATCATGCTCATACAGTCGCCCCGGTTCGGGGTCAGTTCCAGCCCCAGAATCACATCATCCAGGCCGATTAAGGGTTTGACATCCAGCCCGACGGGCGTATCCGGGGGCAAAATCATGATGCCGTGGGCCTGGTCCGCCGGCATGGTATCCGGGTCCAACCCCAGCTCCTGGCCGGAACAAAGCATCCCCCGCGATTCCACCCCGCGCAATTTGGCCTTCTTGATCGCCAGCCCGCCTGCCAGTTTGGCGCCCACCACCGCCACCGGGACCACCTGCCCCTCCCGGACATTGGGCGCCCCGGTGACAATTTGCAGGTTCTCTTCGCCACCCACGGTAACCTGGCAAATAACCAGTTTGTCGGCATTGGGATGGTTTTCAATTTTCAATATTTTACCGGTATAAACCTTTTGAATATCTTTGCCTGGCTCTTCGATGCTCTCCACCGCCAGGCCCGTCAGCGTCAATGCTTCAGCCAGTTCATACGGAGATATATCCACCTCAACATATTCCTGCAGCCATTTATAGGAAACACGCAAGTTTGTTTACCTCCTCGCTTGGTATCCTCGTGATTGCTTAAAAGGTATATTCATAACCCTGAATTTAAAACTGGGCCAGGAAGCGCAGGTCGTTTTCAAACAGTAAACGCAGGTCATCAATACCGTACTTGAGCATGGTAATGCGTTCCACCCCCATGCCGAAGGCAAAGCCGGTTACTTCCTCGGGATTATACCCGGACACTTCCAGCACCCTGGGGTGCACCATCCCGCAGCCCAGAATTTCCAGCCAGCCCGTCTGGGAGCATACCCGGCAACCACTGCCGCCGCACATAACACAGGATATATCCACCTCGGCGCTGGGCTCGGTAAAAGGGAAAAAGCTGGGCCGGAACCTGGTTTTCGTCTCCGGTCCGAACATTCTTTCCACGAAGGCCTGCAGCGTGCCCTTCAAGTCGGCAAAGGTGACCCGCCTGTCGATGGCCAAACCCTCCACCTGGTTGAACATGGGCGAGTGGGTGGCATCGTCATCCCGGCGGTACACCCGGCCCGGGGCGATTATGCGCACCGGCAAGGCGGGGGCGGTCCGCTCCATGGTCCGCACCTGTACGGGCGAAGTGTGGGTGCGCAAAAGCACCTCAGGGTTAATGTAAAATGAATCCTGCATATCCCGGGCGGGATGGTCTTTCGGTAAGTTAAGCGCCTCGAAGTTGTAAAAGTCCAGTTCAATTTCCGGGCCTTCTTCAATGCTGTACCCCATGCCCAAAAAGATATCTTCAATTTCCTCCTGTATCATTGAAAGCGGGTGTTTGCGCCCGGCCATAAAAGCAACGCCGGGCAGCGTGACATCGATCTTTTCCGCCTCCAGCCGTACTTTTTTGACCTCTTCCTTGATTTCAGCCGTGCGCCGGGCCAGGATGTCCTCAATCTCGGAGCGCACTTCGTTGGCCAGCCGGCCGATTTTGGGCCTTTCCTCCGCGGAAAGGGAGCCCATGCCGCGCAGAACGCCGGTCAGCAGCCCTTTTTTACCCAAAAAACGTACCCTGATTTCATTCAACTGATCCAGGTCGCCGGCCTGGGCCAGCACCTGCCCCGCTTCAGCTAAAATTTGCTTCAACTTTTCTTCCACAGTTACATCCCCCTCAGAATAACTAGTGCCTTGACTAATAAATCCTTGCACACTTTTTGCAAAGTATTTAGTTCATATCTTGTTTGGGAAAACAGCCGTTTTAAGACGGCACTAGTATGATTTTCAAACCGTGCAGCTTTGACACAAAAGTCCTGGCAAAGATTTAGAAATTAACCACATTACTACCTTATAAATTACTTATACTTTTTCGGCTATCAATTTTTGTACAAGGACTTTTGTGTCGCTGCACTAACAATTGCTCCTATTATTCCCATTGCATAAAACAAAATAAAAAACCGCCCCAAGGGACGGATTTATCCGCGGTACCACCCTGATTTTGCACCATTACGGTTCAACAACTCAGTCCGGGCGACATGCCGCCCGGGTCCCGGTAACGGCGGGAATCCGGCTACACCTACTTGTCAAACGTTCAGCTGCAGTTCCGGGGTGAATTTCAGCGGAATTGCGCTTAAAGGAACTCCCAGTCTTTAAGGTTCCTTCTCCCTGGAAGGCAATTTGCAACGCCTACTTATCCCCATCATTACCGTTGGTAAATATCTGTGCGTGCATCGTCTAGTGTAAAGCCAGCCTTCTGTACAACATATACGCCCGGATGGAACCGGTAGCTTCAAACAGTTTCCAGAAAAAATCGGCGGTTAAAAACATTTAACCACAACCTTTCCCTCATTCTTCGGGAACCTTTATCGAGACTGATTATATCACAAGGCAGTTTTTAAAACAAGGAAGTTAACTAAAAAATGAGGGCCAGGTCCTTGCAATTTCTTTGCCAGCATCCATCCGCTGGCGCACTGTTTCGTATAACATAATGCCGGCCGCCACCCCGGCATTCAACGATTCCGCCCGCCCGGGCATGGGTATCCGCACCCTTTCCCGGGCCGCTTGCAGAACAGCTTCGGATACTCCGTCGGCCTCGCTGCCCACGGCCAGCGCCACCCGACCGGTCAAATCACACTGATGTACCAGCTTTTCCGAGCTGAGATCGCCCACCACCAGACTCCAGCCGCCCGCATGCAATTCCTCCAGCAGCCTGTCCCGGTCCGGCGCAGTAAACAGCGGCACATGGAACACTGACCCCATGGTTGCGCGCAACGTCTTGGCATTATACGGGTCTACGACGCCCTTTAAAAGTATAACGGCGTCCACACCGGCGGCGTCCGCACAGCGAATGATGGTGCCCAGGTTACCCGGGTCGCGGATTCCGTCAACCAGCACAAGTAAATCACGGCTCTCCCCGCCCCGGGCCGCCGGATCAAATGCCCCCCGGCGGGGCATTTTTACCACCGCCAGCACCCCCTGGGGAGTATCGGTATCCGCCAGTTCCGCAAATATCCCTTCCGCTACTTCCCGCACGGGAACCCCGCGTTCCGCCAGCAATTCCAACAGCCTAGCGGCCCGCAGGCTGCCGGCCGCCCGGGGGGTATGCAGGACCATTTCAACCGGCCAGTCCACCTTCACCGCCTCCTCCAAAAAGCGGACGCCCTCGATAACAAACTTGCCTTCGCTTTCCCTGAACTTGCGCTGCACCAGTCGGCGTACATATTTTATACGCGGGTTTTGTTTGCTTTGCAGCATATGGTTTCTCCCATCATAAAAATAAGCATGGCCGGATATACACCATGCTTATTTTACCGCTGTAAGTCTGTTTTAATGTTACCAATCAAGAGTTTACCTTACTTTTGGCCATATCCACCAGCTGGCCGAAAGCCTTGGCATCATTAACAGCCAGATCCGCCAGCATCTTGCGGTTGATTTCCACGCCGGCCTTTCTCAGGCCGTTCATAAAGCGGCTGTAGGATATCCCGTTATTGCGCGCCGCAGCGTTGATACGGGCAATCCATAGTTTTCTGAAATCGCGTTTTCTGGCTTTCCGGTCCCGGTAAGCATACATCAGGGATTTCATTACCTGCTGGTTGGCTACCCGGAACAGTTTACTTTTCGATCCCCGATATCCTTTGGCCAGTTTTAAGATTTTTTTATGTCTTTTACGTGAAACCACACTGCTCTTCGCCCGTGGCATGGTAATTCCTCCTTTTTTGCGGAAACTCTAACTTCTACAACTTAAGGGAGAAGACGTTGCAGTTTACCGGCATCAGTTTTATGAACAATTAAGGATTTGCGCAGATTACGCTTGCGCTTGGCCGACTTCTTCCCCAAAATATGACTGTGAAATGCATGTGACGCCTTGAATTTCCCTGTCCCCGTCTTTTTGAAGCGTTTGGCGGCACCACGATGTGTTTTGATTTTCGGCAAGATATCTTCACTCCTTCCTAATATAAATGGCACTAATCCTGTTGTTGCTTGGGTGCCAAAATCATAATCATATTTTTGCCCTCAAGTTTGGGCTGTCTTTCCACGTTGGCCAGGTCAGCCACTTTTTCGGCCAGCCTGACTAAAAGCTTTTTGCCCAGATCAGGGTGCACTATCTGCCGGCCCCGGAACATGATGGTAGCTTTTACCTTGTTGCCGTCCTTGAGAAAACGGACAGCGTTTTTGGCCTTGACTTCAAAATCATGGTCCTCGATGTTGGGTCTCAGTTTAACTTCCTTTATACTGATGACTTTCTGGTTCTTCCTGGCTTCTTTCTCGCGCTTGCTTTGCTCATACCTGTATTTGCCGTAATCCATTATCCGGCATACCGGCGGCCTGGCCTGGGGGGCCACTTCCACCAGGTCCAGTTCCCGTTGTTCCGCCAAACGCAAGGCTTCGCGTACGGGAATCACTCCCAGTTGATTACCGTCAACGTCTATAACCCTGACTTCTTTAACCCGGATTTGCTCATTAATCCGATGGTCCCTGGTAATTGTGTTTCACCTCCAAAAAAAATAAAAAAACGGGCAGTCCACCCGCTATAAAACCAAATGTAATCCACAATAAATTTAATTTATCGTAGAACTTATCAATGACCCTTGGACAGTCCAATTGACGTCGTAAGGTGAGAAGCGAGTGGCTTCTACTTGGGTATAGTATACAATTCTAAGTCATTATAACACCACAGCCCGGGGCCGTCAACTATTTCCGGAAAAGCATACTAAATCGCCTTCTCCTTAATCTCCTTCTCCAGGTACGCCATAAACTCATCCAGCACGATCGCGCCCAGGTCACCCTTGCTGCGGTGGCGCACCGCCACGGCACCGGCCTCGGCTTCCCGGTCGCCCACCACCAGCATATAGGGAATCTTCTGCGCCTGGGCTTCCCTGATCTTGTAATTCACCTTTTCGTTACGGGCGTCCAGTTCCACCCGGATATCCTTTTCCGCCAGCCTGTCAACCACTTTGTGCGCGTATTCCAGGTGCCGGTCAGTGATGGGCAGCACCTTCACCTGCACCGGGGCCAGCCAGGTGGGGAAGGCTCCGGCAAAGTGCTCGGTTAATATGCCGATAAACCGCTCGATACTGCCGAATACCACGCGGTGAATCATCACCGGGCGGTGTTTCTGGCCGTCCTCGCCCACATAAGTCAAATCAAATTTCTCCGGCATTTGGAAATCCAGCTGGATGGTGCCGCACTGCCAGGTTCTACCAAGGCAGTCTTCCAGGTGAAAGTCAATTTTGGGCCCGTAAAAAGCGCCATCTCCTTCATTTACCTTGTAGGGCAGGCCACGGGTTTCCAGAGCCTCCCGCAGGGCATCCGTGGCCAGTTCCCAGATTTCGTCCGAGCCCATGGCCTTTTCCGGCCTGGTGGACAGCTCCACGTGGTAGTCAAAACCAAATACCCGGTAGAAATCGTTTACCAGATCAATAACCCCGAGAATCTCATCCTTCACCTGGGATGGCAGCATGAAGATGTGCGCATCGTCCTGGGTGAAGCAGCGCACGCGCATCAACCCGTGCAGCACACCGGATAGTTCGTGCCGGTGCACCAGGCCCAACTCCGCCATGCGAATGGGCAATTCGCGATAACTGTGCAACCGGCTCTTGTATACCAGCATACTGCCGGGACAGTTCATGGGCTTAATGGCGTAATCACCTTCATCAATCTTGGTAAAGTACATATTTTCCCGGTAATGGTCCCAGTGGCCGCTTTGCTCCCACAGCGCGCGGCTGAGGATTACCGGGGTGCGTATTTCATCATAACCCCGCCGCTTGTGCTCTTCGTGCCAGAATTTTTCCAGCTCGTTACGCAGTATCATCCCTTTGGGGTGGAAGAAGGGGAACCCGGGTCCTTCCTCTTGAATGCTGAACAGGTCCAGTTCCGCGCCCAGTTTGCGGTGGTCCCGGCGCCTGGCTTCTTCCAGTCGGTGCAGGTGCTCCTCCAACAGCGATTTTTTGGGGAACGCGGTGCCGTAAATGCGCTGCAGCATTTTGTTGCGCTCGTCTCCCCGCCAGTACGCCCCGGCCACGTTGAGCAGTTTCACTGCCTTGAGCCGGCCCGTGGACGGCACGTGCGGACCGGCACACAGGTCCTCGAAATCGCCCTGCCGGTAGCAAGATATGGCCGAGTCCTCCGGAAGGTCGTTAATTAACTCAATTTTATAATGTTCCCCTCTTTCGTTGAACTTTTGCAGCGCTTCTTCCCGGGACAGTTCCACCCGGCTGAATGGCAGGTCTTGCTTGATTATTTTGTTCATTTCCGCCTCAATTTTTTCCAGCTGCTCGGGTGTAAAGCTTTGCGGCGCATCAAAGTCATAATAGAAGCCATTGGCAATAGCCGGGCCGATGGCCAGCCTGCTGCCCGGGAAAAGCTTTTGCACGGCCTGGGCCATTACGTGCGCGGCGCTGTGCCGAAATACGTCCCTGCCTTCCTCACTGTCAAAGGTGAAGAACTCTACCTCGGCATCTTCGCCGAGTTTGGCGTTTAAATCGGTAAGCTTGCCGTTAACCCTGGCCACCAGAACTTCCTTGGCCAGCCTGGGACTGATATCTTTGGCTATTTCCAATAGTGATGTACCTGGCTCGTACCGTCGCACCGAACCATCCTTCAAGGTAACATTGATCATTTCCCAAACCCCTTTCTAAAAATTAAAAACCCCCGGCATTGCGCCAGGGGCGAGATATTCTATCCCACGGTTCCACCCTGTTTAAGCCCAATAATCAGGGCTTCTCTCATAGCGGGTAACGGTGCCGGCCGGCCGTGCCTACTTCCATTTCAACACAGCAGTTCAAAGGTGGTCTTCAGTTCTCCCGCAAACAAAGGCGCTTTCAGCCGCCGGCGCCTTCTCTCTGTGAACCGGCAAGAACCTACTATCCTCATCATTACCATTTGCACATGTATTTCAAAAGTTATTATATTTAACCGGCCCGCAATTGTCAACATAAGACAATATTCAGTTGTTATTGCTACTGCATAAGGCGCAGCCTTCACACCGGGAAACCCGCCCGGCGAATACCTTGCTGATGGTGTCCATGGTCCCCGCAGGTATTTTACCGCTACCCGGGTGAATTTTAATATGGCCGGGAGCAATGGTAATTAATGCACTGATCAGTAAATCTTCGTAATTTATCTCATTATCGGTAAGATCCATCATGAAATCATGCAGGTAGTCGCTGTTAATGACCTCGCCCTTTTCATCGTATAGCTTGAAAACACCGTCGCAGCATAAAACAACATTGATCAAATCCACCCGGGGTTCCTGTATCTCCACAAAATACCTTAATAGCTGGATAAATTCATTATATTCCCGCTCGCTTAAAAAATCGTCAACGGCCTCATCGGCCACATCATATAGCGAATTAACATATTCCTTGAGCCTGAAACGGATAAAGCCGTCAATAACAATGTCACTATTGGAAGTAAGATATTCGGTCAGCCTGTTCAGTATCCACAGCTTATTTTTTTCCTTTTTTTGGACATTAAAATTTAATTTTTGCTGGGCATGCTTATAAATAGTGCATTTTTCATCATCGTCAAAATAATAATAATGCGTTCTAATGATATCCCTGAGCAGCTTATCTTCCCACTCACTTATTATCAGGTTCGTTATCACGCCGGCTATTTGCTGCTTGAACACCGGTTCCACCTGGCCTGTGCCGGAAATGCAGCAGGCCAAAAAAGTGAGCCCGCCCCCCGCCGGGCTTTCTTCCAGACGAACGGCTGCTCCTTTATTTTTTAACGCCCAGAGTTCCCGGCACAGATTATCTTTCAGCAGATCCTTCCGGTATGCGGTGCCGATGGATATGCACTGCGCCATTACGAGCTCACTCCCTTTATGTAACATTATATGTGCGGCTGAAAAACGATATACGGCAACCTGTTTGTGCTACAAGTATGGTCAAAAAACAACGTGAACATGCCCGGTAATTTAATAATCGCCAGCCAAGGGGCGGCGTTTATGAGAGAACATGATATTCTGTCCCGAAAAAGACAATTTGCCTGTCCTCACCCTGACATTGGAATTGGCAATTATCTGTTATTTTTTTGATAATGGTTGATTATAAACGAGATAACAGCCGGTTATACACAAGGGGGGGGAGGAAGACAGCCCATGCAGGATGTATTCAGTATTTGTTTGATGTGTACGGTAAGATGTCCAATTAAAGTTATGGTAGAAAATGATGATGTGAAACTGATAGAAGGCAATCCCCACGCTCCGGGGATTGAAGGCAGCATCTGCCCCAAAGGGGCCGCCGGAGTAAGCCTTTTAAACGATAACCAAAGGCTTGAGAAACCCTTGCTACGCACAGGTCCACGGGGCTCCGGACAATGGCGCGAGGTCACCTGGGAGGAAGCGCTGGACTACGTAGCTGAAAAACTACAAGAGATCAAAGACAATTACGGGGCCCGCGCCATAGCCCTAACGGAAAGGGCGCACCTCAACTCGCATATCAGCAAAACTTTCATGCGCGCCATCGGGTCCCCGAACTATTTCACCCATGATGCCTGCTGCAAGGGATCGTTGAATACGGCCTTCCGGTCCTTGACCGGCTATACCGATGCCGGCGTGGGAGTGGACCTGGCCAGGACCAAACACGTGATTTTATACGGGCGCAATTACTTTGAATCCTTTGAATTGAAAGCGGTTAAACAACTGACTAAAGCCATGGAGAAAGGCGCCAGGCTCACTTACATTGACCCCAGGATAACCGTTACCGCCACAAAAGCTGATAAATATTTAATGATCCGGCCCGGTACCGACCTAGCCCTGAACTATGCGCTGATGCATGTAATCATCAAGGAAGGTCTTTACGATAAGGAGTATGTCAGCCGATGGGTAATTGGTTTCGAGGCACTGAAAGATTTTGTGCAGCCCTACACCCCACAGTGGGCGGAACAGGAAACCGGCATCCCGGCCCGGGAAATTGTGTCGCTGGCCCGCGCGGCCGGCACGGCCAAACCCGCGGTAATCTTTCATTATGGCTACCGCTCGGCCCATTACACAAACGAAATTTATGTCAGAAGATCAATTATCATGTTAAACGCCCTGATGGGCAGCATCGAAGCCCCCGGCGGGATATTTTTCAAAAAGGGAGCCAAAGATGCCGGCAAATTGCCGCTGCGCAAATTAACCGACCAGCAATTGCCTCCGGTAAACGAAGCAAGGTGCGACGGAGCGGGGACACCTCAACTGCCCACCCCCGACCCGGCGAACGGCGTGGTACAGTTGCTTCCGAAAGTCATTCTGGAGGAAGACCCTTACCCCGTCAAGGGTTTGATCGTCTGGCGGCACGATCCGCTGCTCTCCATTCCTGACTACGAATATACCAAGCGAGCCTTCAACAACCTGGACTTTATCGTCGCCATTGACATCAACTTCAGCGAAACGGCCTGGCAGGCCGACGTTATCTTACCTGAATCCATCTACCTGGAAAGAGGGGATTCCATCCAAGAGGTCAATGGTTTAAAGCCCGCCCTGTTTATGCGAAAACCGGCGGTTTCGCCCCGCCATGACACCAAACCGGGCTGGGAAATTATCAAGAAACTGGCGGAAAGACTGGGTATCGGGCAGTTTTTCCCATACAATTCCCTGGAGGACCTGTGGGCTTACCAGCTGGAGGGCACCGGCATTACCGTGGAGGATTTTGCGACCACGGGATTTGTAACTCTGACCGAGGAACCCATTTTATGGGAGCGTAGAAACGGCCTTAAATTTAAAACACCGTCCGGTAAAATTGAATTTATATCCAGCCTGCTGGAGGAAAGCGGTTTCCCTTCTTTACCCGTATATGAGCCGGTCAACCCCCCGGCGGAGGGCCATTTCCGCCTGATGATCGGGAGAAACATCGCCCATACGCATGTTTCCACGCAGAATAACCCTTTGTTAAATGAATTGATGCCTGAAAACCTGCTGTGGATCAACTCCCGGGCGGCGGAAAAATTAAACATTCAAAACGGCCAAACGGTGGAAGTCATTTCTTCCCGTGGGAAAGATACCATCCGGGCCTTCGTGACGGACCTGATCCATCCCGAGGCGGTGTTTATGGTCCACGGTTTCGGCCGCCGGGTGCCCGCCCAAACCAGGTGTTTCAGCAAGGGTGCCAGCGATACCCTGTTGCAAGAAAACATCAGCGACATGATCGGGGGTAGTCCGGCCCTGCAGCATGTATATGTCACCGTCCGGCCAGTTAATTAATTTTGGGGTTATTACCTAATTTACCAACAGTTGACCGAAATTCGGAACTTTTTCAGGGAGGCTGTATAAATGAGCATTTATGCCCTTTTCCAGGATGAGAAAAAATGTATCTCCTGCCGCAGTTGCCAAGTCCAGTGTAAAATCAACAAAGGTTTGGGCACAGGCCCCAAACCCAGCCAAATAATTGACGTGGGACCGGTAAAAACAGACGGCACGCCCAAAGCAAGCTACATTTTCATTTCCTGTTTCCACTGTGCGGACCCCTGGTGCGTGCCCGCATGCCCCAACGGCGCCATCCAACAGCGAGCCGAAGACGGCGTGGTATATATTGATCACAGCCGCTGCGCCGGCTGTAAGAGCTGCATTATAGCTTGTCCCTGGAGCGCGCCCCAGTGGGATGCCCAAAGGGGAAAAGCGGTAAAATGCGATTTCTGCATGGATCGCATTGACGCCGGAATGAAGCCGGCCTGCGCTACCGCCTGTCCCACCGGCTCTTTAAGCTTCGGCCTGGCAGAAAACGTACCGGAAACTAAACGCGTCCGGTATGCGCATGACCTGGTTGCCAACCAAAACCGCCGTAAGGAAGTGTCTTAATGACTATGAAAGGTTGCCCGGTTAAACAAGCGGAATATTGGTTAAGAACATTTATTGCTGAACAAAAATATTGCAGTGTATGCCGCCGTTATTTCCATGCCATGCTGGACTACATTGCCGGGATTAGAGAAGGAAAGGCATCCCCCAGCGCGCTGGATGTCATTAACGAACTGACAGATAAAGTCAACAACTTGTGCCAGTGCGGCCGGGGCAAGGGGCTGGCCGAAAAAGTTAAAGAATATTTGCAGCAATATAAAGATGATTTTACGGTACATATCGAAAACAGGGTCTGCCCCGCCGCGGAATGCCCCCGGCTGGTTCTGGCACCATGCCAGGCGGCCTGCCCCGCCGGCCTTGACATCCCCAACTATGTAACCCTGGTGGGCATGGGAAAATATGCGGATGCATTAAATGTAATTTTGGCTGACGTGCCCCTGCCGGGGAGCCTCGGGCGCATCTGTGAACATCCCTGCGAAAGGGCCTGCCGGAGGTCGGCAATTGACGAGCCGGTTTCCATTTGCACATTGAAAAGGGTAGCTTACGACAGGGCAATTGAAAACGGCAGCGTTACCCCTTCCCCACAAGAAAAAAGATATGGTGAAAAAATCGCCGTTATCGGAGCCGGCCCGGCCGGGCTTTCCGCCGCCTATTTCCTGGCCCGCCAGGGGTACGGTGTCACTATATTTGAAGCCATGCCCGAGCCCGGGGGGATGCTGGCTTACGGCATACCCCCCTATAGGCTCCCCCGGCAGGTGCTCCGGGATGAAATTGACAAAATAAAAGCCTTGGGAGTGGAAATTAAGCTTAACACCCCCATTGCCGGGGAAAATGGCCTAATGAAATTAAAAGAACAGGGCTATGCCGCCGTATTCCTGGGCACGGGGGCCTGGAAAGGAACGCTGCCCGTCCCCAATCCCCGGAAGTTGGAGGGCGTGCTGGACGGCATCTCTTTCTTGACCTCAGTCAACCGGGCTTTGAACCGGAACGTCAATCTTAAAGAAGTAGACCTCAACGGCAAGCAAGTGCTGGTGGTCGGCGGCGGAAACGTGGCCATTGACGCGGCCCGCGTCTCCCTGCGCCTGGGGGCCCGGGCAGTGCGGGTCGTTTACCGGCGGACCCGGGAAGAAATGCCGGCACTGCCGGAAGAAATAATAGATGCAGAAAAAGAGGGCGTTGCTTTTGATTTTCTTGTCTCCCCCACAGCTCTGGAGGGAGCCGACAGCAGGGTTACCCACCTGGTATGTTTGCGCAACACTTTGAGCGCGCCCGATGCCGGCGGCCGGCGCAAACCGGTACCGGTGGACGATTCAAAGTTCAAAATGGAAGCGGATATGATTATTTTCGCCACCGGCCAGCAACCCGACCTGTCTTTTCTAACCGGAGATGACCGGGCCGCAGCAATAAGCGTCCAGAAAAACCGCATCATGGTGAACCCGGACACCATGGAAACTTCCCTGCCGGGAGTTTTTGCCGGGGGCGACGCGGTAACGGGACCTGCCTCCGCCATCAAGGCCATTGCCGCCGGGAAGCGAGCCGCCGCCGCCATCCACGCCTACTTACGGGGACAAAAGCCCTCGGCCGGCATCAAATATCCTGTAAAAAGGCCTAGCCTGCCGCCTCTGCAAACCACTGCCAGGCAGAAATCTTCCGCCGGACAGGTTGACGTGCACAGCCTGTATGACAAGGATAAGCAGGGCACCTTCGCGGAAATCGTCCGGTGCGCCGGCGATGAGGCCGCCTCGGCTGAAGCGGCCCGGTGCCTGCGCTGCGACATGTGTACCGCCTGTGGCAACTGCGTGAACACCTGCCAAAGCCAGGTAGGGGTCCAGGCCCTGAAATTAGGTTATGTCTGCGGCAGCGAAGAAGCTGAAACCGATTTCCATTACCCGGAAGAACGGTGCCTGGGCTGCGGCACCTGCTCCGTAAACTGCCCCACCGGCGCCATTACCCTGGAAGACAGGGACGGTTTCAGGGAGATGCGCATGTGCGGCAGCTTGATGAGCCGCCTGGAGCTGGTTTCCTGCCGGGTGTGCGAGCGGGCTTTTGCCACTGCCAAACATCTCGATTTCATAAGCGGGCAAATAAAAGACAACCTGCGCCCGGCTTATCACGGTAAAGACGTATGCCCTGATTGCGCACGCCGGGCGTGGTCACATAACGTGTTCGGGGTCAGAATCGGCTAAAAAAGCAAAAATAGGGGACAGGCTCCGTAAAAGGGGGACAGGCACCAATTCACAAAACGAATCGGAGCCAGTCCCCTTTTACCGGAGCCAGTCCCCTTTTTGCTTCCTTATTTTTAGGCCAAAATAGGTGTCAGGTCCTGATCCAGAATGAATTTGGCGAATTCCGCGCAGGCCCGGGATTGGAATTTTTCTTTGTGGAGCAGCAGGTAAAAACCACGGGTTATGGGGTTACAGCACCTGATCGGTTTGATGGAACCCAGTTTTAATTCCTTGCGCAGTGTCCACTTGGACAACATGGTGATGCCCAGGTTGGCCTCCACCGCCTCTTTGATGGCCTGGGTGCTGCCCAGGGTTATGGTATTGGACGGATTAAAATGCAACCTTTCCAGGGCTTGTTCCACCGCCAGCCTGGTCCCGGAGCCCTCCTCCCGGATAATAAACGGCACATCCTTTAATTTAACGGCTATTTCTTCCGGGTTTATCGAAGCGCCGGCCAGAGGATGATTTTTGGATACAATCAAAATCAATTCATCATCCAAAAACTTGGTTATTTCCAGTTGCGGGTCCTCAACCAGACCTTCTACCAGCCCGATATCGATGCTGTTTTCCCTGGCATGTTCGTGCACGTATTCGGTATTGCCGATATTGACGGAAAACTTGACGTCCGGGTATTTCCTGGTAAAGGCGGCCAAAAGCCTGGGCAATACATATTCCCCCACGGTAAAACTCGCCCCGATGGTCAACTTCCCGGTGACCAGTTCCACCAGGTCCGACACGGCCCGCTTGGCTATCCTGTGTAATTCCAGAATTTCCGTAGCGTAGCTGTACAGGGTGGCACCCGCCTGGGTTAATTCAACTTTTTTGCTGGACCGCTCAAAAAGCTTGGCCCCGTAATAATCTTCCAGAGCGTGGATATTCTGGCTAATGGCCGGTTGCGAAATGTTCAAAGTTTCCGCTGCCCGGGAAAAGTTTTTTTTTCCGCAACGGTGACAAAAATCATTAGCTGGTTGTCAAGCATATTTTTTACCCCCAGGGTATTAGTTATTTAAATTTTAACACGAACTTGGTGAAAGGCAAAACTTTGTTGCTTCCTTCCCATTCCAGTATGTCCAAGTACCAAAAAATTTTTAAGCGAAGTTCCTTGAGCCTGCACCTGAGTTCCCAAGCTTCTACGAAATCAGCGCATTGCATCAGCTGAATTCTAACCTGGTAGAGTTCTTGCCGTGTATAGGTTATGATTTCATTTATTTCTTTCCGATGCATGCCACTCACCCAGAAGGTATTTCGACAATATTTTGCCAATACCTGCCTGATAATTGCACTATCTACAAATTGAGACCCCAATCAGTCATCAAAAAAAGGTTTTAGAGAATTTTTATTCTCTAAAACCCGTTTTTGATTGGTGGGTGCAGTAGGAATTGAACCTACGGCCCCTTCCGCGTCAAGGAAGTGCTCTCCCCCTGAGCTATGCACCCGTAAAATACAGGCAAGCGTTCTGTTTGAACAGCCTGCCGTTGTCCGCTGCAACACTTATTATGCAACAAAGCGCACCAAATGTCAAGGACTAATAATCACAGAACAGCCTGGTATTTTTAACCCAGCCTGGACGCGGCCTCCGCCAGCATCCGGCGGATGGGCAGGTTGTAGGGGCATTTTTCTTCGCACTCACCGCATTCAATACACGCATCCGCTTTAGTTTTCATGCCGCGGTAACGCTCCATGGCCCAGCCCTGCAGGCCATACCTGGTATAATAGCCGTCCAACAGAAACACCGTGGGGATGTCAATGGCCTGGGGGCAGGGTTGGCAGTATTCACAGCGTCTGCAAAAAGCATCCCCCAGTGTCCCGGTCTCTTCTTCCAACACCTTTCTTTCATCGGCGGTCAAAGGCCGCAGTTCCCGGCCGACCTGCGCGTTTTCCTCCACTTGCTGCACGGAATCCATGCCCGGAATTACGGTGGATACGGCGTGCTCCAGTAAATAGCGCAAAGCCGGACCCGCCTCCCTGATGGCCCCCCCGGCCAGCGGTTTCATAACAATAATGCCGGCATTTTTTTCCCGGGCTAGGTTGATCAACTCTTCCGCCCCGCTCGTTTCCACGGCATTAAAGGGGAATTGCACGGTTTCCAACTCCCCTGTCTCCAGCGCCTCCACAAGAAAGTTTTTCAGGTGCCCCGTAATGCCGATATGTTTGACTACCCCGTCCTTTCGGGCTTCTTTAAGCGCGGCCAAAGCGCCATCCGGGGCAAGTACCTGTTCCAGCGCTTCTTTGTCCTTGACGTTGTGCAACTGGTACAGGTCAATATAGTCCACACCCATAGTCTCCAGGCTTTTTTGAATGTCAGTGGCCATTCCCTCCCGGGTCCTGGCCATGGATTTGGTGGCAATTATTACTTCGTTCCTTCTCGCTTTTAAAGCCTCGCCCAGCTTGGCTTCGCTGTCCGTATACCCCCTGGCCGTATCAATAAAGTTAATCCCCAGGTCCAAGGCCCTGTTTACTATTGCGTAAGCATCACCCACCGAAACCCGCTGAATGGGGATGCCGCCGAACCCGATGACCGAAACCTTTAACCCTGTTTTACCCAACAGCCTGTATTGCATATTATAATAACCTCCATATTATTAAGCAGTTATCATATTGATCCCTCCCATAGTTTATCACCCCTGTTTGCTCATGACAACTGGGTCCGCAAATAGCTTTAATCCGATAACCAGTACATAATCCTCGCGAAGAGCGGCCTGGGGGGTACTTCCCGGGATGCTACCAGAGGCACCTTGCTCAGCCTGTAGCCGTTGATGGTAAAAACGGCATGCCCGAGCAACTGCCCTTCCCGCACCGGCGCGACGGGCGCATCATTGATAAACTTTATGTTCAGTCTGATGTTCTTAAATTGGTCTTTAGCCATGTGCACCCGGACCGGCTCTGCAACAATCACCGGCACCGTCCCGGCCAGTCCGTTTTTAACGGGCACTTCAGCCATTTTTTTCCCGGACGGGAAAATTACCACCGGCTGAACCGCCGAAAAACCGTACTCCAACAGCTTGGCGGCCTCCCGGTAGCGGTTTCCCGCATGCAGCACCACCGCGATAAGCCGCCTGTCCCCCCTGGTGGCCGAAGCAATAAGGCAGTTTCCCGCCCTGGCCGTACTGCCCGTTTTAACCCCGTCAATGCCTTCCACATCCTCGCTGAAAAGCAGCCGGTTCGTATTTTTAACCTCTTTTTCCCGCTCCGGCTCTATCCACCTGACTACCGCTTCCCTGGTGGAAACCAGCTCGTTTATCTGCGGTATTTGCAAGGCGTAGCGGGTAATCAGCCCCAAGTCATAAGCAGTGGAATAATGTTTGGGGTTAAAATAACCGTTGGTATTGATGAACCGGGTATCCTTAGCGCCCAGCAAAGCAGCCTTTCTGTTCATTTGGTGCACAAAATTATCATGGTTGCCGCCAACATGTTCGGCAATGGCCACTGTGGCGTCATTGGCCGAGGTAATCAGCGCCGCCTTGAGCAAATTGCCCAGGGTAATGCGGTCGCCCTTACGCAACCCGATGGTGGAACCCACGGAAACCGAAGCCGCCCGGCCGCTGACTACAACCACGTCGTTAAGATTGCCGTTTTCCACCGCCAGGATGGCCGTCATTAATTTGGTTAAACTGGCGGGCGACCTGCGCTTGGCGGCGTCCTTGGCAAAATAAACCTGGCCGGTTTCAGCGTCCATTAAAATCGCCGCCCGGGCATTGATTTTCAATTCATCGGCCGCCGCCGGCCAAATCAGGCACATAACAGAGACAACAGCAAAAAATATGGTAAAAGCAATCTTGATAATTTTCTTGATCAACAATAATCCCCACCTTAGGTATATTTTACCTTGGAAAAGCAACATATTAAATACATAACAACCGTTAATTACAAATATCCATAGTTATAGAACTTGCTCGTTTGTGAGGTGAAAAATATTGCGCATTTACCTGCTGAACCTTAAGAAAATCAAACGCAACGTTTTTTTGGGCGCCCTTCTTTTGCTGTCCGCCGGACTGTTCATGATCATGCTGCAGCAAAATACCGTACCCACTGAAGTTGAACCTAAACTGCACGCCATCTATAAAGTACAGACGGACGAAAAGGTTGCGGCGCTGACCTTCGACATCAGCTGGGGGACCAAAGTGCCCGGTCCGGTACTGGACATATTAAAAGAGAAAAACGTTAAATCCACATTTTTTCTCAGTGGACCCTGGGTGGAGAAGCACCCGGAGTTTCCCAAGCGCATCGCTGCTGAAGGGCACGAAATCGGCAGTCACGGAAATGAGCACGTCAACTACAGCGGGCTTACCCCGGAAGGGATAAAAAAGAACGTGATGACTGCCCACGAATCAATCAAAAAAGTAACCGGCATTGAGCCCAACCTTATTCGCACCCCCAACGGCGACTGGAACGACATGGTGCTCAAAACCCTCAATGACTTGGGATACAAATCAATTAAGTGGAGCGACGACTCCCTGGACTGGAAAAAGGAAAAATCAGTTCAGCAAATAATTGACCGGGTCCTGGATAAGATACACCCGGGCGCCATAATCCTGATGCACGCCAGCGACACCTGCGACCGCACGCCGGCGGCGCTGCCCACCGTTATTGACGGCCTGCGGGAAAAGGGCTACAAACTGGTCACAGTATCCGAACTGCTGAAATACGGGCCCGGGGTTACCGATTAAAAGTATTATGAGGCAAAGGGCCGGAAAAAATACGAAGGGATGCACCATGCACCCCTTCGCATTTTTTTAATTAATCAATATTTGCGTCGCCTGTTCATAACGTACAGCCATATCAGTCCACCTAAAATAACCACCACAATTAGAATATCAAAACGGTGGAACCAGGGTTTCAGGGCTATCCAGTTTTCACCCAGTTTAACCCCCAGGTATGTAAGGAAAAAACACCAGGGCAGCGAGCCGATAAAGGAGTAAATCACAAACTTGTAAAAATTCATGCCCGATATACCGGCCGGCAGGGATATGAAAGTGCGCACCACCGGCATCAACCTGGTGAAAAACACCGTGGCTTCACCGTAGCGGTGAAACCATTCCTCCGCCTGTATGAAATGTTTTTGCGAAAAACCGATGTAACGGCCGTACTTCTGCAGAAAAGGCCTGCCCCCCCGGTAGCCGATGTAATATGAAATTATCGAGCCGGCCAGGCCACCCAGCGTCCCCGCCATGGCGGCCCAAAAAAAATTAAGTTGCCCGGTGGAAACCAGGTACCCGCCAAACGGCAAAATCACCTCGCTGGGCAGGGGTATGTTGGCGCTTTCAATGGCCATGCCCAGGGCAATCCCCCAGTAACCCAGCGAGGATATAAATGCGGTAACCTCATGTACTATAAATTCCAGTATAATATTAATTATCTCCAGAAAGTAACACCCCTCGCAAGTTTTATGCTTTTAAATCGGCCAGGATGCGCGCCAGAAACGATTCTTTTTCCGGCGCTTCTATTTCCCCCTTGCTGCCATTTATATGCAAAACGTGACAGATATCCCGGTAATTGTTGGAGATAGTAGATATTGAGATATCATACATGGCGGCCAGTTCGTTTTGGTTGACTGTTTTGTCGCCCAGCAACCTGGTCACGGTATATATTACCGCCGCCGCCCAAGCTTCCGGCTTTTTAAACGTGGGACGTTCCATTTGACAGTACCGCTGCCAGATTTCCACCGCGCTTTTTACCTGACGCGGCCGATACCCCAATTTTTGCAACCCGTCCCGGATCAACCCGGCCACCCGGGCATAACCGGCATCAGCCCGGCCACCTTTTCGTTCGGATTTGGGCAACGCCGGTTCATTGGAAAGGCGCAGCCTGCGCCATAACCTGGATAGGTCGTAAAAGGGTTCGCCCTTACTCTTTCTTAAATTTTCTACCTTTTGCAGTTCACTCAACAATGTCTGCAACTTCCGACGCCCTGACTTGGTCCGGGATGCCTCAAGCGGCGTCTTCCCCTGTAACACATCCATTGGCTCATTAACCCAACGATCATAGAAATAATCCAGAAAGATGTCGGTAACCTTTTGGGCCAGTTTGGATGAAAGTTCTTCCGGACTTGACAGGCTATCTGCATCATGGGCATTGACCGGAAGATCCCAGATAATGGAACCCGTCTCCAGGATTAAAGCATTGAGCACATGGGCCCGGTCACGTAAATAGGCGTCCCAGTTACCCCGCCCGCCGTGCGTGCTCCAGTACAATTCGGCGTCCAGCTTTATGCGGCTGGTAATGTATTTTTTAGTAAAAGACGGCAATATCAGCCCGCCGGTGGAAAATTCATGATCATCACCCACCGGCAGCACCCGCATCAGCAGTATGTGTCCCGGTTCAAGTTCCCGGGCGGCGTTGCGGTCGTGGACCGCTGTTTCACAGCCCGACAACAAATCCTTTAGCGCAACCACACCGCCGTTTTCAATGCGCAAAACTTGATAAACGGAGCTTCTGGCTTTTATCCATTTATTTAATAATTCTTTTTCCTCCGGGCTGGTTTCTTCTGCCATGCCGTAGTATTCCAGTAAAGTCCGTCCCCGGATACGGTAATCAAATATAAACCACTCAAAAAACCGTTCGATCAGAAAATCGTCTTCTTCATCGGCCAGTTCCGGGTCCATAACGCTGAAAAAACCTTCCCTGGCAACCGCCGCCTCGTCCAGAAACGCTTCGCTGTCGGCAAATTCGGCCAGTTTTTTACGCAGGCGCTGCCCCGCGCGCCACCAGCGATACCTGTTAAAATCGATTACGTTATCTTTTCCTCCGCAGCACCCGTTTACTTTCTTGCCGCTACCGCATGAACATTGCTTATCCGGCACTGCAAAACACCTCCTTTCGCTCAAAACCGTGCCACTGGAATTCAGAAAAGTCTTCTGGTTAAAACTATTTTATTTCCTTCTTTATTAATATCAATATTCAATTGGGGTAAAATTTTCTCGGGTAAATAACTAATTCCTTGCTCGATAAACGCGCCGGGTTGAATATTCCACCTGCTGTTGAAGGTATTCAAAGTTAGTATTTCTTCTCGGCCGGAAAAAATTTTTATCACCCCGTCCTGCCAGGCCACCTGGTACAGCATAGCCTCCAGCACCGGGCGCAGGGGCAAGTATCTTTCATTGCCCAGTTGCAAAAAATCAATGCTTACATCCAGTTCCCGGCTATTTAGCGCCGCTTTACCGGAACCCGGCACAAACCCCAAGTCGGGGTCGTCTTCCGGGTGCAGTAACTGCCAGGCGATTTCTTTTTGCAGATCATGCACCAGCACAAAGTGATCAGGGGTCAAGCCCACGATATCAATGTCCCTGCCAGCAGGCGTCAAATACCTGGACACCGTTAGTTTAAGCGCCCCGCCGGTACTCAGCGGAATCACCGCCTGCATTACACCCTTGCCGTAAGTGGTGTCCCCCACCAGAGTGGCTTTACCGTGATCCTGCAAGGCCCCGGCTAAAATTTCCGAAGCGCTGGCCGTCAAACCGTTGACCAGAACAACCACGGGCAGGTCTTTGAAGGCGGGTTTTCCCTGGGTGTGGATTTCATCTTGGTGCCCCAGCCCGTCATCAATAATGAAGGCCAGGGAATCATCAGCAATGAAATTATCCAGTATATCAATGGCTTCCAGCACGTACCCGCCACCGTTAAAACGCAGGTCAACGATTAAACTCCGCATGCCGTCCGCCTTTAACCTGGCCATGGCGGCGTCAAATTCCTCGGCCGTACGCGTACCGAAAGAAACAATCTTGATATAGCCCGTGCCGCCATCCAGCATGTCCTGTTCCACCAGCGGCACGTGAATGGCTGCCCGGTGTAAAATCAGGTCAAACTCCTGTGCGCCGCGTCTTAAAGTAAGCGTCACCGCCGAGTCGAGCACACCGCGAATTCGCGTCACCACCTCGGCCAATGGCAGATCCTCCGTACTTTCCCCGTTGACGGCCACGATCAGGTCACCCGCTGCAATACCGCCTTTAGCGGCGGGCGTTCCGGGTATGACATCCACCACAAAGGGATATTGTTCACCTGCGCGAATTTCTATACCCACTCCTACCAGGTCCCCGTTCAGGGAATCGGCAAAACCCTGCAATTCTTCCGCACTGAAATATTCGGCATAGGGGTCGTCCAGGCTGTCCAACATGCCCTGAATGGCTCCATCCGTAAGTTTGGCGGGATCCGGATGGGAAAGATGATGTGTCTCCAGTAATTCCATTGTCTCCTGAATCAAAGCAGGCCCGCTTTGCGCGTCTTCAACGGCCCCGGCCGGACGCATCCATGTAAACAGGATAAAAAAAGTTAAAGCCAGGAACACCAAACGCCTGGACATACATCCCGCCCCCTCAACTTTTACTGTAATATTTCTACCGATCGGCATAAAGTCCTGCTGCCGATGGTTAAGTAATTAAAACAAATATAAAGCACACCCGCACGTTACTTGAGTCCGCGGGGTGCTGACAGCTGTTTTTCTGCTGCATAAATATGGTACAATGATTGGGATTAAAACAAAAAGACAGGAAGTATAATTTTTCAAGAACAATACTAAAGCAAAGGCAGGTGCCGGGAGTGTCCCGCAAATTATTGCTGATTATAGATGGAAACAGCTTGACCCACCGTGCTTTTCACGCTTTGCCCCCGCTTTCCACCAGCGACGGCACGGTCACCAACGCAGTACTTGGTTTTACCAACATGCTCTTTAAAGTGCTGGAAAAAATCGAGCCCAACTATATTGCCGTGGCCTTCGACAAGAGTAAAACCACCTTCAGGCACGCAAGCTACGCGGATTACAAAGCCAAGCGCAAGGCCACCCCGGCCGAACTGCGGTCCCAGTTCCCGCTGGTAAAAGAAATTTTGCGGCACATGCGCATCCCCGTTCTGGAACTGGAAAATTACGAAGCCGACGACATTATCGGCACCTTAACCCGCATGGCTGAAGAAAACCGTATGGAAGCAATCGTGCTTACCGGCGACCGCGATGCGCTGCAACTGGTGTCCCCGCGGGTGCGGGTACTGCTCACCCACAAGGGCATTTCGGAAATGGAAGAATACGATGAGGGCAAAGTATGGGACCGCTACGGCGTCAGCCCGCCGCAATTAATTGATATCAAGGGCCTGATGGGGGACGCCTCGGACAATATCCCCGGCGTCCCCGGCATTGGCGAAAAAACAGCCTTGAAACTGATTCAGGAGCACGGTACCCTGGAAGACGTAATTGCGGATGTAGAAAAATTGCCCGCGCGCTGGCGCAACAAGCTGGAGCAGTACAAAGACCAGGCGGCATTGTCCAAGGAGTTGGCCACCATTGACTGTCGGGTCCCTCTGGATGTAAAACCTGAAAATCTACGCTGGCCCGGTCCGGATTACCAGGCCCTGCTGGCCGCATTCAGCAAATTGGAATTCAAAGCCCTCAGCCGCGCCATTATTGAAAAGGCGGGCGCAACCGGCGCGCCGGATGACAAACCGGGCCGGCAGGACGCCGGAGAACAGCCCGGGCTGGCAACCTATTGCGTGGAGTACCGGACTTTATTCACCGCAGCGGAATTAAAAGACCTAAAAAACCAGGCCGGCGAAGCAGGGGCGGCGGCCGTGGCCGTCACGGGCACCCGCAGCAAGGGCGTTGATGGCGCCGCCATGGCCTTATCAAACGGTGCTGTATACCTTCTGCCGGTTCAGGAGCAACCCCGGGCCATTGATGCCCTGGGGGATATCTGCGCCGCCCCGGGGATTAAAAAAATTTGTCATGACGGCAAAGAAGCCATCTGGCTGCTGCACCGCCACAACCGGCGCATGGAAAGGCTGCATTTTGATGTCCGGGTGGCCGCCTACCTGTTGAATCCCGGCTCGGCAAAAAACAGCCTGTCCGACCTGGCCCTGCGTTATTTAAACCTGGTATTGCCACCCCAAGGCCCGGATGCCCTACCCGCCGGAGCAGATGTGATAATGCGTTTGGCGGATATCCTGCATCAAAAATTGGTGGACTTCGATATGGACAGGCTATATTACGAAGTGGAGCTGCCGCTGGTATCCGTGCTGGCGGAAATGGAAACCGAGGGAGTGGCCGTCGATCCCCAAATATTGACCGATATGTCCGGAGAAACCGGGCGGCAGATTGATATGATTGTGAAGGAAATATATGCCCTGGCCGGCGAGCAATTCAACATCAATTCGCCCAAGCAATTGGGCTATATATTGTTTGAAAAATTGAAACTGCCGGTGCTCAAGCGCACCAAAACGGGTTATTCCACCGACGCTTCGGTGTTGGAGGAACTGGCCCCCGCCCACGCCATAGTGCAAAAAATCCTGGAATACCGCCAGTTGGCCAAGTTAAAATCTACCTATATAGACGGACTGTTCGGGCTGATCAACACCTCCACCGGCAGAATTCATACCACCTTTCACCAGGATGTCACCGCCACGGGCCGCCTGTCCAGTTCCAACCCCAACCTGCAAAACATTCCCATCCGGTTGGAACAGGGGCGACGGATCAGAAAAGTATTTGTACCCCGCCGGGAGGGCAACCTTATTCTGGCAGCGGATTACTCACAGATCGAACTGCGCATCCTGGCCCATATGTCCGGCGACCCCAACCTGGTGCAGGCCTTTAACGAGGGACAGGATATTCACACCCGCACCGCCGCCGAGGTCTTCAACTTGCCAATGGAACAAGTGACGCCGGAACTGCGCGGCAGGGCCAAGGCCGTGAACTTCGGCATCGTGTACGGCATCAGCGATTTCGGCCTGTCCCGTGATATCAAAGTGAGCCGGGCCGAGGCCCGCAAATACATCAAAAGCTATTTTGACCGCTACTCGGGAGTAAAAAAGTTTATCGATCGAAAAATTACCGAAGCCAAAGACAACGGCTATGTCACCACCCTTTTAAACCGGCGACGCTACCTGCCGGACATATTGAGCCCCAACCGGGTGACCAGGGCTTTCGGGGAGCGCACCGCCATCAATACGCCCATTCAGGGCAGCGCCGCAGACATAATTAAGCTGGCCATGGTAAGAATAAATAATGAACTTAAAAACAGGGGCCTGCAAACCAAAATGATCCTGCAGGTACACGACGAACTGATCTTTGACGTGCCGCCCGAAGAACTGCCGACAGTGAAGGATATGGTTAAGGAATACATGGAAAACGCTCTGCAGCTTGACGTGCCCCTGGTGGTGGACCTGAAAGTGGGTCCCAATTGGTATGACGTGAGAAAGGTGTAATGGATATGCCGGAATTGCCGGAAGTGGAAACGGTCAAAAAAACGCTGGAAAAAAAATTGGTTGGTTTAACCATCACCGGCGTGGAAATATTTATGCCCAAAATCATCCGGGATCCCGCGCCGGACAAATTTGCCATGGAAGTTACGGGAAACAAAATTTCCCGGCTGGGGCGCCGGGGCAAATATCTTTTGATCCATCTAACCGGTGAAAAAGTGCTGATCATCCACCTGCGCATGACCGGGCGGCTGGTTTATTCAGAACCCGTGGACCCGCTGCCCCGCCATACGCACGTAGTCTTCCGGCTGAGCAATGACCGTGAACTGCGCTTTATCGACATGCGCCAGTTCGGGCGCGTTCAGCTGTCCACGGTACGCTATTTGGGCCAGGTCAAAGGACTCAAGGATTTAGGCCCGGAACCACTGGGAGAAGAGTTTTCGAGAGACTTTTTGCGCCGGGAACTGAAACGCAAGCGCGTCCGCATCAAATCCCTGTTGCTGGACCAGACCTTTTTGGCCGGCCTGGGGAATATCTATGCCGACGAGGCCCTGCACCGGGCACGTATCAATCCCAAACGCATGGCCTGCACCCTCACGCCCCGGGAAATCGCCAACCTGTACCGCTCCATCGTGGAGGTGCTGCAGGAAGGCATCGAAAACCGGGGCACCTCGATCCGGGACTACGTGGACGGCGACGGCAGAACGGGCAGTTACCAGGCGTTGCTCCGGGCCTATAACCGCGAGGGACAAAAATGCCTGTACTGCGGCACCCCCATTGCCCGCCTCAAGGTGGGGGGCCGCAGTTCGTATTTCTGCCCCGCCTGCCAAAAAGAGTAAGCGCGCCGGGGAGCTGCCCGGGCGCGTACACAAGCACACTTCGACTTTCCCCGCCATAGTATTTAAAGAAGCAAAGTCACGGTAACAGGGGGGAAAGTCGAATGGAGTTTGTCGCTCTAATAATGTTCGCACTGGCGCTGAACATGGACTCCTTTGCAGCGGGCGTAGCATACGGGGTACGCAACATAAAATTACCCGTCACCTCGCTGGCCATCATCAGCATGATGTCCATGGCGGCAATAACCATCTCCATGGTGCTGGGCCACGCTGTGGCCGGTTATTTTTCCGCCACCTTCGCCCACCGGCTGGGCGGGGCGATTTTACTTTTCATCGGTCTTTGGGTTTTGATTCAATCGTTGCAGGAAAACCGGCAGAAAAATAAAGAAGCGCCGAAAAGCGAACCGGAACAGGAAGCGCCCGGACCCGTGCTGCAAATCCACATCCGGGCACTGGGACTGGTGATTCAGATCCTCCGGGAACCGTCCCGGGCCGACCTGGACCGGTCCGGCACCATCTCACCCCGGGAAGCGGTTTTACTTGGATTGGCGCTGGCAATGGACGCCTTTGCCGCAGGATTTGCCGTTTCCATGCTCGGTTTTAACATATTGTTTACTGCCCTGATGGTGGGGCTGGGACACTTTATCCTCACCTACCTCGGACTGCAGGCGGGAATGAAGATAGGAGCCTCGCGGCTCAGCCAAAAGGTGGCCGCTTTACCCGGGTTCATCCTAATCGCCCTGGGTTTGTTGAAAATTCATTGACATTGATATAGCAAAGTGTATCATTGATAAACTGTCCGGCACCTGCCGGACAAAAATTTTTCCCGCCTGGCGGCAGGACAGAGGAGATAACCTGAGAATTATTAATAATTGCCTTTTGGGGGGAATAAAAATGCTGGTAGTGGGACTAACCGGAAATATTGGCAGCGGCAAAAGCAGCGTGGCCCGCATGCTGCAAGAAATGGGGGCCACGGTTATCGACACCGACCGGGTCGCCCGGGACGTGGTGGCGCCGGGAACGCCGGGGCTGCAAAAGACAGTGGCCTGTTTCGGGCGGCAAGTTTTAAAAAATGACGGCACGCTCAACCGCCCCCTGATGGCGCAAATAGTTTTTAACGACCCGGCTGCCTTGGCCCGGCTCAACGCCATTGTGCACCCGGAGATTCGCTCCCGGGTCGCCGCAGCGATAGCCGATTACAAAAGGTCCGGCAGCACCCCCCTGCTGGTCATTGAAGCCCCACTGCTCATTGAGACGGGTATGCATAAAATGGTCGACCGGGTATGGCTGGTGACCGTCGATCCCCGGATACAAGTGCAAAGAATCATTGCGCGCAACCATACCACCGCCGAGCAGGCGCGCAAGCGCATATCCGCCCAGATGCCGCAGGAAGATAAGATCCCCTACGCAGACAGAATTATTGACAATAGCGGTTCCCCTGAAAAAACCCTGCAACAAGTGCGGCAAATATGGAGTGATGATATTGAACGCCCGGAGGCGCAGGCTTAATAAATTCAGATTTATTTTCTTACTTTTGCTGGTTGCCTCAGTTTTAAATTTTACTTCGATAATGAAAATCTTCTACCCCTTGCCCTACAGGGACATGATATTTGAGTATTCCGCCAAGGCCAGCATAGACCCGTTTTTCATGGCCGCCGTCATAAAAGCGGAAAGCAGCTTCGACCCTGACGCCGTTTCCCCCAAGGATGCCCGGGGGCTGATGCAAATAATGCCCGAAACGGGGCAATGGATCGCCCAGCAGATCAACCTGCACCCCTTTCACCCGGACCTGTTGTTTGACCCCGAAACCAATATCCGCCTGGGTGCCTGGTACATCGCCAACCTGGAGGACGAATTCGCCGGCAACAAGATAATGGTGCTGGCCGCCTATAACGGCGGGCGCGGCAATGTGCGCAAGTGGCTGAAGGAAAACAAAATCTCCGGGGGCATCGGAGATATCGATGCCATCCCTTTCCCTGAAACCAAGCATTTCGTGAAAAAAGTACTCTGGAATTATAAAATATACACATGGATTTATGGAGATAAAAAATAAACCATGGTGAAAATGGGTTGATTTACACCCTTGACAAACCGGAGGCAAAATCATATAATTTTACTTGCATGACACAATGTCGGAGTGGCGGAATCGGCAGACGCGTACGTTTGAGGGGCGTATGGGCAACCGTGCGGGTTCAAGTCCCGCCTCCGACACCAGTTAAAAACCGCACATTATTGTGTGTTGAAATTTCGGTGCTTTGAACCTGAACCGGGTCCGCATACCAGTAAATCGTAATACGGCTTGCAGTAGGATCAAATTCCATTCGGCGTATAAATGTACGTATGAATTCTCTGCGTTCCCGGTTGGTTCCTTGTGCTAGAACTTGGTCAAGACTTTCAATGTATTCTTTTAATCGTAATACATCAATTTTTTCGAGAACTGGCTTATTAATGGTCAGTTTTTCTTTTTCCTGCTCAAGCTCATCGAAGTGAAGCATACATGAATATTAAATACCCTGTTGTTATAACCAAGTTGGCCGGCGGGGAATGGCTGGCCGAGCATAAGGATTTGCCTGGCTGGAAAATTCACGGGTCTACTCCCGAAGAAGCCATAACCAGGTTGGAAGAGGTAAAGCTGTTGTATAGGCGGTTAGTTAATTATTGTTTTCATTTTATCTTGACAAGTTAAGTAAGGCTAATTTTAATACATGATTGTTGTGTTTTTGGATATCCCCATCTCCCGCATGTATTTTTGTACCGTGGGCCTGCTAATGCTAAAGAATGCCGTACTCCGAAGCAATTTGAGAAATGGTTTTTTCTTCCTTGAAAATTTCCAGTACAACCTTTGCTTTAAACTCTCCTGAATATGTTTTTCTCATGGCATCATTGTACACCTTAAAAAAGGCCGTTTTATTGTTCAAATTTCTTTATCCATTATATCTTGGCTTGATCAACCATTATAAGACACTCCTTCGATTTCGATATATATGGGAAAATAAAAACAACAAAGCGTAAGCCTTGTCGTTATTGTTCTAAATTACAGGATATGGTATAATATTTTAACTATGAGAGGTGTTGTTGATGGCCGCTAATATCGAACGACTAATTAAGGAAATTAAAAGTTTGTCGCCAACCGAAAAAATTGAGCTTGCCCGAAGACTGGATGAGGAAGCTATATTCAGCAATCAATCCTGGTACTGGACACCCGAATGGCAAGCTGCAGAAAAAGAGGCTGACGAAGATATAGCCGCAGGTCGGGTTCACCGGTTCAAAAATGTTAATGATGCCCTAAAATTTTTACATGAGCAAGCAGAATAAGCTAGCGGAGAGAAAAAATGTTCAATCTTGAGCTAACTAATAGATTTGTTCGGTCGTATAAAAAACTTGATCGAGCGATACGTTTACAAGTAGACAAAACTCTCCAAGTTATGGTTATAAACCCCAGCCACCCTTCATTACGTCTAAAAAGAGTACAAGGAACGAAAGATATTTGGGAAGCCAGTGTGAATATGTCTATTAGGATTACGTTAAGTTTTTCGGAAGATACTATTCAACTGAGAAACGTCGGTACTCACGAACAGGTTTTCAGACCGCCATATTGAGTTTTTTCAAAATCGACAAAAGAAATACCGGAGCTAGTCCGGTATTTCTTTAGTAAAACTATAAGTTTAAATCCATTTCAGTAGTGAGGCTTTTAGGACAAGTCCCGCCTCCGACACCACACCGAATACCACACATAGTGATGATGATATACAAACTGAATTTAACTTTTGAAGGACTCGGCTGACTGGCCGAGTTATTTTATTTTTCCTTGCGCCGGTCCATCTCTTTGAACAGGTCCTGTAATAATCGCATACCCTCTTTCATGGCGAAAAAAGCAGAAGAGGGAAACCCATAGGCCTCCACAGCCAGTTTCCCTCTTCCCTTATGACTTTCGTCAAGACAATCATAATGGGTTGGCAAACCAATGTCCAGACATATGGCAGTCTTCAGTTATTGTCTTTTAGCAAAGGGTTAGGATACAATATAGTAAATAAATGTTATTAGATGGGAGGGGTAATTATGGAGTCAGCAGTATTAAAAGAAATTCAAAATCATTTACTAACGCTTACCCCTGAACAACAGAAAAAAGTGTTGCAGTATATTAAATCATTTAGCTCACCTTCTAAAGAATTCAGTGGTAAAGAATTACTGAAGTTCATTGGAGCTATTGATAAAGAAGACCTGGAAAAAATGACTTTGGCAATTCAAGATGGATGTGAAAAAATAGATTATGCCGAATGGTAAATATTTATTGGATACCAATATTGTCATTGCTTTAATGGCCGGTGATAAAATCATTAGGCAACGCCTGGAAGAAACGGAAGCAGTGTATTTATCAACCGTGGTATTCGGAGAACTTTGCTATGACGCTCAAAATTCCGCGCGAGCGGAGAGCAACATGGGTTTGTCCACTAATCTTTCCTCAACCCCCGCAGGTCGGGTCGGGTGCACCTCCTGACCTCATCCAACAGGCTTGCCGGCTTCGCCCGCGGCCCCTAATCCCCGGGACGGCAGTAACGCCTGCCAGGGGCGCAAAGAGTGCCGCGTTTGCACCAAGGTAAGTTAAATAACAACAAGCTTTTAGTTAACTGGAATATTGTCATACGCCACAAATTAATATTTAACTATTGACACCAGATAATTGAATAATGCAAGAACTTTTCACTTATAAATATTATATGGATAATGGGAAGCTGAATTGACTCAAATTGGACAATATATTATATCTGGCTGAGCCTTATTCTATTCGGCATTTGCTTATCTCCTTTGTCAAATCAAATTATGATAATGCGGAATAGTTGCTATGCTCACATTTTCCGCAAAAATCTTATAACATACAAATCTTTTAAAATTTATTTGAATTCTATTATGTAGCTTGATATTGCAAGATAACAGATTATCATTTAGTTATATGATTTTCGGAATATAGATAATTCGATATAAGGTTGCAAACCTTTTCACCTACCAAACCTGACCGTCACTTATGCTTGCAATTGCCGTAATATAGTTTGTAATTGTTCTATTTTTAAATGTGGAGAGTTCTGCAAAAGATCTATGCTTCGTCCAAATTTATTAAATACATCTCCATTTGCCTTTCTCAACATGAATTTTCCCAGTCTATTCTGAGAAGCAGTTGGAACAGTTCGTCCAAACAAGTCTATTACACTGGGGCAAGCAGTTCTATCATCACGATATAAAAATGAGTATTCAATTTCTTTTCTCTTATTATGAAATTTTTCCTGTATCTCAACATGGTTATTACTTGCCAGTGTATTTAACCAATCAATAATTTCATCCCTACTTACTCCAATTACATAAGCTAAGTGCGAAGGATCAATAAAATATGCTTCAATATCTGATCCATCAGTCACAAACGGTATAGTATTGTGCCCAGATATCTTTTCATTAACTCTTGATACTTCCTCATCGGTCATGAAATCACGATCCCGATGAATTATGACTTTGCAGTTTGGCGCACTTCGATGGATAAAGTCAGATAACTGTATTGCGGTTTCGGTGTTGCTACAACCTTTATACGGAACAATTAGTGTATTGTTCATATTAAAACTATTATAAGTTAAAAGTCGTTTTGCCATCTTTACTTTTTCATCTTCAGTTAAAAAAACGCACGAATACGTACCATTAATTACTTTATCAAAAGTATCCAATGCTCCAATATCCATTAAAACACTATACATATATGGTGAATCATTGCTTTGATTTACTCTTCCATTCTTAAGCCAAATAAATTTCGCTTCATCGTCCAATGCTGTAAGCATATGCCTACTGTGAGTACAAATAATTATTTGTGTATTTAATTTATCAGCCAGTAGTTTTAGGGCATCTACCAACAACAACTGATTATTGGGGTGTAAATGTTCATCTGGTTCATCAAGTAGCAAAAGCTTGGGTTTAAACAATAGAACATACGCCATTATTTGCACTATTTGCAAAAACCCCGTACCACTCAATTCTATCGGTAAAGATGTTCCATTTTCATTAATTGTTACTTTGATGTTTAAATCTTGTTCTGGGTTATAAGGCAACATAATAGAAGTCGAAGGAAATATCTTATTTATTAATTCATTTAATTTAGGTAAATCCCCATTTTCTTTTATGTAATATAATATGTTACGCAAGTAAAGATTTGCATCACCATTTGCTGTTGCACTTCTGATTACGGCTTTTGTTTGTAGCTTTTCCTCTAATGGTATGCCGGAAAGACCGGGGACATAAACAGAGTATAAATCTGTGTATGAGGTAACCAATTGACGAAATGGATTATTGGGGCGGCATTTTATACTAATATTTTCAAAATTTCTGCCCTTACTAATTGTAATGGAAAAAGAGTCTGCATTTTCTCCATCGCTAAAAGTATCGCTAGTTAAAGTAAGTTTACTTGTATTTCCAGAATAATTCGTATAAGGAGTACCGTGGCGCAAAACTGTAAAATCTGAAGATGGTAAATATAGAAGACTGTGTTGCGAAACAGTTTCTCTCCCAGAGTTGCGACGAACAGCTTCTGCTAAAATATTAAAATGAATGCCTTGTAATACACTACTCTTTCCCGAGTTGTTAGCTCCAACTATTACATTTATTTTATCCAAATCAGTATCAAAATCTACTGCATTTTTGAAGTTTTCTAATTTAACGTGCTTTATCATTGGTACTCAATCCTTCTAATTTAATTTAATAAAAAGTTTACTGCTTTCCTAAAAAATAATTATAAAAAATTATATAATTTTTTTATAATTGCCACCCTAGTATTATATAATTCACAATATCATTAATGATCTTCCCATTATAGACAATCGTTATCTCCTGCAAATTATGTCAAAACTATTTGCAAGGAGATGATTTCATGCAATCTAATAGAACCTGTCCGCTAATTGAGCAATACTTGGGGTATCTTACAGTAATAAAGGGTCGTTCTGAAAACACAATTAAGGAGTATCGAACAGATTTGCTTATGTTTTTCGACTTTGTGATGCTTTCTCGCAATAAACCTATACATAACAAAAATTTTGCTAGGGTAGATTTGGAATTCATACAAACTATTTCGCTTAACGATATGTATGCTTTCATTGCCTATTGCCAAACTGAACTGAATGCTTCTGCCGGTACGCGAGCAAGAAAAATTGTATCTATCCGTCAATTTTGGAAATACCTCAAAACCAAGGCTCATCTTATAGATAACAATATTGCAGAAGAATTGGAAACACCAAAACTTCCAAAAAGGATACCCAAATACCTTAGCCTTGAGGAATCCGTCAAGCTGTTAATCGCTTGTAATAATTCCCCTCGGGATCATTGTATCATCACAATTTTCCTCAATTGTGCTTTGCGGTTATCTGAACTGGCTAGTTTAAACATAGACCAAGTAGATAATGAGGTAATCAGTATCGTTGGCAAGGGAAATAAGGAGCGTAAGGTCTTTTTGACCCCAGCAGCTAAAAGGTCAATTAACGGTTGGCTTCAAATTAGAAATTCTCTTGATGTCCCGTCAAAGGCGTTGTTTATCTCAAGGAACAATAGACGTATAACGACCAGGGCCATCCAAAACGTCGTTAAGAAATATGTGATAGCTTCGGGGCTTGATCCTAAATATATATCTACGCATAAACTTCGTCATACGGCTGCTACGCTTATGTACAAGTATGGCAGAGTCGATATACGGTCACTTCAACAAATACTGGAGCATGAGAGTGTTGCTACAACTGAAATCTATACACATATTGATGAACATCAATTGCAATCAGCCGTTAATTCAAATCCGCTTGCAATGATGTTTAATTAATTTTTCCAACTCATATTTTATAACCCTATAAATCATGGTCGCCCCCCTTGACAATTGGGGCACTTTCGTTGCCAAATATCCGTTCCATTTGCCTTGTACTTAAAATTACAATTTCTACATTCCATTAAGTAAAACCATTGCATATAATCTGATCCTGGCTCACCTGTTCGTCCAATGTTCATTTGATTGTTTTTGTTTATATATCCTGGTTGAGTAATTTTTTTCAATTTATTTGCCCCCCTACCTCAACCTATCTAAAAAGCTAAATCTATGGTTTTATATTCTTTTCCTGCCCCCATTTTGGAGTTTTATGAATAATATGAAGTTACACTACCCCCGCATAGCAATAAAGGCAGCCGGACTGGCAACGCATGTTGTACCAACCAATATCAATGCTCTTGGTGCAGCCGCATAGTTCACGCTGGCCGGAAGCCTTTTCCTGGCTGCACGGTTCCTTGCAAGGGTGTAGCTCTTGCAACAGCGCTCCGTCAATGCATTTTGACTTAGCAAACCCTGGCACCGCACAGGTATATAGCACCCCACCCCGCTTTTGGGTCACCTGTATCAGGCGTTTTATCACCTTTATCCTTTGCTCTTGACTGAGTGTAATAATTTCGTAGCCATGCCCGGCTAACCTACGTTTTACTCGAGGATATTCTTCCATAAACGAAGTAGTAAAAGAGCGAATTCCTATTTTCGCTGCTTGCTCGATTATTTGTTCTGCAATAGGTATATTGCTTATTAACGTACCGTTTTTTTTGATCGCGACCAGAGGATCAACCCGTAGCCGGATTCTTTCCGGTGAACCCAAAAAATCCACTAACCCCGACAGTTTTTCAGTTGCATCCCTCCAGCCGGGCACGTTCGGCTCCAGTGGTGTTCCGCCAAGCCCCGTGATGGTCACATGGGCAAAAACATGATCATATTTTTTCAGCACCTCTGCATAGGGTTCGTTATAAATACAGCCTGGAAACTTGGTTATACAAACAACCGTGTGCACCTTCTCCGGGGGGTATTTCTCCGATAACACCAGTTTCATTTTCTCTGCAAACCAGCGCATATCGGTACGTCTCGACATGGTTATAACTTTTTTCATGCGTACATTATACCGTGAACATATTTGTTGTGGTCATTTTTTCATCCATTCACCATCAGGAGTGGTAATCAAGGTAATACTCTATGTAATTCCGGACTTTTTCAGCCGGTTTGTAGATCCCAAAGTGGCCCTCGCAAAGGATGTCCGCATTTAAATTGATAAGCTTACGCATGGAGTCCCGCCATAGTTCCATATTCGACCCCCAGGAGGGATCAAATGGCCCGTGGATGTCCTGGCCAAATAAAATTCTGGTCCCCCTTACATCTAGGTAGGGGCTGATTCCCCCCGGAGTGTGGCCGGGAGTATGTAGGCAATGTAAAACCGTATTTCCCACGACAACATCCTGCATCTCACCATTTAATAATCTATCCACCGGTACGTGACGGTAATTGACCCGGTAGTACCATGCCGCAGTAAGTTTAGGATTTTCCCCAGAAACTGCGTTGCGCTCCAGTTCGTGGCACACCACCTGCGCTCCCCGCTCCCGAAAATAATGCAAACCCCCTATGTGATCAATGTGTCCGTGGGTGACGATGACATACTTCAACAGGGAATTGTCCAGGCCAAGTTTTTCGATGTTCTCTAAAATAGCCCGGGTAGAATAACCGAGTCCTGCGTCCACCAGAGCTAGCTCGGTGCCGCCGTCTACAAGGTAGACACAACAATCACGTTCATCCGTTATTTGAGGCCCCCCTATGATATACACACCTTCAGTAACTCGCTCAGGTTTGTTCATTAAAAAACCACTCTTTCTTCCATGAGGATTATTCGGGTCATGATCAATTATATCTAAAAATATAGTGATCCTGCTATTATAGCCAACACGCGGTTCCCATAAAAATCTGGTTAATCAATTTATATCCGATATAGATTCTTTACGAAAACAAATATGGATTAGGAGAAGTTACTAACCGAAAAATGCTACATTATTTTTATTGATTGTTAATAGTAGAACAGCTTGATGTATTTTCTCACTCATTTTATCAAAATACTTACGGAAAAAAACTAAGCAAACAAACTTTTTATTATATGACGTATGTGACGTGGATTTGTATCAAAAAAGAACTTTATTTTATACTCTTTCTTATTTCTACACTTACTTTTTTTATTTCTGTATTTAATGCTTCAATATATTCTTGACAAACTTCTTTATAAAGACTCTTGGTATAGTTGGATGATATTGACAATTCTAGCACAATGTCATCGATTATAGACTTTTCAAGAAGCTTAGAAAACACTCTTTTTAAGTCTTGTTGACCGGACTCGCTATTAAGATTCACAGCTATATCGGGATCAGTTTTAAACAATAAGACATCGTTCTCTCCTTGAATAGTAAGTTCAACGCTAATTGCCTGACTCATATATGACCTTCCTTTCGTAAAATGCTTCCTTACCACCCTCGAGTGTATGCATACTTTCTTCTGTCCAGTTTTTAGTGTCATTTATGTCATCAATATTTTTCAACTCGTCAATAAACGGATTTCCAACATATGTCGAATATTGACCATTCTTATGAACTCTATATATTGATTGGTAAGGACGAGTACGTACTGCAATATTTGCATTATGTGTAGCAACAACAATAATTTTATGTCTTTTTGATAAATTGATGATTTGAGGCCGTATAATACTATCTATATATGAATTCCCCATACCCATTTCTGGCTCATCTAAGATATAGGCATCAGCTTCTTGTTGTAAAGCATTTTGGAGTAGAAGAATACCCTTTTCTCCACTTGAAGGTTGATACTCTTGGTCATCTTGTGTAACAATTATTTTTGATAATCCTAGAAAGCTACTTGTGTTTGTAGAGTCTGTTCGAAAAGTTAAAACTTTAGGCAGCCATAAATAGGAAATGCACCGTCACTTGTCGAATTAGGTAGTAATTTACGAGAAAACTACCAATTACCAAGCGAGGTGCATACTTATGGCGAAGATGCAGTTGGATCTATTTCCAATGTCATATTATAACACACTTGGCTTTGATAGAGAACTCATTGACTATATTGATATTGTGGATGATTCAATTATTTATGATTTGGTTTTACCGTTATACAGGCAAGGCGGACGCAATCCACACAACCCGGTAACTATGTTCCGGGCTCATTACTTGTATTTTG
>NZ_FOYM01000020.1 GCF_900115975.1 Desulfoscipio geothermicus DSM 3669
GCGGAGATCCGCAAGCTGATCGACTACTTGATCAGCAATTTACCCTCGTTTTTCAAGGAACGACTGGCTGCTTGTTACTGCGAAAGTTGAGTTAGGTTCTAAAAACCATTTGGACAGAAAAGCAGGTTTAATTATTTATATCAGTCAAATATATTCAAGTTAAATATATGCTGTTGACAGCTTACCGTTTGCTGTACGCAAACGGTAAGCTGTCATTTATTTTATTGCCAGATAAATCCACGTTTTTTATTTTGTTACTGCAGGAATAGTCTTTATTCTGTCGAATAGTATTTATGAAAAACTAATTTTTAGAATATTTTAACTTTTTTTAAGCAAAAGTGAGGTGGGGCCACATGTCCGGAAAGCAAAACCCCGCGCACCAGGTACTGCTCTGTTGGGTTGCGGCATATGCGGCATCCCTGGGTATAATTTATTTCTGGCAGCCCCATCTGTGGTCGGCGGCGGGCTTACTCACCCTTTCCGGTTTAACGTCAACCCTTTTTTCCATTTATAAGTTGACCCGCACCGGCCATGATAACACCGGTTATGATGAACCATTGGACCCAACGCTACACATAGCCAACCAAACGCTGCCCATTTTGCGCCAGGGACTCAACGAAGAAACCGCACAAAAAACAGCCCAGATCATCCGCCGGAGTGCGGACGTGGCTGCGGTGGCCATTACAGACCGGGAGAGGGTGCTGGCCTATATCGGCGCCGGCTCTGACCATCACAAGGCCGGTGGCCCCATAATGACCGTCGCAACCAAAGAAGTCATCCAGACCGGTGAAATAAAAGTAGTGCGTGACGGATATGGGCTGGACTGCCCGGTGCCCAATTGCCCGCTGCAGTCGGCGGTTATCGTACCGCTACAGTGCAGGGGCGAAATAGTGGGCACGGTCAAACTATACCAAACGCAGCAGGGCGCCATGCCCCACTCGGTGGTTAAACTGGCCGTAGGAGTAGCCCAGCTTCTGGGGATGCAAATGGAACTGGCCGAAGTGGACCGGCAGGCCCAACTGGTTACCAAAGCCGAACTGGATGCCCTGCAGGCCCAAATAAACCCACATTTTTTATTCAATACTCTGAATACCATTATAATGTTCAGCCGGACCAACCCGGAAACCGCCAGGCGCCTTTTAATCAGATTGGCTTCTTTTTTCCGCCACGCCTTGAAACGGCACGGACATTTCAATACACTAAAAGAAGAGATAGAGTATCTGAACACCTACCTGGTGCTGGAAAGGGCCAGGTTCAGAGACAAATTGCGCGTCGTGCGGGAAATTGACGAGGAACTGCTGGAATACAAGGTGCCGGTGCTGACCATTCAACCACTGGTGGAAAACGCCATCAAGCACGGTATTTTACCCAAGCCGGGGCAGGGAACCGTACAAATTACGGTAAGCCGACATGAAAACGAAATGTTGCTGGTCATCAGGGACGACGGTGTGGGAATAGACCCTGCGCTGCAATCCAAGGTGTTGACACCGGGCTTTGGTTCGGGCAACGGGGTCGGCCTGAGTAACGTGCACGAAAGATTGAAAGGGTTGTTCGGTAAAGAATACGGACTGCGCATCGTCAGCGTACCCAATGAGGGTACATCCATATATGTAAGAATACCATTGATGAAGAAAGAAATTACTTCGGAGAAGGAGGGGGCAGCCGGTGAAGCTTAAAGCGCTAATTGTTGATGATGAGTACCCTGCCCGTCAAGAACTACGTTACCTGTTGAATAACTTTGACAATATTGAGATTGTGGGCGAAGCGGCCAACGCCCAGGAAGCCCTGGCTTTAATCAAAGCACTGGATTACCAGGTGCTGTTTCTGGACGTTTCCATGCCCGGCATGACGGGGCTGGAACTGGGCGCGGCAATACAGGAACTGCCCAAGCCGCCCCATGTCATATTCATTACCGCCTATGACGAATATGCCCTGCAGGCCTTTGAAGTCAACGCGGTGGATTACCTATTAAAACCGGTGGAGCCCGGGCGTTTAAAAAAAGCAATTGATAAAGTAATTAAAGCATATCAGGAAGTGGCTGCCGGTGCTTCGGAAAAAGAAACGCCGGAAACAGGCAAGGGTAAGCCGGATGCCGCACAGATTAAAATAGACCGCATTCCGGCTGAAAAACAGGGGAAAACGGTGCTGGTTGCAGAATCAGACATTTTTTACGCTTTTACCGAGCAAGATTATATTTATATCAAGACATTCAATGATAAACTTTTGACTCGCTTTACATTAAAAGATCTGACCGCCCGGCTCAATCCCCAAATGTTTTTCCGCACCCACCGCTGTTACCTGGTTAACCTGCATAAAGTTAAGGAGATCGTGCCTTTCTTTAACGGAACATATAACCTGGTAGTGGAGGATAAAGAGCAAAGCGAAGTGCCGGTCAGCCGGGCCCAGGCTAAAAAACTAAGAAAAATTCTCGGTTTTTAAGAGCCCCTTCTTATGTGGACAGGGCTTTCTTTGTTGATTATGCATATATCCACCAGCGCAAGTTAAAAATATAAAAAACTAGCATTGGTGGGATAATAATGCAGGCAGTATGGGAAATGCTCAGTGATAAAAAAATTTGGTCCCTACTGGGTAATGTTGACCGCACAATTGACGAGGACATAGTCAGACTAATGTTTATAGAACTGTTCAGCCGGTTAAAGTCCCTGGAGGAAGAAAACCTGGCCCTGCGCATATTGTTGACAGAAGAAGGTATTGTGGACCAGGACCTGTTCAATTCCGTACGCAAGGCGGTACGGGATTTCTTAAAAATCAAGGAAGAACAGGCGGCCCAGGAAAGTGATTTTTTCGCCAGTTCAGGCGTGTCCTTTCCCGAGTGGGTGAATTTCAAGCTGCGGGGGGAATTTAATAATCCTTTTGATCAATGAACAATGCAAATTACGGTAATCTGAAAACCTGCCCGGCAGGTTTTTTGTTTCGAGCGTGGAATTTACTTGAACAGTATTAAATATATCCCACAGAAAGAGTGGTAATTCAATTGGGGTAATAGCCATCGGTACAGATATAATTGAAATTGACCGTATTAAAAAGCTGGCACAAAATCATGGAGAGCACTTCCTAAAACGAGTGTTCACGCCGGAGGAAATTGCTTTCTGCATGCACCGCCGCGACCCCTGGCCCTGCCTGGCGGCCCGGTTTGCCGCCAAGGAAGCGGTATTTAAGGCTTTGCAAACCGGAGTTACCGCCTGGCAAGAAGTGGAGGTCCGCGGAGGCGGCGACCGGCCGGTGCAGATAGCCCTGACCGGGGCAACCCGGCAGATAGCCCGGGCCAGGGGAGTCGCCAACGTATTATTATCAATCGCCCATGACCGTGGCCGGGCAGTAGCCTTTGCCACAGCACTGGGCGGGGAGGTGAGTTAACATGCGGCTGGTGACCGCCGGGGAAATGGGTGCTATGGACCGGAAGGCCATCGAAGATTACGGAATTCCCGGTATGATCCTGATGGAAAATGCCGGATTACGGGTCGTGGAAGTAATTAGCGGGTTGCTGAACGACCTGAACGGCAAAAAAGTAGTAGTTGTTGCCGGCAAGGGCAATAACGGCGGGGACGGTTTCGTGGTGGCACGACACCTGCATAACCGTGGCTCGGAAGTGCAGGTATTCCTGGCCGCGGAGCAAGAGCAGATCAAAGGCGACGCCCAGATAAATCTTAATATCTGGCAACGCATGGGGCAAAAAGTTTACTCACTGACTAAAAACAACAACCTCAATCTATTGCGGTTGGCCCTGATGAACGCCGATTTGGTGGTGGACGCCCTGTACGGAACGGGATTCAAGGGAGCCATACGGGAGCACATGGTGCCCGTGATCGAGGCCGTCAACGGCTGCGGAAAAGCCGTGGTGGCGGTGGATATACCGTCCGGTTTGGAAGCCGATACCGGCCGGGTATACGGGCCGTGTATATATGCCGCCCATACAATTACTTTTGCCCTGCCCAAACTGGGGCTGGTGCTGCCGGACGCACGGGAGTTCGTCGGCCAACTGCACATAGTAGATATCTCCATACCAAGCGCTGTAACCGCCGGGGCAGAAAGCCAACGGTTTTACATAACCGACCGGCTGGTACGTGACTGGTGGCCCCGCCGCCGCGGCGGGGCACATAAGGGTAACTTCGGACGGGTGCTGGTGATTGCCGGTTCCCGGGGTATGTCCGGAGCAGCGGTGCTGGCTGCCCAGGCAGCGGCCCGGTCCGGAGCCGGCCTTGTCACCCTGGGGGTTCCCGCGGGCATACATGACATAGCCGAGGCCAAGTTGACCGAAGTAATGACTTTCCCGCTGCCGGAAAACGAAAGGGGTACATTTAGCTGCTCCGCCCTGGATGAAATACAAAAACGTGCCCGGTCGTCCGATATACTGGTACTGGGCCCGGGCCTGGGCGCAAATAATGATACAGCCGCGCTGGTTAAGGAGTTGCTATTAAAAATAAATACTCCCTGTGTGCTGGACGCCGACGGACTCAACGTCATGGTGGGCAAAACCGAACTATTCAAATTAGTAAAAGCGCCGCTGGTGCTTACACCCCACCCGGGGGAAATGTCCCGGCTAACCGGGAACAACACCCGACAAATCCAAGACGCCCGTCTGGAAACAGCCGCCGGGAAGGCGGCGGATTGGCAATGCATACTGGTGCTCAAGGGAGCGGGTACGGTGGTGGCCGGCCCGGACGGCACCTTGTTCATAAATGGGACGGGCAACCCGGGCATGGCCAGCGGTGGAACAGGCGATGTTTTGGCCGGGCTAATCGGCGGCCTGATTGCCCAGGGTATGACACCCCTGCATGCCGCCGCAGCGGGTGCCTACCTACACGGCCTGGCCGGCGATGCCGCCGCCACAGAGCGGGGCATGGCCGGCTTGCTGGCCTCAGACCTTTTGGAACAGTTACCCGATGTGCTAAAAAAATTTGAATTGTAACCGGTAAGCGAGAAGTTTACCAGCCTAAAGCCATATGCTTATTAAAAAAACAGATTACGAGTATTTTAAAGACAAGGGGGTATAAACTTTGATTATTGGTGTGCCCCGCGAAATCAAACCCCGCCGGAGGAATACCCGGCCCTACTAGCCAACGGCCCGGCCCAGACGGTTTTATAGTTTCGCCATGGCCGGGGAACTGTCCGCTACCACAGCCCGGTACGGCAAAAAAGCAATTGTGCACATAAAAGTCGATACCGGCATGGGCCGGCTTGGTTTTCCGTGCAACCGGGACGCCGTCAGGGAAATTGCCGCCGTCGCCGCCCTGCCCCACCTGGAAGTGGAGGGCATTTTTACCCATTTTGCCGCCGCAGATTGCCGGGACAAACGGTATACCAAGGAGCAATTGGTGAAATTTACCGGGCTGCTGGAGGCCCTCGACAGGGAAGGCTTAGAATTAAATTGGAAGCATGCTGCCAACAGCGCCGCCCTGATAGACCTGCCGGAAACCCATTTGAACATGGTCCGGGCCGGAATCGCCATGTACGGCATCTACCCTTCAAACGAAGTAAATACCTATCGCGTGTCCCTGCTGCCCGCCATGACCCTTAAAGCCAGGGTATCCGCAGATGAAATTGCTGGCAAAATCGGCACCATTGCCTATGAAGTATTGTGCATGGTCAGTTCCCGTGTACCCCGTATTTATTATCAAGGGGGCAGACAACACGTTTAAGCGGCATGCCGGCATTCTTTAATGTCTGAACTCCCATCGCCAAAGGATAAAGCCTTCTTGGGGCAGCTGTACACGCACGAAGAACATCTTAAACAGTCGCTGTGATCCCTGGAACCGTCTTTACCAAACTCATTGGGCGCAAGCTGCATGGGGCAAGCTCTGGCGCAAAGCCCGCAGGATACGCAATTGCTGCCGGCTGTCAGCGGCTTTTTGCCCCGGGCAATCCAGTGCGCTACAGTACCCATGGGGCAAATATGGCACCAGGTACGGGGGTGAATACCCCACCCCAACAAAATACCCACCACCGTGGTCACGGTAAGTACCCGCACCAGGGCCAGTCCCATAGCGGACAGGTTGCCCCAGTTCAGGTAAAACTGAACACCGATAACGGTAAAAATCAACAACACCATAAAGGCCCGCACTGCTTCATGTCTGAAAAATTTAGGAATGGTTATTTTGCGGCTGATTGGCCCCAGTGCCAGATCCAGGAAAGCACCCCGGGGACACATCCAATCACACCAATTGCGCCCCCTGAAAAAGGAGAGACCGACAGCACCCAGCATGCACCCGAATAGTAAGAATCCCAGCATGGGGTAAAACCACCCACCAATTGCCACCAAAGGAAGCCCCACCCAGGTAAAGGCCTGCCGGTTTACTCTGCGCAACAAAACCCGGTTGTTTTTCATTATAATTCCTCCTGTCACTATATTTAATTATTTATATATTATATTATATTAATATATGAAAATCAGTCAATAGCTTTTAAAAAGATTTTACTTAATAAAACACAGTCTTAATAGCTATTGCTCACGCCGGCAAAAGACAGCTATAATAAAAATTGATCATGGGAACAAAATAGTTAAAGGATTAATTAAATGGCTGCAGAAGTATATATATTAAAGCAGTCTGGCATATATTTTTCATCAGAGGAGGGGGGGTATATATGGCAAGCCCGCGGGTTAAAAACAGTTACCAGGAGGCAGCCTTGTCCTGGATACGGGTTCTGGCTTTTACAGTCGTAGTCCTTATCGTTGGTTTTTCCGCCTGGCTTACGGCGGTTGTGGCCGGCGCCACCTGGGGTCTGGCCGCTGCCATAGGAGGTTCACTGGCCGGAGTGGCCGGCTTTTTGATGCTGGCGTGCGGCTCCCTTTACGAGGTGGGGCATTTTACCTGTCCGGCATGCGGCCATTCCGACAAGGTATTGAAACAAATTGGTTACTACAATTGCTTTAACTGCGATACCAAGTATTATGTTTATGACAACGAAATCAAGGAACTGGGCGCATAATTTGCATACCATCGTGCCAACCGCGGTCACGCCGCGGTATTTTTGTGTCTTAGCCAGGGAATGTTCATATAATATATAACCGCAATACAAAAGGGGTGGTGGGCATTTCTTCCGTAGGTTTATTAATGCTCGGAGTGCTGGTGGGCACCCTGGCCAGTTTTACCGGGCTGGGAGGCGGCTTTTTAGTGGTGCCCCTGCTGCTGTTCATGGGCTACTCCGCCGCCAAGTCAGTGGGCACTTCATTTTTAACTATTTTTATCATTTCCATATCCGCGCTGCTGGCACATAATAAACTGGCCAATGTAGATTACCGATTGGGCGTGCTGTTGGGGATCGGAGGCATCATTGGCGCCCAGATCGGTTCCCGACTGGTGGAACACGTCCCCGAAGCTGTATTCAACAAAATATTTGCCCTGATTCTGGTTTTTTTGGCAATACGCATGTTTCTTGCAAAGGGATAAGTGGTTTACAAGTGTTGCAGTCCAATGTTATAATCTGTTGTAAATAAAATATTAAATAAGCTCGGCAGTCGAGCAGAGATGAGATTAGCTAGTTCGAGGAGAGCATAGATGAGCCGGAAAGGCAGAAGCAGCCGGTGCTCATTTGAGTGCCGGCTTTTATATTTCCTCCTCGCACTGCCAAAGGAGGTGCCCCGGTTACTAAAAACATTCCACTTTAAGTGTATGTTCGAAAAGGAGCACGATAGACACGAGAATTTCAAGGCGGTGAAGGCTTTGAGGAGCGGAGCGTATATATAATACGTGAGCACCGGAAAAGCCGAGCCAACGCAGCTGGTAAGGCACGCTATAATCAGTTCCCTTAGCGTGCGCCTTTCCATAGTTTAGTCCTTAGCCCTTGCCATTTGGTCGTCGGTAGTCGGTTTTCTCGGGTATTCCTTTGGGGTCAATTTAACCCTTTGCATTACCCTTTAATACCGACTACCGACCACTGACCACTGACGACCTATTTTAGGCAAGGATTTAGTTCTAAAGTGAAATTAGACGTGGATCTCGCGCGGACTTTTCGAACAACCTCTTTAAGGACAATCGTTAAACCACGTTTCCTAAAGCGGCGCTAATTTCGCCTGAATTTACCTTGCGGAACAACAGCCCAATTGTTTTTAAAAATTGTTTAATCTATTAATTACGGGGGAGAATGATTATGATTAAACATTTAATGAAGAGAAATTTACTGATCCTGACAGCCGTGCTGTTTATAGTTTTTGCCGCCTCCGGGTGCAATGGAAGCGAGCAGGCGCAGCAAGGTGAAAGCGATACCAAAGTTTACCGCGTCGGCGTTACCCAGTTCCTGGAGCACCCGGCGCTGAACTTGGACCGGCAGGGTTTTCTGGACCAAATGAAAAAAGAAGGTTTTTTTGAGGGAGAGAACATCCAGTTTGATATTCAAAACTCCCACGGCGACCCCAACCTGGCCAAAACAATTGCCGATAAATTTGTCGCCGACAAAGTGGACGCCATTCTCGCCATCACCACGCCCAGTTCCCAGGCCGCAGCCATGGCTACCAAGGGCAGCGATATACCCATGGTGTTTATTGCGGTTTCCGACGCGGTGGGATCTGGACTGATTAAAACCACGGACCAGCCCACCGGCACCAACATCACCGGCGTTTACAGCGCTGACCCGGTGGAGCAGCAGATGGACCTTATTGAAGAAATGGTTTCCGGCATGCATAAATTGGGGCTTATCTATAACCCCGGTGAACCAAACTCGGTAAGCAACACCAACCGCGCGAAAGAATACGTAAAGGGCAAGGGTTGGGAAGTGGTGGAAGCACCCGTAAATAGCAGTAACGAGGTGCAGGCAGCCGCGCAGTCACTGGTGGGCCGGGTGGATGCCGTATTCGTGCCCCAGGATAACACCGTGATCTCCGCCCTGGAGGCGCTGCTGAAAGTCTTGCAGGACAACAATATTCCGCTGTTTACAGGCGATACCGAATCAGTAAAACGGGGGGCCATAGCCACCATCGGCAACGATGAATACGATTGCGGGCGTCAGGGCGCCACTATGTTGGCCAGGGTCTTAAGGGGCGAGAAAGCGGGAGATATAATGCCTGAGGAAATTCGCAAGCGCAGTTTAATGGTTAATAAATCAGCGGCACAAAAAATTGGCCTTGAAATTCCGCAAACCGTGCTGGACCGGGCGGATGAAGTTGTAGAATAACCACTTATTTTCTTATTTAGAAAGAAGGAGCGGCCTATGGACAGCGTAATTATTAATTCTCTGCAGCAGGGGCTGATATTTGCCTTTATGGCGCTGGGAGTGCTGCTGACCTTCCGGCTTCTCGGGTTTCCCGATCTGACGGTGGAGGGTACTTTCCCCCTGGGGGCCGCGGTCACCGCGCGAGCGGTGGTTGAAGGCGTTGACCCGCTGCTGGCGGTCCTGCTGGGGGCGCTGGCCGGGGGTGCCGCGGGAGCGGCCACCGGCCTGATGCATACCAGGCTGAAGGTCAATAACATCCTGGCCGGCATCTTGACTGCCAGCGCCATATACACGGTAATGTTGCGCACCATGGGCCGTCCCAATACGCCACTACTGGCTTATGAAAATGTTTACGGACAGGTGCTGGGCTGGTTCGGGCTGGGTGAAACGCACCTTAGCGTCATTTTTACGCTGCTGGTATTGACCCTGGCCGTACGGGTGGTGCTGGGCTGGTTTTTGAACACGGACCTGGGGCTGGCCGTACGAGCCACGGGGAGCAACGAGCGTATGATCAGGGCACTGGGTGTGAACACCGACAACACCAAGCTGCTGACCCTGATAATAGCCAACTTTTTGGTAGGCCTTTCCGGTGCCCTGGCCTGCCAGGCCCAGGGCTTCGCCGATGTGGGCATGGGCATCGGAGTACTGGTGGCGGCCATAGCCTCGGCCATACTGGGGGAAACTATTTTCGGCGGCAACCGGGTGGGCCGCCTGCTGACCGGGGCGATTTTGGGCTCTATAGTTTACCGGGGGCTGTTGGCCCTTGGTCTGCGGCTGGGGTTGCCCGCCGAAGACTTCAAACTTATGACCGCCCTGCTGGTACTGCTGGTTTTGACCCTGCCCAACATGGAAATTGGCAATCGTATGGCGAAAGGGCTGCCGAAAAAAGCCCGGTTGTTCTGCCGGCAGGCCATTTTTTCACCGGGCGCTGCCGGAAAAACCGCCGGCGCAAGGAACCACGGTCGGGAGGTAGACAATTGATTAACTTGACCGGTATTAATAAATACTTTTTTGTCAATACACCAAACGAAATAAAAGCGCTGGATAATATAAACCTTCAGGTAAACCCTGGCGATTTTATCACCATCATCGGCAGTAACGGCGCCGGAAAATCAACCCTGTTAAAGGCTGTGGCGGGGGTAATACCGGTGGACTCCGGATGCATCGAAATAGATGGGCAAGACGTGACCAACCTCCCCGAACACAGGCGGGCCGGCGACATCGGACGCATCGACCAGGATCCCATGGCCAGCACCGCCGCCGAACTGACCATTGAAGAAAACCTGGCTATAGCCTGTCTGCGTGGGCAACGGCGCGCTTTGGCCAGGGCAGTCACCCGCCCGCGCCTGGAACGATTCCGGCAAGCCCTGCGGGATACCGGGTTGGGCCTGGAGGACCGGCTGCGGGTGCCGGTGGGCACCCTTTCCGGCGGCCAGCGGCAGGCGCTGGCCCTGGTAATGGCCACCATGACCCGACCCCGGCTGCTGCTGCTCGACGAGCATACCGCCGCCCTCGACCCCAAAGCGGCAAGCCTGGTCATGGATATAACCGAGCGTATAGTAAACAGGCATCAATTAACCACCTTAATGATCACTCACAACATGGAACAGGCGCTGCGTTTCGGCAACCGGTTGATTATGATGCATAGGGGTCGGATAATCCTGGATATCGGATCTGATGAGAAGAACAGGCTGACGGTGGCTGAACTGATCGCCAAGTTTGCCTCGTGCAGCGGTACGGTATTTGATAATGACCGGGCCTTGCTGGCGTAATAAAACCTTGCAGTCATTCGTTTAACACGAGTGGCTTTTTTGTAGTACCTATAATTCATTTATCCAAAATGACAATGGATACAATATAACAGATGATTTATCCTTGCGCGCATTTGCTTAACGCAATTGATTTATAGATTAAGATTCATTTATTCCGGATAACCTGGAGGAATCAAGCTATTTATGTCGAATGGTTATTTGGATTTTGGAGATGGCTTGAGTTTTAGAGAGGAGTATATGATCCATGCCTGAAAAAGTATTACCGTTTACAAAAGAACAACTGATGCAGATAATCGAACAGTACCCCACCCCGTTTCACATTTACGATGAGGCGGCAATCCGAAAAAACGCCCGTAATTTAGTCCAGTCGTTTGACTGGGCGCCGGGATTCAAGGAATATTTTGCGGTAAAAGCCACCCCCAATCCATATATAATGAAAATCCTGAAAGAAGAGGGGTTTGGCGCTGACTGCAGCTCTTTGCCGGAATTGATTCTGGCGGATAAAGCGGGAATACGCGGTGAAGACATCATGTTTTCTTCAAACGATACCCCGGCGGAGGAATACCAGGTGGCCAGGGAACTGGGGGCTATTATCAACCTCGATGATATCAGCCATATTGATTACCTGGAAAAGCATGCGGGGATACCGGAAGTGATTTCTTTTCGCTATAACCCCGGGCCATTACGCAAAGGCGGCAATGCCATCATCGGTAAACCGGAGGAAGCCAAATACGGACTGACCCGAGAACAGATTTTTCAAGCTTGTGAAATCATGCGGAACAAAGGCGTTGGGCGCTTTGGCCTACATACCATGGTTATTTCCAATGAGTTGGACCCCACTTACTTTATAGAAACGGCTAACATGATGTTTGACTTAGCAGTGGAAATATATCAGAAGCTAAATATCCGCGTTGAATTTGTAAATTTGGGCGGCGGTATCGGCATACCCTACCTGCCGCATGAAGAACCTGTAGATTTGCATTATGTAAGCCAGGGCATAAAGGATGCTTACGAAAAAAAGATTACCCCCAACGGATTGCACCCGTTGAAACTGGCCATGGAAAGCGGTCGGATGATTACGGGCCCGTATGGATACCTGGTTGCCACAGTACTGCACAAAAAAGAGATCTACAAAAACTACGTAGGGCTGGACGCCTGCATGGCCAACTTGATGCGCCCGGGTATCTACGGTGCGTACCACCACATTACCGTGGTCGGCAAAGAAGATTGGCCACACGATCATATTTACGACGTGACCGGTTCGTTATGTGAAAACAACGATAAGTTTGCCATTGACCGAAAACTGCCTGAAATCGAAATAGGCGACATATTGGTAATACACGATACCGGGGCGCACGGTCATGCCATGGGATTCAACTATAACGGAAAGCTGCGTTCCGCCGAATTGTTGCTCAAACCCGACGGAACCGTGGAAATGATTCGGCGGGCGGAAACAATAGATGATTATTTTGCCACGTTGGACTTTTCTAAACTGTAAACCTTTCTAATTCCGAAAGGGCGGAAGCTATGGGTTGTAGCGTCCGCCTTTTCCCCATTTTTTTACCATCCATCATAAGACTCCCGACAGGTTCCCCGGTCATTTGTAGCTGTTGACAATGCGCCAGGTCAACCGCGGGTTGTTATTCACCTGAATAAAATAACAATCGGAACCGGAATCAACTTTAAATATGTAAACACCGGTAGCACTGCCGGCAATCCCGAAATTGCGGGCAACAATGGTGCTATCCACCCCCAAGGGAGCGAAGGAACGCCCCTGTGGATCTATAACCCGCATGTGTTGCCCGCCCGCCGCTGCGGTGCTCTGCAGGGCCACCCCCATAAACACCTTTCCCGGTTCCGCCACAGCTTTATTGTTATTGGTTATGTCAACCGTATCCGAAAATATTATATCACCACCGAAAATCTTGAAGGATTCCCCGCCGGCAACCACCTCCCGCCCCAGCGGCACGTACTCTGCCGGCGGTTTGACTTTTTGCATCCGGGCGTTGTCTCCGGATTGAATTGCAAACCAGTAAAGGATAAAAAAAATTCCCGGTGCGAAAATTAAAAACAAAAACCACCTGCGCTTCCCACGGTCAGCATTATTTCGAGCCATTTTTGCCACCCCCATATCATTATTTTTCATTGCACATTCATTGTCAAATACCTTTCCGCAATCTACCGATAAATATCTGTATAATTTTTTTTCCAATCGTAAAATTTGGGAATAATATTTTTATAAAATTGTAACACTATTAATGCTTTAGCAAGTATTTCGCCTGGAGGTGCATAAAATTGCATGCAGAAGTAGATCAGGACCTTTGTATCAGTTGCGGCACATGTATTGACGTGTGCCCTGATGTTTTTGAATGGAACGACGATGAAAAGGCTCATTCCGTCGTGGATGAGATACCACCTGAACTGGAAGACCAGGCATCAGAAGCGGCCGAAAATTGTCCCACCGATGCCATAACTGTCAACTGAACCGGAAACCAATACGCTTAACAGGGCACGGCTGAACTTTACATGGTTCGCCGTGTCTTATTTTTGGTGATTATGTATTATTAAGAAAAAGGTTTACCTCAATGGAAAAAGAATATTAATGACCGAGGGAAAACTGCTGGAAAGGGCTATTAACGATGAAAAAACCGCGCATCGGATTTATAGTTGTTTTTCTAGTTTTGCATTTATTTTTTAGCTTCCTTTTGCCGGGAAACGCCATGGGCCAGGAAAAGATTCCGCCCGTTTACGGCCTGGGCCTGCCGGAACCGAAAAGCATCAACCATGCCGCCGAACCGGGTAATGTTTATGTCATTACCGTGAACAGGTTGACCCTGCCTGACATATTTAATAACGAAGAACTGTTTAACAGAATAATAAATAACGGCGCCGTCGGGCTGATGAGCAGCAGCGTGGAAGGGAGTAATAACCCCGACAGTAACTTTGCGTCCATTGGAGCCGGCGCGCCCATTAACGCTACGGGCAGCGGCGCGTGGGGAGTCAATGCCGGAGAATCAATCAACGGGATGCCGGCGCAGGATGTCTATCGGCAGCGCACCGGGCTTTCCGCGCCGGAAAATGCCGTGCTGCAGCTGGATATCGCCCGTCTGAAACATTTAAATCAGAATAATCGTTATTCAGCCGTCCCCGGTTACCTGGGTACGTTGTTGCAAAACAACGGCTTCGGAGTGCAAGTGCTGGGCAATGCTGATACCAAAGACAGCCGGCACAGGCACGCGGTAGGTCTGGCCATGAACCGGACCGGAATTATACCCGAAGGGGACGTTGGCAAAGGTGCGGTTTTACAGGATAACGCATTCCCCGGAGGTATCCGCACCGATTACGCCCGACTGCTGGATTTAACGCTAACCGCCAATAACAATTCCGGATTGACGGTAGTTGAACTGGGCGACCTGGAAAGACTGGAGCGATTAGGGGCTCACCTGGAAGCAAACGTCCTGCAGGCCCAAAGAGAAGAGTCCATCAAACGGATAGCCGCTTTTATTGACGGCCTGCTGTTACGCATGGACAAACATGATTTGCTGGTGGTTGTCTCGCCCACCCCGCGTGGTGATTATTTACCTAGTACCAATTACCTTACACCTGTGTTGATCTCCGGCAACGGTGTCGCTACCGGTATTTTAACCTCACCAACCACCAGACGGCCGGGAATTATCAAAAATACCGATCTGGCGCCCAGCATCCTTAACTATTATTCCGTTGCCATGCCACCTTTAATGTATGGACGCCCCATACAATTAATAGCGGTGGATAACCCGGTTGACAGGCTGTCCGCTTTATACGAAGAACTGGAGTTAATTTACCAGGCCCGCCCGCCGGTATTGCGTAACTATGTATTGATTCAATTGATTCTGGTGATTTTATCCCTGGCAGCTATTTTGGCGCCCGGGCGCAATTATTTAATGCTGGTGTTAAAGCCACTGTTGCTTGCAGTAATGTCCGTACCCGTATCGCTGCTGCTGCTTCCTTTGCTGCCGCATGCTTCGCTGACCAGCCTGGTTATCGAACTGGTCGCAATCACCGCCGGCATAGTGGCAGCCCTGCATCTGTGGTTGAAACAAAGTCGGAACGAACTGGATCCCTTTATTTTAATCAGCCTGTTCACTTCGCTGTGCATAGTGGTGGATTTGCTGTTGGGGGCGCCCCTGCAGAAAAATTCACTTTTGGGTTATGACCCAATTGTGGGGGCCCGGTATTACGGAATCGGCAACGAATATATGGGTGTGCTGCTCGGGTCCACCATTATCGGCACCACTGCCCTGTTAACCCGCCTGTCCGGCAAAACAAAAAAAATACTGTGGCCGGTGGGTATTTATTACATTACAACTTTATATATCATCGCCGCTCCCCAACTGGGCACCAATGTCGGCGGGTCAATAGCGGGAGCGGGCTCATTCATGGTAACTTTTTTGCTGTTATGGGGCGTGCGGCTTAATTTAAAAACCTTATTAAAAACAGCGGCAACCGTGCTGTTTTTCCTGCTGACAATTTTAACTTACGATATGCTACGGCCGCTGGAGAGCCAATCACATATCGGTCGTACGGTAAACTTGATTTTACAGGGCGGCCCCGCTGAAATTTTTAATATTATAGCCCGCAAATTGAGTATGAATATCAAACTTATCAAGTACACCATCTGGAGTCGTATATTCCTGGCCAGCCTGGCCAGTTTGGCGATCCTTTTTTACAGACCGGTGGGCGTGATGCAGCAAATCAGCTGCCAGTACACTTACATGTACAAGGGGTTCATCGGTGTGGTGACAGCCAGTGTGCTGGCCCTGATATTTAACGATTCCGGCATTGTGGCCGCCGCCACCGCCATGATCTTCGGAGCGCCTCCCTTACTTTACCTGGTGATACGCGCCCAGCGGCTGGGACACGAAAGATAATGTCAACGGACCCTGAATTCAACCCGGGAATGCCGTAATAAACGCACCCACATTTACCAGCAATTAACTCACAACATATCAATAAGAAATAAGGAGTAAAACGTGGGTATCATATTGAAAAATAGCACTAACCTATTGAAATCATCAACTAATCATAAAAATTTGTTGACAATACATGATTTTATGCTAAAATTGAGTTTGATTGGTCGGCGGCATTATTTTGCCAGGTACCGATAATACAACATAATGTTAAAGGGGGAAGATAATTAGAATGAAACCTTTGGGCCGCCATGTTTTAGCTGAAATCTACGGGTGTGAATTTGATGTACTGAATGACATCGGCAAAGTGGAAAAAATCATGGTTGATGCAGCCCTTGAAGCAGGAGCCGAAGTTCGCGAGTTTGTGTTTCATAAGTTCAGCCCACAGGGAGTAAGCGGAGTGGTTGTCATTTCAGAGTCTCATTTGGCTATCCATACCTGGCCCGAATTGGGTTACGCCGCAGTTGATGTATTTACCTGTGGTGAAAAGGTGGATCCCTGGGATGCCTGTAATTACCTGACCGAAAAATTCGGTGCCAAGCATCTCACCGCTAAAGAGACAAAACGGGGAATTCTGCCGGATATCTTACCGCAGGAAGCCGTAAATCTTTAGGAGGGATTTTTATTAGTACCTACTTAAGTGAGGATTAGCATGACCTTGCCGTTTGGTTATAACAAACAGCAAGGTCATTGCTTTTTTCAGGCAAATAAACACTTGCGGGAGGAAATTTGATGGCCGTACCGAATATATTAGTGTTTAAGGGTAAAAGGAGGTCTACTCCCGAAAATGCATTTATTCCATCATATTTGTGAAGACCTAAAAAAAGTGCAGCTATTGATCCAAAAAAATTTCAATGTCCGGGCTGGTAATGTAAACGATTTCATCAAACAGGACTACAATTACCTGGACATTAATCTGCGGCCCGCGCTGGTAATTATCAGCAATCGATTATTCGGCCCGGTAACCCCGCAAACAATTGCCCTGGGCGCCGTATTACAATTCATCTACATGGCCTCCCAGGTTCATATCCGCCTTTCGGAAAGCGGTCCCGGCAAGGATAAATCGGCGGATATCCGTTCCGCGTACCAGTTTCCCGTACTGGTGGGCGACTTTTTATACGGTAAATTTTTTACCACTTTATGCGAGGCGGGTATTGTCCGCTACCTGAGCAACCTGGCGGAACTGATCTGCGCCATTAACAAATGCGGCATTTTAAATATCAATAACCCCGGTCTTGAGTTTGCCGACAAGCGACAGTATATCGACATAGTGCGCGGCGAGTCCGCGGAAATTTTCGCCTGCTGCGCCCGTCTGGGCGCTGACCTGGGCGGGGCCGACAGCGCTTCCCGACAGCGGATGTACGACTACGGCATTAACCTGGGCATGGCTTACGCCCTGCTGGAAAGAGGTGCTTCCCTGAATCAAATAAATAAATATTTAACCACGGCGGAATCAATCATAAAACAATTCCCCCCCAGCGATGAACAGGCCAGCCTGAAAAATTTACTTGATCTACTGGCCAAAGAAAATATCGTCGTCCAGCGCATGGTGGGTTAAAAGGTGGCTATTTTCACACTTTATGGAATTAATATTAATTTTGCAGAAAGCGGGTGTAGTTTTTGGCTTATCCCGATTTACAATCCTTTATACAAAAACTAGAAAAGAATAATCTCCTGCACAGAATTACCACCGAGGTTGATGCCAAGCTGGAAATTACTGAAATTACTGACCGGGTATGCAAGCAGGGTGGACCGGCCCTGTTATTCGAAAATGTAAAAGGTTATCACATGCCCGTGTTGACCAATGCATTCGGTTCTCTGGAACGGATGCAACTGGCTCTGGAAGTTGATGCGCTGGACCGGATTGGCGACGAATTGATCAATATCATTCAGCCGCCGGAACTACCCAGCACTTTCATGGATAAATTAAAGACTTTGCCCAAGCTGGCCCAGCTGTCCTCGTTCTTACCCAAACAAGTACGTACCGGCCCTTGCAAGGAAGTCATCAACAAGGATAACCCGTCGCTGGACATGCTGCCGGTTTTGTATTGCTGGCCGGAGGACGGGGGGCCGTTTATCACGCTACCGCTGGTTTTCACCCGGGACCCGCAAACAGGCCGGCGCAATGTAGGCATGTACAGAATGCAGGTATACGACAGCCGGACCACCGGTATGCACTGGCACATTCATAAGGATGCGGCGGAACACTACCGTAAAAAGGGCGCCAAAATGCCGGTGGCCGTCGCCCTGGGAGCCGACCCCGCCACCATCTACGCCGCCACCGCGCCCCTGCCGCACGGGGTGGATGAGATTCTTTTCGCCGGTTTTTTACGCAAAGAGCCGGTGGAAATGGTCAAGTGCGAAACGGTGGACCTGGAAGTGCCGGCCAGGGCGGAGATAATCCTGGAAGGATATGTGGACCCGGCGGAAACCCGGCTGGAAGGACCCTTCGGAGACCATACCGGCTATTACTCCCTGGCCGACCAGTACCCGGTATTTCACCTGACCTGCATCACCCATCGCAAGAAACCGGTTTACCCCGCCACCATCGTCGGCCGGCCGCCCATGGAGGACGCGTATCTGGGCAAAGCCACTGAACGTATATTCTTACCTTTAATGCGCATGCAACTGCCGGAGGTGGTGGATATGAACATGCCTCCCGAAGGCGTTTTCCACAACTGCGTAATTGTTTCCATACGCAAAAGTTATCCCGGTCAGGCCCGCAAAGTAATGTGCGCACTATGGGGCATGGGTTTGATGATGTTGGCCAAGCTGATCATCGTGGTGGACGCCGGCGTGGACGTGCAAAATGTGTCCGAAGTCATGTGGCGTGTATTCAACAATATTGACCCGCGCCGCGACATTATGATGGTGGACGGGCCGCTGGACGCCTTAGACCACTCTTCACCACTGCCGCACTACGGTTCCAAGATGGGCATAGACGCGACCACAAAAACCAGAGAAGAAGGACACCTGCGCGAATGGCCCGGTGACATCGTTATGAATGAGGAAATCAAGGCCCTTGTAGACAGGAAGTGGCAAAGTTATGGGATTGGCAATCGCAAATAAAACCAAAGTGTTTCTGGAAATGATCCGGTTTGAGCATACCATTTTTGCCCTGCCCTTTGCCTACATGGGGGCGCTGATGGTTGACAGGGCCATACCTGCCGGAAACGACCTGCTATGGATAACCCTGGCCATGGTGGGGGCCCGCACCGCCGCCATGTCTCTGAACCGGATTATTGACCGGCACATTGACGCCCAAAATCCCCGCACCGCCAACCGGGCCATTCCCCGGGGCCTGCTTTCAGTGCGGGAAGTATGGGTATATACCATTCTCTCGTTCGCTTTATTATTGTTGGCCGCTCACCAGCTTTCACCTCTGGCGTTCCGGTTGTTCCCCGTAGCCGTAGCGGCGCTGTCCTTTTATTCCTTTACCAAACGTTTCACCTGGACCTGTCACCTCTGGCTGGGACTGGCCCTGGGACTGGCACCGCTGGGCGCTTGGATAGCCATCGCCAACCATTTTGCCGCCGCGCCCGTGCTGCTGGGCACTGGCGTACTGTTCTGGGTGGCCGGTTTTGACATAATTTATGCCTGCGATGATTATCACTTTGATAAAAAGTACGGCATTTTCTCCATCCCGGCCCGTTTCGGGATCGCCAAATCGCTGAGTATATCATCATTTTTTCATGCACTGGCGCCCCTCTTTTTACTGGCCGCAGGTCTGACCCTGCACCTGGGACTTTTCTACCTGTTGGGACTTTTAATTGCCGTGGCGCTGCTATTTTACCAGCACAGGCTGGTATCTCCGGACGACCTGAGCCGGGCAGGAGTTGCTTTTTTCAATTTAAACGGAATGCTCAGCGTGATAATGTTTTGCTTTACCTTATTGGATATTTTTTTCCCGATACCTGTTTTATAAGGAGAGATCACCATGCATAACCACAAGGGCGAGCTGGAAAACATCGCCGCCAAAGTTGCAGCAGGGGAACGTCTCACCCGCGAAGACGGGGTTAAGCTTTACCAATCAAACGACCTGCTGGCTATCGGGAAAATGGCCGACCTGGTCAGGAAAAGAAAAAACGGCACCAATACTTTTTTTATTGTCAACCGCCATATTAACCATACCAATGTTTGCATCAACAGGTGTAAGTTATGCGCTTTCGGCCGGGACGCGAACGCCCCGGGCGCCTATACCATGAGCCTGGATGAAATAGAGGCCAAAGCCCGCGCTTCAGCAAACAGCGGCATTTCTGAAATTCACATCGTGGGCGGTTTGAACCCGGAATTGAAATTGGATTACTACGTGGACATGCTGCAGCGGGTGCGCCGCGTGCTGCCCGGGGTGGTCATTCAATCCTTCACGGCTGTGGAAATAGATTACCTGGCCCAGTTGCACGGCATGACGCACCACGCGGTGCTGCGTGCCCTGCAGGAGGCCGGCCTGGATTCGTTGCCCGGCGGCGGAGCGGAAATTTTCGCCCCCCGGGTGCGGGAAATCATCTGTTCGAAAAAAATTAACGGCGACAAGTGGCTGGCTGTACATAGGGCGGCCCATGAACTGGGCATGCGCACCAACGCTACCATGCTGTACGGTCACGTAGAAACCATAGAAGAAAGGGTGGATCACCTGCTGCGCCTGCGCGAACTGCAGGATCGCACCGGCGGTTTTTTGACCTTCATCCCCCTGGCTTTTCACCCTAAAAATACCGCCCTGGAGCCCATGGGCCTGGCCGGCACCACCGGGTATGACGACCTGAAAACCCTGGCCGTAGCCCGCCTGCTGCTGGATAATTTCGATCACATTAAAGCTTTTTGGGTTATGGTGGGGCCCAAAATGGCCCAAGTTTCCCTTTCCTTTGGCGTAGATGACCTGGACGGCACTGTTGTGGAGGAAAAAATCGCCCACGACGCCGGGGCCGAAACCGGTCAGTCCATGGCCAAAAGCGAGCTGGTACGCATGATCAAGAACGCCGGTTTTTGCCCCGTGCAAAGAGACACGCTGTACAATGTAGTGGAGGAGGGGTTCTAATTGCCCGCATTACGTCTGGGTCAGGTTGACTATATTAACTGTATCCCGGTTTACCACGCCCTGGAAGAAGGTCTTTTGGTCAGTGACATTGAACTGGTCAAGGGGCCGCCAACCAAATTAAACAACATGTTCTTAAACAGTGAACTGGACATCACCCCGATATCTTCCATTGAATACGCCAGGCACGTGGACAAATGCATCATCCTGCCCAATTTGTCCATCAGCGCCGACGGCAAGGTGGAAAGCATTCTTTTTTTCAGCCGCCTGCCGTTGACCGAACTGGAAGGTAAAACTGTTTCCGTAACCACCTCCTCGGCCACTTCGGTGGTGCTTTTGCGTATTTTGTTTGAACATTACTACCACGTGGACGTGGAAATAGTGTCGGCGTCCCCCGACCTGGACGCCATGCTGGCCCGGGCGGACGGCGCCCTGCTAATTGGGGATGACGCCATGCAAGCCCACCGGGTAGTATTGCTGGAAAACCGGGACATCATTGTCACCGACCTGGGTGAGGCCTGGAAGCAGTTTACGGGACAGAAAATGGTTTATGCCATCTGGGTGGTCCGCACGGAACTGGCGAAAACGGCGCCGCACATCGTGGAACAGGCCAGCCATTTGCTGTACGAATCCAAGCTGATCGGCCTGGCCCACCGGGATGCGCTGGTCCAAAAAGCTCACCGGCGTTCCGGGCTTCCTTTCGAAATTGTAGACCATTACATCGATACCATTCACCACGACTTGGACGAAGCGGAGCGCAAAGCCCTGCTGACTTATTATGATTTTGCCTATAAAAGCGGTATTATTGAAGAACGAGTAAGACTAAACATATGGAGTGAATAACATTGAACGCTGTATCGGTCCTGCTGGAAAAAGCCCTGGCCGGCGAGAGGCTGTCCCTGGAAGAAGGAACCGTTTTGCTGGAAGAAGCCGAACTGTTGGAACTGGGGCGTACCGCCGATCAAATCAGGCAGCGCTTGCACCCACGGGGAAGAGTCACTTATATCATTGACCGGAACATCAACTATACCAACGTCTGCACCTGCCAGTGCCGCTTTTGCGCGTTCTACCGCCGCCCGAACGACGCCGACGCTTATATTCTTAGCAAGGATGCACTGTTTCATAAAATAGAAGAAACCATCTCCGCGGGCGGCACGGAGTTGCTCATTCAGGGCGGGCTGCACCCCGATTTGCAACTCGATTTTTATATTGACATGTTGCAATCCATCAAGAAGCGGTTTGACATCCATATTCATTCCTTTTCCCCGCCGGAAATCGTCCATCTGGCCCGCCAGTCCGGGCTGTCCATTTCCGGCGTGTTAAGCCGCTTACAAGAAGCCGGCCTGGACTCGCTGCCCGGCGGCGGAGCGGAAATTTTGGTGGACCGGGTCAGGAAAAAAATAAGCCCCCGTAAAATCGGCTGGCGCCAGTGGATGGAGGTCATGGACCGGGCCCACCGCCTGGGCATGAAAACCACCGCCACTATGATGTTCGGCCACGTGGAAACCACCGCCGAGCGAGTGCTGCACATGGTCAGGGTGCGTGAGCAACAGGACGCCACCGGCGGATTTACCGCCTTTATCCCGTGGAGTTTTCAGCCCCGCAACACCGACCTGGGCGGCAGCACGGCGGGGGGCGTGGAGTATTTAAGAACACTGGCGGTAGCCCGTATCATGCTGGATAATATACCTAGCATTCAGGCTTCCTGGGTTACCCAGGGGGCCAAGATCGCCCAGGTGACCTTAAGCTTTGGCGCCAACGATTTCGGCAGCACCATGCTGGAGGAAAACGTGGTGCGGGCCGCGGGGGTTAATTACCGGGTAGCCCTGCAGGAAATTCACCGCTGCATCAAAGATGCCGGCTTTATCCCCGCCCAGCGCCGGACTGACTACACAATTATCAAGGAAATCCACTAAATCACCGCCTATTGCCGGTACGGTGATTTTTTTTATACAACCGGTTATATTTTTATGATAAAATTATTTTAAACAGAGTGAATATTCATTCAATAAGTTTACTGCATTTTAAAGGGGGAATACAATTGGCAATAACAGACTTTCAACAGGAGTTAAGCAGTTTATTACCAATCTTTCAACCCGCATCAATAGCCATTATCGGTGCATCCAACAACCCCGCCAAACCCAGCGGCCAACCGCTGGTTTCCCTGACCCGCTGGGGGTTTAAGGGGAAAATCTACCCGGTTAACCCCAAGTATCAAACGCTTTGCAATTTACAGTGTTACCAGTCACTGAAGGATATCCCGGGGCCGGTGGACTTGTGTATTATTGCCGTACCGGCCCGGATGACCATGCCCGCCCTGCTGGAATCTGCGGCAAAGGGTGTCAAAGGCGTGATTATATTTACTTCCGGATTCGCCGAAGTGGGACCCGATGGTGCGGAAATACAGCGGGAAATGACCCGGCTGGCCAAAGAAACGGGCATGCGCATTTGTGGCCCCAATTGTATGGGTGTTTTCAGTTCCCGCAATGCGTTGATGGCCAATTTCTCCGTGACCGACCTGCCCGACCACGTGCTGGTACCCGACTTCCTGGGCTTTATCAGCCAAAGCGGTGGCTTTGGCGTCGCCATTTACGAAATAATCAAAGAAAAGGGGATTGGCTTCAGTCATTTTGTGAGCACAGGCAACGAAGCGGACCTGGAGTTTTCCCACTATATGGGCTATATGGCGCATGATCCACATACCAGGGTAATCGGCGGCTATCTGGAAGGCATCAAGGACGGGCAAAAATTTTTACAGGCGGCCGATATGGCCCTGGAGAAAGGCAAGCCCGTAATGTTGATCAAAGCAGGCCGCTACCCGGCCTCCGCCCGGGCAGCAGCTTCACATACCGGGGCCCTGGTGGGGTCGGAAAAGGTTTATAGCGCCGTATTTAAGCAAAAGGGCATTATCCGGGTGGAAAGCCTGGAGGAATTTCAGGTGATGCTTGCCGTGCTGGCCGCCGGTAAAATCCCCAGGGGCAAACGAGTGGCCATACTGGCCACTTCCGGCGGCAGCGGCGTAGCGCTGGCGGACAAATGCGCCCATTACGGACTGGAAGTTGTGCCCCTGCAAAAACAAACCAGGGAGGCACTGGACGCCATACTGCCCGATTTCGCCTCCTCCGCCAATCCTGTGGACATCACCTCGGCGATTATGACCCAGCCGGGCCTGCTGGAACAATGCGCACAAATCGTTCTCGGGGATACCGATGTAGATATGATGATAGTCAACAATTGGGCCCTGCACGGTGACCAAAGCAGACTCGAACAAATGACCCGGGTGAGCGCGCGGTGTGACAAGCCCATATTAAACCTGGTCTGGGGCCCGGAAAGGGAGGCTCTGGCCGCCATCCGTTATCTGAACGACCAGTTGGTGCCCGCGGCCAGGGAGGCTGATTTTGCCATCCGGGCGCTGACCTCGCTGGCCGAATACAACAACTTTGTTCATACCCGCCTGAACAGTGCCCTGTCAAAACCGAAGATAGCGGAAAATGCTCGGGAAAAAGCCAGTGAAATACTGGACCGTTTCCCGCCCGGGTCCCAATTGACAGAGTATACCGCCAAACAGGTACTGCGCGCTTATGGCATCCCCACTACCAGGGAGATTCTGGCCGCCACTGCGGAGGAAGCCGTGAATGCAGCCAAAACCATCGGTTACCCGGTGGTAATGAAAATAGAATCGCCGGATATTTTACACAAAACCGACGCAGGAGGCGTATTTTTAAATATTTCCTCTGAAACCGAGGTGCGGGAAAAATTCCAGGTGCTAATGGATAATGCCCGGGCCTATAAACCCGACGCGGTAATAAACGGTGTGTTGGTTCAGGAAATGCTGCCCGGGGGCACGGAAATGATTGTCGGTATCGGCAAGGACCGGGTATTCGGCTCCACGGTGCTGGTAGGCTTGGGCGGCATTTTTGTCGAAGCACTGGAGGATGTAGCGCTGCGGGTGGTGCCCGTAACGCCGCTGGATGCCCGGGAAATGCTGGATGAATTGAAGGGCAGGCGAATTCTTGAAGGATTGCGCGGGCAGCCGCCGGCCGACAGACAGGCCGTGCAGAATATTATGCTGCGCGTATCCCGCCTGGCGGATGATTTCCCGCAAATTGCCGAGTTGGACATTAATCCGCTCATGGTATTTTCGGAAGGCCGGGGCGCCTGTGCAGCCGATGCGCTGATTGTGATCGCATAATATAATATCTGCTATGGCTGCCAACGGCAGCCTTTTTTGTTTTGATTACAACGTATCGGCCATAGTAAAATAATATCCAGTAATCTAAAAAAGTAGGAGCGGCCTATGTTTAACAATATAAAGCCGGGGCAATTGCTGGTTATCAGTTACGCGCTGGTTGATCTCGTGGGAACACTGTTACTTACCTTACCCTTTGCTTCCACGAACCCCGGTTCCGCAACCCTGCTGGAAGCTTGGTTTACCGCCACTTCAGCTTTGACGGTTACCGGATTGACAGTTGTCACCACAGCCGAATACTGGACCTTTTTCGGACATGCCGTGATACTGGTATTGATGCAGATTGGCGGCCTGGGCCTTATGGTATTGGCCACCATCACCTTATCCATGCTGGGGCTGAAAATTCATCTGGGACACCGTGTCCTGATCGTCCAGGACCGAAATTATTTCAATATGTCCGGCGTGGTACGCCTGGTGCGCAGCATAGTTTTACTTACTTTGGCATTGGAAGGCGTTGGGGCGGTACTTTTTGCTTTACTCCTGCCGGATGTATGGAGCGAGGGATTGATACCGGGATTGATGTTCGTTGTCTTTCATGCTGTAAGCGCCTTTAACGGAGCAGGTTTTGACTTAACGGGACATAGCCTGGAACCTTTTCGATACAATATGGGCATTAACCTGGCAGTCATTGTTCTCGTTTTACTGGGCAGCCTAGGCTATGTAGTATTGCAGGAACTGTTTTTGGTACGCAAATGGCACAAGCTGAGTTTACACAGCCGTTTGGTTCTGCTGGTGACTGGAATTATCTCTCTGGTCGGCAGTATATTTTACTTTTTGACCGAATACAGCAATACACTGGCAAGTGTTCCATTAACCCACAAAATTGTAACAAGTTTATTTCAGGCTGTAACGCGAACAGCCGGATTTACCACCATACCGGTGCTGGAATGGACTGAACCGTTTATTTTTCTGATGATATTGATGATGTTTGTCGGAGCCAGCCCGGGTTCAGTAGGTGGAGGAGTTAAGACGACTACTTTGGGTACAACCGTTTTGGCCATATGGTCCATTGTCCGGGGAAAAAAAGGGGTCGTCATATTTGAAAGAGAAATCGCGCCAGAAAGTGTAACCAAAGCATTTACGGTTATGGTTATAGCGGGAATGTTGGCCGCTGCCAGCACGCTGGTTTTAATGACCGTTGAACATCTTCCGTTTATGCCGATTCTGTTCGAAGTGGTTTCTGCCCTGGCCACAGTTGGTTTGTCCATGGGAGTTACCGTTAAATTATCCGCCTTTGGGCAAGTGCTAATCGGATTATTGATGTTTGTTGGACGTATCGGCGTATTAACACTGATCGTAGTTTTAACCGGTATTGACAAACGGCGCTTGCATTACATGAAAGAGGATATTTTAATCGGATAGGGGGTAAGAGCTAATGAAGAAGTCAGTTTTGGTCATCGGGGTAGGTCGTTTTGGCCGCGGTGTAATTGAAGGGTTATACGAGCGGGGACATGATATTTTTGCCATAGATCAGAACGAAGAAGCCCTGGATGATGTGCGGGACATGATTATATCGGGGGCCATTCTGGACGTGGGGGAAGATGACGAAGAATTGGCCAGGGTTGTGGGTGACAAAAATTTTGATGAAGCGGTGGTGGCTATGGGCGCTGATTTCGAAGGAGCATTGATCGCCACCAATATTCTTAAGGATGCCGGTGTAAATGTATCGGTAAAAGCCCCTAACCTGAGAAGAGGTAACGTACTGAAAAAAATGGGCGCCGACCGGGTGGTTTTTCCAGAACGGGATATGGGGCGCAGATTGGCCCATGTCATATCAACGGAAGCCGAAATTGAAATGCTGGAACTGCCGCAGGGATTTATCATCGAGCAATTGGAAGTTGGACCCGGCTTTACCGGTAAAACTATAGAAAAACTCAACGCCTCAAACCGATTTGGTTTCTGGATTTTACTGGTATATAAAGACGGCGAGCCAATACAGCCCACGGCGACTACCCGGTTAAACAAGGGTGATATAATGGTTGTCTTCGGTAAAAAAACAAAACTCAATAAATTTGAAAAAGCCAATTTTAAAAAATAAAAAACTACAAGCAGAATCAATTGCCAATTAGGTTTATTACAAGCGGTCAATAGTTTTACCGGGTTATGGCACAACTACAGTCCCCTTGCGCTGTAGCGTGCTGCTGCCATATAATGTTTAAGACAGTTGAGCGGGAGGATGGAACATGTCAGATAATAACAGCACCCGATTGTTCAGATTCTTACCGGCAGTGGACGAAGTGCTTAAAGCGCCGGACGTTGAAATGCTGCTGCAATCAATGCCGCGGTCGCTGGTACTGGAAGCGGCCAGGGACACTATCGCCGGTTTGCGCAACGACCTGCAGGCAAACCGGCTACAGATTACTCCTAATGATCACGCCCGCAATTTCCTGCTGGCGCAGGCGGTGCAAGAAACCGCACGCCGGGCCAACACCCGAAACCGCCCCAACCTGCGCCGGGTGCTCAACCTTACCGGAGTGGTGCTGCACACCAACCTGGGCCGGGCGGTCCTGGGAGAAAGCGCCCGGCAGGCCATCAACCAGGCCGCTTCAGGTTATTCCAACCTGGAACTGGACCTGCAAACCGGCAAACGGGGGTCCCGTTACGCCCCCGTGGAGGAATTGCTGACCAAACTCAGCGGTGCCGAAGCCTCCCTTGTAGTCAACAACAACGCTGCAGCCGTGCTGCTGGCCCTGGGCACGCTGGCCAGGGGCAGGGAGGTAATAGTATCCCGGGGACAGTTGGTGGAAATAGGAGGTTCTTTCCGCATTCCCGAAGTGATGGCCCAGAGCGGTGCCCGTTTGGTGGAAGTGGGCGCCACCAATAAAACATACGCCAGGGATTACCAAAATGCCATCACCCCGGAAACCGCATTGTTACTGCAGGTACATACCAGCAACTACCGCATTGTCGGTTTTACCAGGGAAACATCCACAGCCGAGCTGGTTGCCATAGGCCGGGAATATCGCCTGCCGGTCATGTGCGACCTGGGCAGCGGTTCCCTGGTGGACTTCAGTGCAGCGGGAATGCCGGTGGAACCAACGGTGCAGGAAGTAGTGTGCGCCGGAGCCGATGTGGTTACCTTCTCCGGTGATAAGTTACTGGGCGGCCCCCAGGCCGGGATTATCGTCGGTAAAAAGGTTTACATAGACCGGATGAAGAAAAACCCGCTAACCCGCGCCGTACGCATCGACAAATTCACCGTGGCTGGCCTGGAAGCCACGCTACGGGAGTATCTGGCACCGCAACAGGCCTGGTTACGGGTGCCCACCCTGCAAATGCTTGCTGCCCGCCAGAAAGAACTGAAGCACCTGGCAGAAAGGCTGGTGGAACAACTACGCGACGGTGCCGCGCAGCAGGCCCGGTTTGCTATCGTGGCGGCGCCGTCGGCGGTGGGCGGGGGCGCCATGCCTACCGCCGACCTGCCCTCATGGGCGGTGGAAGTGCTGCCGCGCACCATGACCGCGCAGCAACTGGCCGACCGACTGAGAGATGAAGAGCCCGCCGTCATCGGCAGGTTGCAGGACGAAAGGCTGCTACTGGACGTGCGTACCCTGCTGCCGGGTGAAGAAGACGCGCTGGTGGAAGTGCTGTCCAGGGCGCTTTTGGATGGAGGTGGGTCGCCATGAATCATATAATCATCGGCACCGCAGGTCACGTGGACCACGGTAAAACGGTTCTAATCCGGGCCCTGACCGGCACGGATACGGACAGGCTCAAGGAAGAGAAGGAAAGGGGCATTTCCATTGAGCTGGGCTTTGCCTACTTGCAATTGCCCAACGGCCAAACAGCCGGCATCATTGATGTGCCCGGCCATGAAAGATTTATAAAAAATATGCTGGCCGGGGTCGGCGGCATAGATATTGTTCTGCTGGTAATAGCCGCTGATGAGGGAGTAATGCCTCAAACCAGGGAACATCTGGATATTATTCAACTTTTGCAAATAGAAAAAGGCCTTGTGGTAATCACTAAAAAAGACCTGGTGGACCAGGAATGGCTGGAACTGGTTTATGAGGAAGTAAAAGACTTTTTGGCCGGCACTTTGCTGGAAAACGCCCCTATACTGGCCGTTTCCGCCGTTACCGGCGAAGGGATGGACTATTTGCGCGAAACTATCAGTCAACTGGCTGCCGGCACAACCCGGATAAAATATACCGGACCGCCCCGGCTACCGGTAGACCGTGTTTTTTCAGTTACCGGATTCGGTACCGTAGCCACCGGCACGCTGCTCTCCGGGCAAATTCATACCGGCGACATCCTACAAATATACCCCGGCGACGCAGTATACCGGGTGCGCAACATCCAGGTGCACGGGCACAAAGTGGATACCGCCGAACCCGGGCAGCGGGTAGCGGTGAACCTGTCGGGCGCCGAAGCGGATGACCTGAACCGCGGCGATACACTGGCGTCTCCCGGCAGCCTCCAGCCGTCATTTCGGGTGGACGTCAAGTTAAAGCTGTTGCCTGACGTCCCCAAGCCTTTAAAGCACCGGGCCCGGGTCCGGGTTTACCTTGGAACGGCTGAAATTCTGGGTCGGGTCATACTCCTGGACCGGGAGGAACTGCAGCCCGGCGGCGATGCTTACGTGCAATTGCAGTTGGAAACCAAAGTGGCTGCGGCCCGGGGAGATCACTTCGTCATCCGCTCGTACTCGCCAATGCGCACCATCGGGGGCGGCACGGTAATCAACCCCGCCGCCGGCAAGCACAGGCGCAACCGCCAGGAAGTTATCCAGGCCCTGGCCACGGCGGAAAAAGGTACGCCCGACGAACTACTGGAGCAATATCTGGCGACAAACAGCCGCGTATTTACCCCGGTCGAATTAGCCGCAGGGGTCGGCCTGACCGGCGAAGAAACCGCGTCCGCCCTGCGGGAATTGCTGGATGACAATCGGGCGGCGGCTATTCAAGCAGAAGGGGAGAAGGTATACCTTGCCACCCGGGTACTGGCGGAATGGGAGAAAAAAATAATACGGGCGCTGACGGAATACCATGCCAAGTACCCCCTGCGGGAAGGATACCCGAAGGAAGAAATGCGGTCCCGCCTTTTCCCCGCCATAAACAATAAACAATTTCAAATGCTATTGAATCATTTTGCAAAGAACAAAATACTGGCCGTCCAGCCGCAAACCGTATCGCTGCAGGGTTTCAGACCACAGCCAACGCCAACCCAGGGCAAAAAAATCAACCGGCTCGAAGAAATGTATCTGGCCAGTCCCTTCCAGCCCCCCGGGTGGCCGGAAGCCGCCAAGGAAGCGGGACTGGCGGGAGACGAATCGGAGTACTTGAGTTACTTGTTGAACCGGGGCATACTGGTAAAAATAGCCGAAGGACTGTATTTCCACAGCCGGGCCCTGCAAAGTGCGATAGACCTTGTTAAAGGCCACCTAACCCAAAAAGGCGAACTCTCCCTGGGAGAAGTTCGGGATTTATTACAAACCTCGCGCAAATACACGCTACCGCTTTTAGAATATCTGGACCGAGAAAAAATAACCCGCCGGGTGGGCGACATACGCGTGGCGGGCCGGGCGCTTTCATCGGGATAAACCCGAAAAAAACCAACGAGGTGTGATATGCCAAGACTGGCCGACTTAATCAAAGAAGAAATAAAAACCAACGGACCCATCACCTTTGCCCGGTTTATGGAACAGGCCCTTTATCACCCCGAGCTGGGCTACTATACCTCGCCCGGGACCCAAATCGGCCGTACCGGCGATTTTTACACCGCACCCACGGTAAGCCCGCTTTTCGGTGCCGTGCTGGCCCGACAGTTCCATGAAATGTGGCGCCTGGCCGGCTGCCCGTCCTCCTGGGCGCTGGTTGAATACGGTCCCGGCACCGGGGTGCTGGCCCGGGATATAACCAGCGCCGTTTACCGTAACCATCCTGAATTCCGGACGGCGCTGGATTACTATTTAATAGAAATTAGCCCCGCCTTGCGGAAATGCCAACAGAATGAATTGAATCATCGTGCACCCGCCGGGGCTGTATTCAAGTGGGTAAACAACCTGGCAGATATTGACCCTGCCGGTATCGAAGGCGGTTGTGTTTTTGCCAACGAACTGGTGGACGCCTTTCCTGTGCACCTGGTGGAAATGGGCAGCACCGGCCTGCAGGAACTATACGTTAATTTAGACAGCACCGCCGGATTTACTTTTGTTGCAGGGCCCCTTTCGTCAGCAGACCTGGCAAATTATTTTGACATGCAAAATATAACCTTGGCTTCTGGCCAGAAAGCCGAAGTAAATCTGCAGGCCCGAAAATGGCTGGCGGAAGTGGCCGCCAGTCTTCGACAAGGGTTTTTATTAACCGTGGATTACGGCGCTACCACGGCGGAATTATACGTTCCACAACGTTTTAACGGCACCTTGCGCTGTTTTCACAAGCACCGGCTGGTGGAAGACCCCTTTATAAATATCGGTCGGCAGGATATCACAGCCCACGTCAATTTCGCGGCCCTGGCTTTATGGGGCGAGCAACTGGGTCTACAAAAACTGGGCCTGGTTACCCAGCCGCAGTTTTTATTGAACCTGGGTATCCTTGACGTTTTACGGAGGCAGGAAGATTTTACTTATAACCCGGAAATAGCCAAGATTACCTCGGCCATTAAACAATTGGTCCTGCCCGGTGGGATGGGCGGCATATTCAAGGTGCTGGCGCTGAGCAAGGGTTTTGATCCTGTGCCGAGTTTGAGCGGTTTTAAAAGAAAATTATCAGTTTAATAATAAACACCGGAGGGAAAAATAATGGAAGTCAAACATTTCCACGCCGGTGAACATCCCCTGGAAGTGCACATGCTGGTCACAAAGACCGCTTCCGGCATCATCGTGCAACTGCTGGGCGGCGACCGGCCGCACATAGGCGCCACCGTGGTTACCCACCCCAGACCCAGCCTGCTATCCGCGGAGCAGGTCAGCTGCAATTCCATTGTCATTCCCGAACTGGGCCACAAGGAGGACGAACTGGCCAAGCCGCTGGCCGAAAAAATTGCTAAAAAAATGAACAGCCCGGTGGTACTGGTAGCGGGTATCCACGTTGACAAGGCCGGTACCGCTGATATAGAACAGATCACCCGTCTGTGCCGTGACCTGGTGGATAATTTTCTAGCAAATTCCTCTACCGGTTAGTATCACCGGGTAAAAATAACGTTGCTGCCGGGCAGAATAAGGTCAGGAGGTGATAATCTTGACATTTCCATTCAGTTCCGGCAGCAGTTCCAGTTCAAATTCAAGTTCAAGCAAATCCAAATGTCCCAAAAGCGAGTCCACTTTGACCGGCAAATCGCCCTGCGAGGAATCGCTGGAGAGTTCCAGCGCAGAAAGTGGTTGTTCCGCAGAATCTTCCACAGAAGACTTGTAAATTTTTGAAACGGGGCCCAACAGCCCCGTTTATTCTTGACATAAATATTCGAAGTACATATATAAATTAAATAACTCGGGAATAAAGGAGGGCTGGTGATGAATACGCTGGCCATGATATTGGCCATTATCTTTTTTGTCGCCGGTATCGCCGGGTCTGTGTTACCGGTTTTACCGGGAGCCGTATTAATCTGGCTGGGCATGCTGGTTTACGGTTATTTAACCAAATTCGCCACATTAGGCCTTGTTTTTTATATCGGCCAGGCACTGGCGGTGCTCCTGGTTTATTTAACAGATTATTTAGCCGGGGCCTGGGGAGTTAAACGCTATGGCGGCTCCCGTTCCGCCATATACGGCAGCGTGATCGGCACCGTTTTAGGCCTGGTCCTGCTCGGGCCCGCCGGCATTATCTTCGGCCCCTTTGTCGGGGCCGTAGCGGGGGAACTGCTTAATAAAAAGACCCTGGACACCGCCGTACGGTCCGGCATCGGCACCATGGTGGGCCTATTGAGCGGCAGCTTGCTGAAACTGGCTATAGAAATAATTATGATCATTTGGTTTTTCTGGGCCGTTTACCATTAATCCTGTTCGTCAAACTCCTCGGCCAGCGGCCCGCCGGCCTCGTTCAGCTGAAAATCGGCCACATCTTTCTTTCTCTTCCCGGCGTCCCGTAAAACTTCCTCGCCGATTTCCTCTGCGTCAATCCTGTTTTGTACCTGGCTGATAAAGCTGTTTCTTTTTTTTGTGTTCACCTATTTCACCCCGGTTATATTATTTGATATCGCTTTAATAAATATTACTGGGGATTATCCATAATCCGGGGCTTGTGCTTGATAGCTTCCACCGCCAGCCTGTCGCAGCGGTTGTTAAATTCGTTGTCGGCATGTCCTTTCACCCATACCCACCGCACCCGGTGCCTGTCCGACAGCTGCAAAACCCTTTCCCAGAGGTCCACATTTTTGGCGCGTTCCTTATCGTTGCGCATCCACCCGCGGGACCGCCACCTGGTTACCCAACCCTTGGTCATGGCATCCACTATATATTTACTATCGGAATATAAGGTGACCTGACAGGGCTCTTTTAAGCTCTCCAACCCCTTGATCACGGCCATCAGTTCCATGCGATTATTGGTAGTATTGTCGTACGCACCGCTTAATTCCTTTTCATGCGGGCCGTACTTGAGAATGGTTCCGTAGCCGCCCGGCCCGGGGTTGCCGCTGCATGCCCCGTCGGTATAAATTTCCACTTCTTTAATACCCTATCACCTGCCTTGAAAAAAGTTTTTAGAACCCTGGTAATTTTACCATGCCTGTTATATTCCGGCAATATTATATCCCATTTCACCAACATATTTTTTGTCGTATCCAGCAGGATTTTACGTTAAAACAAAGAATACGGATTAGGTATGTTTTACCTTCACAATCGCCGGAGGGGGAGGGAAGTACAGTTATATTTTTCTATCTTTCAAATTTGGAAGGAGGTAAAAGAAAATGAAAAAAATTAATTTTAAAGCCGTGCTTGCTTTGACAACCGTGCTACTGGTGGCACTGCTGGCCACAGGATGCGGCGGCCAGGAAAGTAAGCAAAGTGAGCAGTCCAAGGATCAACAGGGTGAAGAGAAATTAAAAGTTGGATTTGTTTACATAGGACCGGTGGATGATGCCGGCTGGACGGCCGCGCACGAACAGGGCCGCCAGTACCTGGAGGAGCAGCTTCCTTATGTGGATGCCAGTGATTATGTGGAAAACGTACCCGAAAACCCCTCCGACGCCGAGCGGGTGATAACCCAGTTGGTGGAGCAGGGCAACAAGATTATCTTTACCACCAGTTTCGGCTATATGGATCCCACCATCAACGTAGCCAAGAAATACCCCGACGTAACTTTCCTGCACTGCTCCGGCTACAGAACCGCTGAAAATGTAGGCGCCTATTTCGGCAGGATGTACCAGGCGCGTTATCTTTCCGGTCTGGTCGCAGGTAAAGCCACCAAAAGCAATATCATCGGCTACGTAGCCGCCTTCCCGATTCCAGAGGTAATCCGCGGCATTAACGGTTTCACCCTGGGCGTGAGAAAGGTCAACCCGGACGCCAAAGTCAAGGTGGTCTGGACCAATACCTGGATTGATGCCGCCGCCGCCAAGGATGCGGCCGTGGCGCTTCTGGACGCCGGGGCCGACGTGATTGCCCAGCACCAGGATTCCCCCGGACCGCAGCAGGCAGCCGAGGCAGTTGGTAAGCTGGGGATCGGTTACAACAGCGATATGAGCAAAATGGCACCCAAAGCCGTCATGACCTCGCCGGTATGGAACTGGGGTCCCTATTATGTGGATACGGTAAAGGCCATCAAGGAAGGCACCTTTGACAGCACACCCAAATACGGCAGCCTGACTTATTGGGGCGGCCTGGCCGAAGGCGTAGTGGGACTTGCCCCCTTCGGTCCCATGGTTTCGGAAGACACCAAACAGCTGGTTGAACAGGAAAAACAACGCATCATCGGCGGCGAATGGGATGTGTTTACCGGGCCCATCAAAGATCAGAAGGGCGAAATCAAGATTCCGGACGGTCAGAAGATGAGCGATCAAGAGTTGTTGGAAATGAACTGGTTTGTCGAAGGCGTGGAAGGTACCATCAAATAATTTATACACAGATTACCGGTTGCTGGCAGTTTCACTGCCAGCAACCGCTGCTAAGGGGTCAAGTTAAACCATGACAAAGCCATACCTCATTGAACTTAAAAATATTACCAAAAGATTTCCCGGTGTTATAGCCAACGATAAAGTTAATTTCAATGTCAAGCAGGGTGAAATCCACGTTTTATTGGGGGAAAACGGATCGGGAAAAAGCACGCTGATGTCGGTTTTAGCCGGCCTGTACCGGCCGGATGAAGGTGAAATAATTGTCCGCGGCACCCAGATGGTTTTCCGCTCACCCGGCGACGCTATCAGCGCCGGTGTTGGAATGGTGCACCAGCATTTTAAACTGATTGATTCTTTTTCCGTGGCCGAAAACGTAATTTTGGGCGATCATAACGTGGCTCCGGTTTTAAATATGAAAGACATTGAAAACAACCTGGCGCAGCTTTCCCAGCGCTATGGATTACATATAGATCCCTCCGCCCGGGTATGGCAGCTATCAGTGGGCGAAAAACAACGGGTGGAAATAGTTAAAATGTTATACCGCGGCTCCCGGGTACTGATTCTGGATGAACCGACCGCCGTCCTCACACCCCAGGAAACAGCGGAGCTTTTCAAAAACCTGCGGGAAATGGCCAGGTCGGGGCGGGGCGTAGTGGTAATAACGCACAAGATGCAAGAAGTGATGGAAATAGCAGACCGGGTCACCGTTTTGCGCAAAGGGAAAGCCGTGGCCACCCTGGAGAAAAAGCAAATAAACCGACGCGACTTGGCCTGGCTGATGGTGGGCCAGGACGTGGTACGGCAATACAAGAAAAAAAGCCCGCCGGGGGAACATAAAGTCCTTGAACTGCAAGGGGTCCACTGTATGAACGACCTGGGACGCCCCTGCCTGCAAAATGTCACCTTTACCGTGCACAGCGGCGAAATATTCGGTATCGCCGGCGTGGCTGGGAACGGGCAGCGGGAACTGGCCGAGGTAGTATCCGGTTTGCGCCCCGTCACCGGCGGCAGCATTTACATTAAAGGCAACGAAATAACCGGTGGCTCTCCCCGCCGGATAATCGACCACGGCGTGGCCCTGGTCCCTGAAGACCGGCTGGGTACGGGCCTGGTTCCCAACCTGGGAGCCGTGGACAACCTTATACTTAAAGATTACCGCACCGGCAAGCTGCAACGCGGCCCTTTTTTAAACCTCCGCCAGGCCCGGGAAAATACCAAGAACCTGGTTAACCGTTTCGAAATAAAATTGAGCAGTCTTGATGCGCCGGTAAAACTCTTATCCGGCGGCAACTTGCAAAGATTGCTTTTAGCCAGGGAAATCACCGCTGAACCGCACCTGCTGGTGGCGGTATACCCGGTACGCGGGTTGGACATCAAAGCGACCGAAGCCATTCATAACCTGCTTTTGCAGCAGCGGGAAAAGGGTATGGCCATACTGCTTATTTCGGAGGACCTGGACGAAATATTTAAACTGAGCGACCGTATCGGCGTGCTCTGCAACGGGCAGATCACCGGCATTATTCCAGCGGAAATGACTGACATCGAGGAGGTTGGCCTATTAATGATGGGATCTGATCAAGCGGGAGAAATAGCACTATGATTGTATACGGTACAAAATATGTCATAGAGAAAAAACTGGCACCCTCTTCCAGTGCATACGTAGTTATTCCATTTTCTTCCATCATCCTTGCATTGCTGGTGGGCGCGGCTTTTTTGGTGCTTTCGGGACATAACTTTTTCGAGGTGTACACCGCCATGTTCCGCGGCGCTTTCGGCTCGACCTACGGGTTATCGGAAACGGTGGTTAGGACCATACCCCTTACCTTGACCAGCCTGGGGGTAGCCCTGGCCTTTCGCATGCAGCTATGGAATATCGGGGGCGAAGGTCAGCTCTACATGGGTGCGTTTGCCGCCACCTGGGTGGCCCTGACCTTTCCCGGGGGCAGCGCCTGGTGGGTCATGCCGGCCATGATTTTACTTGGTATGCTGGTAGGGGGGTTATGGGCGCTGTTGCCGGCCATTCCCCGGGCCATATGGGGTGTAAACGAAATTATCACCACCCTGATGCTAAATTATGTGGCCATATTCTGGGTGGATTTTCTTGTTTACGGACCCTGGAAGGACCCGCACGGTTTTAATTTCCCCCTAACCGCGACATTCTCTTCCGGGGCCATTTTGCCCAGCCTGGGAAACTCCCGCATCCACGCCGGCCTGTTTTTCGGGCTGATTCTGGCTGTCATATTTTACGTAGTCATTTACCGAACCCGCTGGGGCTACGAGATTAGAGTCACCGGGGAAAATCCCGGTGCTGCCCGGTACGCCGGAATAAACATCAAGAAAAATATTATGCTGGTTATGTTTTTCAGCGGAGCCGTTTGTGGACTGGCCGGCATGTCGGAAGTATCCGGCATTGCCCACCGCCTGCAGCACGGCCTCAGCCCGGGATACGGCTTCACGGGTATTATTATCGCCTGGTTAAGCCGGCTCAACCCATTTGTTATCGTCATAGTCACCTTCCTTTTCGGCGGTCTGCAGGTGGGCGGTTATATCGTCCAAACCAGCGGTATCCCGTCCTCCATGGTAACCATGCTGCAGGGATTATTGCTTTTCTTTGTCCTGGGGGGAGAATTGTTGACCAATTATCAAGTTAAAAAGGTGCCGGCAAAAAAGGTTACGGCAGCTCCGGCAGGAGATGATAGCGTATGAACCAGGAAATTATCGTGGCCATCCTGGCCACCGCCATTACTGCGGGCACACCAATTTTATACGCGGCCCTGGGGGAAGTGCTGGCGGAGCGCGCCGGCATCTTAAACCTGGGGGTAGAGGGGATTATGTTGGTCGGCGCCGTCAGCGGATTCATATTAGCCCTGCATACCGCCAACCCCTGGACCGGTCTGGCGGTAGCCATGCTGGCCGGCGGATTGATGGCCCTGATACACGCCTTGTTGACGGTAACCCTGAAAGCCAACCAGGTAGTCAGCGGCCTGGCCCTGACCATGTTCGGCACCGGTCTCAGCGGTTACCTGGGTAAAGCTTATGTGGGCAAACCCCTGCCTGTCCCGTTCAAGGTGACTCCCATTCCCGTGCTGAGCGATATACCGGTCATCGGACCGGTTTTTTTCCAGCACGACCCTCTGGTTTACCTTAGCTATATCCTGGTTCCGGCGCTATGGTTTTTTGTCTTTCGCACCCGTGCCGGATTACACCTGCGGGCTGTGGGTGAAAACCCCGCGGCAGCTGATTCCATGGGCATAAATGTATTCTTTATACGTTATATTTACGTTATTATCGGCGGTATGCTGGCCGGCATAGGCGGCGCCTACCTGTCCCTGCATTATGTGCCCAGCTGGATGGAAAACATGACCGCGGGCAGAGGATGGATCGCCGTTGCCCTGGTGATCTTTGCCACCTGGAACCCGGCTAATGCCCTCTGGGGGGCGTATTTCTTCGGCGGCCTGGACGCCCTCGGATTTCGCCTGCAAACCCTTAACGTCATGATTTCTCCGTATTTTTTAAAAATGTTGCCTTATATATTTACCATAGTTGTGCTTATTTTAGTAACCAAACGCAACATAACCAACCATATAGGCGCCCCTCAGGCGCTGGGGCTGCCCTATGACCGGGAAGAAAGATAGGATGAATGATAAAGGGAGATTGGATTTATCATGCAAAAATTAAAAGAAAAAATTTTAAACGAGGGAGAAGTTTTATCCGATAAGGTATTGAAAGTAGATTCCTTTTTAAACCATCAAGTTGACCCCGCATTCACCATGGAACTGGGACGGGAATTGGCCGGCCGGTTCACCGGAACCGGTATAACCAAAATATTGACCGTCGAAGCATCGGGAATAGCGGTAGCCCTGACCACCGGTCTGGCGCTGGGGGTTCCGGTGGTATTCGCCAAAAAAAATAAGGCCGCCACCCAGGCCCCCCATTCTTACAGCAGCAATATTTTTTCTTTTACCAAGCAGGAAGCGGTGGACATTTATGTTAACAAGAAATTTATCAGTCGGGAAGATCGGGTTTTAATTGTTGATGACTTTCTGGCCCAAGGCGAAGCGCTGCGGGGGATGGTGAATATTATCAACCAAGCGGGGGCTACCCTGGTGGGCGTGGGCATAGTGATTGAAAAGGTCTTCCAGGGGGGCGGGCAGGCGCTGCGGGAAAAGGGCATCCGCATTGAATCCCTGGCGCCCATCGCCTCCCTGGCGGGCGGTCGGGTTAGATTTATCGATTAAATTATTAACACCTTTTCGGGTGTTTTTTTCTTTTTTTGATCATAATAATTTACAATAATAATTTATAAAAGCCAGTGTAGGACAGCCATTGGCATTGACCAACGCTCTTTTGACGCAGGAGGATGCAGCGTGCAAACAATTGAGATCCCCTATCGGTCATTGGTTATATTATGTGGACCGGCCGGCTGCGGCAAGTCCACCTTTGCCCGCAAGCATTTTAAAGAAACGCAAATTGTATCTTCAGACAGGTGCCGGGCCATGATCAGCGACGATGAAGAAAACATGGCGGTTTCGGGCAAGGCATTCAAGTTATTTCACATGCTTATAGATATGCGGCTGTCCTTCAATCGGCTCACCGTCGCCGATTCCACCGCACTGACCAGACCAGCCCGAAAAAGATTAAAAAAACTGGCAAATAAACATAATTTTTACACTACCCTGGTACTTTTTAATTTTCCGCTTGAACTTTGCCTCAAGCAAAATGCATCCAGGGAAAGAACTGTTGACCCCGCTGTTATCTTAAAGCATCAAAGACAGCTAAAAAAAACAATAAATGATATCCCCAACGAAGGTTACCACCGGTCATTTATTATGGAAACCGGGGAAGTACCAGAAGCACTTGTGAATATTATTACATAGTAAATATTTTTTTAAACTATCGTTAAATTATTGAATATTTAATCAAAATATGTTTTTATATTTATATAAGTGAAAACTTCCTTGTAAGGGGGTGGCACCATGTACAATAAAATACTGGTTCCCTTGGACGGTTCCCATCGTTCCCTGGCGGCAACGGAACATGCCATTCAAATCGCGGCCAAGGTAAATGCCAATATAACCTTACTTCATGTAGCACCCAACTTAACTCCCCTGGTAGGTCCATACGGAGATCGCCTGGGGGTTGCTCAGAAAACAATTGTCAAGGAATTTGAAACCATGGGAGAAAATATTCTTAATGAAGCAATGGAAGATTTAAAAGACCGGGGTGTAACAATTAATAAAAAGTTAACCTGGGGCAACCCGGCCCAGGAAATCTGCCTGGAAGCCCGGGAAGGGAATTATGACCTGATTGTTATCGGCAGCCGTGGATTGAGTGAAATAAAGGGATATCTGATGGGCAGCGTGAGCAACCGGGTAACCCGACACGCACATTGCCCGGTATTAATTATCAGGTAATATTCAAGTTGTTTTTTATTATTATTTATAATAAAATAGAACAGTAATAAATTCTGTGCTTTTCGGCCCCCAGTGGGCCGGAATTTTATTTTTTCAATGCCGTTTTAACCCGGAGGTGTAATTTTATGGCCGTCCAGGAAGTGCGGGTTATCAACCTGCCTCATATTACAGATGCCAGAGGGAAAAATTTACTGCAGGAAATCAAGGACACGTTGCATATCACTACCATTAACCACATAGTAACCGCCAAGGTTTACCGATTTGAAGGCATCTCCGCCGCGGACGCCGATTTTTTGGCCCGCAACTTGCTGGCCGAAGAAGTGTTTCAACAATATAAGGTTAATGAACCTATTATTGAAAATGCCGACAAACTGGTGGAAGTTGCCTACAAACCGGGCGTGATGAACCCGGAAGCCGGCTCCATCCTGAAGGCTGCCGCCGATTTAGGCGTCAGGGGGCTGGTGGCGGCTGACTCCAGTTATGAATATGGCTTTTTCGGCTCTGTTACGGATGCCGATATGCAACTTATCCTGTCGAGGTTGTTGGTCAATGAAACGGTGGAGCGGGTAGTGCATGAAAAACCGTCCTCGCTGGTGATCCAGGGCCGGCCCGGCCGGACCGCGGTCATTCCCATCCGGTCCATGAACGAAGCCGAGTTAATGGAACTCAGCCGGGATAACCTGTTTCTCAACCTTAAGGAAATGAAGGCCATCCAAAGATATTTTATGGCACTGAACCGGGACCCCACCGATTGTGAAATCGAAACCCTGGCCCAAACCTGGTCGGAACACTGCGTGCATAAAACCTTTAAAGCAACTTTAATTGTGGGCGACGCAACCAAAAAGCCCTTGTTTAAACGGTTGCAGGAAGCCACTGCCGCCGCCGGGCACCCACTGGTTTTATCCGCCTTTGAAGACAATTCGGGCGTAATTGATTTCTATGAAGGAATGGCGCTGTGCGGCAAGGTGGAAACCCACAACTCACCGTCGGCCATTGAGCCCTACGGCGGGGCCATGACCGGCAGCGGCGGCGTTTTTCGCGATATCATGGGTACCGGCAAGGGAGCCAGAGTAATCGCCTCCACGGACATGTTTTGCTTTGCCCCACCGGAACTTCCTGCGTCGGACGTGCCCCGGGGATGCCTGCACCCGCAATACCTGCTGCGCCGGGTAGTGGCCGGGGTTCGTGATTACGGGAACCGCATGGGCATTCCTACCAACAACGGCTCGGTGCACTTTCACCGGGATTTCCGGGCCAAGCCTACTATAATCGTTGGCGCCTACGGGATAATGCCCGCCCGGGACGCGCAAAAAGGGCGGCCCCAAAACGGTGATATCGCCGTGGTTATGGGCGGCCGGACCGGCAGGGACGGCATCCACGGAGCTACCTTTTCCAGCGGTGAAATGACCGACCGTACCATTGACGTAAACGCCAGCGCCGTGCAAATAGGCCACGCCATTGAAGAAAAACGTATGAGTGACGCTCTTTTGCGGGCTCGGGACCAGAACTTGATCCGGGCTATCACAGACTGCGGCGCCGGCGGTTTCGCCTCTGCCTTTGGAGAAATGGGCCAGCAAACCGGGGTTAAAATCCACCTGGACCGGGCCCCGCTTAAGTATTCGGGGCTGGCGCCATGGGAAATATGGCTGTCCGAGAGCCAGGAAAGAATGGCCCTGGCCGTGGCCCCGGAAAACCTGGCCAGCCTGCTGCAAATTTGCCATGAACACAATGTGGAGGCAACCGTAATCGGGCAATTCACCGATACCGGCAAACTGGAAGTATATTACCGGGAGGATATGGTATGCGAGCTGGACATGGAGTTCTTGCACCACGGTCTACCTGCGCGCACCATGACGGCCCGTAAAGAGCCGCAGCCGGTTGAGCACAAGGAACCTGATCCCCCCCGGGATTGGGAACAAGCGTGCACCCTGGTAATGCAGCACTTGAACGTGTGTTCCAAAGAGCCCATTGTACGTATGTACGATCACGGCGTGCAGGGCTCCAGCGCGCTACCCCCGTTTGGCGGAGTCCAGGGGGACGCGCCCAACGATGCCGTGGTTGTTGCCCCTATCTTGGGTAAAAAATACGGTGCTGTTATCGCCCACGGTATGAACCCCGTGTTAAATAAACTTGACCCTTACGCCGGCAGCATCTGGGCGGCTACAGAAGCAGTATCTAACGCTGTAGCCGTGGGCGCCAATCCCGACGAACTGGTTTTAATAGATAACTTCATCTGGCCCTATCCTGACGAGGAATCGTTGTACGACCTGGACCGGGCCGTGGACGCCTGTGTGGATTTTGTCAGAGCCACCGGCATGCCCTTTATTTCCGGGAAGGACAGCCTGAGCAGCACTTACCGGGGCCAGGACGGAGCAGTGATTAAAATACCGCCCGTGCTGTGTGTATCCTGTTTCGGCCGGATAGATGACGTTACCGCCACAGTATCGGCTGATTTCAAGTGTATCGACAGCACCGTAGTCCTTGTAGGCCGGCGCGATATCGACCAGATGGGCGGCTCCACCTACTATGATATTTACAATGCCGTTTCACCCCGGGTACCGGTTATTGATATGCGACTGTTACCCAAAACCCTTAAAACTATTTACCGGGCCTGCCGGAACGGAAACATCAAAGCCTGCCATGATATCAGCGAAGGGGGTCTACTGGCCACGCTGGCGGAAATGTGTTTCGGCGGGGATACCGGCGCGCAAATCACCATACCCGAAACGCAGCGGCCCGATTATTTCCTGTTTAATGAAACAGCGGGGTGTTTCCTGGTGGAAATGGATAACTCCACCGATCCCGCGCAAGTATTTGGTGATGTTCCTTACCTGGTACTGGGGCGAACCACAAACGAAAAACGAATAACTGTATGCCGGGGCCCAAACAAATTGTTTACCGTTTCCACGCATAAGCTGTTCAATGCCTGGCAAAAGCCCATGCAGGAGGTGTTCGGAGCATGAAGCCCCGGGTTTGTATATTGAGAACGGACGGAACAAACTGTGACCGGGAAACTTTACACGCCTTTGCCAAAGCGGGCGGTAACTGCAACCTGGTACATGTCAACCAGTTAAGAAACGGCGGAGAAAAATTGGCTGACTACCAGATAATGGCTATACCGGGTGGCTTTTCTTACGGCGACGATATTCATTCCGGCAAAGTTTTATCCGTTGAATTAGCCTCGTTTTTACAAGATCAGTTAAGGCAATTTATTGAAGACGGCAAATTGATTATCGGTATTTGCAACGGTTTCCAAGTACTGGTCCGCACCGGATTGCTACCCCGGGGAGAACTGGGTAATATCCGGGCCACCCTGATGCAAAACGATAGCGGGAAATTTGAATGCCGATGGGTCAACTTACGGGTGGAAAACAGCAACTGTGTATTTACCCGGGGTCTGGAAGGAACCATCTTACAGTACCAGGTGGCGCACGGTGAAGGTAAATTTTATACTAATGAACAAACGCTGCAAGAAATAGAGGGCGCCGGTCAGGTTGTTTTCAGGTATGCGGACGCCCGGGGAAACCCCACGCAGGATTACCCGGCTAACCCCAACGGGTCCTTGCATGCCATTGCCGGCATATGCGATCAGACCGGTCGCGTGCTGGGACTGATGCCGCACCCGGAAAGGTTTGTGGAAACCCATCACCACCCGAACTGGCGGCGCATCGTTTTTTCCGAACCGCACGGCATGGCATTGTTCCGCAACGCCGTTGATTACGCGCTAAATAAATAAAGGTAGGTAGAACATCATGCTTTTTCGCAAAGCTAAAATTTCCGATATTGAAACCATTCACGAGTTTATTAATTATTACGCCGAAAAAGATTTGATGCTGGCGCGGTCCCGCTCCTCCCTTTATGAATGTGTGCGGGAGTTTACCGTGGCCGAACTGGAGGGCCGGATTGTCGGAGTAGGCTCTCTGCACATTATCTGGGAAGACCTGGCGGAAATACGGGCCCTGGCAGTACACGAACAATACCAGCGGCGGCAAATCGGACGCGGGCTGGTTGACGCTTTCCTGGCAGAAGCAATTGACCTGGAAATACCCCGGGTTTTTGCCCTGACTTACCAGGCGCCCTTTTTTGTTAAGTGCGGTTTTCAGATCATTGCCAAGGAAGATCTGCCGCAAAAAGTATGGAAAGAATGCATTAATTGCCCCAAGTTCCCCAAATGTGAAGAAGTGGCCGTGATTAAAAACCTGTAAATGTAAACATATCCGCAAAAAGAATGATTTAGCCGGGTTTTAGTATAGCAAGGGCTTTACCGGGTGATATTAAAGGAATGAAGTATAAAAGGAGGAAATGACATGCCCCAACCGGTAATGCCCCGTAGCTGGCGCGTGGAAACCAAGCCGCATAAATTCTGTCCGGGCTGCGGCCACGGGCTGGTGTTAAAGGCCCTGGGTGAAGTAATTGACGAACTGGATATCCAGGACCGCACCGTATTCGGTTGCGACATCGGGTGCTCACTACTGTCATGGGACTTTTTCAATGTTGATACCGTGCAGACCCACCATGGTCGCACCACCCCGGTGATAACCGGTATCAAAAGGGCCAACCCCGACCTGTTGGCTATAGCTTACATGGGCGATGGCGGCGGATACGCCATCGGTTCCCAGCATCTGGTCAACGCGGCCTCCCGCAACGAAAATATCATGGTCCTGCTGGCCAACAATACCGTTTATGCCATGACCGGCGGGCAAATGGCCCCTACAACCATGCCCGGCCAGAAAACGGAAACCAGCCCATACGGCAGAGATCCCAAACCAACGGGTTACCCCATGTTGGGACCGGAAATGGTAGCCGCCATCACCCAGGAAGGAGCATACGTGGCCCGGGGTACCATAGCCAATCTCAGACAGCTAAAAGGTTATATCAAAAAAGCATTGCAAAATCAAATGGCCGGAAGGGGATTTTCCTTTGTGGAAGCATTGTCATCCTGCCCGACAAACTGGCGGACCAACGCGGAAGAAACTTGGAAGTTTGTTGAAAGCGACATGGTGCAACATTTCCGGGTGGGAGAAATAAAGAACCCGGAAACAGAGAAAAAAGCCGTTTAATCCTAACATACAAGCATTGACACCGCCCTGCTCCGGGCGGTTTTACGCATTCACTGGTGGTATTGTAGAGTGCAATTATTATTAGGGTACTGTTTTTTAATGGCTATAAAATCAACAAAATGGCAATACTTTTCTTGATACCAATAGCAATAATTATGGAGGTTTAGTGCATGCTTAAAGACCGGTTGCATTACTTTATGCATAATCCGCCGCGTGATGACCGCACCCGATTGGCCCACGCCCTGGATTTAATGTTACCACTGTTGTTTTTTTGGTCTATAACCATCTCGGCCATCCAAATAACGCATCTGGAACAACGAACGTTGAACATATTGCTGCCTTTGATCCTGGTCTTGGAAACCGCACTAATCGTAACTTTAAAAGTAAGAAAAAATTGTCACCTCCGTATGCACAGAAATATCTGGTTTTCCGCCCGCAAGTGCCGGGAAAGAATTAAAAACATTGATTCCCGGCAGGATTTTGTGCTGCTGGTGAAAGATTTGCTCACCAAAACATATGCTATGAAGGAGTTAGAAACTTTTTTCATCAAGGATGAATCCAGTATTGACCTTCATGGCGAACTTGGCAAACATAAAATAGCTGTATTATGTATCAGTGCCGATAAAGATGATTTTAAAGTTTGTGACAAACAAATTAAAGAATTTTTTGAGGACATAAAACGATATCATTTTGATGTAGGCCTGGTAGTAACCACCGGGGCATTTTCGGATGATGCCCACCGGTTTGTAAGGCGCATGAAGGGGCAGAAAAAGATCCATCTTTTTGACGGTTATACTGTACTGCGCATGGCAAAACACGCCGGGCACCCTATTTTTCCGGAAGAAAAATGGCAGAAAAACAACGAATATGCCATAACCGGCTTGGAAATGGCCCTGTCCATTAAAGAAAACATATTGACATCTAAAAAAAGAGCGCTGCTTTTTGTTTTGCTGGGGACGGCGTTTCTGGTGATTGCCGCTCTGCAAGCCGATTTTATCGGCTCCCTATACTTGATCTTTGGTGTAATCAACGTATTTATCGGTTTTTCCGGGTACTTGCTAAACATCTTACGCAGAAATGAATTAATTTTTGATTAGCTTTAATTATTCCAACCGGGTATTATAATCCCGGATAAAATTCCAGCCACGCATGCTACCCCGGGCCACATTTCTAAAGACATATCTATGGGGGCACATTAAAGCCAGGCTGGCCGAGGGTTACACGGTGGGTGAAATCCTGGAGGCCATCGACAACTACGCGGAAGTGGTGCACGGTGACGATTACTACTGGACCCACAAGTGGCGCCTGGACGAATTCTTGCTGCGCGGGCTTGATAAGTTCAAATCCGAGAGCGACCCCCGGACAAACTTTTTAAAAGATAAATCCAAAGCGCCCGGGCGGGCGCAGGGAGGTGTGAGCAAATATACCGGCTATGTCAACCGGACCGTTGGCTACGATGCCTGACGGCACATGCCGGAAACAGAGAAGCCGCCGGCATGGCCAGGTATTTAATCAATAATGGCCCGACGTGCGCAAAGGACTACTGTTTACCGGACCGCCCGGGACCGGCAAAACACAAACCCGCTATTCAGTTAAATATGAAACAGAGGACCTGATTGCCCAAGCCGCCCGGGAAGTACGCAACATGCCCGCGATCGAAAGCCCGAAAATAATTGCCCAAAAGATGAGCCTGGATATCACCAAACAAGGCGTAACCGAGCGCATGCTGGCGGTGCAGGAAAGTAATGTTGCGTATGAAACCTTACAAATACCCGATTTTAATAGGTTATATTCAGCGGGAAACCGAACTGATCCGGGGCACCATTGCCGATATTCTCATTAGGTCGGGCAGGCTGGACGATGTAATGGTAAACCCCCAGCGGTTCCTGGAACAGACCACCCGGGCGATTCGTAAAACATTAAACGATATTATGGTTGACGGGATTAAATATGAGCGCATTGCCGGGGCCGAATACGAAATGTTTCTTTTTGAAGATCCCCGCCATGAAATCCAGGGATATATCAGCCGGATGCTTGGAAGTGAAAAAATCCATCTATGATGTCATAGAGTTTGACTCTGAAGTGGAGGCAGATTTTGCCCGAGAATTGGATAGCCGCACTGATATTAAATTGTTTATTAAGCTGCCGCGCTGGTTTAAAGTGGACACGCCGCTGGGCACCTATAACCCCGACTGGGCCATAGTTAAACAGGCGGAGGGAGAGGATGAAAAACTATATTTGGTGAGCGAAACCAAATCTACCACCGATCCAACCAAGCTGCGCGACAGCGAGTGGGACAAGATCAGATGCGGCAAGGCCCATTTTAAAGTGTTGCCGGATGTACAGTTTAAACATGTCAAGGTTGCTTCCGAAGTTTAATTTAAAGGTGGAGGCCTTGCTTGAGCTGTTGGCCCGGCTGATGAAGCCGCACGATACCCCGGCGAAAAATATACTGGGCCACCGGGAAGTCCTGGGGGCGAATACTCTATGCCCTGGTAAATATTTTCCACTGGCGGAGGTGCGGGACCGCCTGGCCCAAACAGTCTTGCAAGATAGCACGGGTGATGGCGAGCGCGTCCGGGCCAAACTGTACTACAAGATAGCGCGGTGATGAGCAAAAACACGAATTCTGCTAATAAAGGGAAAAAACAGAAGGAATATTCTTTCGCATGTATCATTCCAAAATCCTACTAAGTATTAGCGACCCATTTTTCATAATGATTGGATAAGAATAATTGCAAATAATCCTTAAAATTAATTTCCATCAGCTCTTTTGAGCTTGTCCATTCAAAATACCTGATGTTTTCGATAAATGAATGAAAGATCTTGTTTTTCAATAACTGAATAACCAAATTATTTTTACTATTTACAGACTTTGATTTATCATCAGGTTGATTTTTGATTATCGTACGAATAATCCCAATTAACAAATCGGTTAATTCGACACCAATTTCCACGCCTTTAGGAACAAGTTTACTATTCTCAACGATGTAATGCTCTCCCCTGTAAAGTGATTGAGTATTCAGTTGTTCCTTGACAACATCATGAAGCCGGAGAACTTCATATTCGCTTGAATGTTCAATAAAGATATCGGTCTTGATATAAACATTTTTCCCATAGCCTCGAAGAAGTCCGTAAATAATTCTTTCCGGGAACTTGGTATAAATCATCCGCTCAACCGTTTTACTGTCGAATTCTTTACGACCGGTAAGAACTGAATAATCATAATTAATGACGTTTAACTTGGTCATACCACAATACTTGTTAAAAATTTCTATAACACCGGTGATATCTTCTCTTTTTTTGGCATCTCCGGCATAGGACTTCCAATGAAGCTTTAGTTTATTATCCCTCAATTGTTGAGAATATGATTCCAGGTCTGGAGAATTATAAATAATAGCCGGGATTACAAGTCCAGCCATTAAATTTGGTTTTTCCGAACCTTTACCACTTTCATCAAAAAACACTTTGATCGATTGCTCTCTTTGCATGATAAAACCTCATTTCTCTAATAATCAAGATTGACAAATTGTGTTCGATTAGATACTATAACAGTGTAATATTTGTTCTCATTCTTGTGAGTGCGAGCAAATATTGAGACTGATAAGTTCGTTCTCGTGAACGCGCTAATATCAGTCCTCAAAACTACCAAACTTCTTTGGTAGTTTTTTATTTTTTTACTAATTCTCTAAAAACTCCTCCTTTTGTTCATTCTCTTCATTGGTTTCATCCACATTTTCCTTATCTATTTCTTCTAAAACCTTTTCGATTCTTCCATATTCCAAAAAATTCTTTTACTCTTTGCTTAAAAAATCCTGCATCTACCTGACCTAAGTCTTCAACCAACTCAGAAATTGCCTCCCACTTGGCTGGGCCATCGATTTGAAGTTCGTGATTTAAAGCAAGGTCAATAATTTGTTTCTTTTCATATTTAAGCGGGATATTAAATAATTTATGATCTTCGATGTAGAGCTTACTCACCCCATAATTAGATAAATGCTGCAACGGGTAATAAAAGCAGTTACTAAACCATTGTCCCTTTTGGATAGAATAAAAATCCATTGGGTATTCCCATTACGAATAGGGACTTTCCTTTTGATTTTTTTTGCTTGGAAGAATTGAGGGTGGTCGGTTCGACCGGGCGCTGGTGGGTCTATATGCCGGCTGGCAGTGGGGGTGCACGGTGCGCCGCGCGGAGCGGGTTGAAGGGTTGGTGCACTATAGCGATAAGCGGTACCGGGTGATTGAGCAGCGGGGCGCCCGCTGCACAGCGCGGTGCAGCTGCGACGATGCGGTGGCACGTGGGGTGCTCTGCAAGCACATCGCCTTTGTGGCTATGGCGGAGCTGGCCGCGGCTGTGGCGGCACGCAGTGCATACCGGCAGCTGCCGGGGCTGGACTGATGCCTGGCTCTTTTTTTGGTCGCGCCGGTATCCCGTCCCCCTTCTACCGGGGCGCAGTTGCGCCCCGGGTCGGATGGGATGACGCAGCTGCGCTTGTACAACACTCGGAGCCGCTCAAGCATTACGCAACATTTGCTGGTACTACTTTATCTGGGTTGCGGCACCGCTGCTGCGGCTGCCAACGCGCACACCTGGCTTTTCCCCGGGCATACCACAGCCCGAGCCGTCGTGTGCCTGGCTGGGCGGTAGTGCTCACCTGATCCCCTTTACGGCCCGGCGCACATTGGAGCGAGGCCATAAACAGCGGAAAATTACCACCCCGCTCCGAAGTACGCCTTACCCGGGTGGTTGTAACCGCGGGCCTGGTGGTAGACGAATCCGGCAAACCCCCTGCTGCCGGGCAAAGTGTGGCCGGCACTTACCGGTTATACTTACGGGTCATTGCCGGCCGCACCTTGCCAGGAAGAAACATGGGTGGCGGGCCGATGCGTGCATGTCGGCCACACACCAGGCCGACTTTTCCTGAATGGCTTTCGGGTCCGGCCCGGAGTGTGGCCGGCTTCGCCCGCAGCCGTATCCGCGCGATAGTGGTATCGTCCCGCACACCCGCCCAGCGTACAGGCTTGCGTGCGCGCAGGGTTTTATTACCACCGGGTGGGCGTCGTTGCCGCCCCAGGGACGGGGGCCGCAGTTGCGGCCCCACGCGCGTTACCGCGCACGCCCTTCCGCCGGGCTGCGGAAGCTTATTGAACAAAATGACTTGCTCTCACAACAAAATTAAAACCATGTAATTTTTGAACTAAGCCTGCTACTCATCGGTGATAGCAATACTACCGAGTCTGCCATACTGACCAATAAATAATTCCGGGCTGGGGATTTCGCCCGCCTATATATGAATTATTTACCGCTTGCAGTTAAAGTATATTGAACAAATCATTAACACAAAAGAAAAACGCAGGCTTCAAAGGCGATTAAAAGAGCTTCAATTTTTACAGTTCTGGCACTTAAATTTAATGATAGAACCCCCAACTGAGTATGACAACAATCTTGTATTTTTGTAAAGCGGAGAGAGTATGCTTATAGAAGGAACTGGTGCAATAAAAATAAAATGTGGGATAAAATGTGGGATGAATCGTTATCTCACCATAAACAAAAAAGCCTCCGAACCCCGGAGGCCTTGTCATTACTGGCGGGAGTGTGTGAGAATCGAACTCACCAGGGACGGGATCGCCGCCCCACGACTGGTTTTGAAGACCAGGAGGGCCACCAGGCCCCATCCACCCCCACTGGTATGCATTTTTGCGACATTGTTTATTATAGCAAATCAGAGTTAAATAAACAAGTTGCGTGTATACATTCCATTGATTTTCAACGCAAAATATAATAATCTATTATAGTGGATTTGTGAAGCGTTTTATACTACCATTTAAGCACAAGCAGGGAATATTCAGTGGGGAAGGAAAATTGCCCGGCCCCGTCGAAAGTTTAGGAGTGTGCGGACAGCAAGTTTGATTAAAAAAAGCTATCTTTCACAATAAGTGGGTGGAATAAATGATGCTGAATTTTTTCGACGAGATTAAAAATGAATTACGTATTGTGGAAGATGAACTTAAGTTGGCTGTCCGTTCTTCCGACCCGTTATTGACCGAAACTTCCACTCATTTGATAAATGCGGGTGGAAAACGATTGCGACCCGCATTTTGCTTACTGGGTGGTAAGTTTTATAATTTTAACCTGGACAAGTTAATCCCACTGGCCGTGGCGCTGGAATTGATTCACATGGCCACCCTGGTACACGATGATGTGGTTGACTCATCCCTCACCAGAAGGGGGATACCTACCGTTAAAGCGAAGTGGGGAAATAGGATCTCCACGCATATCGGTGATTACTTGCTGGGTAAATCGTTAATTCTAATATCCCGGTATGAAAATCCCCTCATTCCCAAAGTGCTGGCCGATACCAGCGTAAAGATGTGTGAAGGGGAAATAATACAAATTACGACTTCGTATAATACCGATCAAACCATCCGGGATTATTTCTATAGAATTAACAGGAAAACAGCTTTATTAATTTCCGCCTCCTGTCAGTTAGGTGCGGTGGCCTGTGGAGCCCCCGCACCCCTGCATCAATCCCTACGGCGTTTTGGTCATCATATCGGCATGGCCTTTCAAATTACCGATGATATTCTGGACATGACGGCGGAACAGATTAAACTGGGCAAACCGGTGGGCGGTGATTTGCAGCAGGGTATCATTACCTTACCGACCATTTATGCCCTGCAACACAGCAGTGAGCGCCAAAAACTGCATGAACTTATCACCAAGCCCAACAAAGCCGAGGAAGAAATAAACGAAGCCATTGCGCTGATAACCGCATGCGGGGGAATTGATTATTCAGCTGAAATGGCCCGCAAATACATTGTAAAGGCAAAAAAAGAGCTGAGCCGGTTGCCTGATGTTCCGGTCAAAAAAACCATGCAGATCATTGCCGATTTTATTGCCATCAGGAAATTTTAAAACCGGAGATGATAGGTTGGAATTTTATCCTGTATTTTTGAACCTCCAAGGGAAAAAGTGCCTGGTGGTGGGCGGCGGTCGGGTAGCGGAACGTAAAGTCAGGGCCCTGGTCCGCTGCGGCGCGCATGTGTATGTAGTCAGCCCCGTGTTAACCGCGGGGTTGCAGGAAATGCTCGATCACGGGCAAATCATTTACCGGCGGGGTTTTTATCAAACCGCCGACCTGGATGGCGTTTTCCTGGTAATCAGCGCCACGGATAATGAAGAGGTGAATAATGTCGTAGCCGTCGATTGCGCTGGTCGCAACATCCTGGTCAATGTGGTGGACGATCCACCCCGGTGCAATTTTTTTGTCCCCTCCGTGGTACACAGGGGTGCGTTGCAACTTGCCATTTCCACCGGCGGCAAAAGCCCGCACCTGGCTAAAACATTGCGCCAAAGTTTGGAAAAAGAATTCGGGCCCCAGTTTGCAGAATTTGTTGATTTTCTGGGTAACGTGCGTGCTGAGGTGTTGGACAGGGTTACAGACCCTTCCCGGAGAAAACAAATTTTAAAAAATCTGACGGATGAAACCACGCTTGCACTGGTTAAGCAGGGAGATATAGAGAAGGCAAAGGAGCGGGTAAAAAATGTCTATCATATCCATCGGCGTCAACCATAAAACTGCTCCGGTAGAAATCCGGGAACGGCTGTCATTTTCGGATAATTCTTTACAGGAATCTTATTTCAGGCTGCTTGACAACCCGGCGATTTTAGGCTGTGTCATTCTTTCTACTTGTAACCGCACCGAAATTTACGCCCACGTAGCGGACATAGAAAAAGGTATTGAAACTATTCGCTGTTTTTTGCAGCAAAAATCCGGCGTGGATTACACACTGATCAAAAAATATACCTATGCCTACAGGAAAAACAAAGCTTCCCAGCACCTTTTCCGAGTGGCGGCCGGATTGGATTCCATGCTGCTGGGCGAAACCCAGATTCTGGGCCAGGTGCGAACCGCCTATCAGTTAGCCCACAAGTACGCCGCCACCGATAAAGTGATCAATACTTTGTTTAATAAAGCCATTTCCGCTGGCAAGCGGGTGCGCACCGAAACGGGCATTGATCACCATGCCGTTTCCATCAGCTATGCCGCAGTGGAATTGGCCAGGCAGGTTTTCAGCGACCTTACGGGCAGGTCGGTGCTGGTAATCGGGGCCGGCAAAATGAGCGAACTTACCGCCAAACACCTGGTGGCCAACGGCGTATCGGGGGTTATTGTTTCCAACCGCTCCTATGACCGGGCTGAATGCCTGGCCCGCCAGTTCGGCGGCCGGGCCGTAAAATTTGATGAACTTTATTGCCACCTTCATTCGGCTGATATTGTAATCAGCTGTACCGCCGCGTCCCACTACGTGGTGCATGCCGCCCAGGTGCAAGAAGTGCTAAATAAAAACCCGGATAAGAAAATAATGATGATTGATATTGCCGTGCCGCGGGATATTGAACCCGACGTGCGGGATTTACCAGGCGTAACGCTTTATGACATAGACGCGTTGCAAAACGTGGTGGACAACAATCTCATGGAACGCAAACGCGCGGCCATTCTGGCCGAAGCCATTATCGATCAAGAAGTAGATGAGTTTGCCAAATGGCAGGGTATGCAATTTGTCATTCCCACGGTAGCGGCCCTGAAGCAACGCGGTGAAGAAATCAAGCAGAAGGAACTGATTCGGGCGTACAACCGATTGGGCGATCTGTCCGAGCGGGAACGCAAGGTGATTGGATCTCTGGCCAATTCCATTGTTAATCAATTGCTACACACCCCCATAACCCAACTTAAGACGTATGCCTTGACTGACCAGGGACCACTTTACACCGAGACCATCAATAAATTGTTCCGCCTGGAGGAAATGATGCAAGATGCAAATGACTCCGGGCGGATGGAAATGCCAGCCAAAGCATCAAGCCGGCGCTAAAAACGCTTTGATTTCGGGTGGGGCAAGGCATATGAGCCACACCCGAAATTTTTAACAGGAATATGGGCATCCTTTGCCTGAGAGCTATAAAATAATGCCGAACTATATGCGGAGGCCGATATGCTAAACAATATAACACTGGGTTCCCGGGATAGCGTTCTGGCCATGTGGCAGGCCGAATGGGTGGCCGGGGGACTGCGTCGGGCCCATCCCGACCTGAACTTTCACGTTACCGCCATGAAAACCAAGGGTGATAACATTTTAGATGTAGCGCTGGCCAAGATCGGCGATAAGGGTCTTTTCACCAAGGAGTTGGAAGTTGCGCTGCTGGAAGGTAAAATCAACCTGGCCGTACATAGCATGAAAGATTTGCCTACGCAATTACCGGATGGCCTGACCATTGGAGCCGTTTGCAGCAGGGAATACCCGGGGGACGTTTTAATCGCCAAGAATAACAAAACCTTGCAGGAATTGAGACCGGGCGCCCGCATCGGCACCAGCAGTTTGCGGCGCCGTGCCCAGTTGTTACATTACCGGCCGGACCTGCAAATGGTTGATATACGCGGTAACTTGCCCACGCGGCTGCGCAAGTTCAGGGAAATGGACCTTGACGGAATTATCCTGGCTTATGCCGGTGTCAAGCGCATGGGCTACGAAAATCTGCTTTCTCAAATGATTCCTTTTGAAATATGCCTGCCGGCGGTGGGACAGGGTTCCATCGGTATCGAAATACGCAGTGATGATGATGCTACCCGGGCTATTATATCGCCCCTCGATCACCGGGAATCCAGGTTGGCCATCGAAGCGGAAAGAGCCTTTATGAAAAGACTGGAAGGCGGTTGCCAGGTGCCTATCGGCGCTTACGCCCGGGTGGAAAGCAACCGGCTGTCGCTGGAAGGCACGGTGGCGGATCTGCACGGGAAAAACGCCATCCGCCGCAGCATTTCCGGCCCGGCGGAAAACGCCGGGCAATTGGGCAATCAGCTCGCCGAAATTTTGATAGAAATGGGCGCGGACAAAATTCTGCAGCAAGCAAGACAGGAGTTTGGAATTCATGAATAACAACAAGGGAACCGTATATCTCATAGGCGCCGGGCCGGGAGACCCGGGGCTGATTACAGTAAAGGGCCTGGAATGCATAAAAGAAGCGGACGTAATCGTTTATGACCGCTTGGCCGGCCCTCGATTGCTGGAACAGCGCCGCCCGGACGCCGAATGCATTTTTGTGGGTAAACAACCCGACCGGCACACCCTGACACAGGATGAAATAAATAAATTGTTGGTGGAAAAAGCATTGCGGGGCCTTACCGTTGCCCGGCTCAAGGGGGGGGATCCTTTCGTTTTCGGTCGCGGGGGCGAAGAAGCCGAAGAACTGGCCCGGCACGGTATACCTTTTGAAATCATCCCCGGTATAACCTCCGCCATAGCCGTACCGGCCTACGCCGGGATACCGGTGACCCACAGGGATTTCACTTCTTCTCTGGCGATTATTACCGGCAATGAGGACCCCCTGAAGCAAACCTCTAATATTAACTGGTCGCAAATCGCCACCGGCGCCGGGACGTTGATATTTCTCATGGGTATGAGCAATTTGCCCGCGATAGCACAAAAACTAATAGAGCACGGCCGCTCCCCCCAAACGCCGGTAGCACTTATCAGGTGGGGCACCCGGCCGGAACAAAAAACCCTGGTGGGCAATTTGCACAACATTACCGTACTGGCGGTGGAAAAAAATTTTAAAAACCCGTCCATCATTATTGTGGGGGAAGTGGTCAAGCTGCGTGAAAGGCTGCGCTGGTTTGAAAACAAGCCGCTGTTCGGCAAAAGAATACTGGTGACCCGTTCCCGCGAGCAGGCCAGCGCGCTTTCCCGCTCCATTGAACGGCTGGGCGGCGAGCCGGTGGAATTTCCCACCATTTCCATAACCGAACCGGCAGATTACGCCCCCCTGGACCGGACTATCGGTAATCTTCCCTTATATAAATGGATTATTTTTACCAGTATTAACGGGGTCAGGGCATTTTTCAACCGCATGCGTTATTTAAACGGCGATATACGCGACTTGAAAGGGATCAAGCTATGCGCCATCGGACCACAAACTGCCAAAACTTTACAGGCCATGGCCCTGCAAGTTGATTATATCCCTGCGGAATACCGGGCTGAAGCCATTGTGGCCGGATTGCGGGATAGCATTAAAGCCGGCGATCGGGTGCTGTTGCCCCGCGCTGACATTGCCAGACAACTACTGCCCGAGGCATTGTCCGAACTGGGCGCGGTGGTTGATGAAGTAACGGCATACCGCACGATAGCCGGTTCCGGCAACGCGCCCGTAATCCGGGAAATGCTGGCCGGCGGCGAAATTGATATTATCACCTTTACCAGTTCATCCACCGTGCGTAATTTTGTAAACCTGCTGGGCGCCGGCGGCGACCCGAAAGGTCTGCTGGGTCAGGCCCGGGTGGCCTGCATTGGCCCCATCACAGCCCGAACCGCCGGTGAACTGGGTTTGCCGGTGGACATAACGGCACAGGAATATACCATTGCCGGGCTGTTAAAGGCCATTTTGGATTATTATCGGCCGGCTGATCGGTAAACACCTATTTTTTTAACATGGATAGTTGGGTATAAAACATGCGGGGTTAGTAGTCCCCGACTAAGCGAACTTTTTCTAAGTATAAAGGAGAAAAAAATGATCAGCGTCAGCAGATTGATTTGCGGGGCCAAATACTACGGTGATTCGCTGCGTTATCAAAATGATTCAGGCTGCCAGCGCAACGGGACCACGGCTGGGATGGGCCCCGTAGTTGTCTGGAACATGACCCGTACCTGTAACTTGAGATGCCTGCACTGCTACGCCAGCGCCGAGGACCGCGCCTTTGCCAATGAACTGAACACAGCGGAAGCGAAACAGTTTATAGACGACCTGACAGCATACAAGGTGCCGGTGCTGCTTTTTTCCGGTGGCGAACCGCTGCTGAGGCAGGACTTTTTTACTCTGGCCGAATACACCCGCAGCAGGGGTATCCGGGCCACCATTTCCACCAACGGAACGCTGATTACCAATGAGGTAGCCCGGCACATCAAGAAAATCGGCATCAGTTACGTGGGGATAAGCCTGGATGGCATCGGCGCCGACAACGACCGGTTCCGGGGCCGCAAAGGAGCCTTTGACGCCGCATTGAACGGTATTCGCGCTTGCCGGGACGCCGGGCAGCGGGTGGGATTGCGCTTTACCATCAACCGTCACAATTATCGTCAGTTGCCGGATATTTTTAAACTAATCGAAGAAGAAGACATCCCGAGGATATGTTTTTATCACCTGGTCTATAGCGGGCGGGGCAGCAAAATGCGCGATGAAGATATCAGCCACGCCGAAACGCGCCAAGCCATGGATTTGATTATGCAAAAGACCAAGGATTTCCACCGCCGCGGTCTGGACAAGGAAATTCTCACGGTGGATAATCATGCTGACGGTGTATATATCTATCTTTTTTTAAAACGTACAGATTCCGCCAGGGCGGAGCGGGCCGGGCAATTGCTGGCCATGAACGGCGGCAACCGTTCGGGCGTGGCCATCGGTGCCGTGGACTGGTCAGGCAACGTGCATCCCGACCAATTTACCCGCAATATTATCCTGGGCAATGTGCGGGAGCAAAAATTCGCTACCATCTGGGAAAACAACAGTAACCCGCTGATGCTGGGTCTCAAGAACCGCAAGCCTTTGCTTAAAGGCCGTTGTTCAACCTGCCGGTGGCTGGATATGTGCAACGGTAATTTCAGGGCGCGGGCAGAAGCGGTATACGGCGATTTCTGGGCGCCTGACCCGGCTTGCTACCTGACCGACGAAGAAATTGGTTTGCCGAAGTAGGGAAAAAGTTACATTCGCTAGGCATTAGATGGTTTTATAACGATTAACTTTGGGGAGGTGCCCACATGTATTACCCTGTTATACGCCCCCGCCGCCTGCGCTTGAGCGACAATATGCGCCGGCTGGTCAGGGAAAACCACCTACAGGTGGATAATTTGATTTACCCGCTTTTTGTCACCGGTGGTCGAAACATAAAAACACCCGTGGCGGCCATGCCGGGCGTATACAACTTATCCATTGATTTGCTGCTGGAAGAAGTTGCAGCAGTTCAGACACTGGGCATACCTGGCATTTTGTTATTCGGCATTCCCGATTATAAGGACGCCACCGGAACCGGTGCCTATGACGAAAACGGCATTATACAAAAGGCCGCCCGGACGATCAAGGATAAATACCCCGATATCCTGATCATTACCGATGTTTGTCTCTGCGAATATACCGACCACGGCCATTGCGGCATTGTGCAGGACGGCGACGTGGTAAATGACGCAACCCTGGAACTGCTGGCCCGCACAGCTGTTTCACATGCCCGCAGCGGCGCGGACATAGTGGCCCCTTCGGACATGATGGACGGCCGGGTACAGGCTATTCGCAAAGCACTGGACAGCGAAGGTTTCACCAATATTCCCATCATGTCCTACGGTATCAAATACGCCTCGGCTTTTTACGGACCTTTCCGGGAGGCCGCGGGATCGGCCCCGCAATTCGGCGACCGCAAAACCTACCAGATGGACCCGCCCAACGCCAGGGAGGCCTTGCGGGAGGCCGAGCAGGACATTGCCGAGGGAGCGGACATTATCATCGTCAAACCCGCCATGGCCTATATGGACGTTATCGCGGCGGTACGGGAGAAATTCGCGACCCCCGTGGCTGCGTACAACGTCAGCGGCGAGTATTCCATGATCAAAGCTGCCGCCCACATGGGCTGGATTGACGAGGCAAAAACCGCTATGGAGCTGCTAACCGGCATGAAACGGGCGGGCGCGGATATTATTATCACTTATCACGCTCCAGACGCGGCTCGCTGGATCAATAGCGTTTAATTCCAGAACATTACCGGGAGGAAATACATGCTGGTATCGTGGAACACCACCAACGCCTGCAACCTATTCTGTAAGCATTGCTACAGGGAGTCCGGGGTCAGGGCGGCTGAAGAACTCAACACCGCCGAAGGATTTAAATTAATTGACGAGATTGCCCGGGCGGGTTTCAAAATAATGATTTTCAGCGGCGGCGAGCCATTGATGAGGGACGACATTTATGAACTTATACAATATGCCGCTCGCAGCGGAATGAGGCCGGTGCTGGGCTCCAACGGCACCTTGATCACCCCCGGAGTTGCCGCCGATTTAAAAGGAGCCGGAGCCATGGCTGTGGGTATTAGCCTGGACAGCACCGACCCGGCCAAACACGATACTTTCCGCTCATCAACCGGAGCCTGGCAGGCCGCGGTGGACGGCATGCAGGCCTGCCGCGAAGCCGGGCTGCCGTTTCAGGTGCATACTACTGTGCTGGAGTGGAACAACGAAGAGATTGAAGACTTGACGGACTTATCCGTTGACATGGGAGCCCGGGGACACCACATATTTTTCATGGTACCCGCCGGCCGGGCAGTAAACATTGAAGCAGAAACTCTGCGCGCGGAACAATATGAGCAGCTTCTGCAACGGATCATCACCAAGCAAGGCCGGGTGGACATCGAATTAAAACCCACCTGCGCTCCCCAGTTCATGCGCATTGCCCGGCAAATGGGGGTGAACATGCGCTTCAGCCGCGGCTGCCTGGCGGGAACTTCCTACTGCATCATCAGCCCGCGCGGCGACGTGCAACCTTGTGCTTACCTGAACATCCCCCTGGGCAATGTACGACAAACCCCGTTTGATAAAATATGGCGGGAAAATGACGTTCTGCAAAGGTTGCGCACCCTGGATTACAGCGGGGGGTGCGGCACCTGTGCCTTTAAAAAAATCTGCGGAGGATGCCGGGCCAGGGCTTATTTTTACCACGGTGACTACATGGCCGAAGAACCCTGGTGTCTTTACCATGGAAGAAAGGGATTTTAGCCAATGAGCCTCGACCAAACGGACAAAAAAATACTGCAAATCATCCAGTCGGACTTTCCGCTGACATCCCGGCCTTTTGCGGCCATTGCCGAATCCTTGGGGATAACCGAAGATGAAGTGCTGGAAAGAATCGGCCGGATGCAGCAAAGCGGGGTCATCAGGCGTCTGGGCGGGCTGTTTGATTCACGAAAAATTGGCTATACCGGAACTTTGTGCGCCATGCGGGTACCGCAGGATCATCTTTCCCGGGTGGCGGAAATTGTTAATGCCTATCCAGGCGTCACCCACAACTATATTCGCAGCCATGAGTACAATATGTGGTTCACGTTGCTGGCGGAATCTGAAGCCCGCATTAACTCCATAATTAAAGAAATTAAAACCAAAACCGGCATTACAGATGTTTTAAACCTGCCGGCCGTGAATATTTTCAAAATACGGGTCAATTTTAACCTTTCCGAGGTGCAAAATGCTGACTGATCTGGAAAAGCAAATTGTCATCGAATTGCAGAACGGCCTGCCCCTGGTGCCAAGGCCCTACCAGGAAATAGCTGAACGGTTGGGCCTGGCGGAGAGCGAATTGATAATTAAAATTAAAGAAATGACAGAGCGGGGGATCATTCGCCGCTTCGGGGCGGCCGTACGCCACCAAGATCTGGGCTTTACTGCCAACGCCATGGTAGTGTGGGACGTGCCGGAAGAACAGGCGCCGACCGCCGGCAGGCTGTTGGCCGGCTTTGCCGAAGTGACGCACTGCTACCAGCGTACCAGGCGCCCCGGTTGGCCTTATACCATTTTCACCGTTATCCACGGGCAAACCAGGGAAGAATGTGAACGAATTGCGGGCCGCATGGCCAAAAAAACGGGCTTTACTAATTACAGGCTGTTATTCAGTACCAGCGAATTGAAAAAAAGTACGATGAAGTATTTTTCAGATTAAATATTACAGGCGGTGATTAAAGATGCATAATGGTTTTACCAAATCCGCTTCCTTGTACGGGGAAGCCTCCCGTTTTATTCCGGGCGGGGTGAACAGTCCGGTGCGGGCCTTCAAATCAGTGGGAGCCACCCCGGTCTTTATCAAAAATGGGGACGGGGCCGTTATTACCGACGTGGACGGGAATACATACATTGATTACGTTGGTTCATGGGGACCGCTGATTCTTGGCCACAGACATCCCGCGGTAGTACAAGCCCTTGAGAAATGTTTAAGAACAATGGGCACCAGTTTCGGCGCCCCCACTGAACTGGAAACCGAATTAGCCCGTCTGATCGTGGAAGCCCTGCCCGCCATGGACATGGTCAGGTTGGTAAATTCGGGCACCGAGGCCACCATGAGCGCCATCAGGTTGGCCCGCGGCTATACCGGTCGACACAAGGTGGTTAAATTTGCCGGGTGTTATCACGGGCACGCCGACTTTTTATTAATTAAGGCCGGTTCCGGTGCCTTGACCCTGGGGGTTCCCACCAGTCCTGGCGTGCCGCCCAGTACAGCTGAACATACCATTACCGCTCCCTTTAACGACCTGACTACCCTAAAAGAAATTTTCAACCAGATAGGTGAGGAAATCGCGGCCGTCATTGTCGAACCGGTGCCGGGAAACATGGGGGTAGTTCCCCCCGCGCCGGGCTTCCTGGCCGGCCTGCGGGACCTGACCAGGGAATACGAAACTGTTTTGATATTTGACGAGGTAATGACGGGATTCAGGGTAACCTACGGCGGCGCCCAAGTTCTTTACGATATCGAACCCGACCTCACCTGCCTGGGCAAAGTAATTGGCGGCGGGTTGCCGGTGGGCGCCTACGGCGGGAAAAAGGAAATTATGGCGCAAGTTTCCCCCGCGGGACCGGTTTACCAGGCCGGTACCTTATCGGGCAACCCCCTGGCGGTAACGGCCGGGATAGCCACCCTACAGGAGTTGAAGCAACCGGGGATTTACGATGAACTGGAAGCTAAGTCCGCCCGGCTGGACGCCGGCCTTAAAGAAGCCGCCGCTGCGGCGGACCTGGAATTAACCTTTAACCGCGTCGGCTCCATGCTGTGCATGTTCTTCACCGGTGAACCTGTAACCGACTTCGATTCGGCATGCCGGTCCGATACGGAACAATTCGCGCGTTATTTTAAGGCCATGCTGGAAAAAGGGATATATTTGGCACCCTCGCAATTTGAAGCGGCTTTTATGTCTCTGACGCATACGACGGAACAAATCGACCGGACCATCGAGGCCGCACACGCGTCGTTAAAAGAAATACGATGAAATACTTAATTGAACTGCAAAACTTATCCTTCCAAACGGGCGGCGCCGGGCCCGCTATTACCGTTTCCGCCGGTCTGCCCGCCGGGTCCGTCCTATTTATCTCCGGTCCGTCAGGAGTGGGGAAGACAACTTTGTTGCGCACCATTAGCAGGTTGCACGGCAGCATTTCCGGCGAAGTATACCTGGACGGTCAATCATGGGCCAGTTATTCCGTTTTTCAGTGGCGGCGGCTGGTCCACTATTTTCCCCAAAAACCGGTCCTGTTCAGCGGGACCGTCCGGGACAACCTGACAATTCCATTTACCGTCGCCCGGGTCAGCAAAGATGTTGTCCTCAACCATGACCGGGCGAAACGTTTGCTGACCCTACTACTGCCCGGAAAATCTCCGGAGCAGGATGCGTCAACTTTATCCGGTGGTGAATCGTCAAGGTTGGCGTTGATAAGAGCGCTATTGATAGAACCTGCAGTTTTACTGCTGGATGAACCCACCGCGCACCTGGACCGCAAAACCGGCACTTTAGTTTTACAGGCTCTCGCCGGCTGGCTGAATGAGCAGCCCCGGCGGGGAATTATCATGGTTTCGCACGGCAATGACGCCGCCCAACTGGTGGAAATGGGCGCGTCCACCGACATTTTAAACTTGGGCGGACGGGGGAAAGGGGCTTGGGATAAGTGAACGGTAATGAAATTATCCCCATTTCCAATTTTCAACTGGCATTAAGCGTAATATTGGTGCTCCTGGCGGGGTCGGTATCCGCGCTGCTCCGGCTGGGACTGTTAAAGTCCCTGTTGTGGGGAACCGTCAGAACCTTTGTGCAATTATTTTTAATCGGCTACGCGTTAACATACATATTTAATCTGAACAGCCCCCCGGTAATTTTTGCGATTATATTGATCATGTGCGCCATCGCCACCCACGCCGCCACCCGGCGCTCATCCAACGTACCTGATTACCCGAAGGCAATAGGTTTTTTATCTTTAACCGCAAGCACCTTCCTGGTTGGTGGTATCGTTGTAGGTCTGATTATCACTCCTGAGCCCTGGTATTCTGCAAGGACCGTAGTGCCCATTTTCGGCATGATTTTAGGTAACTCCATGAACGGCATCGCCCTGTCGCTGGATCGGCTTTACAGCGAAACAAGGTCCCACATTGCCGAAATTGAATCGCTGCTCTCCTTTGGGGCCACTCCCTGGGAAGCCATGCGGGAAAGAATCAAAGAAGCGCTGCGGGCGGGAATGACCCCGACGATAAATTCGTTAATGGTGGTCGGCCTGGTGAGTTTGCCGGGTATGATGACCGGTCAAATACTGGGCGGCGCAGACCCGCGCGAGGCTGTGAGATACCAAATAGTGGTCATGTTGATGATTGCCGCCGCGGTGGCAGTGGGCTGTTTAATGCTAGTGCTGCTGTCCTATAAGCATCTGTTTACAGAAGATGCCGCCCTGAACACAACTAAAATAAAAGTAAAACAGTAACTTAACCCCTGAAAATGTCCTTTAAGGTTAATTATACTTCAAATTAGAAAAACCTATTTGACAATAAAGAGGTTAAGATGGTATAAAATATCTATGGCATGTGAATATAATAACTTAACATCGCCATTTAATAGCAAATCAAAAATTAATAACTTATTCGATATATTTGTTATTATTTTCACATTCAGACAAGGCATGCAGGAGGTGAAATATTGAAAACTTTAAGAGTACCTGAAGCTACGGTTACCAGGCTTTCGATTTATTCCAGGTTCTTGGAAAGGTTGGATAAAAACGGTGTCACAACGGTGTCATCGGGAGAAATTGCGGAAGGCGTGGGAGTCAGCCCGGCACAGGTAAGAAAAGACCTGGCTTATTTCGGCGAATTCGGCACCAGGGGTGTCGGTTACAATGTAAAGGATTTATTGAAGTACACCCTAAAAATCCTTGGACTGGATCAACCATGGTCACTGGCCATTTTCGGTGCCGGCAACCTGGGTTTTGCACTCTGTACGTACCGGGGTTTTAACATTCGCAGTTTTCATATCGCCGGCGTTTTTGACAACGATCCTACCAGAATCGGTAAAAAAATCGGCAACCTGGAAGTACAGCCCCTGGATAAATTCCCTGAAATAGTCAAGAGCGAGAATATTCGCATAGGCGTTATCGCCGTTCCGGTAAGCGCTGCACAGGAAGTGGCCGACCTGATGGTCAAAAACGGTCTGGAGGCTATTCTAAATTTTGCCCCCGTAGCTTTGAATGTGCCCGATCACATAGAAATACGCAACGTAGACCTTTCGGTAAAGCTGGAAATTTTAACTTTCAACCTTGGTTTTCGGGCCGCACAGAATTTATAATAGTAATACTATACAATGTAGTAAACCTGCCCCCGGGGCGTTATTTATCATCACCATGTGAGGTAACGGGCATGAATAATTTACATGTTATGCAAGTTAAAACGTCCGGTCGGGAAGAATTTATCGACATTACGCCGGGTATCAATGAATATATTAGGCAAGCCGGGATAACCGACGGATTGTGCCACATCTATGTGCCGCACACCACCGCCGGCCTTACCATCAACGAAGGGGCCGATCCCAGTGTTGCCAAGGACTTGCTGATGCAGCTAAATAAGCTCATTCCGGATAACGGCGCGTACACACACCTGGAGGGTAATTCACCCGCTCATATTAAATCATTTCTGGCGGGGGCGGAAAAAACCGTGCCTATCGTTAATGGAGCCATGCTGTTGGGCACATGGCAAAAGGTCTTCTTTTGTGAATTCGACGGCCCGCGACAGCGGAAAGTATTCATCAAGATTATTGGCGACTAAAAATCAAACCGGGCCAGGACCGGGTCAACGGCCCGGTCCTGAACGCCGACAGGTTTTTCTTTTTTGCTTTCTTCCCTGGAGCCCGTTGTTTTCCCCCGGGCAATCAGGGTGGTGATTTCACGGTCAACCTGCCGGATGTCTTCTTCATATTTTAGCAGCACGTTCAAAGTTTCCCGTACCGTTTTCACGTCAAGTACATCGGCTCCAAGTAATAACAGCGTTCTGGCCCAATCTATTGATTCGGTAATGCTGGGCGCTTTTTTCAATTTTTTACTTCTTAATTTTTGCACAAAATTGATAATTTCTCGCGCTAAATTATTGCATAAACCAGGTACCTTTAATTGTAAAATTGCCTCTTCCCGGGCCGCATCGGGGTAAATCAGGTAAAGATACAGGCATCTCCTTTTCAGTGCGTCGCTTAATTCCCGCGCGCTGTTGCTGGTGATCACCACGTAGGGCTTGTGTTTGGCCCGCACCCGCCCCAACTCGGGAATACTGACCTGAAATTCGGAAAGTGCTTCAAGTAAAAAACTTTCCAATTCTTCCTCGCTTTTATCGATTTCGTCAACCAGCAAAACCACCGGTCTTGTTGACTGAAAAGCCCTGAGCAGAGGACGTTCCAGTAAAAATTCAGTGGAAAAAATGTCTCCTTCACTACCGTGCATCTGGATATGTAATAATTGTTTGTGGTAATTCCATTCATAAATCGTCTTGCTTTCATCAAGTCCGGGGTAGCACTGCAGCCTGATCAGTTCCGTGCCCAGGGCGCTCGCCACAGCGCCGGCCAGACTGGTTTTCCCGACCCCGGCGGGCCCCTCGATCAACAACGGCTTGCCCAGTCGCCCGGACAGGAATACAGTGGTGGATATGCGTCTATCCACTATGTATTTTTGCCTGATCAAACCGTTCATTACATTATCTACAGATTTAAAAAAAGCAGCATACCGGTCCATAATCCACCCCTTGGTACAGTTAATTACTTGAATTTTCAGTAGCGGAGGTAACCATGCAGGTTGAAATTCTCACCCGAAACGTAGATAAAAAGACCGCCATATTGACGGCGCTTGCCGGTGAACCCGAATTACAGGCAACGGGCGAAAAAATAACCATCCCCGGCCTAATTCTACAGGCAACAGAAAATTACCTGCTGTTCAACATCAGTTCCACTAAACTGGTTGAACGCATATTGCCCATGTTGTTTACTTTGAAGCCCACGGGACAGTTTTACGAACCGGTCACCGACGTTAAAATAATTGCCACAGCCAGATGCTACACCCCGGTAAAAATACTGCCCCATTTACATGAAATAAACCACCTCGACCTGGAAAAGGAAGAACTACTTGGTACCAGGCTGGCTGAGTGGCGCTCCCGGGACGTGGCTGTAACGGCGCGCGCTGAACTGGCCGTGCAAGGCGGTGTACTAGTCGCCCGCATCAAGTTTGACACTCATTTTCGGGACAGCCAGTATAACTGCCAGGCCTGCATAGAACAGATTTCTCTGCGACATTTGCTGGCCCCCCTTTGTCCGGAATTTACGGCACCCGCCCCCGGGCCGCGCATTGGGAGTCCATCCATCCGGGCGCAGCAAAAAATAACCGAACAAAAGTGGGTGGAATTTATCAACCGCCGGCCGGGTACTGTAATTTACAGCCAGGAAAAAGATGCCTATGTGATTACCTTGCACGGCGGGGGACGCATTTCATGCAAGCAAATGACGGAAGGACAAGATATACTATGCGAATTGGAATTTGCCAGTCCCAGTAAGGTCAGTTCCGGCATTTTTTACGACCTGCGCCAAACACTGGGTATTGAAGCGTTGGACATTTTACACCGGGCGGAGGATATGGTTTTATCGCCCGATCAGTTAATGCGTGACCTGGCCTTTAGCAAACAAAAGGCATTTCATTTGTTTGCCCTGGACGCGGGTGATTTTACCGCCACCTATGATATAAAAAGTCTGCAACTCACTCTGAGCACTAAAATTAACCTGGATGACAACTTCACACTTGAAGCGCTGCAAAAAAGCTACCGGCACATATTAGAATTCATGGACAAGGTGATGGATGTTGCAGAACAAAATTATTGCCCTGATTAATTACTTGCGCAACACGGGCCTGCCCGTCTCACCCGGCGAAACGCTCGATTTCGCCAGGGCGCTACAAGAAACAGGCTTGCGGCGGGACGATGTCCTTGCCGCCGCATTGTGTACCCTGGCCAAGGACAGTTACGCTTATGAAAATCTGGCTTGTTTACTGGAAGCTTATTTACGGCAAATGGATCGGGGGCAAAAAATCATACCGCCGCACATTGACACCAAAGCGGTGCTCAACAATCCGCCCAGGCTTTCGCGCGCTGAATTCATGCGTAAAATGGCTAAAATAAAGGACAGCCTGCGCAATGAAATAATGCGGGATAGCGCAGCCGGCAAACCGGCCATAGGCACAGCCGGGGACGGCGGCACAGCCGACAGGCCAGCCGGTGCCAGCAGAAACGGCAGCCATGAAAAACCTGTCCGGGACCTGGCAGTGGCCGGAACTCCAAACCTGTCGCCCGCTAATCAATCGGGCACCCCCGGACCAACCAACCTGCGGGAAATTGATATCGCTAAAGCTGACGAACGACAATTGGAAGCCATTAAAAAGGTGCTGCTTAGTATCGGGCGCAAGCTGGCTGTAAACAAAGGCTATCGCAAAAAACCCGCCAAGGCCGGGAGTATTGACCTGCGCAGGACATTACGGCAGGCGGTGCACTACGGCGGAATACCGCTTGAATTGCGAAAAGAAGCCCGAATCCCCGCCAAACCCCGCATCGCCATTCTGTGCGACCTTTCGGGGTCGGTAGCCCCGTACAGTGAATTTTTCCTGCAATTGCTGGTTAGCATGCAGCATAAATTTTCCAGTTTAAGATCATTTGCCTTTGTTGATAGTATTGTAGAAATAACGGAATTGGCCAGATCCGGTTCCGGGGCATGGCATCTTTCAGTGCGAAAAATTCTGCGCGAGGCCAAAATCTCCGTTACCGGCTTCAGTAATTACGGCAGAGTATGGGAATATTTTTGTAAGCAGTATTTACCCGGCCTTGCCCCCCAAACAACCCTGATCATCCTGGGTGACGCCAGAAACAACTGGCAGCCGGACGGGGTGGAATATTGGCAGACCATTACCGACCGGTGTCACAGGACAATATGGTTGAATCCGCTGCCCCGGCCCGGTTGGCAATCCAATGATTGCATTATAAATGTTTATGCCCCGTACTGTTCCCGGGTCTTTGAATGTCGTAACGCCAATCAACTGTCCCGCATCATAAAAAATATTCTGTAACACCTTGACTTTTTATTGCCTCTGAGGTAGAATAATTTTTGCGTTCAGTCGCGGGATGTGGCGCAGTTTGGTAGCGCGCTTGCCTTGGGAGCAAGAAGCCGGGGGTTCAAATCCCTCCATCCCGACCAGATAAAAACATGGCCCCATGGTCAAGCGGCCTAAGACACCGCCCTTTCACGGCGGTAACCCGGGTTCGAATCCCGGTGGGGTCACCAACGGAGGGGTTCCCGAGTGGCCAAAGGGAGCAGACTGTAAATCTGCCGGCGACGCCTTCGCAGGTTCGAATCCTGCCCCCTCCACCATACTGGGGCGTAGCCAAGCGGTAAGGCAACGGGCTTTGGACTCGTCATGCGTTGGTTCGAATCCAGCCGCCCCAGCCAAATCGAGTAGGGTAGCGCCGCAGTAATTTGCTGCGGCGTTATCCCTCTCACAGAACCGTACGTACGGGCCTCGTATACGGCTCCTGATAAACCTCAGTCATTTCTCTCGAAAATGATGCAAAATGCCGACATTGTATGAGGTTAGGTTAATTAGCCCAAGCTCATCGAACCAACTGTTAGGCAACGCCATATTTATCAGCGGGCTGGCAGAATTACGCCATCGCGTCATGGAGATTTTGAGAAAATCTCCTTTATAGCCCCGCCTTCTTAGTGCTTTGTGCAGTTGCTTCCACTTCTTCCATTCCCGCATCTTTTTCATTCGCAGCCTTCGCCGTATCCATTC
>NZ_FOYM01000019.1:0-58540 GCF_900115975.1 Desulfoscipio geothermicus DSM 3669
TGACATACAGCAAATATTTATTGATATGTTATGGCAGTTAATTCCATTATTTTGCTGCTATTATTGCTAATTATGATATTTTCACGGATTCAGGATTTTTATTAATTATTAAATCAGATAAGTAACCCAGTATTAAAGCGATAACTGCAAACGATATCCCAAAGTGAAAAAAATGGGGCCAGGAAACGTTTAAATAACCCAGCACCAGTGCAACGGCTACGGTATTGGGTGACCAGAAGAATATGGTCCCCACCCCTCTTGATATGCTTTTGGTGAGAATGCCGGGGTAGTTGAGAACTGAGTCCCTGGCGGTAATTTCATACGTCAAAGGGGCTGCGCCGATATTCATGAAAACACCGAGCACGTGGCTGAAAATAGCTGGAACCCAGTAAATCTGCCATCTTTTTTTCATATACCGGGCTGTCAAACCATCAAGTACCTTAGTATAACCTCCGGTTTTTAAAGGCATCCCCAGCAAAGGAACTGTTACCAACAGCACCAGAAGGCTTACATTTTTGCCAATGGCTTTAAACCAGTATTCCAAACTGGCGCCGGAATGGTACATTAAATAAGCGCCGACACCCAAAAGCCCCAAACATACTATTCTTGTACCGCGGTCCGCAAAGGGTATACTATAAAGAATGGCGAAAATAACAATATAACTAACCAGCAATTCAAGCAACGGATGAGGGTAAAACACAACAATGACACTGCCCAAGGTCATCGATAATAATATAGGTTTTTTTAACTGGCGAACTTTTCTACCAAATAATGATTGAAATTCAGCTATGGCCAAGGAGAACCTCCTGCTTTGTCAATATGGCAACGGGAAAATGATAGTGCATTAACCTAATACCTGGGTTTAAATCCGCGCCGAGAAAAACCTCAAGGGATCTCTGCTATAATTATAACTATAATTTTTATTTTTTGACATTAATCGACAAAGACCCTTTACCAGCCAGGATTATCTGACTGGTAAAAGGCCTTATTAATACATAGCATATTTATCAAATACAGAAAGAGGAGGATAAGGAGGACGGCAAAAAACCTCCTGTACTTGTTTTAATATAGTTAATTATTTATGCTTATGCGCTACGATAAAGCTTAGTAAAGACAAATTCCCGATGGCCAAGCGTTTCGGCGCAGGTCAGGCGGCCATTGCAAACACGGATCATCATGTCCAACAGAGCATCCGCGGCCTGATCCAGGTTCATTTCCCGACGCAAAATACCGCTTACGTCAACGTCTATATGTTCTTTCATGTCCACCACGGTGAGGGGGTTGGCGGAAAGCTTGATGACCGGCTCAATTGGGTTACCGATAATATTGCCCTGGCCCGTGGGGAAGAAGTGCACCACAGCACCGGAAGCCGCCCACAAAGTTACGGCCTCGGCAGCGGCGGATGAAGTGTCCATGTACCACAGACCTTTGGAAGTCGGCGCTTCAGCAGGCTTTAATACGCCAACAAACTTTAAGTTACCGATCTTTTGGAGGTTGCCCAAAGCCTTCTCTTCAATAGTGGTTAAACCACCAGCGATATTGCCCTTGGTGGGCTGGGAGCCGGAAAGATCAACGCCTTGGCTTAAAATGAAATCGTTGTATTCTTTCCAAATTTGGTAGTAAGCTTCACCCACTTCGGGGGTAGCGGCATGTTCTTTACAAATATCTTCGGCACCTGTAATTTCGGAAGTTTCACCGAAACTGCAGGTGGCGCCGGCAGCCACGAGCTTTTCCAAAGCCCTGCCGACCGTGGGGCAAGAAGCCAGACCGGATGTGGTGTCAGATTCACCGCATTTTACCGAAACGTACAGTTCGTCAACAGAGCATTCCACTTTTTGAATTTCCGATGCCCACTGGGCGTATTCCTGAGCTTTCCAGGAAGCCCGCTCGATCGTTTTATGCTGGCCGTTGCGCTCAATGGCGAAACCACATACGGGCTTACCGGTTTTGGCAATACCTTCCACAACAACATTGGTCCATTCTGGTTCAATTCCAATTACGACAACTGCTGCAACGTTGGGGTTGCTGCCGATTCCGATCAAAGTCCGGAAGGTCAATTCCAGGTCTTCACCGAACTGCAGACGGCCGTATGCGTGCGGCAGGGCTATTGTGCCCTTGACGTTGTGGGCGACAGCTTCACATGCTGCATTGGAAAGGTCGTCCAAAGGCAAAATAGCAACGTAATTGCGAATACCTACTCTACCGTTTTCACGGCGATAGCCCATGAATGTTGGAAACTTGTATTCTGACATAAAATTACCACCTCGCAGTCTTTAAGTTATGGGTATGGACATGTTCACCCTTTTTAATCGGCGCGACAACTTTGCCAATGGGCCTGTTGTACTTGATAACCGATGATCCTACTTCAATATCTACCATTGCGATTTTATGACCGATTTTAATATCGTTCTTAGCTGTTACTGTAACTGTGGCGTCGTTGGACATTACCCAGCCTTCCACGGTTTCCCCGGCCTTGATTTCTTTTACAGCTACGCCCACTGTATCATTTTCGTCATGAATAATAAAATAAGGTTGATTCATTATACTGGTTATCCTCCCTTCAAAACTTTGTTTCAAAATTAGGTAGCAAATTAATCAATTGAGAAAAAATGACATTGATCACCTCCGTAGTTGGTTTTAACCCAGGAAAGTTTCAATAAACAGTGAACATCATTTGTGTTGCATAAGTATTATTTGGTCAACTCAAAAGTCCGAATACAACTATGACGTAACCAAATCCTTATGTAATAAGTGAGTTAACCAAAAAACTCAATAACATTTCAAAATAGGTATGTTATCAGAGGTCTGTGGTTCTACCAATCATTCTACTCTTACTTTTTTTTATTGTCAATGAATATTTGAACTTACATTTTACCAAGCAAGACCGGCCAAGAAGCAATCCTGCGCTAAGCTATATTCAGCGCCTGCGCCCCAGGGCTCCGTCAAAGTAGATTTTCAACACAATATATGGTGCAATGAGGGACTATATCTACAATATATTACACAAAAGCGCGACTTTGACGATCTCCTGGCCTGCGCCCCAACAGCTGTTGCGCTATTGGTGAAAAGATGCTATATTAGCACTAAATTGGTATGATGTCAGTGGTATGAATATGAGGGTATTATAATCTTACTTATTACTTAATTTAGGAGACAATTATGATAGATTTTTTTTCTGCCGCAGCCGCATTTTTAGCCGGATTAATAAAAACAACTTTTGGCGTTGGCGCCGGGGTGTTTCTAACGCCTCTTCTGTCCATAAACATGGACCCTAAAACTGCCGTCGCGTTGATGGCGCCCATGATGTTGTTTTCGGACCTGTCCACCATCGGGCTGCACTGGAAAAAATGGGACGCCAGTCATGTTAAGGTGCTCATTCCCGGAGGGGTAATCGGAGTGCTTATCGGGAGCTATTACCTGGCCTGGGCTTCACCGAGCATAACCCAGGTAACCATCGGTATAGTGGCCATGGCTTTCTCAGCTTTACAAATCGTGCGTCAACAAAAATCCGAGTATTTTACCAACCTAAATATGAAACCTGTGCACGGCGCGTTGATCAGCGTTTTTGCAGGTGCTTTTTCAGCAGTCGCTCACTCCGGCGGTATAGTCATATCCATTTACCTGATCACCCTGGGTATGGCCAAACATGCCTTTGTTGCCACCCTGATCTTGTTCTTGTTTGTCGGTGATATTTTAAAGATGGTGCTTTTCACGAAATTTGGCGTCCTAAATTCCGAAATCCTTATTGCCGGCATAATATTAACCCCGGCTTTGTTTTTAGGCAGCTGGTTGGGAAGTAAGTTAATTAACAAACTTACCGATAAACAGTTTATTTTAATTGTGAACGTTTTTATTTTCCTGAGCGGACTTTTCTTAATTATCAAAAACTACTATTAAACCCCAACATTATTTTTTAATATATAAGAATTAATCTCACTATTCGAAAACTTTGAAAAATTTTCAACCAGGTAATTGTCTTTATAACGACAAACTGATATAATTCTACTAAGCTGTTGTCTGAGGTTGGAGGTATGACCAATATTTTTAAAATTGCGAAATAAGATAATTCGCTAATTATTTAATAAATTAGAAATTTAATTAAAATAGGTGAGAGTAAATAAGCCAAATTGCTTTTTAAACCAACGTTTCCCAGGTATTGAAGCATTATAAATTTCAGAAGCTGGCTGAATTTCTTATGGGTATCGATTCTCAAATAATCTAAAATTTAGGAGGTGAATTTCAAAAGTTTATTTCTTTTAACAATTTAAGACATTACTTAAAAGGAGGAGTAAAATGAAAGTTAAGGCCAAGGGTTTTATGCTTATTGTTTCCCTACTTGTACTCAGCCTTCTTGCAGCCGGTTGCGGCGAAGGCGGAGAACAAAACATGGCAGACAAAACCAAGTTCAGCTTTGCCACCGCGGGAACCGGGGGCACTTACTACCCCATGGGAGGCGGCGTTTCCAGCGTCGTCCAGGATGCCACAGATTATGAAGTAGCAGTGGAGACCAGCGGCGGTTCCGCCGAGAACCTGCGGCTTATTCAAGCTGGTGAAACCGATTTTGCCTGGGCCAACGCTTCTGAAATATACTGGGCCTGGAATGGTGAAGAATTTTTTAAAGGACAGGAATTAAAGGATTTCAGAGTTGTAACCTTTGCCTGGAATGCCATCTATCACTGGGCTGTTCATAAAGGAAGCAACATCAACAGTTTTGCAGGCCTGGAAGGTAAAAAAGTCGGCATTGGTCCCCAGGGTTCCGGAGCCGCCGTATTTGGTGAAACTTACCTCAGGGCTATCGGTATGTGGGACAAGGTTCAACCCATGTTCCTACCTCCCGACGACCAGGCAACATCCTTCAAAGATAATAAAATAGAAGCGTTTGGTTACTTCTCAAGGGTGCCCATGGCGGCCCTGATGGATATCGCAGCGGTAACTGATATTAAACTACTAGACCCCACCATTGAAGGAGCTAAAGTAAACTTCTCTGAAAAATACCCCTTTTACAGCCAAACAGTCGTTCCTAAGGGATCTTATACCGGTCAGGATCAAGATGTGAAAATGTACGGCAACCCCGTCTACATGGTCGCGCATAAAAACATTCCCGAACAAGTCGTGTATGACATTTTAACGGCCGTTTATTCCGAAAAAGGACAAGAACGCCTGCTGCAAACTAACAAGGCCGCAGAAGACATGACGTTGGAAAATGCTTTGCAAGGCATGACCGAGATGGGTGTGCCCCTGCACCCCGGAGCGGTTAAGTTCTTTAAAGAAAAAGGCCTGGAAATTCCTGAAGAACTGGTTAAAGATTAAGTAAATTTTAACATAACCAACATATAAAACTCATAACTGGCACCTTAAAGGTGCCAGTTATGTCAGTATATTCTTTGCAAATTAGGAGGTGTATTTCTTGGACAAAGATCATCTAGAAAGGCAAGGACCGCAAACAGAGCAGGAAATGGAAAAAATGATCGAACAATATGAAGGTGCCTCTGCCAAAAGGACCTTTGCCGGCCCACTTGGTAAATTTATTGCTTTTGTCGCCGCCCTGTTCACGCTGTTTTTCTTGTACCAGGCCGCATTCGGTGTCATATCCCCCGAAGCCAACAGGGGCATATACGTCGGTATAACCATTTTTTTGTGTTTACTTATTTATCCTGCATCTAAAAAATCACCCAGTGACAGAATTACCATATTTGATGCTTTCCTGGGCTTTCTAACCCTGATCACCACAGGTTATTTCATCTTTATGTATCCCCAGATGGCATATCGCATTGGGTTTGTGACCACAACGGATTTGATCATGGCCATCATAGCGGTACTACTGGCGCTTGAAACCGTCAGGCGTGTAACAGGCAATGTGTTATTCTTTATCGCCCTTGGATTCTTATTGTACGGTTACTTCGGTAATTTATTCCCCGGTATGCTGTCCCACAAAGGATTTAGTATTACCAGGATAGCCAGCTTCATGTACGCATCCCTTTACGGCATTTATGGCGCAGTGGCTTCGATTTTTGCCTCATTTGTTTTCCTGTTCATTACTTTTGGAACTTTTCTGGAGGCTTCCGGGGCGGGAAGATTTTTCATCGACTTTCCATATTCTGTGCTCGGAAGAACCCGCGGCGGCCCGGCCAAGGTGGCTGTTCTGGCCAGCGGTTTCATGGGTAGTATTAACGGCAGCGCCACCGCCAACGTGGTTACTACAGGCACTTTCACCATCCCCTTGATGAAACGCATCGGTTATAAACCCCACATGGCTGGTGCCATCGAAACCGTAGCATCCACAGGTGGAATGCTGATGCCTCCGATTATGGGCGCAGGCGCTTTCATTATGTCGGAATTCACCGGAATCGCTTACTGGGATATCGTCAAAGTGTCCATTATTCCGGCCATCCTTTATTACATGTATCTGTACTTGATGGTTGAATTCCAAGCCCTTAACCTGGGTCTGAAGGGTCTTCCCAAAAGCGAATTGCCCAACCCAATGGAAGTTTTAAAATCCGGCTGGTACTTTATCATTCCGGTTGTCGTCATCGTTTATATGCTTGTTGCCGGATATTCCCCACCCATGGCAGCAGTAATCGGCGTAGTATTAACCATCATCTGCAGCTGGTTCAACAAAGAAACGCGCATGTACCCCAAGGATATTTACAACGCCCTGGTTAAGTCGGCTATAGCGTCTTTGACGGTAGGCGCCACCGTGGGCGCTATCGGCATTATCATTGGCGTTGTTTATCTGACCGGTTTGGGACTTAAATTTTCGGATATTTTGTTATCCCTTTCCGGAGGATTTTTGCCCCTGGCCATCGTTTTTGTTGCCATTGCTTCCTATGCTCTCGGCATGGGCGTTACGGCTACTACTTCCTATATCATTCTCGGCGTGCTGGCGTCACCGGCGCTGCAGGAACTGGGCGTCGCCCTGCTACCTGCTCATCTGATCATCTTCTGGGCCACCCAGATCGCCAACGTTAACCCGCCGGTATGCCTGGCGGCATTTGCCGCGGCGGCCATAGCCAAAGCCGAACCGATGAAAACCGGTATAACGGCCATGATTTTCGCGCAACCGCTGTATATCATGCCCTTCGTGTTCGCTTATGCGCCGGCCATACTCCTGGTTGGTGACCCGGCGGACATCTACCGTACCATTTTCTCAGTGACCCTGGGCATGATTTTCGCGGCATGCTTCTTCCAAAACTGGATGTTACGCAAACTGATGCTGTTTGAACGGTTGATTGTAGCCGTAGGAGCAATATTCCTTTTATTGGCTGGTTCCACCACGGATTACATTGGATTTATCATTGCAGCGGCAATGTTTGTATTCCAGCTGCTGACCAGAAACAAAAAAGTAGGCAAAACACTGGGTACTACTGCATAAAAGCAGCCATTAAATTTTAGCATTTAAGCCGTGTAAAATTCTTTAGTTAGCATTATCGCCTGAACACCGACGATTAAATTACCCAGCTCACCAGGCGGCTGTCAAGGCTACGCCCCCGACAGCCGCGTGGCTCCGCTTGTAAGGGTTAACAAGCGGTGTTCAAGGGTCTACCCTGAAACTACCCTGAAACTAGTATCTTCCGTTTAGGGCCGGCGGCTCCCCGCTGCGTTCCGAACTTCCGCGCCGACAGCACCAGCGGCTTTCTTCGGGCGAAACCGGACCGGCTTCAATTCGCCGTCCATGGCTCAGTTTCAGCCTCTCGCAATCATCCTGCTTGTGCCCGGAACGGGTAGCCGCTCGTCCGGTTTCGCAGCCTCGCTGCGCCGGGTGCTGTTGCCGGCGCTCCAGGATGTCACTTGCGGGGAGCCGCCGGCCCTCCATACCGCTTTTCATCCTCTGATGGTGCACGATAGCGGCATGAAAGTCTGTCCCGGTCATCTAATTGAGCGGCTTCATCCATATCACGGTCAGAGTAACCTTTTTCCAGCAATATTATGATAGCATACGGGGTGGACTTAGCGAGGGCGACCTTTAATGCAAAATATTAAGGTAGGAGGAATTAAGATGTCCGATGAAGCAAACTTTAAAAAAGGTTTAAGTTTAAGGTTTAAACTCATAACTTTTTTCGTTTTAGTTGCAGTATTACCACTGCTGGCTGGCGGCATTTGGTCTATAATAAATGTCAAAAGCGAACTGATAAAAAATACGCATCACAGCAATATGCTAATTACAGATCAAATAGCTAATCAGGTTGACCAATTAATTAAAAACAGGATCGATCTTGCCGCTTCCTTGGCTAAAACGACAAATGTTAGCAAGATGGACCCCGAGGAACTTAAATCTTTGATTACCCCAATCAAGGATTATTACCCAGATATTGATGTAATAGGGATAATAGATAAGTCCGGCAGGCAGATAGTTCGCTCCGACGACAATAAACTTTTGGACTTGCATGATCGTTCATATTTTACTGAGGTAATGGCGGGTAAAGAATACTCCGTCAGCGATGTTGTAATTTCCCGTTCTAACGGTAAACCCATCGTAGTTATCGGCACTCCAATTAAAAAGAATGGCGGGATCGAGGGAGTATTCCAGATATCCTTGATCCTGGCCGGCCTAGATAATATTCTGGCAGCGTCAAAAACAGGCCAAACCGACTATTCATTTATCACAGATAGCAAGGGAAAAGTAGTAGCGCACCCCGATCACCAGATAGCCGCTAAGCGGACGGATTTTTCCGCTCTGGCCCCTGTAGAAACAGCGATTAAAGGGCAAAACAAAGGTAGTTTGGAATATCTTATTGATGGTACAAGCTGGCAGTCATATTATTGTGTGACGCCGTTTCTGAAATGGGTTGTGGTAACCCAACAAACAACAGCGGAAGCAACGGCGGAGGCAAATATCTTGGCGCAAAACACCCTGTTGGTTTTGGCTCTGGGCGCGCTGGCGGCGGTTTTGGTGGGTGTTTTATTTAGCACAATGACTATTAGACCACTGAATGCTTTAAAAAAGGAATTGTTATCCCTGGCGGAAGGTGATCTAACCCAAAACGTGCAGGTTAAATCAAGGGATGAAATCGGGGAATTGGCCCATACCTTTAACAAAACCGTTGTCCAATTGCGTGAGCTTATTGTAGGAATTAAAGCCAGTTCGAACCAACTATCTTCACACAGCCAGGAATTAGCCTCCAGCAGCGAAGAAGTAAGCGCTACCATTGAAGAAGTGGCCGGAACTGCCAACGAAGTGGCAGCCATCTCAACGCAAGGAGCGGAAAATGCCGAAGAATCAGCTAGGGAATCCGAGCAGGTTCTTCAAGTGGCCGTGGAAGGTAACCAGGCCGTGCGGCAAACAATAGAAAAGATGGGCTCCATTTCTTCCGCTTCTGAGAATGTATCTAGCGCTATTGAAAAACTTAGCAAGCAATCCAATAAAATTGGAGAGATTATCAACACAATCACCAATATAGCTGACCAGACCAACCTTTTAGCGTTGAACGCAGCCATAGAAGCTGCACGGGCAGGGGAGCATGGCCGCGGATTTTCTGTGGTAGCGGAGGAGGTACGTAATCTGGCGGAACAATCCGCAACCGCCGCCAATGAAATTACAGACTTAATTAAAGAAATACAATTTGGTGTAGAAGAAGCTATAAGAGCAATGAGATATGGGAACGAAGAGGTAAGTGAAGGTGCACAAATTGCCAATAACGCGGGCGCGTCCCTAGAGCAGATTATTAAAGCCATCGAAAAAAATATAGCGGTAATTAAAGATGTCGCCGATGGTGCCAAGCAGATTAACGAAGGCACCCAGCAACTTACCGCCGCCAATGAGCAAATAACCTCTACCATCCAGCAAGTATCCGGCGCCGCCCAGGAACTAGCCAATATCGCATTTGAATTACGCAACAGAACTGAAAGATTTAAAGTTAATAGTTCTGAAAACGATCAAAATGCATAACTAATGAAGAATGTTGATAGTGAGTTTATAAACAGCATTCCTGCAATCGACATAACCTGTAGCCACTCACCCTCAATGGCGGAAGGAGAGTGGTTTTTTCTTGCCTAAAATGGCATCCATACTGCATAATGATTGTCAGAAATCGGTAGAATTTGCAGCGACAATAAAATATACAGAAAGGTATGGCGAAAAAAGCGGAAGAGGGAAACCCATAGGCCCCCACAGCCAGTTTCCCTCTTCCTTATAACTTTCGTCAATATAATCATAATGGGTTGGCAAACCGATGTCCAGACATATATAAAAGTTGTAACTAAAGATTAATATCCCGAAGAACTGCGCCCGTTGTTTTGTGAGCATTGTCAGGAAGAAAAATTCTTTCATCATCACGATTACTATGAGCGGGATGTCCATAACTGTATCCAGCAATGGAGAATAGTAATCCACCGGTTCCTTTGCCCCACCTGTAGACATACCCAAAGTGTTTTGCCCTCCTTTATCGGGCCGCATAAAACAGTTATCTGGGACGTCCAATAAGAAGTCATCCGGAAAAACGAAGCAGGCATGCCATTGGAGCAAATCGCCGGGGAAATAAACCCGCCCGCCGGGCCGTATTCGGCCAAAACCATGTGGCGCTGGAAAAAAGCCTGAAATGTGTAAGGCCTACGAGATACCCGGCAGTCATAGAAGTACGGTTAGCGTGCGGACATTGGAACGGTATTTATCCCTGTACCGCAAAGGCGGGTGGGATGCGTTAAAGCCCCAGCCCCGCAAAAGCAAGGGAAACTTCAAGATTCCCGCCGCGGTGCTACAAAAAGCCATCGAACTCAGGCGCCAGAGGCCGGAGAGAAGCGTGGAGCAAATAAACATGTTCTTAGGAGAACCCTTGAGGCTTCTTTCTCAGGCGGCGCCGAAGGGTAGCCTTGACAGCCGGGGCCCCCGCGTGTGGTACAATAATAAAACCGGCGGGGTCCTAAATGGTAGCATGTTCCCGGAGCCGCCCCGTCGGTGGTCTTGCCGAACCACACGCGGGGTGGATGTCAAGGCTACCACCTTTGCGCTAATACAGCTTTACTTTGAGTATTATGTGAAATTCTATGAAATAATCAGCAATTAAGACTATGTGTCCAATTTTAGGGGGTCAGCCCGCCGCCTGTAACACCTGAAAACACTTCCCTTCCATATTTCCTGTGCAACAAGTTCTCGCTACATTATCAAACTCCTGCCGACACACAAGCTATCTTATCACATTATTACAAATTTAAAATTACTATTTTGTAGTAAAACTATAATTTGTAGTATAATAAAAGGTAATACCACATACTTATGATTTCATACATATGATAACATACCTCCGGGATTTATCTAGAAATATTTCAATAAACAATCTCATTAATTATTAATGAATATCCGAGGTGGACAATGAAAACAGTAATCACAGAGTTAAATTGGAAACAAGGTAATGAAATATTATCGGAAATGGGCGAAGTGATATATGACCCGGAACTGTGGAGAAAAAAAGAGTTACCGGACATAATTCATGATGCGGAAGCCCTAATTGTGCGCAACCAAACCAAGGTTTCCCGCACTTTACTGGATTCCGCACCGAAGTTAAGAGTAATTGGGCGGTTAGGTGTCGGATTGGATAATATCGATTTACAAGCCACAAAAGATAAAGGCATTTCCGTGGTATACGCCAGAAATGCCAACGCTATTTCGGTGGTGGAATACGTTTTTGCGGTTATGCTAACCTTTGCCAGGCATCCTGTAGAAGCCACCACCGATGTCAAGCGGGGAAATTGGAACCGTAAACTGTTTACCGGCAGTGAACTATACGGCAAAACACTTGGTCTCATCGGTATAGGTGAAATTGGGACCAGGCTGGCCGCCCGGGCCAAAGCATTTGGTATGCATCTGCTCGGGTATGATCCTTTCCTGCCCCCTTATGAAATTGCCATTGCCGATTTCGGGGTGGAGCAGGCCAATTTGGAAGGAGTAATTCGCCGCGCTGATTTTATCAGCCTCCACGTTCCTTTAAATAAAGCTACCCGGCATCTTATAAATAAGCAAACATTAGAGCTGGTCAAATCAACGGCCTACATTATTAATTCTGCCAGGGGCGGTGTAATTGACGAGCAAGCCCTATATGAAGCGCTGTCCAACAAAAAAATAGCCGGTGCGGCTTTGGATGTACTGGAGCAGGAACCACCGACAAACTCACCGTTGCTTAAATTGGATAACGTTATCCTGACGCCTCACATTGCCGGGCTCACAGAAGAGGCCCAGGTTAAAACTTCGGTGCTAGTAGCCCGGGAAGTGATAAAAGTTTTCCAAGGACAACAGTCGAGTTGTGTCGTTATATTATAGAACCGGCGATAACAAGTTTAAAAGGAGATGTTACAACTTATGCAACACAAAATACCCGCCGAATACGTACAAAAGTTTTGTGCGCATCTGCTGGAAGGTACCGGAGTGCCTCGGGAAGATGCTGAAATCGTAGCCACCGTGCTGGTGGATACCAGTTTGGACGGCATCGATACCCATAGCATCAGCCGCCTGCCCGTTTACTTGACCCGTTTACAAAACGGGCGTATTAACGCCCGGCCAAATATTAAACCAACACGCACAGCCCCGTCCGTAGTTGTATTGGACGGCGATAACGGCCTTGGCCAGCTGGTTTCAGTGCGAGCCATGGAAAAAGCCATTGAAACAGCCCGGGAAACGGGTGTAGGCGTAGTGTCCGCCCGGCATAGCAATCATTTTGGCGCGGCCACTTACTACTGTAAGATGGCTGCGGATGCCGGCATGATTGGTATGGCTTTTACTAATTCCCCACCGGGCATCCCCCCGTGGGGCGGTAAAAAACCTTACTTCGGCACCAACCCAATTTCTTTTGGTTTTCCTAAAAAGGGTGACCCGGTGGTAGTGGACATGTCCTCCAGCACCGTGGCCAGGGGCAACATCATCCTGGCTGCTAAAGAAGACCGCCCCATACCCGAGGGATGGGCTATTGACGCTGATGGTCGCCCCACCACTGATGCCCAAGAAGCATTGAAAGGGGCGGTATTGCCGATAGGTGGCCCCAAAGGTTACGCCCTGGCCCTGGCTGTGGAAATATTATCCGGTGTGGTCAGCGGCGCCGCCTACGGATCACATGTAGGCTGGATCTATGATGACAGTCTGGAGCCGGTCAATATCGGTCATTTTTTCATAGCCATGAACATTGAGCCTCTTATGCCCATGCATGAATACATGGTCCGTATGGAGCAGATGGTTTCGGAAATAAAAGCGGTCCCGAAAGCACAAGGATGCGACCACATACTGCTGCCCGGGGAACGAAAACAAATGAAAGCGATCCAGCGGTTACGGGAAGGCATCCCCGTAAATGCCAGGTTGCTAAATGAACTTAATAATATTGCCACCTCCCTTGGTGTGGAAAAAATTAATCCTTAATTAGTCACCAATTATGTGCCACATGGTTTGATGGTTTCAAATGGCCCGGTTTTGCGCCGGGTTTCGTATTTTGCCGCGTTTTTCAGCCAAGTAACTTGTTCCCCATACACCCAGCAAAATAAACGCACCGCCTAAAAACTGCCAGTTACCCAGATACTCGTCAAAGAATATTACGCCGGCTAGCACTGAAACCACCAGTGTTAGATTCATAAATACCGCTGCCTGGGAAGCGGGTAGGTGGGACAGGGCGTAATTCAGGGGAAAAAAACAACCATTGAGGACAGCAGACCCAGGTATAAAAGGCCGATAAGTACCGGCGGGTATTGTAGGGCAGTGATGTAATTGGTTAGCTGGCGTAGAGATCTTTTACCTTGACTTCAGCGCCTTTTTTTCCAATTCTTCTTTAACCGTGCCGAGTATGGCCGCATTAAAACTTTTGGGGTTGGGGTGGCAGTAGATTACTAATGCTTTCATATAAATAACCTCCACTTCCATTTTTTACTTAATAATAACATAACAGGTTGCCCAAGTACATTTTAGTTTGATATTTGTCTGATATTTTTATTTACCTGGAAATTGCCAACGCTGCCGGATTTGGCCACCAGTTCGGCGTCGGTGAACAGGGTGATGTTTTCCCGGCGCTTAACTTCGTCAACCAGTTGTTTGATTAAAAGCCGGCCGGTTTTGTCGTGGGGGTACATTTTGTTGAATCCCGCCACCCAACCGCCGGGAGCAGCGGATTTTTCGGCCAGCAGCACGGATATGCCCAGGTCCGCCAGGCCGATGGCAGCCCGCAGGCCCGCAATACCCGCGCCCACCACCAATACTTTGGGCACGGTATCAATTACGATCGGTTCCAGCGGTTCGGTCAGGGCGGTGCGGGCCACGCCGGCCCTGACCAAACGCACGGCCTTTTCCGTCGCCCCGGCCCGGTCATCGGTATGGGTCCATGAGCACTGTTCCCGCACATTGACCTGGTTGTACCGGTAAGGGTTCAATCCCGCCCGTTTGGCCACTTCCCGAAAAGTAAACAAGTGCAGTTTGGGCGAACAGGAGGCCACCACCAGGCCGTCCAGGTTTTGCTCCCGGATATCCTCGATCATCTCCTGCTGCGTGGCATCCGAGCAGGTGAACATGGCCGTTTTCAGCTAACGGCACGGCTACACAAACTAACCCCGTTCTGATAAAATAAACGGAGCTTTTTGTTATCAAATTCTATATTAGATTTTGAAAATACAAACTTTGTGCATATTGTATACATAATACTTGTATTGCAAAGTCCTTTGTGCTACTATTACCTCAGATCAAGTCAAGAGGTGATACCATGCAAACCAAGATCGTTAAAACTCCTTGCGAAACCTGCGCAAACAAAAACAGTGTCAGATGTTTTAGCGCTCTTGCCATGTCCAAAACCGCATGTTCCATGGAAATGGAAATGTTTAATCACGGTGTGGAAAATTTAATTTCCGAAATAGTAATTCCATGCAAAAACTATGTATGCAATAACAAGTTATTAAAGCAACAATACAAGAAAATTGTATAAAAAAGAGAGTATACTTTAAGAATATTTAAAGCATAATTTCGGGCAGAAAATTTGTTGGCATTTTGCAGGGCATTTCTGCCCATTTCTTCCCTGAGTTTTTCATTTTGTAAAAGTAATTTAATTTTTTCACTAAAAATCTCCTTGGACAGGTCGGTTAAAAATCCATCAACCCCATCCTGCACCATTTCTGAAACCCCGTTTGCCCTTACCGCCACTACCGGCAGGCCTGCAAATTTGGCTTCCGGTATAACCAGACCCTGGGTTTCAGAGATGGATGCAAATACAAATATATCGGCATCCAGATAGCATTTATAAACCTCTGCCCGGGTTAATAACCCGGTAAATGTAACTTTGTCCTGCACCGTCAATTGTTGCGCCAGCCTTTTTAACTCCTTTTCTTGTGGTCCTTTACCTACCAGCACCAGGCGGGTTTCCGGAAAATCATTAACAATTTCGGCAAAACATTCCAAAAGAAATGCTATGTTTTTCTCCGGGCCCAACCTACCAACACACAGCAGTATTTTTTCCCTTGGTTTTATATCATAACGCCTGCGCAGCCAACCCGTTTCCCCGGTCATAAATTCCTCTGTTTTAATCCCGGTGGGAATTACCTGAAGAGGCTTGGTAACTCCCAGTTGCCTCATGTACTCTGCAGTGGCAGTTGTCGGGGCTATAATAACATTACACCGGTTGCTGAAGTTTGCGCATATTTTTCGTATTAATAACCTGGCCATCCTTCGGGGGATGGGAAGATAATGACTGTAATATTCATAAAGGGTATGAAACGTGTAAACAAGTGGTATGCCCAATTGCCGGGCTGCAGATAAGCCCAGCCATCCCAGACCGAAGGGATGATGAACGTGAATCACATCAGGTTGTATCTCCTTGAGAGTGGCCTTCAGATGCCGGGAAAAGGGGATGGCTAAATAATAATCCGGGTTTGTGGGCGGAGGAACAGAGATAAATCGAAATACATTTTCTTCATTATCAATGTAATTCGGGTATCTCGGAGCAAAAATAAAGACTTGGTGGCCCATCAAGGAAACTTCTCTATGTAAAACCTCTATGGAATGCACAACACCACTATTATACGGCAAATAACTGTCAGTAAATATGGCTATTCTCAAACCCATTCGCTATAACCTCTCTATATTGTTAGCGCAATACTACCCCGCCTAAGCCATAAAAACCCAACCGGCCCACATAGACTGAAAATATGCAAATCTTCCTACTTAGTATGCAACCTAACAGGACGTCTTATCCCGCGTTCTACAGCAAATAGGCACATATCGCCGGCTTTAAATATAAGAACCCAGTAACCATACGGGTTTGCGGTTATAAAGAATTACATCCTTCCTACGCCGGGACGCATGTATGTTTTTGTAGACCCGCCTTTATTTGGATAAAGGGGACAGGTTACTTTATATGGTGTATTTTGGAAGACAATACCCCTGCCTTCCTGAATTATTCCAGAAAAATTAAGAATAATAAACTTAAATTTAACTGCGGAGGGGCAAAGCATGCTCGAAAACCTGTTCAAACTACGCCGGTACAATACCGACGCCCGTACGGAGATTATCGCCGGCCTGACCACCTTTATGACCATGGCTTACATCCTGTTCCTGAACCCCAACATCCTGGCCGCCACGGGCATGGACAAAAACGCCGTCTTTTTCGCCACCGCCGTGGCTGCGGGCGTGATAACCATCGCCATGGGGCTGATTGTCAATTACCCCATAGCCCTGGCCCCGGGAATGGGGCTGAACGCCTACTTCGCCACCGTGGCCGCCCAGCACGTGGGCATCCCCTGGCCGGCGGCCCTGGGGGCGGTGTTTATCTCCGGCATTATATTTATTATTCTCACGGTAACTAAAATTCGCCAATTGCTGGTCGTAGCCGTGCCCAATTCCATAAAACGGGCCATTATCGTGGGCATTGGCCTGTTCATCACCATGCTGGGCCTGAAAATGGCCGAATTTATGGTGATCAAGGCCGGCCCGGTGATCCCCCCCACCATGGAAACGCTGCAAAAGCCGGGGGGCGTGGCCACCCTGCGCTTTTTTGAATGGAATATTTTCATGGGGTCCTTTGCCAATAATGTAACATTGTTGGCCCTGATCGGACTGGTTGTTTCCGCCCTTCTAATGGCTAATAAGGTTAAGGGGGCCCTGCTGTTCGGCATCATCCTCACCACATTGATCGGCCTCCCCCTGGGCGTCACCCGGGTGCCGGCCAACTTCCAGCCCCTGGCCCTGCCCGACCTGTCCCGGCTGGCAGTAGGCAAGCTGGATCTGGCCGGAGCCCTGGACATGGGCCTGTGGACGGTTATTTTCACCTTCACCTTTGTGGAACTTTTCGATACCTTCGGCACCCTGGTGGGGACCGCCGGGAAGGCCGGACTGCTGGATGAAAACGGGCAGTCGCCCCGGCTGGGCCGGGCCATGCTGGTGGACGCCGGCGGCGTTTCTTTCGGCGCACTGATGGGCACCAGCACCGTAACCGCTTACATTGAAAGCACCGCCGGCATTGCCGAGGGCGGCCGCACCGGCCTAACGGCGGTGACCACCGGCGTCTTATTCCTGCTGGCCCTGGTCCTGGCCCCCATCGCCGGATTGATCCCCGGCGCCGCCACCGCCCCGGCGCTGATCATTGTGGGCCTTTTGATGGCCCAGTCCGTGAAGGATATAGATTTCGAAGACTTTACCGAGGGGCTGCCGGCCTTTTTAACCATCGTGCTCATGCCTTTCACCGGCAGCATCGCCAACGGCATCGCCGCGGGGATAATTTTTTACGCCCTGCTTAAACTGGCCGGCGGCCGGACCCGGGAGGTACACTGGCTAATGTGGGTGCTGGCGGCCATCGTACTGGCCCGCTACCTGTTTCTGGCGGAACATTGATTTAAGCTGCAAGATGTACTCACTTCAGCCGGAAGCATATCCATATGCAATGAGGGTTTATCCTCATATCTACTGAAAACTCCGGATAAACATGGCCGCTTTTTCGCTGTCCAGAAAATCATGCACATCTTCTATGCCAAGCTGCTTCAACAGTTCCATTACATATTTGTTGTCCACCGGGGTCAGGGACAGGGCCTCCTTACCGTACTCATCAACAAACTTCTGCCCCTCCCCGGGGTCAATCAGCACCCTGGGACCGCCCACGCATCCCCCGGGGCAACCCATGCCCTCCAGAAAATTGGCTTCCATTTTCCCTTCAAGAACCTCATTCAGTATTTTTCGGCAGTCCTTGACACCGTCGGCCTGCACCGCCCTGATCTTGATTTCCCTGTCGGGCCGCAGCCTGTCCAGGGTATCGGAGATCGCTTTACTTACTCCCCCGGTCCGAGCATAAATCCTGCCGGCGGTGGAGGAATGTTCGCTGGGGTCTTCCTCCATTTCTTCCGGCTTGATGCCTACGGCCTCGAAAATTTGCTTCACTTCCTCAAAAGTCAGCACCGCATCCACCGCGTCCTTGATATCCTCTTCCTTGGCCTCCGCCTTCTTGGCTATACACGGGCCGACAAAAACTACTTTGGCCCCGGGGTGCAAATGCTTGATGCCCCTGCCGCAGGCCACCATAGGCGACACCGAGGGTGATATATGGGGCACCAGGTCTTTGTAGACCCGCTTGACCATGGAAACCCATATCGGACAACACATGCTGGTGAGCATGAAATCTTTTTCCCGGGTAACATGCCGTTCAAATTCCAACGCCTCTTTTAAAGTAAGTATGTCGGCAAAAAGGGCTACCTCCACCATGCCGTAAAAACCCAGCCTCTTAAATGCGGCCCGCATTTTCCCCGGCGTTACTCCGGAGCCAAACTGACCGATAAAGGCGGGAGCCACAATGGCAAAAACAGGCACTTTGCGGTTTTTTAATAATTCAATAACCGGCACGAATTCTTTTTTATCCACCAAGGAATAGTGTTTGCATACTTCCACGCATTTTCCGCACCCGGAGCAATTGTTGTGCTTGATAACAACATTACCCTCCATATCCCGGACAATGGCGTTAAACAAACAGGACGCTTCGCAATTATCTTCGTTTTTCAAACTGCAGGAACCGTCACAGTCCTTTATCTTGAACACCACCCGGTTCGGGTCCCCGCCACCGGAAGCATAGCGAATATATTCATCCGTAAACCTGTCGCCTTCCCGCCGCATTTTATCAACTTCATCATCCATGTTCCCCCGGTAGGCCGATTTAACCAATTTTTTAAAAACCTCATCATAACCTGGCTTGCTCATAATTGCCACCTTTGCTATTTGATTTGCTGTATGTACTATTTGCCATTTCCTGATTATTTATAAGTGGGTGGAACCGGCCGGAGTCCAATTCAGGCTTTAATTCCCATGACTAATCCGCTGATATCTAATTTATGATTAAAAACGCCGCAAAACTTCTTGACTATTATGAAAACTAAATAAAGGAAAAACTATACTCAATAAAGAAAAGAATAATTAACGTAAATAAATCGAGGTGACCGTCATGTATATAAACAGGCTTTTTGTCTTCGGTACGCTGCTGCCCGGACTGGACAACTACAACCACTTCATTAAAAAATGCCGGCCTAAAACTCACAAGGCCAGGGCCAGGGGTATCATGTACTACCTGCCCGAAGACGGGTACCCCGTTGTGCTGGAAGGCGACGGGGAAATCAAAGGAGTATTGTTTGAAGCGGATGAATTGCGGGTGATCATGCCGGAAATAGATGAAATTCAAAAATTTACCGGCATTGAAAGCCAGAGCCACCTGATCCGGGAAATCAGGGACGTGGAAAACCTGGAAACCGGAGAAACAGTAAAAGCCCACATGTATTTGTGGCCGCCTTCCAGAGCCGAATGGCTGGAGAAAAACGGTGAAGTTATTTACGACGGGGACTGGCTGAGGTTTCTGCGGGATAAAAACAATTAACCCCTGTGCAACCATCACAGGGGTTTTTTTATTGTTTGAGCAAGAAATATGGAACAAGATAGATTAAGGGAACAAATCTTCTATCATGCGGTCTACCAGAACTTCCTGGTACACGACATTACCCACCCGCAACATGGCCTCTATCAAATGCCCATCCCACGGCACTTCAAGAATCGCCAGCTTTTTGGCCTGGTCCGGCGTCAGCTTGATTCCTTTCGGTGCCTGCAAGTAAGCAGCGGTATCAAAAAACCAGGGCTTAAAGGCCGCGGCATACCTTTCAGCCAGCCGCCGCCCCATCTCCAAGCCGGGCGGGTCAAAGTCACCCCCGTAGTATATCGTACTCCCGGCATCAACAAGCCGGTCCAGGAGTTTTAATGCCGCCACGCTGGGCTGACCGCTGGTGCAGACCATCGCCGGCATTTGTTCCCTGCCGGCGGCACAGTCCAGTATGGCGCTGAAAACGGCGGGGTTCTCCATAACGTAAACCGCTCCCGGCAGCCACCCGGTAGGCTGTTCCACAAAGCGTAGGGGCAGCAGCAAAGGACTGGCGGCAGCGGCAGAGGCGGTAAAAACTGGTTCCCGGGGATCTCCCGGCCGCGCCCGCAACCCGGCCACGATAACGTTGGAGGATATGTCGTCTTCCTCCAGGCCGGCCCGGCTGAACAGCACCTTTTTCCTTTCCGCGCCGTATTCAGTCTCAGGCAGCCGGTACATGTGATGCAGTGCGAAAAACAACAGCCGGCCCAACGGCCTGTCCCCGTCCAGGGCATGAGGGTCGCCGGTCAGCCGGGCGGCAAAGACGGGCAGCCGCTGCCGCCGGCCCGGGTACTGCACCAGCCGGTCCATAGCCTCGACACAGGTTTTCAGCAGCTCGGCGGCCTCGCGCTCATTCTGCCTATATATGGCCTTAACTGTGCGGTACCCCGCGCCCCCGCCTGCGGCCAGTTCGGCCAGCCATTCGCGGGTTACCGTGGTCCGGGCATGCTCCATCAGCCCGTGAAAAAATTGCGACCATTTCAGGCTTTCCAGCCGGGCCGCCTCTTTATTCGGCAAAATCTCGCAGCCGAAATACACTTCCAGAAAATCAGGCAGGGCCATATTAAAACGGCTTTGTCGCAAAATATCGTCCACTTCCTGTAACTTGACCATAAGCACGGCGCTATCCCGGCAGTCCCGGCTCAAAAAACCGGACAATATATCCCGGTCCTCCGGGGAAAGACCGCTCAACTTGACGGTGCCGCCCACCCGGCCCAGTGATTTATACTTTTTGCCGATGGCGGCAAAAAGCTTTTGAAAACAGCCGTGATTGAAATAATCCAGCATTTCCCGGTGACTGCTCATATTTGTCCCCCCAGTGCCTACCCGGCCTGTTCCACCGCGTCCGGCTGCTCCTCGTCCACCAGCAACCGCCGCCTACCGTTCCAGTAATACCGGATCAAAGTTACATAATCAACGTCCTGGGGCCGGTAAACTTCATAAATGGACAACTTGGGCACCGTATCGTAGCACCCCCAAAGAACCTGGCTGGTCATCATGTAATCAAACTCCAGGTGCGTCAGCAGTTCAAACATATCCCGCATATTTTCTTCATCCACCCCGGCAAACGCCTCATCCAGGCAAATTATCCGGGGGGCGTCCGGGCGGGAGTCATTATACCGGGAGTTGGCCGCCGCAAAAAGCGGTATATACATGGACAGCGCCTTTTCGCCGCCGCTGAGCACGTTGAACCGGGCATCGGTCAATTCCCGGCGGGATTGCCCGCCCTTTTCGTAATACAACGTAAACCGGAACCACTGGCGGTAATCCAGCAGGCGGAAAATCCACTGGCGCAGGGTGTCCCGCTGGTCGACCTCCAACTTGGCCCGGGCGATGCGGGAACGAAAGTGCTCGATCATCTGCTCAATATGCTCGTCCCGCAACTGGCGGGGGTCGGTTTTGAGCAGCTGCACCAATTGCGCGGTATCCAGCTCTTTTTCACTGGCCGCCGCCCTCGGCTCCCATTTCAGGTGCAGGCGCAGACCGCTGGAGGTTTCCCGCTGCTGCATCAAACCGTTCATTTGCCGCACCCATTTTTCGGCCCGGTAAATCTTGTCGCGAATGGCCTTTCCCACGCTGTGCAGGATAATCTGCTCATACAATTCCCGGTCCTTCCGGCTCAAAAGATGTTTTTGTTCCTCTTCCAGTTCTCTTAGTTCCTGCACCAGCAAGTGCGGCGGCACCGGGTTGTGCCTGTCCCTGGTAAACAGCACCAGCAAGCGGCCGGTTTCATCTTCCTTGACCGTTTCCGGGGCATAATCGTGCAACGCCTGGCGGGTATTGTAAAAAGCGTCATATAACTGATCGGAAAGTTCGGTATATGCTTTGCCGGCGTAACGGTCCCGGTAGCGTTGCAGAACCTGCCCGGCAGCGCGGAAAAGGGCCGGGCTGTCCGCAGGGTCAAACTCAACTGCAGCCCAATCCAACACCAATCTCCTATTCCACTCAACCAGCCACCGGGCGGTTTGCTGTTCCAGTGCCTCCTGGGCCTGTTCCAGCTGCCGGGCGGCTTCGACAGCGTCTTTTTGCGCCACGGCCAAGTCAATTTTTATCCCGGTAATTTGTTCGTTTAGTTGTATAATTTGCTTTTCCAATTCTTTTTGTTGCTGTTCAAGTTCGTGCAGCCGCCGGTCAATATCGGCAATGCCCAGTTCCTCCAGCAACCGCCGGTAAACCTCTATTTTATGCTGCACCGCCCGCAGCCGCTCCTGCAGCCCGGTCAGCTCCGACTCTTCGTGCTCCGCGTTTTCCCCTGCTTCCTCCAGATCCCTGTCCACCCTCGCCAGGGCGGACAGGGCATTTCTGTATTCCGTCCATAATGACTTCAGTTCCCCCAGGTAGTCCCGGTAGGTGTTCATTTGCTCCCCGGCTTTTTCCAACGCCCTTTCGGTGCGGGGAATATTCCAGCCCTTCATATGCTCGTGCAAACGGGCGGAGGCCTCCTGCAGCTGTTTAATGACCTCCCGTAAAATATTGTTTTTCCTCTGTTCTTCCTCCAAAGCGGTATCCAGGCGCAACCGCGCCTTTTCCAGGCTGCGGCGAGCCTCCTGCAGAACTTCGTCGCCGGGAAATGCTTTAATATCTTCCTCCAGCCCGGCAGCGGCGGCATCCAGCAGGTCCAGCTGTTCCCGGCAAGCCGCCATGGCCTTTTCCTCTTCCTCGATCAACTCTTCCAGCCTGGCCATCTCCGCCAGCCGGGTGCGCTGCCGGGTTTCCTTGCCGATAAACTCAGCCCGTTCTTTAATGGCGGCCTTGCCCCACAGCGCGCCCAGGCGATAGTAGCCCTGCCTGGTGATTACCGCTTCACCCGGCCCGCCGGCTTCACTGCCCAGGCAAATCGTGCGCAGTATGTCGTCAATCATCTCCGCCGTGAGACCGCTGTCCTCCGGCGGGGTGGGCACCAGGTAATCCGCCAGGGTGGCCCGCAGCAGTTGGGGGGCGGGTTTCAACCAGGTTTCCTCTTCGTCCGGCCCCAGCACACCGATGCCCTCGGGCGCCACCCAGGCATCCAAAAGCCCCGCCTGCTGCAGCACCGATTCCAGGGCCGCCCGCTGTTCTTCTGACAGCTCGGGACGGAACTCGCACAGTGCGTATAGGGGCGCACCCGCTCCGGAACGCTTGTTTCTGGAATATTCCCGGGCGGCGCTGCGGGGCGGTTCGGGTTCTTTGAGATCCTTCCACTGCTGCCACTCCCGGGTCAGCCGGTCTTTCTCCCCGGCATGCTGCTCAAACTTGTTACGCCACTGCAGCCTTTCTCCGGTCAGCGCCTCCCTGGCGGCGTGGTAAGCCTGCATGGCCGGTTTTTTAACATTTTCATAAGGTTCTTCGGGAAACAGGGTCAGAGCCTGCATTATCCGGTGTAGATCTTCATCCGCCAGGGACAGCCGGTTCAACTGCCGGCGCCAGTTGAAGATTTTTTCTTCCTGTTCCCGGCGGGCCTGTTCAAACTTATCCTCTTCCCGGCGAATACTATCCTCTTCCGCTTCCCTTTTTTCCCTGGCCAGGCTGGCCTCTTTCTCGGCCTGCGCCCGGCGGGATTTCAAGTTGCTTTCCTCCCGGGCCAGCTTAACAGCCCGGCTGATTTTGGCCTGGTGTTCCCGCACATCCCGCTCCCAGGCCGGCCACAGGGAGCTGTCGCCGGGTACATCCCCGCCCCAGCGCCGGTGATAGGTGTCATGGTAGCCAAAGTCCACATCCCTGGCCACCTCCTCCATGCCCTGCAACAGATCATGCTGCCCGGCGGCCAGGGTTTCCAGTTGTTCCGTCAAAGTGTCCTTTTCCTCACTGGCCCGGGCCAGCTTGTCCCGCCACATCTGCAGGCGCCTTCGGCAATTGTCCCTGTTCCGGCCCAAGTCCTCCTGTTCCGCCCGCAGGCGGGTGAGTTCCGTCCTTTTTTCCACCGCCTCGCTGGTAATCAGGGTCTGGTATTCGGTTTTGGCCCGTTCCAGGGCCGCACCGGCCTCTTCCCGGACAGCGGTTCTCTCCCCCAACTCCCGGTCCAGGGCGGCGGCTTTGTCCCGGCGCTCGCCGGCCTCGCGCATCCGGTCGTCCCGCGCTTTTTTCTGCTGCAGCAATTCCCGGGATTCATTGTAAAGCAGATACTCGTTGTACCTGTTGTACGCCTGGCGCAGTCTTTCCGCTTCCATCAAATGCACCGCCAGCTCATTGAGCCGGTCATTGATTTCATCCATGTCTTCCAGCACTTCGGACAGCGGTCGCAGTTCATCTTCCTGCAGGGCGGGCAGCGCCCCGGTTAATATTTCATAAATTGTCGATGGTTTGAAATCCTTGGACAGCTTGGGGCTGCGCAGTTGGATCAACAGGTCCAGCAATTCCTCAAAGGATTCCAATTTTTCATAACCAAACAGCACTTTATTGACCAGCCGCTTGTATTCGCCCTGCTCGGTAACCACCTGCCCCCCGCTGCCGATCACTTCCTCCAACTGGGCGCGGGTCAGGGGAATTTTCGTTTCCCGACCCTGGCTGTAATCCGTTTCGTAAAGCAAAATATCCCGGCCCACCCGGCGGTTATCGGTGATGACAAAACCCCAGAACCCCGTGCCGGAGCTGTTTCTCCGCGCCCTTAGACCGATACCCACCGTCAAGTAACGATCCTGGGCCGGGTGATAAAATTCCAGGTACAAATACCCTGTGCGATCGGTATGACCGCTGTCGGCCTCCAGCAGCAGGTAGTAATCAATGCGCCGGTCCTTGGAGCCGAAAGGATCCAGCCGCCAGGGGCGCTTGTCTCCGTCCAGCACCAGGGGCAAGAAACTCTGCATCGTCACCGATTTGCCCGAACCGTTGGCCCCGCGTAAAATCAACCTGCCGCCGGCCATGTAAAACTCGGCCTCGTCATAATACCAGAAATTGATTATTCCCGCCCGGTTCATCTGCCAGCGATTTACCATTATTCATCCCCACCAAACACATCATAGTCTCCGTTCCAGCGTCCCAGGGCGGCATAAATCCAGACCCGCCCGTCGCCTTCGCGACCGGCCAGTCCCCACTCTTCCAAGTGGGCCAGCACTTCTTCCGCCAGCTCGCTGCTCCGGGCCTGCCGGTGCTGCCGGCTCCACAACGATTTATGCTTTTCCTTCAGCTGCAACAAAATGCCCTCCAACTCGGCCATGGCCAGCCCGATGCGCCCGCCTTCCTCAATATACATGTCGCCTGCCCCGCGGGCCAGCCGTCGCCGCAACTCGCCAGCCAGCAGCAGGCAGATATCCGATACCCCGCGCCCGGTGGGAAAAAGGTACATCTCCCCGGAAGGTTCGGGGTAAAAAAATAACAGCCCTTCCCGGTAACGCTGTCCTTCGAGGCCCGCAAAACCTGACAGGTTTTCCAGGATGGTATGCCTCTGGGTGCGCACGTAATAACGCTCATCTTCGCTCCATTGCCAGTCGTATACCACCGGCTCTTGCAGCAAGCGCCGGTAAACGCGATGCCGGCGCTTTTTCAACTGACCCTCGGAAGTATCGGAATACGTTCCGTCTTCAAAGGAAGCAATGGAATCGTATGTGGTCAGGTCCCGGGGGAAGCGGCGCAGCACATAGCGGCCCAAATTGGAGGACTCGTAAAGTACATTGTGTTCATGTCCAGACCTGGCCCACTCGGACTCATCCCCGTCCACCGCCACCAGCACTCCCAGCGCCTTAAGCTGCTTCAACGCCCGGGCCATGGACAGCCGGTGGGTGTAAATGGTCCAGTCCAGGAAAACATCCTGGCCAGCCAGGTATTCCCGGATTTCCTCCACCATATCGGTCAGCAAAAACTGATCCATTTCGTTTTTGCCTTCCAGATACCAGAGGCAATAGCAAAACAGGGCGTAATCCCGCGGTTCGGCAAAATTATCAAACCCCATCCAGGCTCTGGCTTTTCCCGGCGCTTTTTCCAGCTTGGCAAACTGCCTGTTGAGCAATAAAGCAAACCCGCAGTATTCTCTGAACCAATCCCGCAATTCTTCGTAATGCACCCGGATATGATTGAAAAGCTCGGGGTCCTCCTGCTTAGTTATCCAGTTTCTATTTAATAATGCCTGCACGCATCTTTTAAGAATGTCCCTGACGTTCTCATCCGCTTTGCTCATGATGATCCCCTATCACAGCACTGAATTTCAACAGGTAATCCGGCATATCCAGTTCCCCGTCCTCACACTCCAGCACGGCCCTGGCCCGCCCCGCGGGCATTTCCAAACTGATACCGATCCCTTCGGGAGTTAATATCCTTCTGGATTTATTGGCCATGCACCGGCCGATCCAGTACAGCAGGTAGTAGCGTTCCCGGGCGGAAACCGGCCCCAAGCCGGATATGCGGATTGCCTTCCTGTCCAGGTAATTGCGCAGTAGCGCCATTTCCTCCTGCTGTGCCGCCAAAAAATCCCGGCGGGCTTTTTGCTGGCTGTCACGCCTGTCCTTAATGGAGCCCGTGCCCGTATCGCGAAGCCGTTTTCTGCTGCGGGAACGCAGTTCCCTGATATTGGGGCCGGCCTGCCACATGGATACGTCGGCATTGTCTGTGCCCTTTTCATCCACTCCCTGGAAATGACGGCAGCGGTACAGGCCGAATACATGGGCCGCCAGCCGGTGGGCCTCGTTTATATCATCCAAGGTGAAAAACCATTTGCCCAGGTAATCCAACTCCCGCCGGCGGCTGACACCCAGGCGGTGCTTTTCCTGAATGCGTAAGGCGTTGCGCACTATCCGGGCGATGGTGTCCTTGGTGGTCTGCTCCAAGAAATATACATCACTGGGCTCACCAGCGCTGCCCGCGAACCAGCGCACCATGCTCTGCCACTCCAATTGCAGCCGGGCCAGTTGTTCTTCCGGGGTTACCGGCTCGTCCAGTTGGGGCCGGGCGGCCAGATCCCGCTGCACATTGGCCAGAAAGGTATTAACCAAACCCGGCTCCACGGTGGCCAGCATCGCTTCTGTTTTATAGGCGTAGCGCTGCAAACCCTGGATAAAGTCCTGCAGGTAGCGGGTTACGGAGTCCTTGTAGGCCAGAAAGGCTTCGGTCAGCATCAGTTCTTCCACCCTGGCGCTCTGCAGGCTGGCAATATAGTCCGACGCGTTATCGGTCAGCTTGACAAAATCACCGTACAGGTTGTCCCACAGGGCCACAGCCTCGCCCGGCGCAAATTGCCCGCCGGCCTTTTCCAGCCGGTCCAGATGCCCGGCGATATTTTCAAACAAAGACGGTTCCAGCGAACCGCCGTAGCCCCTGATTTTCTCCAACCCCGCCACCAAACGCTCAATCTCTACAGCGTAGGGGGTCATCTGGTAACGAAATTTTTTGCGCAGGTATTCCTCAACCGTGGCCGAGCGCCCCCCGTCATGGCGGGGCACCAGGTTGCCCCATTCCACCAACTGGTTCAAATCCTTCTGGCACTGGTCCAGGGTATAATCTTCTTCCAGCAGGCCGAAAGCCATTACCCCGTCAAAAACTTCCCGGGGCTTCAGCCAGTAGCGCAGCCGCTGGTGCTGTTCATAAAAATAGCGCATTATACAACGATAACGGCCTACATTCTGCGCGTTCAAATAGCTTGTTTCGGCAATTGGTTTAAGCAGAGATTTGGTCATATTAACCGTTCCTTCGGCAATGAACTTGTTTTTTTTCATTATAACACACTGTAAAAAAGAAAAAAGGGGACAGGCTACTTTTCATGGTAATTATTAACATGAAAAGTAGCCTGTCCCCTTTTTTGTTCTTTAATGCTTGCTTATCAATTGCCTGGTTCTTTCCACTATTTTTTCCGGATCGACAACAACCCTGGCCACCCCGGTTTCCATGGCGGCCCTGGCCACGGCGCCCGCCACGGCCGGTGCCACCCGCGGGTCGAAAGGCTCGGGAATCACGCAGTTCGCCCGCAGCTCGTCCTTCGCTATCAACCCGGCGATGGCGTAAGCGGCCGCTACCTTCATCTCCTCATTAATGTCGGTAGCCCGGACATCCAGGGCGCCCCTGAATATACCCGGGAAAGCCAGCACGTTGTTCACCTGGTTGGGGTAGTCCGAGCGGCCGGTGCCCACCACGACCGCCCCCGCCTCCAGGGCATCTTCGGGCCATATTTCGGGGTCGGGGTTGGCCATGGCGAATATAATTGGTTTCTCGGCCATGGTTTTAACCATTTTTTGAGTGACCAGGCTTCCCCTGGAGAGGCCGATAAAAACATCGGCACCCGCCAGCGCTTCCCCGAGCGAACCCTTAATTTTACAGGGGTTGGTATTTTGAGCGATTTCTTGCTTGTACTTGTTCATTCCCTCGGTGCGCCCGTGCCAAAGGGTTCCCCGGCTGTCACACATGATTATATTCCTCACGCCAAGGCGCATAATCAGCTTGGTGACGGCCATGGCCGAAGCTCCGGCGCCGTTGACGGCCACTTTTATTTTATCAATCTCTTTGCCAACCAGCTTGAGAGCGTTAATCAAGCCTGCAGCCGTAACAATGGCCGTGCCATGCTGGTCATCATGGAATATGGGGATGCCGGTTTCCCTTTTCAACCTCTCTTCAATTTCAAAACAGGCCGGCGCAGCAATATCTTCCAGGTTCACCCCGCCAAAGGTGGGTTCCAATAATTTAACCGTCTCCACTATTTTGTCCACGTCCTTGGTCCGCAAACAAATCGGAAACGCGTCAACCCCCGCAAAGGCCTTGAACAGCACAGCTTTACCCTCTATCACCGGCATGGCGGCCTCGGGCCCGATATCCCCCAGCCCCAGGACGGCAGTGCCGTCGGAAACCACCGCTATCAAGTTACCCTTTACCGTGTAATCATAAGCAGCACCGATATTTTCATGAATTCTTTTACAGGGCTCCGCCACGCCGGGGGAATAAGCCAGACTTAAATCATACCCGTTATTGACCGCTACCTTGCTGATCACCTCCAACTTCCCGTGTTTTTGCTTGTGCATCAGCAAAGCATTTTCCTGCAGCGACAGTCTATTGATCAGTTTAAGATTGGTTGCTTTATCGTTATTGACCGGTAAATCTCTTCCCTGCACTGACATACTGAAGCATCCTCCCAATTTTTCTTAAAGAGGTTGTTCGAAAAGTCCGCGCGAGATCCACGTCGAATTTCTGCGTTGGCTCGGCTTTTACGGTGCTCACGTATTGTTTTAAGTGCCGCGACATAAAAGTCCTGTTTCATAACATGCGGATAATTTCTAAGCCTACATTGGACTTTTATGTCAAAGCTGCACGCTTTCAATGATACTAGTGCCGAAGGCACTAGTCGCTCCGCTCCTCAAAGCCTTTGCCGCCTTGATAGGTGCCAGGTGTTGAAAGTTGAAAAATCTTCGATTTTCAACTTTCAACACCTGGCACCAAAGCCGACTACCCCGACTTGGCAAACTTTGCTCAAGTGCTGCACTAGTACCTACGTGCTCCTTTTCGAACACAGACTTAAAGTTAAGTGATTACTTGCTGAACAATTCCGGCACAAACAGGGATATTTGCGGTACAAAGGTTAAAACCAACAACGCCGCTATCATGCACAGGATAAAGGGTACGATAGCCCGGAACAGATTGGCCAGAGGCACTTTGGAAATGTTGCTGGCCACGAAAAGCGTAATGCCCAGGGGCGGAGTTACCATGCCGATGGCCAGGTTGACTACCATCAACACGCCGAAATGCACCAGGTTGACGTCGAAAGTTTGCGCCACGGGCACCAGGATGGGCACCAGCAAAATCAAAGCCGGCGTTGTTTCAAGGAATGTGCCGATAATCAGCAGGAATACCGTCACCAAAAGCAAGAAAATAAATTGATTTGGCGCAATGGAACTCATCAAGGCGGCGATTTTTTGCGGGATAAGCTCTGAAGCCATGATCCAGGAGAAAGTTGAGGCAAAGGCCAGAAGCATCAGCACCACCGCGTTGGAAATGACCGCATCTTTCATTGCTTCCATAATGTTGGCCAGGTTAAGTTCCCTGTAAACAAAGATACCGACGATAAAACCGTAAACCACGGCAATCACCGCGGCCTCGGTGGGAGTGAACTGCCCCGAAAAAATACCGCCCAAAATAATGGCCGGCATTAAAAGGGCCGGTAAAGCGGCAAAAAAACGCCTGACCATTTCTTTAAAGGGCACCCGTTCTTCCAGGGTGGACGGGCCGTTTTTAACCATGAAATAGCTTACCACCATCAGCAATACGGCGATTAAAACACCCGGCACAATGCCGGCCAGAAACAATTCCGCAATGGAAACTCCACTCATAAAACCAAACAACACAAAGGGTATGCTGGGCGGAATAACAACCCCCAGAGAACCGGACGACGCCTGCAACGCCGAAGCGAATTCCTTGCCGTAACCCTTTTTGATCAGGGCGGGGATCATCATCCCGCCGATAGCCGCCGTCGTGGCGGCACCGGACCCGGAAACGGCGGCAAACAACATGGAGGCCATGGCTGTCACGTAAGCCAGCCCGCCCGTTTTATGCCCTACCACCGCGCTGGCAAAGTCAACCAGGCGGCGGGAAATGCCCCCCGTATTCATCAACGCGCCGGCCATCATGAAGAAAGGAATGGCCATAAGCGGAAATGAATCCGTGCCGGTGAACAGTCTTTGCACGGAAACAATCAAGGGAATTTGCCCTTGATACAACAGTGCCGCTATGGAGGACAGCCCCAGCGAAAAGGCAACAGGCACACCGATCAGCACCAGGACAAAAAACGAAGCAAAAAGGATCAAACTCACGCGCCGTTACCCCCTTCCCCGGCCGCCAGTTCTTTGACCCCGGATATAATTTTGTATATTGTATGCACGATCATTAGTACCGCAGAGACAGGAATGGCCAGATAAGCCCAGCTCATGGGCATGCGCATGGCCGGCGACCTCTGCATGCCGGTGTGCTCCACCAAAGAAATGCCTTCCTTGATCATGACCAATAAAAGCAGGAAAATAAATATATAAGTAACCAGGGCAAAAATATTTTGCAGCTTTTTAGGTAATGCTTGCACCAGGGCGTCGATGCCCAAGTGCGCGCCCCGCTGCAGAGCAACGCTGGCGCCGATAAAGGTCATCCAGACAAATATATACCGGCCCAGTTCCTCGGACCAGGACAAGGAATCCCCCAGTACGGAACGGCTGAACACCTGGATAAAAATGATGGCAGTCATGGCAAAAGCCAGCACTACCGCAAATATTTCTTCTAACTTTAAGATTATTTCATTAATTCTGGTCATTATTTCACCTCAGTTTTTAAGCCGGCAGGGTAGGGTTTATAAACCCTACCCCGTAATGCTAATCAGCATGGCAATTATTTTGCCGCATCCTGTACTTTTTGAATCAACTCTTTGCCGCCCACCTCACCGGCGTACTTGTCATATAAAGGTTGCACCGCCTGCCGGAAGGGTGCGAGGTCCGGTTCGTTGAAGGTTACACCGGCATCCTTGAGTTTTTGAATAAATTCCTTTTCCCTTTCCCGGATGATCCGGCGCTCGTAATCCCGAGCCTCAACGGCCGCTGCTTGCACAGCTTTTTGCTGCTCCGGGGACAGTTTCTGAAACACGGGCTCGGCAATCAACAGCGGTACGGCAGAATAAAACTGCTTGGTGAGCGAACCGTATTTGGTTACATCGCCAAAGCCGCCGGTATAGGCAGTTTCAGCGGCGCCTTCCGCCCCGTCAATAGTACCCTGCTGCAGGGCGGTGAACACTTCACCCCAGGCCATCGGTGTGGCGTTGCCGCCCATAATATTGAAGGTATCCACCATCAAGGGGTTTTCCATAACCCTGATTTTAATGCCGTTCATATCCTCGGGCTTCTCAATGGGACGGGTGTTGTTATAAACGCTTCTGAATCCCTGCTCCCACCAGGCCAGGTTTCTGATCCCGGCATCCAGAAGCTTTTTGTCGATCAATTGGCCGACTTCGCCATCGAGCACCTTTTCGGCGTGTTCCGTACTTTCAAAAATGTAAGGCAAGTCAAACAGCATCACTTCAGGCACAAAACCGCTGATGGGTCCGGTAGAAATCAAGCCCATTTCCACAGTACCGAGCTGCATGCCTTCCACCAGGTCCCTTTCGTTACCCAGCTGGGAACTGGGAAAAATCTGCACTTCCACTGTTCCGCCAGTCTTTTCCGCCACGAGTTCAGCGAATTTCTCCAGACCCAATTGGTAGCTATGCTCAGGTGACAACACATGGCCCACCCTTAAAGTTACTTTGCCCGAGGCCCCACTTTGGTCTTTATCACCTTGACCGCCGCAACCGGCCAGCAAAGAAACGCTCAACAGCAATATTAGTCCCATTAAAAAATATTTTCTCATTTTTTAGATACCCCCTAAAGTATTTTTTGGGTTAAAACTTATCTACAAAGCCTTGGTAAAGATATTACGTGCATCCTCCAAAGTAACTTTCCGCGGGTTGTTGCCCAGCAGCCTGGTTACGTTCATAGTTGCCGTGGCCAAGCCTTCAATGTCGCTTTCAGTAACCCCGACTTCGGATAATTTTTGCGGAATACCAACATCCTGCGACAACTCCCGGACCGCCTTCAAAGCCAGGAAGGCCGCTTCTCTCTTGGATTTGCCCGCCACATTTTCGCCCATCGCTTCAGCTATTCCGGCGAATTTAGCGACGTGGCCAACAATGTTGAATTCCATAACATAGGGCAGTAGAAGCGCATTGGCCACCCCGTGCGGCACGCCGAACTGCCCGCCCAGCGGATAGGCCAGCGCATGCACTGCGCCGACCCCGGCGTTGGCCAGGGAAATGCCGGCGAAAACGCTGCCCAGGGCCATATTCTCCCGGGCTTCACTGTCGGCGCCATAGGCCACCGCCCGCCGCAAGCTTTTGGCAATCAGCCGGATGGCTTCCAGGGCATACAGGTCCGTTTGCGGCGTGGCCTTGGGAGCGGTATACGATTCTATGGCGTGGGTCAGGGCATCCATACCGGTGGCGGCGGTAATTTTGGGCGGCGCCGACATAGTCAGGTCGGAATCGACAATGGCCGCCTTGGGCAGGAAATATTCAGTCACCACGCCTTTTTTCAGCTGTTCTTGCTTGTCCGTAAATATGGCGTTTTGGGTCACTTCCGAACCGGTGCCCGAAGTAGTGGGGATCAAAATGAAGGGTACGCCGGGTTTGGGCACCAGCCCGATGCCCACGTAATCAAGGATGCTGCCCCCGTTAACGGCCACAACGGATACCGCCTTGGAGACATCCATCGGGCTACCGCCGCCCAGACCAACGATGAAATCACAACCGGCTTCCTGGAAGGTCTTTACGGCCAGTTCCACGTTTTCCACGCTGGGCTCTGCTTCCACATCCAAAAACTCGATTACTTCCGCGCCGGCTTCGGTGATTAAATTTTTTATCTTATCAACCAGGCCGGCGCCGGCCACACCCTTATCAGATATTAGAAATACCCGTTTAGCCCGTTCCTTTTGGATTTCCCCGGCTAAATATTGCACTGCTCCCCGGCCATAATAATTGACTCCCGGAAGTCTAAACGGAAAAACCATAACCAATCCTCCATCTAAATATTTATTTTTTTGCAAGACGATAACCACAGGTTTCGCGAATAATTAACTCCGGCTCAAGAAACTTGTGCACCGGTTTTTGCCGGCCGCCATCCCTGGAGAGCATTTGTACCAACTCGTCCACCGCCAGGCGTCCCATGGTTTCCATGTGCTGCGCCACGGTGGTCAGTTGAATAAGCTTGTGCCCGCTGATTTTTATATCGTCATATCCGACAAGGGCAATATCTTCAGGAACTCGCAGCCCCGCATCCAAAACAGCTTCCATGGCAGCCAGCGCCATCAAATCATTACTGACAAAAATAGCGGTAGGTGGATTAGGTATGCTGATTAGTTCTCTGGTTGCGCTGTAGGCATAATCATTGTTAAAATATCCTTGTTTAATTAATTGATTATCCACATGTAAACCATGCTCGCGCACAGTCTCGATGTAACCCTCTAATCTCTCTAAAGCAGTTGAATAATTATTGGGGCCGGATATATAACCTATGTGCTTGTGACCTAGGTTTATCAAGTGCTTGACAGCAATCTTGGCCCCCTTTTTATTATCCGAGCAAATAAAACTGGATGTTTTCAATTTAAGTCTTCTGTTGCAAAAAACACACGGAAAACCTGCTTTTACCAGCTTTTCAACTTTGCTGTCTTTCAGTTCAACTGATGTAAATATTATTCCGTCCACTCTTCTTTGCTGCAAAAAATCCAGGTAAGTAGCCTGCACATCTTCGGTATCCGTGTTGTAAATTATTACATTATACCCCAGTTCTTTTGCCCGATTGATGATACTTTTAGCCAGCTCACTGTAGAACGGGTTGGTCAAATCGGAAACCATCAGGCCCAGGGCATGGGTTTTTTGCAGGGCCATACTCCTGGCGATGATATTCGGCTGGTAACCAAGTTCCTTAATGGCTTTGAGGACCTTTTGCCTGGTTTCCTCATTGACGTAATGATGGTTATTCAGCACCCGGGATACAGTGGCTTGTGATACTCCCGCTTTCCGGGCTACATCTTTGGTGGTAACAGGCACTGGCATCTACTCGCTTCCTAATTGTTGATTTGTTAATTAATATACTCTAATGCCCAGTCCAAATCCAGTTCGTACAGCTTGGCGGCGGTCGGCTTGCCGTCCTCATCCCAGCCGGCCATCTGATAATATAACTTAATCAACTCACCAAACAATTGCTCATCAATTTTATTTTTGCCGCTTAACGGGCCTGTGGGCACAGCCTCCAAAAGCCTTTTCGGCAGGGTGTCATCCCGGCTGGTAAAGCCTTCACGGTTATTAAACAGCCTGAGCATTACCGAAGTGCGTTCAGCCGCCTTGAGCAGTCCCCAGGTACTGGCATTCCAGCCGGTTACCGCCCTGGCCATTTCCACTAACTTATCCACTGGCACAATGCTTCTGGCAACGTAGCCGAACACGCAAACCCCCAGGCAGTCATACATGACCGTCATCAGGTGGGTGTAGTAGATGAGTCTGACCTTGTCCGCCGAAAGCGCGGTAGCCGACACCGGCTTAAAAATACCCAGGGGTTCAAGAGCTTGCAGCCCCGGAGAACCTGCTTCCTGGAAAAACGGGTCATGCTGGGCCGTCCAGTGGTCCGCGCCATGGCTTGACAGAGCGTACTGCAACCCTACGCCGGTCTTAACCCGGGGGTCGTGAGCCGGCACTTCCTGGTTCTTGACCTGCAGCAGAAACTGCTCTGAGCCCTGGCCGATTTCCCCGGCCAACCTGGCGGAACCCAGGGCCAGCTTGGCCCCAAAACCTTCTTTGTAAGCGGTTAATTTAATCAGGGGCAGCAATATCGTCTCATTGCCGAATTTCAGTTCCAACCCACCGGTGTCTTCCGTGGTGATCAGGCCCTTTTCAAAACACTCCATGGCAAAGGAGATAGTCATACCCATGGAGATGGTATCCAGGGTATACTTGTTGCATAATTCGTTGGCCTTGGCGATGAGTTCTATATTCCCGATACCCAGGTTGGAACCCAGGCACACCAGCGTTTCGTATTCCGGGCCACCCAGCGCCGGGTCAACATTTAAATCTTCTTTTTCTACTTTGACCACCCTTTTGCAGCGGATCGGACAGGAATAGCACCCGCCCCTTTGTATTAAAATTTCTTCCAGTTTATCGGAGCCAATCTCCGCAGCCCGGTCAAAGGTATTTTCCTGCCAGTTCCGTGTAGGGAGCGCCCCTCCGGCATTGACTATCGTCACACCGCCCGGCGTACCCGCTTTGTGCAAGCCGTAGGCGGGCGGGTGATCCTTCATGTTGGCCGCCGCCCAGCGGGTGGTGTTTTTTACAGTCTCCTCGTCAAAACACGGGACCTTGTTACTGCCCTTAACGGCTATCGCCTTTAAATTTTTGGCGCCCATCACCGCCCCCAGGCCGTTTCTGCCGTTAAAATGGGCCAGCTCGTTAACAATGTTGGCAAACAATACCATATTTTCTCCGCCGGGCCCGATTTGCACCACCCGGTAGCGGGCCCCCAGTTCTTCCCTGATCAACCGCTGGCACTCGTCGGTTTCCTTACCCCACAGGTGGCGGGCATCCCTTAATTCATAAGTTCCATCTTCAATCTTCAGGTATACCGGGTGGTCAGCTTTTCCTTTAACAACCACAGCGTCAAATCCCGCGGCCTTGAGTTCCGGGCCCCACCAACCGCCGGCTTCGGACCTGCCAATGCCGCCGGTAAGCGGAGACTTGGCGCATACTGTATACCTGGGCACGGCCGGCGCCGGGGTGCCGGTAACTACACCGGCGGCGAAAATCAATACGTTTTCCGGTGCCAGCGGGTCAATCCCCGGTTTTATCTCCCTCAGCGCGTAATAAGCGCCTATCCCGGGGCCGCCTAGATATTGCCGGTAAAATATTTCATCGTGTTCATCTATACTGAAATTTCCGGTAGTTAAATTTATTATGAGAATTTTACCGGTGTAACCGTAGGCCATTTATTCTGCCTCCTTTCTTTATTAATTTAATCAACCTCCGCCAAATATCGGATAAAATGTCACCACATCACCGTCGCCCAGAACGGTATGTACGTCCGACAAAACATTATTGACGACAATAACTCCTACGACACCTTTGGGAAACCCGTAATAATCCATTAACCACTCAACCCTGACGTTGTCCGCGATTTCAACTGATTCCGTTCGGCTGTTGGATTTCGCATATTTCTCCAACCCCGTGAAAAACTGTACCGTTATCCTTGCTACCATCACCCCCTTAAATGGTGAAACATTTTATGAAAGCGTATTCAGATATTCATTACTATTTCGACAATGTTTTTGATTATCCTGCAATTCAATTTATTGTTTTTTAAAAAAATTTACACTTATTTATGTATGCGATTTCATAGCTTGAGAAGAGAAAAGGGGACAGGCTACTTTTTCTGGTTATAATTGCCAGATAAAGTAGCCTGTCCCCTTTTGGTTCCTTTTTTTGTTATTACAGGCGGTCCGGGAAGAAGAGGGGTTGGCCGAATTTATCCTTGCCAAAATCCTTGATTATTTGCTGGGTCTCTTTGTCAATCATGAAATCCACAAACGCCTTGCCGCCTTCCCCGTTGATCCTGTCAAATTTCTCCGGGTTGACCTGCATGACGTGGTAGATATTTTTGAGGATCTCATCGCCCTCGGATACTATTTGCAAATCAACATTTTGGGAATGGGCCAGGTAGGTGCCGCGGTCGCTCAAGATATAACCCTGCTTTTCACCGGCCACGGTGATGGAAGCGCCCATACCCTGCCCGGTTTCCTGGTACCATTCCTGTCCCCGGGGGTCAACGGCGGCCTTTTTCCAGATAGAGAGTTCTTTTTTATGCGTCCCCGAATCATCTCCGCGGGAAATAAACAGAGCGCCGCTGTCAGCCACTTTCTTGAAGGCTTCGGCCACATCCGCAGTCCCTTTTACCTGCGCCGGGTCGTTCGGCGGTCCCAGCAAAACAAAATCATTATGCATTACCAGTTCGTAATTTATAGCCACCCCGCTGTCCACCAGCGGTTTTTCGGCCGCCGGGGCATGCACCAGCAATACGTCGGCGTTACCTTGCTCGCCCATTTTCAATGCGGCGCCGGTTCCCACAGCAACCGTCTTGACTTTATAACCGGTCTGGTTCTCAAACTCCGGCACCAGTACGTCCAACAGCCCGCTGTCTTGCGTACTGGTGGTGGTAGCCAGGATTATTTCTTTATTTTGGGGTTCACCGGCCTGTTTGGGTTGATCCGCCCCCTCTTTTTTATCGGCGCATCCGGCCAGGGCTGCGGCAAGCACCACAGACAGCACCAGTATAACTAAAGCCAGTATTCTTTTTCTCATTTTTTGACCCTCCATGTGTTTAACTGATTTAATATAGCTTACCAAGATGAAAATAATATTATAGTCACGTTTTCGTTTCTTTGAACCCTTACGCTGAATTTTTCCTGACACAACCACCTCCCCCAAAATAATAAGCCGGGCTGCTTGCGAAAAGCGCATAACCCGGCATAGAATCAGCCTGACAAAATACCCCCTTTCCGCACCGGGAGGCGCAGCGGTTTCCCCCCGCACCCTGACGGCCCGGTTGCCATGGCACTGGAGCTTTAGGCAACCGGGCTCGGAGACTTTTTTAATTTACTTAGTTGCAAAATAAAAAAAAACCACCTTGCCGAAAGGAGCAACGCGGGGTCGTTTAATAATACTGACACGCCTTCTCCTTTCCGCAACGGGAGGCATACCGGTTTCCCAATATACCCTGACGGTTCAAGGCCATAACATTAAAGTCTGCAGGCTTACTGAACTCGGAGAAATATGTAATTTTGATTAAAATAACATTCTACTTAAAATAAATGATATCCTCCCTCCAGCCAAAAAAAATCAACGAAAGGCAATCTATTAATAAAATAACCGCAGTGCCCCGGAATAACCCCGGGCTTTATTTTCTGGTAAATATTAGTTGTCATTTTTGCCGACAGCAAGAGGAAATTTGACGACGCCTGGCGAATCGTTTGTGATACAGAGCAAATTTTACGCAATTTGAATATTTGTTTACCTAATTAAGGGAGGAAATCAAAATATCAATGCCCGGAAATATTAAAGGTTTGGCTGTTGCAATCGTCGTTCTGGCCTTGGCCGTCACCGGTATTTTCGCCTGGCGGTCAATGCCCGACGTACCCTTTACGGCCGGGCCGTCCGGCAGCGGGCCGCAGAACGGCGGTGCGCCGGATGCCGCCGAAGCCCGGGAGGACCCGGAAAAGCTGCGCCTGGCCGCCAGGGAAGCCGGCGCCAATGAGCTGGGCTTGGTGCCCATCCTGATTTACCATTATATCGGGGAAAAGGAAGGCCGCTGGACCCGCACGCCGGAAAATTTCCGGCGGGATCTGCAGGAGCTGTACGACCGCGGTTACGTGCTGGTGCCGCTGAATGATTATTTGGACGGCGACATGGACGTGCCGGCCGGTGAATCACCGGCAATCATCACCTTTGACGACAGCACCGCCGGGCACTTCCGCCTGCTGGAAAAGGACGGGGAAACGGTGGTGGACCCGGACTGCGCGGTGGGCATACTCCGGGATTTCGGTGAAAAACATCCCGGTTTCGGCCATACCGCCACCTTTTTCGTAAACGCTTATCCATTCGGCCAGCCTCAATACTGGCAGAAAAAATTGCAACTGCTGAATGAGTGGGGTTTTGAAATCGGCAACCACACTTACAGTCACCAAAACCTGCAAGGGCTGCCGCCGGAGCAGGTGGCCAAAGAGATAGTGCGCCTGCAGGAACATGTACAGCAGGCGGTCCCCGGGTACAAGCCCAGGGCCTTCGCCATAGTGCAGGACGGCCTGCCCGAACCGTACGAGACGGCTTTCAGCGGTGAATCGGGCGGGATAAAATACAAGCATGACGGGGTGCTCATGTGGGCCTGGAGCGCGGCCCGGTCGCCTTACCACAAAGAATACGACCCGGGGCGCATTCAACGCATCCAGGTTTTCCAGGATCAAGGAAGAAGTTCGCTGGTTAACTGGCTGGAAAGGATCAGTGCCCAAAGGTATGTCAGCGACGGCAACCGGGAAACCATAGCCATTCCGGACGGCTGGCAGGAGGTACTGAAAGAAAAGCACGGCAAAAAGCTGGTGGTATATAAACCGAACGAACCAATGCGCACCCCCGGCCGGGAAAAGCAGGCCACGACGGCCAGGGGTGTGCACGTCACCTTCTCATACGCCTCATCCCGGGACAGGTGGAACAAGATACTGGAATTGACGGAAAATGCCCGGCTGAACACGGTGCAGTTGGACGTCAAGGATGAATCCGGCCGCATCGGCTACCTTTCGGAAGTTAAAATGGCCAAAGAGATCGGGGCGGGCCGGGACATGATGCCCATACGGGATATGCTGGCCGAACTGCGGGATCGCGAAATATACTCCGTGGCGCGGGTTGTAATTTTTCGGGATCCTTTTTTAGCGCAAAAAAAACCGCAGTACATGGTGCGGGACAAAAACGGCAACCCGCTGGCGGGCGGGGTGTGGGTGGACCCGTATAATAAAGAGGTTTGGGATTACAATGTCGAACTGGCCCGGGAAGCGTACGAACTGGGATTTGACGAGGTGCAGTTTGATTATATCCGTTTTCCTGAAGGGATTGCCGCCCACACGGCCATATACGGGGCCAAGGACGATCGGCACCGGGTGGATGTAATTGCCGGTTTCCTGCGTTACGCCCGCGAAAAGCTCGGCTGGAACAGGGTGCTGTCGGCCACTGTTTTTGGCTTTACCGGCTATGCCGCGGATGACCTGGGCATCGGGCAGCGCCCGGAGCGCATGGCGCCTTTCGTGGATTATATATCACCCATGGTTTACCCGTCCCATTACAGCCGGGGCAATTACGGCTTCGCCAACCCCAACGCGCACCCGTACGGGGTGGTAGACGGTTCCCTGAAGGACTTCCGGGAACTGGTCGCATCCACCGGGTGCCGGATCCGCCCCTGGCTGCAGTCCTTCACCATGGGGCCGCCGGCGTACGGCAGAAAGGAAATCCGGGCGCAAATCGAGGCCACCGAGGATAACGGCATTGACACCTGGCTGCTGTGGAACCCCGGCGTATATTATAAAATAGATAATATCATCACCTAATAACAACTCGACAACTCAGGTGCCCGGCCCCTGAAAAACCAAAAAGGGGACAGGCACTTTTTTCAAAAATACGAAAAAAGAGCCAGTCCCCTTTTTGGTATACCAACTCGGATGCCCGGATTTACGAAAAAAATTGCCCTCCCTGCACCGGCAAGGAGGGTAATTTTCTAAAAGCCGGTAATATCTCAAGCATTTGGAGAGATGGAGCACAAATGCCCTGAAATACGGTTTGTTTGCCGCCGTCCCGGCCCACGCTTCAACCAATGCCGGGGCGTTAATTTGGTTGATGATAAACCTGCCCCGGGTTTATTGATTTACCGTTACAGTGCGTGAACTCGGGTCCCAGTCGACCACGGCGCCCAAAAACTCGCTCACATAGCGCAGGGGAACCATGGTACGGTTATTTTTAATTACCGGGCTGGTATCCATGTATTTTTGTTCCCCGTTGACAAAAGCCCGGCTGATGTCAATGGTAAATACCACTTTATACCCCTGCTTGGCATAGGTCACCGTCCTGGCCGCCGGGTCCCAGTGCACCTGCGCCCCAAGAGCCTCACCGATGGCTCGCAGCGGCACCATGGTCCGGTTGTGCTCGTCAATGTACGGAGCGGCATCAAAGTTTAACGCGCGGCCGTCCACCAGCACGGTGATTTGCCCCCGCTGCCACTGCCCCGGAAGGCCGGTATCCTGTTCAGTTTCATTATCACCAGGCTCCCGCTGTTCCGGCTTATAGCCGTAAATCAAGTATTTTTTCCTTTCTTCCTTAAACCTTTCCAGATCGGCGGCATAGCGCGCCTCAATTTGCTGCGGCGTCAATCCCTGCTCCAGGTACTGGCCGATCTTGTCCGTGCCCATGATTTTGTCGAACATAACCACCTTGTCTCCGCTTTTGGGCACTTGGAAATTAGTCAACGAATGAGCGTACGTCAACGCATAAATGCCGGTTTTGGCCGGGTTGAAAGTGCGCGGGTCTTCTATTTGCAGCCTGACGCCGCCTGTTTCGCCCCTTTGTTCGGGAATAAAGGCCACCCCGGGCAGCCCTGCCCCGTTAAGCATAGCGGCAAACCTGTTTGCGTCGATACCTTTGCCGCCGATCCACTTGAATTTATCTGCCTGGAAAATGCCGGTGCCCTCACCCAGGCCGGTGGCCATATAGCCTCGCACCGATGCCAGGTCCGGTATATTGGGCGAGGTCTGCACCCATTTCAAACCGGTATCCTCAAAGATCATGTCCCGCGTATAGCCTTCCATGGGCACCACTTTCAGATCGGCCCCGATTTTACGGTTGAAAAAACGCGCCAGTTCACCGGTGGTCATGCCGTGGGCCATGGGCAGATTATCTATGCCCACAAAGGATTGAAAGCGGTCTTCCAGCACCGGGCCTTCCACTATTTCGCCCCCCACGGGGTTGGGCCGGTCCAGCACCACTATGGTCTTGTTATACTTTTGAGCGGCGATCATGCAGTAATTCAAGGTGGACTTGTATGTATAAGACCTGGCTCCAATGTCCTGCACATCAAAAACCAGTACATCCACATTGCGCAGCATTTCCTCCGTGGGCATCCTGGTGGCCCCGTACAGGCTGTAAACGGGAATGCCCAAATCGGGATGGGTGTAAGACTCCACGTAAGCCCCGGCCCGGGCGGTGCCGTCAATGCCGTGTTCGGGTCCGTATAGCGCCACCAGGTTGACTGTTTTATCATTGGCCAGCACCTCTATGGTACTTTGCCCCTTGCTGTTAACGCCGCTCTGGTTGGTTATCAATCCAACCCTTTTTCCTTCAATCAAATAGTGGTACTTAGTCATCAACACTTCATTACCCAGCTTGAAATCCGGCTCCCGGGCACCGGCAAGGCCGGTGCACATGAAAAACGCAGCCAGGGCCGCCAATATCGCCAGCAATTTTTTCATTATTCCCTCTCCTTCGCTTTGCATATTCGTCACACGGGGCAGCACAGTGCTCTATGCCATGGGCCGGCAGTTTATTATGCTACCTGCATTTAAGACGTTGCCGGAGCTGTAAAAGTTCCGGTCCGCACCGGTAAACCGACCACTCAAAGTAAAAAGGGGGGACAGACACAGATTCAAACATGCCGGGCGCAAAAAGGGGACAGGCACCGATTCACAAAACGAATCGGAGCCAGTCCCCTTTTTGCGCTTTCCTTGACGATAGAAAAGCCACCCGCCTAAACGGGTGACCGGGTAATTTTAAATATGTTATTCTTCACCGGCCGCTATCAACGCGCTCTCGCAAAAAGGACAAAACCTGGGATCATCTTCCTTTTTTACCCAAAACGACAGGCCGCAGTCCTTGCACTTATATTGAATAATCCCCGTTTCACACATTCCCGAAAACCTCCCCTGAAATATCCTACAACAAATTAACTATTATATTTATTTCGACAGTTATTATTAAATCCCTTGAACCATGGCATTTCATTTCTTAATTCTTTGTCAGTGAGCAGGGGATTGGAGTCCGGCGCCTATAAAAAATTCTCTGCACTAATCCCACTCGGTATTATCAATCCAGCGGGCGCACTTTTCACACAGCACCCTGCCCGCATAATCCAGCCGCACGGGCTTGTCCTGCAGCCAATCTTTTCTGGCCACATTTTCCTCGTTTAATTGCACTTCACAGATGGGACAATGTTCATTTGGCAGCGTCATTTGAATATTTTCCTCCTTTTCAATAAACAATGAATATTCAAACTATAATCCATAGTTATAATTACTCTAGAACCTGAATTTAATTTAAGCATAACATCGCACCGGGTAACAGGCAAGAAAGAATTTGCAATGTTAAGTATAAGCAGTGGTTATGGAATTGTTGTATATGCAAAACAATAGGGCAAAAAAGGGGACAGGCACTTTTTTCAAAAAGCGAAAAAAGAGCCAGTCCCCTTTTTTACCTTTTCGATCCTATGCCGGAAACACATTAAAACTTTCTTAAATACCTGTTTATTTCCCAGTTATGCACGGTTTCGGCATATTCGTTCCACTCTTTTTGTTTGACGTCCAAGTACCGCTCGTAAATATGGTCACCAAGGGTTTCCCGGATCAAGGGATCCTTTTTCATTTCCACTATCGCTTCCTGCAGATCCCTGGGGAAAAGCGGTATTTCCTCATTATGCATTGTGTACATGTTGCCGTTTTGGGGAGCGGGAGGCGATATTTCATTCTTTATACCGTCCAGGCCGGCCCGCAACATAACGGCAAAAACAAGATACGGATTGGCGGTTGGGTCGGGGTTTCTCAACTCCACACGGGTGGAATTGCCGCGGGCAGCGGGTATCCTGATCAACGTACTGCGGTTGGAGGTGGACCAGGCTATGTGTATGGGAGCTTCATACCCCGGTTTCAATCTTTTATAACTGTTCACAATGGGATTGGTAATGGGTGCCATGCCCCTGGCGTGCTTCAACAACCCGCCGATATAATTTAAAGCAATGTCACTCAAACCGTCCGCCTTATCCGAATCATAAAAGACATCCGTATCTCCCGAGAACAAAGACTGGTTGCAGTGCATGGCATTGCCGTTTTTGCCGGTAAAGGGCTTGGGCATAAAGGTGGCGTAAAGATTAAACTGTTTGGCCACATTTTTAACCACATCCCTGAAGGTCATCCAGTTATCTGCGGTGGCCAATGCCTCATCATACTTGAAGTCAATTTCATGCTGGCCGGGGGCCACTTCATGGTGCGAAGCCTCTATTTTAAAGCCCATTTTTTTAAGAGTCAAAATTATATTTCTCCGGGCGTCCTCCCCCATATCCACCGGGGCCAGGTCAAAGTACCCGGCGTTGTCGTGAATATCGAAGGTGGGGTAACCCTTTTCATCTGTATAAAAAAGGAAAAACTCACCTTCCGGTCCGATATTCAGTTTGTAGCTCATTTCTTCAGCTTCCCGAACGGCCTTTTTCAGTATATAACGCGGGCAACCCTCAAAGGGCTTACCGTCCGGCGCATAAACATCGCAAATCATCCTGGCCACTCCCTCTTCCTTGGGCCGCCAGGGCATAATCTTGAATGTTGATGGGTCAGGGACTATCACCTGGTCGGATTCTTCAATACGTGCAAAACCATCTATGGAAGAACCGTCAAAGAACAACTCCCCCGCGAAGGCTTTGTCCAGTTCATCGACCATTATCGACGTACTTTTGATGATACCGAAAATGTCGGTAAACTGCAGGCGTATAAACTCAATCCCGTTTTCTTTGACCAGCTTGTAAACATCATCCTTTGACGTACTAATGATCATAATCCCCCTTGACAAATTAATAATTAAATTGTATATGCGACACCATTTTAGCGCAATCACTCAAATAAGCGTTTTCATGGCTTGAGCGCTCAAACAATGACCTGCGCATGAATTGTTGTCTAAGACCATTAAAAAAGACATTTATAATCTAATTTTTGGCAGCTCTTATTATAATTTTGACGAAAAATATTAATAGCCCGATAAATGGCAAAAGTAAAACAATAACAACCCAAGGGGTTATAACCGTGCTTCTTCTTCCAGTGAAATGGACTCTAAAAACATCATTTTTAACGATAACGGTTATAGAACTCCATTGATATGACACCTAAAATATAACTTATTACAGAAATTATTGTTATAGTATAAGTATCTTTAGTAGGCAATCCAATATCGATAAAGTAAGACCTTACAAATTTTTCTGTAATTAATGTTACCAATAATAATATTATTATTGGTATTAACCTTGCGTATTTAGCCATACAACTCTCCTTATAAGCTATAATCGGGTGCATTACTGGGCCAATAGTATGTCCTCCAATAACCGGTTCCAGCCTGGGCAAGACCAAGGCGTTCTCCTGATTCAACCGTAGTATCATTAATATTCAAGTCTGTGCGTTTTGCATTAATATCTAATGAACCATCAGGATTGGTTGCATATTGGAAATAACTAAGTATTGCAATAGTTACTATACCTCCAAGCACAACTCCAACAGGTCCCGTAACAATTCCGGTGGCTACAAGTACAGCTGACAAGGTATCCGCTATAGCTATCCCAACATTTTGAACATATGCCACATCAGTTGGTGATAAGTGAGTATGATAATTAAGAATGCCTCCGGAATAGTAGTCTTCAATATAACTGTAGTGCCAAAAGTATTTAATAGATTCCGTTGAAACTTCCCCTGAAGTATTACTATCGGGGGTAGGTGCATTGTCAGCCATTTTTTTAGCTTCATCAAGATTTTCGACAAAAGTAAAGTAAGTTCGATTACCTAGTATTTTAGCTTCTTTGTCCTTGTCCGTAATTTCCTTTATTTTTTTCTTATCTGAAAGGTCATTAATTTTTATTAGATCTGCAACAACTATATAGGTAGTATTAGAACCATATTTTGCCTCTAAAACTTTGCTTTTATTTTTACTTATATAAACAATTTTGATATCATTATTTGTTAAGTCTTTTTCCGTAGCAAAAGCCGCCGGTAAAAAGTTCACTAATAATAAGCAAAAAATTATGGTAATTGATATACGCTTTTTCATTAAATATACCTCCTATCTCAATATTTTGTTGTTAAGCTTAAAAAATGGATTCATACTTCGTACATAGCCAGACAAAATCGTTTTCCACTTCTTCTGTTTTTGGGTAACACCTCCTTCTAATTTGCATATTTAGAAGAAGGTGGCAGCCATTGAAAATCACCATCCCCGGTAGTATAATAATACCAAGGGTAGGGTGGATTTTCCCTTATCGGCCTGTTGCGAGGGGCTCAATCTGGCAGATGCCACCTTATCCTCATTTATTGAAACTTTCAGGTGCACCATTATCGTTAATAACCATTCGCACCGCGAGAAATCTGTTATAAATAAATATCCGTATGCACCGAAAATCTCGTTTACATAGAGCTGGCAAGTAAAAGCCAAGAATTTAGCAATTATAGCTTAGGCGTTGAAAAACAAAGCTTCAGTTCTCTTGTTTTTTAATTAATTACTCTGATACTCAACTAAAATATATACAATTCTTTTACCACCTTTTACATAAGGTGAGGGTAGTACAACTCCGATTGGGAAAGGGATGAAAAAAAGCCGTAGTTAAACTTTTTTATGCTTGTTATATATATTAAAAGAGCCACAAAACCAAAGTTACCGGAACTTTATTTCTGTCGGTGGTTCACAACGGGTTCCTTCTCATAACAGCATGAGCGACTTTAGAACCAAAGTAGGCGTCGAACGTTTTTATCAAGTCCTTTTTTACATCATCGCCCAGGCACTAAAACTGGACGGATTTCTTAACCCAGTTATATCTGCCGTCGACTCCAGGCCGCTATTTGCCAACGTTGGCGGACCCGGCAAAAAGCACTGTGACTGCGCTGCTAAAAAGAACTGTTCTTGCGAAAAAACATTTACCGACCCGGATGCCGCCGTAGGGACCATGCGCAAAAAGACAAACATGAATAAATACTTCGTTGGCTACCGCAAACATACCATCGTGTGTCATTCCAAGCAGGGGCCGGTACCGTTAATCTCCATAACCCTGCCGGCCAATGTGCATGACGTAAATGTGCTGCTTCCACTGCTGGAAAAACTAAAGCAAGTGGAAGATCTCAAACTTGAATACCTGGTGGCCGACCTTGGTTACTTCGACCAGGTTGTTAATGTACAAGCACTGTCCAAGCATGATGTGATTCTATCAACGGGTGTAAAAAAGAATACAGTGCTACCGGAAGATATGAATAAAGATTTGCAATTTGTTTGCCCACAGGGCCATCCGCTTATCTGGGACAGCTTTGATAAACAAACTTTGGACGTATGGTTCAAAGGTGACGAGGATCATTGCCGGAGCTGTCTTTTTAACCCTACCTGCGAGAAGTTCTTTCATAAAAACCACCTTGAAAAACCGTTAATCAACAGTCCTGTGCCGCATGGTTCGAGGCTGCAAATAGAGCTAAATAAGTTTCGCAAACAAGTAGAGCTTAATTTCGCTATGGAATCAAATGCACTGGACTCAGTAATGCGCCATAAAAAACTGCCGGTTAGGGGTCTTCCCAGGGTACAGGTATTTGCTATCATGACGGACATTTTCAGGCTGATCAAAATGATGATAAAGCATAGACGCGCTACCGTTATTCCCAGGGAAAGGGATAAGTTTTTGAACAAAATGCGAATCAATAGTTTTACACACCCGGTTGGTGTATAAAATTAAATTCATACCTGAAAAAACATTATCCACAATCCACAGGATATCTCTGTTCAATTTTAAGCACAATTTGCGTTATAAGATTGTTTATCAAAAATAGGCATAAATTTGGTCAGAATAGCCATGGTGTTTTTGGTAATTATTTCTTTATTTTTCATGATAGAGACGGGCTTTTCGAACAAGCCCTTATAATCTAATTTTTGGCAGCTCTTATTATAATTTTGATGAAAAATATTAATAGTCCGATAAATGGTAGAAGCAAAACAATAAAAACCCAAGGAAAAGGATTATAACCGTGCTTCTTACTGTCAAAATACATAATAATAAAAGTTATTATATATATAAGTACCATTAAATTATTAAACAGTACAGCGGTTTGTGTATTCATTTAAAATTTTTCACCTCTTCTACACTATTTAAACTTTCGAGCATCAGAATAAACACTCCTTTGGTAAATTTATACTTTTGAGGCTGATTTCCTGGTATCAATTCTTGAGTACGTATACTCTTTCATCTTCTTTTAAATTATTTTATAGTTTTAGAAATAATAATTTATTACTTTTTATTATACCCGCTCACGCAGAAGTGATGTTTTTGATCCCTTAACTTAAACACAGCCCCTGGCATTGCACAAGGACTGTGTTTAAATTGAACGATACTAAATTTTATTTCGTCAATCTTTTGTAACCGCTTATTGCGGCCATATACTAGGTGAGGAAAGCATGTTGAGAGCTTGTACTACCCCCTCGTATAATAGATCTCAGAAAACACCTTCCCTCCAAACCGGACAATCCACACTGGGTAAACCAGTAAGATGAATTCTGTGTCCCCCTTGAAAGTGGTGATTTTACCCCTAATACTTGATTAAGTGTGTTTCTCTTTCCCCGACCGGGCTTGATTCTGACGTCTAGCATGTTCGCCTAATCGGCAGTTCTGATCAAGGTGAGGCTGTTTAAGCCCGGGGGAGTGGTGTTATCGGGCTCTATTGGGCGTTGTCACAATCTTGCCGTAGTATTTATAATGGTTCCTGGGTAAGTTGGTAAATTCTCATAAACCCGTGCAGTTTAGACTGCTGTGTTAAGTATGTTTCTTTTCCGCCTGCGTAAGAGCTCTCACACCTAGCCTGTTCGGCATGGCAGTTGGCCTGGATGGCAGCAGGTCCAGGTGGTCTCCCGCTCCATGTCAGTTCTGATAGCGAGTATGAGTCAGGCGTAGGGAACGGAAAAGGTAAATCCACTTACCAGAGGTGTACCATGACAATACCGTTATATGTCGGCGTCGATATTGGCAAAGCTAAGAATGTAGCTTGCTTCATGGGTCCGGACGGGACGGTACTTATTAAAAAGACCACCTTCGACAACTCCCTGACAGGTGCCCAACAGCTGGTAGCAAAGGCCAAAGAGCTATTAGCCAAGGAAGGTTGTGACCACCCGGTTTTCGGGGTGGAAGCTACATCCTTTTACCACTTCCATTTGATGAACTTTATCTTGAATGCCGAAGAACTCAAGCCATACCGGCCAACGGTCTACCAGCTCAACGCCAGGAACATCAAGAATTTCAAGAAGTCTTATACCCCACGGGGAAAGAACGATGCTTATGACGCCTTTGTTATTGCTGATAATTTAAGATTCGGCAGGTTACCCAAACCCTATGAGGTTGATGAAATGTATCTTCCGCTGCAGCGGTTGACCCGCTATAGGTTCCACTTGGTGGGTTCTTTGATCCGCGAAAAAAGTTATTTTTTAACCATCTTATTTTTGAAGTTCAGTAATTACGGTGATGTATTCAGTGATGTCTTTGGGGCTACCAGTCGCTCGCTAATCACTGATTTTTACAGCCCTGAGGAGATTATCAATACTCCCCTTGAGGATATGGTCCAGTTCCTTGTGGATAAAGGACATAACCATTTTGCTGAACCTGAACAGCTGGCCAAGGAACTCAAACGCATTTCCCGGGAATCTTACCGGTTACAACCCAGGCTTACAGATTCAGTGAATCTGATCCTGGAAACCAGCATGAACAACATCCGGTTCTTCGAGCAAAGCATTCGCAAGATAGAGATGTGATTAACCGGGATATGGCCAAGCTCGCTAATCCCTTGGAGTCGGTGCGTGGTATTGGGCCTGTGTACTCTGCCGGTATCATTGCCGAGATTGGTGATATTACCAAGTTTGACAGCCAGGCCAAGTTGGCCAAATATGCCGGCCTTACCTGGAATAGTAATCAATCCGGTGATTTTGAGGGTGAAGATGAGCCCCTCAATAGAGCCGGCAACCGTTACCTTAGATATTATCTGATAGAAGCCGCGGACAGCTTAAGGAGACACAATGATGAGTACCGGGCTTATTATCAGAAAAAGTACCTTGAGGCCGCTAAACACGCCCACAAAAGAGCATTGGTACTCACGGCCAGAAAGTTGGTGAGGCTGGTGTTTGCCTTACTTTCAAAAAACCAGCTTTACCGACCGGACAAGGGTTAAGGTGTTTTCCCACAAACTGTGGTAATTATGCTGGGTAATATGGCCACAGTTGCCTGCTGCCTGCTGTATTGGGTATATTAGCCATCATGGTTATCTACAGTACAGGTAAAAGAAAGGTGATGGCATGGAGTATATCATGTTTACCGGGATTGGTTTTCCCTGGACTTTTCCCGGTACCGGGAAAAGCTAAATGGTTTTCCCAGCTGCTCAGGGACCCTAAATTTAGTACCACGGCAGGGATATGGGCAAATCCCTACGGCGGTCTGGCTTTTTGCGCCCAAATTGAAGGGGAAGTGTTTCCTCTTGACATATTACCCTAGCACTTTAATCAATTAATTAGAATTCTAGACAAAATCAATTTTTATTGATGAATATTGGATCATGTGATCAGAATCGCCATAAAAATCGCTGTTAGATATTTGGGTGCCATATTCAGCAGCCGCAGTTACAATATGAATGTAAGGAAAATATTCATGGTTGGGTTGTAAGGTTGCAGTTATTACGTGATTAATATTGCCATTTAGAGTTTTGCTAATATTGTTAGTAGATGATGCGCTAGCTACTGTTTTGGAATCAATCCAAACTCCATCTGTAGCATCCCACAATTTAATCTTAACTTCGGCAGAGGCACTTCCATTAATACCCCCAACCATATCACCTTTGTAAATACCAGAAAATATAATTTGGGCCGTTTTAGAAGTTGTTCCTTGAGTTATGAATCTTTGACCAACAAAAGCATAAGCATCAGCAGTACCCCAACCTCCTGCCCATGAATTAGCTTCTGCTTTCCTGCTTGAAACCGTATATCTGTGCCATACAGCTCCAGCACCACTTGTTGAACCACCATCATCGCCATCGTCGGCTGTGGTTAATGTTTTATCAGTTCCAAGAGTAACGGTCACCGGTGACATGATGATAACTTGACCTTCATCTATATTCTGTTCATCGTTAAATAATTCTTTAAGTTCAGTTTCTTCTACTGTTTCCAAATTTTTTATACTTAATTTGTTTTGCATATTTGCTTTCTCGATCAATTCTGGATTGGGTGTCTCTTGGATAGTGGAATTATATTTTACTATCTCACTTACAGATTTAGGCATGTTATCAATACTTGCGTATGCTATTGAACCCAAGGTTAAGCAAAAAGCAATAACCAAACTAATAACTAATGGAACTTTTTTCATTTTTTTCCTCCCTCAATATTTTATAGTTGAGCTTGTAAAAAATAGATTTGACTTCCTACTAATAGTCAGACAGACTCGTCCTCCACTTCTTCTGTTTTAAATAACACCTCCTTCTAAGTTGTAGATTTAGAAGAAAGGTGGCAGCCATTGAAAATCACCATCCCCGGTAGTATATAATAATTCCAAAGGTAAGGTGGATTTTCCCATATCGGACCTATTGCGAGGGGCTCGATTTGGTGGATACCACCTTATTCTCATTTATTTATTTAAACTTTTTGATTAATTGTAGGATAACATTCTCGCAGCGAGAAAAATCGCAGTTGATTTTGTACTAGTTTACGGTGTGCTCTCATTTTATCCACCATAAAACACCAAGTCAACCAATCTTGTCTAGAAAGTGGATATCCTTGTCTGAAAACAGCTTTTGGTTGTCTGGATTTTCCGTTGTCTGAAAGTACTACAACGAAAAAAGAGGGTCGCATTTTAGCGAACCCTCTTTAATTAGCTTGGCAGTGCCATTATTTTTTCCAGTTTCCCGGCTTTGTTTGCGGCCAGTATTGCCGTTTGCCTTGTGCCGGAAAAAGTTATTTCATAGCCGTTTTTACCCCAGGGGTGGATTTCCCTGATCATATTCAGATTAACAATATAAGCCCGGTGGGAGCGGAAAAAGGTATTGCCGGTCAGCCTTGCCTCGATGCTGTTCAGGCTTTCATTGATGCTGTATTTTTCTTTGCCGGTAATGATGATGGTTTTGCGCTTTTCCCTGGTGATAAAGATAATGTCTTGGGTATCCAAAAAGATTAGCTTTTCGTTCTGTTTAACAACAAGCCTGGCGGGGCATGTTTCCCCGGTAGCAGGTGGAGCAGAGCGGTTTGTTGGAACCGACGACCTTTGCGCCTCCTGTCGCTTTTTTTCTTTCCATGGTCTTTTTTATGCGGTCCAGTTTAAAGGGTTTGACCAGGTAGTCGTAAGCATAAACTTCAAAAGCTTCGTGGGTATGGTTATCGTAGGCGGTGGCAAAGATTAGGATGGTTTGGGGATTGATGTCGCCAATTTCCCTTGCCAGTTCCACGCCGTTTTTCCCCGGCAGGTCAATGTCGATAAAGACTACCCTGGGATTTAGTTTTTCCACCAGTTTTAATGCTGTAATACCGTCGCTGGCTTCTCCCAACACTTCCACGTCCGGGATTTTTGACAGTGTCTCTTTGAGTACATGGCGCATGGCCGGGTCGTCTTCGGCAATGATGACCGAGAGCATGTCAAAACACAAACCTTTCTATCGGCATATTTTTTTACCGGCTTATTTCTTCACGGGCGGCTCCGGCTGGTACAAGGTAAAAAAGCTGGCCTGTTTAATGCCGATGCCGGCTATGATCAAGGCGGTCAAAATTACCGGGGTGTAAAGCAACTTCTTCAATAAACGCACTTGTTTCACCTCCCTTGCCCGCAAGTTTGGCCATTAACCCGTCGGCACGGGCCACCAGCCCGTAACCCCACGGGGTAAAGCTTATGGTTTGCATGGCCAGGGCCAAAAGAGCGGCTAGGTAAAGGGAATAGTTTGCTTTGTCTACAAAGAATAAAATAAGCCCAGCCCATAAAAACAGGTACAGCAAGGACAATGCTTTAAACGTATTTATTTCCCGGCGTGCCATGGCGCGGTAAGGTACTTCCCCGGGTGCCCACTTAACGGTGCAGGCGGTCGCCACAAGGATGAGAATTCCGGCCATGGCTTTATACCATTGTAAAGTTATAAGATTGGCCATGTTTACCGCCGCCAGGCCAATAAATAGGTATACCGTCACCCCCAGGACCAGGCACCGCCAGTAACCGGTGCAGTGGGCGCCGCCGCTCAGCAGGCGAAACAGGCCGCCGGCGGCCAGCGCCAGGGCTACCTGGGGCAAAACATTGAACAGGTAAGCCAGGGAAAAAAGTAGCGCTCCCTTGATTAATGTCCCCAGAATTATTTCCAGTCCATAGCGCAATTGGTCTGTTTTATCCTTCTCCAGGCCGGACGCTTGCGTCATATGTGCGGCTATGACACCGGCCAGTTTGTTTAAATCGATCATGCCCTCTCCCGGCTCCTTGATTCGGTATATGCACCGAAAAAATCGTTTCACCGCCGGCATGTTCAACGGTTAACCGGCCCGAGTACTTGTCCACGATTTCTTTTACAATGGTCAGTCCCAATCCCTGGTTGCTTTTCTTGGTGCTGTAGTGTAGTTCGCACATGCGGTCCCGTGTTTCAGGCGGGATTGGGTCACCCGTATTGGCCACGGTGAAAATATATTCCCCCGGTTCTCTGGTAATTTCCAGTCTTACGGAGCGGTGCGCCCCTGTATAAGCAGCCGCTGCCTCGATGGCGTTGTCCAGCAGGTTTCCCAACAGTGAGTTGGCCTCCATGGTGCTTAAAGGTACACTTTGCAGGCTGCAGTCCATTGAAACGCTAAAAGGTATGCCCCGGGCTTCGGCCTGGCCCGCCTTGGCAAACAGCATGGCGCTGATACCGGGATTGTCGGTTTTAACCACTTCCGCCGGGTTGGAAATGTCTAAAAACATTTGTTTCACGTAATCACGGGCTTTATCGCAGGAGCCGACCTCCAAAAGCCCGTAAACCGCCTGCAGGTGGTGGTTGAAGTCATGTCGCTGCTTTCTAATGGTTTTGATTAACTTGTCCAGGTGGACGATGGTTTCCCCGGCTTGACGGGCCTCAAGTTCTTTTTCTTTTAAGATGGATATTTTTGTTAACACGCCCATGGATAACACTGTTATGGTAATAAGTATCAAGCCAAATGAGGCTGCAAACAGGTGAAAATATTTACTAGGCAAGGCACCGGTTTGAGAAACGAACAGCACAATATTTAATACGGCCAACATCAGTACGGGCAATAACACCAGTATATACAAGTTCAAATACGCATTTTCGGTCTTTTTTGCAATGCCATCTTTGGAAGCCCGGTCTTTTAGTTCACCGGCAAAGTCCAGCAGGTGAAAATTATAGCGCCGGCAGGCAATGATAAACAATAAGATAATAGACGCTTCCGTCAGAAAAGCGCCAATACGCATGCCATCCCTGCTCAAAATCTCCGGCAAAGAATAACCGGTAATGCTTAATAGCGGGGGTATAATGGCGGCATCCAGCGTCCCGTATATCACAAGACCAAGCAAAGCGATAATGGCAACCCTACGCAAAGGTATGCCGGTGACGAACCGGATAATCAGTATATAAATGGCAATCTGTACCAGGCTGTGCAGCCCGAAAGGTATGGAAGACAGCCTGATGAAATACGAAGATGCCGTTTGGGCCATACCGGTTATTATTAACTGGCGTGGCGTTATGCCAAGGCCCGCCAGTTGAAACCCCAGCATGGTCACCAGCAGCGCTTCGGGCAACGAGACCAAAAGCAACGTAAGCAACGACATTCTGTCCAAGGCGTTTTACCTCCCGGTTCTTGCAAGAGAACCAATATTCCTTTCCAGCTTGTCCGAAAAGTGCTTTTGGTTGTCTGAAAAGTGGATATGCTTGTTTGAAAATTCGACCCCTTAAATGAACGGTTGCACTGGTAAATTTTTAACATATTTCAACATAAATGCCAACAATCCTTTTTTTATTGCGTTATAACTTGATTGTGTTCAGACATGCAAATACCGGTTTTAGACAACGATATACCCTTTTCAGACAAGAATAATGGACATATAGCAATTATTAGTAATATAATAGGTATATTGGGGGACATTAACAAGATTCAAAATAAATGCAGGAAATGGTTTTCCAGTTTAACATCCGTTTTGGAGAAAGCATTGAAAGGATTAATAGGAATGATTATGCCGGAAAAGGGAAGTTTGGTAGGCGACCTGGACCAGTTAATCATTCAAGTTTATACCGCCGGTTATTATCTGACCGGGTGCCGGGAGAAGGCGGAACGTTTATGCGCCCTGGTTTTCGATAAATATGACCGGCCTGGTTTGGGGACGCATGAAAACCTGGTGTGGCCTTTATTTTGCCACATTTTCCTGCAGTGTTGCGATGAGCAAGAGGAAATTGGTGGGAATACCGGTTCCCAGTCGGACTTGTTGCCTGGTGCGGAAGCGATACAGAGAGCTTTACTGGAGTTGCCACCCGGGGAAAGGATGGCGGTGATTCTCAAGTATAAGGCGGGTATGGATGGCGAGACCATCGCTAGGTGCATGGATTGCTCGATAAGCCGCGTTTCACGGTTGCTGGCGGCGAGGAAGGAAAAATTGCGCAGGAAATGCTTTGGCCAATGAACCTCCTCCTAGACAAGCCCGGGGGGTTCCAAGGTGGTCGAGTAGAGGTATGCCTCGCGGCACACCCCTATCACAGAACCGTACTTGCGCAATTAACGCATACGGCTCCTCACCGAAGCATTACCGAAATGTACCCTGAAGGCAGCCGAACAGTTTCGTTGACAATTCGTTCCACCTGATTTCTTTTATCAAAAAGTTGGGGCAGGTTTTCGAGCACTTCTTTTTTCCAATTCTTTAACTGATTTGCAATGCTCTTTGTATTACCGGTGATCCCTGTGGCGGTGTGTATCTTTAGCTCGGCCTTGCCCCTTGCTCCCGGGAATTTTTCGGCTAATTTATCATGCAGCCTGATAATTGTGCCATCCGCCACTATCAGGTCCTTGAAACCTTTCAGTTTATCTGAAAGCGTAAGACTGGTGTGGCTGGAAAGCTCTGCTATCCCGTGCGCCAGACACTCTTTAAGAAAGGCGACCAGCTCGTTATTGAAGCGATCGTAAAATGATGATGTCACAAGTGTTTCAGCCGATGCGGTCTTGTAAGCCCTTCTTAATGAGGCGAGGGTGCGCTGCATTCCAACTCCAAAGCCGAGCACTACGACCCAGAAAAAGATGACCGGGTCGATCTTCCGGTTGCGCTGGACGTAACCGACTTTGGCTGCTGTACCTCTCAGCCACTCCGGGGCAAACATCTTGTTTAAAACGTTTTCAATCTCATTCGGATTAATTTTCTGGTAACCGGAGCCAATGTGGAACCTCCTCGTAAACATTATTTGGAGAAGAGTTCCACAATCAATGGGGTTCATTCCTTCTTCCATAGAGCAATTTCAACAATTTTCGTTAGCCATTTTCCAGGAGGGAAATGCTACTCCTGGTTGATTATGGTATATTTAGTGCTTAACCGAACACCAATGCAGCCTTTCTAGACCACCATTATGGTGTTTCAATTGATATAAGGATCGGTTAAGCAAGCCCTAACTAAGTTCTAAACTTTTCGAAGAAACTCTTTTATTAAAACTAATATCTCGTTAAATTTTGCTTCTATGTTATCCAGTTTTTTAATAATTTCCTTTCTTTGTAAGGTAGCATTATAATGATTATTAATCCAAGCCTTAACAAGTCTATATATTAAAAATATGATCAGTAATAAAACTAAAACATTTAACAGTTGAGCCAATAATGTGGCATTAAATTCCATATCTTCACCCCTAAATGTTATTTTACCTTAAATTGATGAGTTTTTTTATTAAAATGAGCTACAAGGAATCACCTTGCAGCTCATTGCATAGGTTTAATGGAATACTGTTGTATAGCCCTCTAAGTTAATTTCTTGAATATAGTACCTCATTAGTTCACTGTTAACAAGCAACAACTCCGATTGGGGAAGGGATGAAAAAAAGCCGTAGTTAAACTTTTTTTATACTTGTTATTGTGCGTTCATTTTATACACTATAAGCGTTGCTTTATTTTTTTAACCCCTTATCTTTTTCAATAAATCTTGAAAAAAATCCACAAAATTTATGCCATAACGATTTATAATATTTGTGATAATTCTTATAATTATTATATTGATAAACATAATAATTATAATTTTAAATATTAAATCCATATCTTTTGTCCTTAAATTTTATTTGTAAAAGATTACTTACACATTGTTACGATGCAAAATCCAGATCAACCATTGAACTAATTCAAGCTTATTCAATTTATCCATTATATTCGATAATACTTCCTTTGACGGTGGGAGTGATGTTCCACATAACCTATCAAACATCCAAGACATACCGAGCAACCATAGGGGTTACCTCCAAACAAACAGGCACCACATCCTGCATCACACAAAAATTGAAGCCAACCTGGCAGATCTTCAAAATTGATTGTAATACAATCTTGAACACAATCCCAGTCGCAATCAAATGCTTGTATTTGAACACTATCATCGTTTTCAACTTGTTTAATTTGACCTTTAATAACATCAACTAATTTGCCTTTATCATAAGAAGCCTTTGCAAGAAGATTACCATTTTTATCGTAATAAGCCAAAGTACCAGCTAATTTCTTTTCTGTATCTTTCTGAACATAATGAAGTTCAGATTTTATATAAAAACTGCAAAAAATATCCTTATCAGGTTTATAGTAAATCGCGTATTTAACGTAAGGGTCTTTGGTTGAAAGCACAACCCCTTTTACTTCAAGATCCTTATAAGAAAAAATATCTACTTGATTCCAAATTATATCTTTATCTTTAAAAATTTTAGTTTGTTTTAAATTTTTTATAATTGATTTTGTATTATTGTGCTTTATTTTATCCACCATAAAACACCAAGTCAACCAATCTTGTCTAGAAAGTGGATATCCTTGTCTGAAAACAGCTTTTGGTTGCCTGGATTTTCCGTTGTCTGAAAGTACTACAACGAAAAAAGAGGGTTGCATTTTAGCTAACCCTCTTTAATTACCATGGCAGTGCCATTATTTTTTCCAGTTTCCCGGCTTTGTTTGCGGCCAGTATTGCCGTTTGCCTTGTGCCGGAAAAAGT
>NZ_FOYM01000019.1:58640-81167 GCF_900115975.1 Desulfoscipio geothermicus DSM 3669
ACAAGCCTGGCGGGGCATGTTTCCCCGGCGACACCAACAACTAATTCAACAATAACGGAATTACTTCAATTACCGTTTCGCAGTAAGCGCATTTGACCTTGCGGTTTTCCGGCAGCTTATCAAAAGTTACCTCTCTTTCACATACCGGACACCTGACTGCAGACTCGCCAAAATCATTTTTATACTCCCGAGCTTTGTCGCCGATCCCGCAAGCTGAACAACTTCCACAACCCGACATGTCTTCTCCCCCTTTAATGAATTAAAATCACCAGTCAGAATTATTATATAAGGAATTTACCAGTTAATTAGCCCAAAATCAATTCAGAATATTAAATTACTTGAAAAGATGACCGCTACGCCGCGGGGGCGCAGTTCCATCGTCTTCCCTTTACGCCTTCGCTGCGCTTTTGGGGACTCTCGTCGAACCGTCCCTATAGCGCCGCCAACCTTTCTGTAGTATTAACTTACTGCCGCGCTTTCGCCGGCCACGTACCCTGAAGACCAGGCCCACTGCAGGTTGTAACCGCCGCAGTCGCCGTCGATGTCCAGTACCTCCCCGGCGAAATACAGTCCGGGTTCCAGCTTTGACTCCATGGTTTTCTGATCGACATCCTTCACATCCACCCCGCCGGCGGTTACCTGCGCCGCCGGCCAGGAGTTGGTGCCCGTTACTTGAAAGCGCCAGTCCTGGAGTATACGCAGAACAGCGCCCCTTTCCCCTGCAGTTAATTGGCCCGCCGGCTTATTGATGTCCTCAATCCCCGCTTCCTTCAACAGCACAGGCACGAGACGCTTGTGAATAAATCCCACAAAGCTGAAAGCAAGCGGTTTATGCGCCTGCTGCCGCAGGCGGTTCAACAAGAACGCCTCCAGTTCATCAGGGGACATATAGTTTATTATATTGAGCTTGAGGGTCACCTTCTCCCCCCTGTGCAAAAACTCACCCGCCGTGCGGCTCAGCGCCAGGATGGGGGGACCGGAGATGCCGTAGTTGGTGAACAGTATTTCCCCCGCAGCCCGGGCTAAAGATTTTTTATCCGCCATTATCTCCGCTTCGTAATCAAACTTTATGCCCGCAATCTGTTTCAAAAAATCGGCCGCCAGCTTTAACTGTACCAGGGCCGGGAATGGTTCCACAATGCTGTGGCCGAATTTTTCCGCCAGCGCGTAGCCGCTGCCGTTGGAGCCCAGGTTGGGAGCCGCTTTTCCTCCGGTGGCAATAATTACCCGTTCGGCCTTAAAAATCCCACCGTTCTCCAGATGCAAAATAAACCGGCCATTTTTTCTTGTAATATCCCGCACCCCGGCCTCGCACCGGGTTTCCACCCCCAGCGCTTCCAGTTCGTGCCGCATTACATCCAGCACACTGGAAGCCTGGTTGGAAACGGGATAGACTTTGCCACCGCTTTCCACCTTCCAGGCAATGCCCAGTTTTTCGAAAAAAGCCATGGTTTTATAAAAATCAAAACGGGACAAGGCCCCGTAAGCAAACTTTGGGTTTTTACCGTAATAGTGGTTAATACTTAAATCGGTATTGCTCAGGTTGCACCGGCCGTTGCCGGTGGCCAGTATTTTTTTGCCCACCCGGTTCATCCGTTCCAGTACGGTTACTTCTGCACCGTTATACCTGGCGGCGACGGCGGCGGTGAGACCTGCGGCTCCCCCGCCCACAACCGCTATTTTTACCGGCTTTTTTGGCATTTTCACTCACAACCTCAAAAACATAATAGACCCCCATGCCGCTTGGCACGGCACAATCAGAGGATGAAAATCGTGCAGGTCGGATTGTTCCCCGCTGCGTTCAAAATCTCCGCGTCGATGCTCCGATACATCACTTGCGGGGAACAACCCACCCCGCACTGAACATTTTTTTCAGAGTAGATAACCCGATACTCAACACCTTCGTATTTTGGTGCTGCACTATTTAATTGGGGCATACTTTAACGCTATAAATTCCGCCACCCGCATGCCGTCAACCGCCGCCGAAATGATTCCCCCGGCGTAACCCGGTCCTTCACCGGCCGGGTAAATGCCCGCGATGTTCGCCTGGCATTGCTCATCCCGGATGATGCGCACCGGCGATGAACTTCTGGTTTCCACCCCGGTCAGCACGGCGTCCGGCAGGGCAAAACCCTTGATTTTTCTGTCAAAATCCATTATTGCTTCCTTTAACGTATTTATAACGTAACCCGGCAGGCAGTGCTTCAATTCCGCCAGGGTCACTGACCTGGTATAAGAAGGCTGTACCGAACCGAGAGCCGCGGAGGGCCTGTCCGCCAGAAAGTCGCCCACCAACTGAACAGGAGCCCGGTAGTTCCCCCCGCCCAGCTCAAAGGCTTTTCTTTCCCAGCGGCGCTGGAACTCCACCCCGGCCAGAGGGTGCTCCGAGCCGTAGTCTTCGGGCCTCACTCCCACCAGCAGGGCGCTGTTGGCGTTTTTTTCGTCCCGGGCATACTCGCTCATACCGTTGGTGACCACGCCCCCTTCTTCCGACGCCGCGGCCACCACCGTGCCCCCGGGGCACATGCAAAAGGTATAGGCCGACCGGCCGGCGGGAGAATGGTAGGCCAGCTTGTATTCCGCAGGCCCCAGTTTGGGGTGCCCGGCAAACTTTTTATACTGAGCCAGGTCAATCAAATCCTGCGGGTGCTCTATGCGCACCCCGACGGAGAATGCCTTGGGGGTCATCGCCACCCCTCGTTCGTACAGCATGGCAAAGGTATCGCGCGCGCTGTGCCCGATGGCCGGCACCACCACCTCGGCAGCCATTGTATCCCGGTCGTTGACAACCAGACCCTTTATTCTGCCGTCATTAACTATTATATCGGTCATTTTTTGGTTGAATCTTACTTCTCCACCCAGTTCTATAATTTTTTTGCGAATATTTTTTACCACAGTTTTTAAAATATCCGTTCCGACATGGGGCTTGTGAGAATAAGCTATTTCCCCGGGAGCTCCCGCCAACACCATTTCTTCAATAACCTTCCGGCAACGCCTGTCCTTGATCAGGGTGGTCAGCTTGCCGTCCGAAAAGGTGCCCGCCCCGCCCTCGCCGAACTGCACGTTGCACTCCCTGTCCAGGCGGCCGGTTTGCCAAAAAGCGCGCACCCTTTCCGTACGGGTATCCACGTCAGCGCCTCTTTCCAGCAACAGCGGCCGGTAACCCATCTGCGCCAGCAGCAGCCCGGCAAAAAGCCCGGCCGGGCCTGTCCCCACTATCACCGGGCGGTGCTGCAGTTTTTCCCGGCCCGGTGCAACATAGCGGTAATCCATGGACGGCGTTTCAGTTACATCCCTGTCTTTTACTTTATGCAATACAGCCTGCTCATCCCGCAGCTGCACATCCACCGTGTAAACAAAGTAAATCATATTCTTTTTCCGGGCGTCCACCGACTGCCGGAAAATTTTATAACTTAGTATATCCTTTTCCTGCACACGCAGTTTTTTGCGCAGCTTATCCCTGATTATAGCTGTATCTTCATCAAGGGACAATCTGACTCCGGATACTCTGAGCATATGCGGCTCCCTTTCATTGGCACATTAATTATCTGTTCTGGCATTGATTATATATCAAACCGGTATCAACCGCAAAAAAGGAAAAAAGGGGACTGGCTCTTTTTTCGCTTTATGAAAAAAGTGCCTGTCCCCTTTTACGGTGCTCTTTTTTTATCAATCCTTGAATTATATTGTAATTTTAGGTAATAAATAAATTTAATACATGTATTGCCATAAAATACGTGCAATTTTCATACTTAAAAGGTTGGAAACAATTGTGCTGCGCAATTTTAAATACAAATTCAGGACATGGAAAAAAAACCTGACCCCAAACAACACCGCACCCAAAGCAGGCGACGAATCCGACAAACAGGTATTGTCCAAAAACCTGTCCGTCAACCTGGACCTGGTCAGGAAAAAACTGGGCAACAGCATGGACCTTATTATCAGGGAGTTTAATCTGGGAAACACCCGGGCGGCCCTGGTCTGTCTTGACGGGCTGGTGGATAAGGAGATAGCGGACACGCATATTCTCCAGCCCATGCTGATCCACGCCCGTATGGCCGAGCCCACACCGGTTAAAGGAAAAAATGAACTATGGAAATTTATCAAAGATAACAACCTGTCAGCTATAGATTATAAAGAAGTTTACACCCTGGACGAAGTGCTCAACAAGATCATATCAGGTTTTACCGCCTTACTTATTGACGGCCTGGCCGCGGCGCTGGTAATAAACACCGTAGGTTTCGAGGCCCGGGACGTAAAAGAACCGGAAACCGAGGCCGTGGTCCGTGGACCCCGGGAGGGATTTACCGAGAGGTTGCAGGTTAACACTGCCCTGCTGCGCAGGAAGATAAAATCGCCGGACCTGCGGCTGGAAAGAATGACCCTGGGCCGGGTAACCAAGACTGATATTTGCATCGCTTACGTGCAGGGCATCGCCAACGATAAAATTGTGGACGAGTTAAAAAAGCGCCTGCAGCGCATCGAGATAGACGCGGTTCTGGAGTCGGGGTACATTGAAGCCTTCATTGAGGACGCGCCCTTTTCCATGTTCGCCACCGTGGGCAATACCGAAAAACCGGACATTGCGGCGGCCAAGATGCTGGAGGGCCGGGTGGCCGTCCTGGTGGACGGGAGCCCCATGACGTTAACGATACCCTATCTTTTTATTGAAACCATCCAGGTCAGCGAGGATTACTACTCGCGCTGGCTCTCGGGCACAATGATGCGGTGGTTCAGAATTCTGTCAATTACATTAACCACCCAGTTGCCTGCCCTCTATGTGGCAACGGTTAGTTTCAACGCTGAAGTATTACCCACCATTCTCCTAATCACCATCGCCGCTTCCCGGGAAGGGGTTCCCCTGCCCGCCGCTGTGGAGATGCTTTTTCTGGGTATTATCTTTGAAATATTGAGGGAAGCCGGAATACGCCAGCCCAGGCCCGTGGGCCAGGCGGTGAGCATCATCGGCGCCCTGGTTATCGGCGAGGCCGCCATTAATGCCGGGTTGGTAAGCGCCCCGGCCGTAATGGTTACCGTGCTGACGGGCATTGCCTCCTTTACGATACCGGCCCAGAGCATTACATACATTTTTATCAGGCTTTTACTTCTGGCACTGGCGGCAACAACAGGGTTCTTCGGCTTAATCCTGGGGATTATCATTGTGTTAATCCATATGGCCTCCCTGCGATCCTTCGGGGTGCCCTACCTATCCCCCCTGGCCCCGGCCAACTTCGGAGACTGGAAGGACTTTCTCTTCCGTGCCCCCTTATGGACCATGTTCAGCAGACCCAGTGTCATTGGCTGGCAAAACCGAAAGAGAACCGGCGCTTTTGGCATGCCCAGACCGCCCAAGGACGAAGAGAAAAAGCCGGCAGGGGAAGGGGAAAGAGAATAATGCTTGAAGATGGGAAGATATCCAACAAGCAAGCCGTGTTCCTTATAATAAACACCATTTTGGCCACCAGTATAATTTTTTTGCCCAGTGCGATCTATAAGGAGGCACGGCAGGACGCCTGGATATCCATTATACCAGTGACGGCATTCGGGGTAGTGGCCGGCTTGATTATAGCCTCCCTGGGCATTCGGTTCCCTCGCCGCACCATTATCCAATACAGCGGAGACATTGTCGGCAAACCGCTGGGTAAGGTCATCGGGCTTATCTATACCCTCTTCTTTATTTATATTAACACCTTCATTATCAGGGAAATTGCCGATATGTTCAACACCAACTTCATGCCGGAGACCCCGATATCGGTTTTTTCCATCGGGATAGTTTTTGCCGCGGCTTACGCCATCCGCAGCGGGTTGGAAGTGTTAGCCCGGATGGGCGAGATTATATCTCCATTTGTGCTGGTAATGTTGCTACTGATTGTGGCTTTAATTTACCCGGAAATAGATACTAAATTATTCTTCCCCGTGCTGGAAAAGGGGTTTATACCTGTTTTGAAGGGAGCTTATCCCCCGGCGCTGTTTTTCTCGGAAACCATTATTATGGTAATGCTTATCCCTTACCTGAACAAGCCGTCCGGGGCTAAAGCGTCAATTGCAAAAGCTATACTAATCATCGGCCTGTTTCAATTGATGATCATGGCTACGGTAACCGGGGTACTGGGGGGTCTTACCGCCGACATGAATTTTCCCACTCTGATGCTGGCCAGGTATATCAGCCTGGCGGACCTGATTGAGCGGGTGGAACCGCTCATCATGTTAACCTGGATTGCGGGCGGGTTTATCAAGATTAGCGTATTTTATTACTGCGCCGTGCTGGCCGCGGCCCAGTGGCTGAACCTGCGGGAATATAAGGCGTTGGTGTTGCCTATCGGGGTGCTGCTTACCACTCTTTCCATTATCCTTTGGGAGAATATAGCGCAACTGTCAGAACAGATTTTTAAACGGGTACCTCCTTATTTTCTAACCATAGAAGTAGGTATTCCCCTTATCCTCCTGGTACTGGCTATACTGCGGGGAAAGGGGGCCGCGCAGCGGTGAAAAAAACGGCTTTTTATGCTCTGCTATTTTGTTCCATATTATTGTTGCCGGGCTGCTGGAACCAGGTGGATATTGAGGAAAGGGGTATTGTGGCGGCCCTGGGGATTGATAAAGCAGCAGAGGAAGGTAAGCTTGCGGTTACCGTGCAAATCATTAAGCCGGGGGAAATTAAGGCCGGCGGCAAGGGACAAGGTGGTGGCGCTGCTGGCGGTGGTGAAGCAGTGGCTGTTTATACCGATACCGGATATGACCTGTTCGACGCCCTACGTAACCTGGCCAGGCAGACCGGGCGGAAGCTTTACTTCCCGGAAATGGCCGTTCTGGTCCTCGGGGAGGCCCTGGCCCGGGAAGGTGTCGGTTCGGTAATGGATTTTATGGTGCGGGACGCTGAACCCAGCGTGCGAACCTGGGTGCTGGTGGCCAGAGGCCAAGCCAAAGAGGTCCTGAAAACCCCAATCCCCACCGAAAAGGTGTGGGGGTTTGGATTGGGTAAAATGATCAAGGCCATCAAAGCACACTCTAAGGCGCCCGCCGTGAACGTTCTGGATTTCCTGAAAAACGTGGATAGCACCACCACCTGCCCGGTGGCCACCGGCATACAAATAGTTGGGGTAGAGAAAAAACCGAAACAAGAAGCCGTGACTCCCAGTAAAAGGCCGGTACTGGGGGGTGCGGCAGTTTTCAAGGAATATCAAATGACCGGCTGGCTTGATGAGATACAAACCCGGGGCATGCTCTGGGTCAAGGGGGAAGTTAAGGGTGGCATTGTTGTGGTCCCCTCGCCGCAAAACGAAAATAAGATGCTGGCCCTGGAAATAATCCGGGCCGCCAGTGAAATAAAACCGGAAATCAGCGACGGCAGGATAACCGTTACGGTAAAAATCACCGAAGAAGGGAACATCGGCGAAGTCAAGCCTGATCACATCGAAATAGCCAAACCGGGAGTAATTGAAGCTATTGAAGCCGGGAAAAGGGAGGTCATAGAAAACGAGGTATGGGCCGCCGTGACCAGGGCCCAGGAGCTAAATGCCGACGTGTTCGGCTTTGGCGAAGCGGTGCGTCGCAAATACCCCCGGGAATGGCCGCAGTATGAAAAAATGTGGGGCGAACTGTTCCCCGCTCTGGACGTGCAGGTGAAAGTGGATGCCAAAATCAGGCGGACAGGTATGATTACCAATCCTGAAAAACCGGGCGAAAGTGGGGTTAAGTAAATGAAAATATTATTAGTTTTATCTTTACTGATAATTATCATGCTGGAGACGCCCCGCCTGGTGCGGGAGAAAATGTGGCGCGAACTGGCAGCCTTTTCGGTAATTCTGGTGGTGGCCTATGCCCTGGCCTTTTTAAAAGTGCTGGGAATCAAACCGTTATGATGATGCTGCCAAAGCCCGGCAAACCAACCCGTGTATGATGGCCCGGTTATTTTATTTTAAAAATGCTTTTTAGCAGCTTAACATCTTCATCTTTAATTCCACCAACAAACGACATTACCGCCAGGTATACCGGCAAACCCAGCAACAGTGGAATAAAGATGCCCAACTTTTCAATCTCCAGCAGGTAGATCACCGCAACAATCATGCAGAGCGAGGCCAGTAACGGCTTGACCAGCCACTCGGCCAAATCGGATTTAAGCCCGGTAAGAGTGCGCAGGTCCCCATAGTTCAGCACGGCAATCACGGCGTAAGAAAACGACAGGGCATAAGCAGCGCCGGCTATCCCCAGGGCGGGCACAGCGGTGAGGAAATACACCCCAGCCAGTTTGATAACCGAGCCGGCAATCAGGTTTCGCAACGGTCGCTCGGCCCGGCCCATACCCTGCAAAATGCCCGTGGCGGTCTGGGAAATATATAAAAACGGTCCACCCAGGGCCGCTGCCCTGAGCACGTCGCCCGCCTGCGGGTAATTAAAAAACACCTGGCAAAGCTGCTCCGGCACGGCCAGCAGCAACGCCGTCAACGGTATGCCGGCCAGCATGGTGATACGCAGGGATTCGCCGGCTCTTACCCGCACCAGGTAGTTATTGCCCAGGGCCACGGCGTCGGAAACAGCCGGCACCAGGGCCGTGGCCAGGGCGAAGGTAATGATGCCCGGAGTCAGCACCAGGGTCATGGCAATGCCCACAAGTTCTCCGTAAGCGGCCGTTGCTTCCGGGATGGTAAGGCCGGCTGCGTGCAGCCGGTGGGGAATCAGTATGGCTTCAATGGACATGACCCCCGTGGTCGCCAACCTGGTCAGGGTGACCGGTACCGCCAGACCGAAAATGCGCACCGTAATTTGCCGAACCGGGAGTCTGCCCCCGCCACCGATGTACTCCACACGGGGCCGGTTAAAAAAGTAAATGGCCAGCATCAAAAGAAAACCGGTGCATTCGCCCAGGATAACCCCCAGCGATATACCTATGGCCGCGTATTCCACACCCCTGGGCAGCAAAAAATAAGCGATGCTCAAACCGGCAGCCACCCGGATGAATTGCTCGGTTATTTGCGTTACCGCCGTAGGCGTCATTTGCTGCAAACCTTGAAAAAAACCGCGGAAAGCTGAACAAACCGGCACGATCAGCACGCCGGGTATCAGGCTCAGAAAACAATAGTATACTTTCGGGTTGGGGAAAATGTATTGTTTTAAATATGGCGCCCCAACGAGTAAAATAACGGTACACAGGATGCTCAGCGCAACAATATATGAAAACGCCAACCTGAATACCCGGTAGGCCCCGGGCAGGTTGTTTTTGGCCGTTTCCTCCGCCACCAGCTTGGCAATGGCCAGGGGAATGCCGGCGGATGCCGCCACCAGCACCAGCACATATATGGGATAAACCATGTTAAAAAGCCCCACGCCCTCGGGCCCCATCAAGCGTATCATTAAAATTTGGTAAACAAATCCTACAATACGGTTTAAAAAGTTAGCCAGCAGTAAAATTACTGCTCCGTATAAAAAAGATTGCCGCACCATGGACATCTGCCTCTTTCCTGCACTGCAAGCTAATACAATGTATGTCCAAGCTACGGCAACTATGTGGAAATATTTTTCCGTAGTTTATTGTCTGAAACGGTTGGCAGCCTTGTCCATGGCTTTTGATAAGTCGTTGCGGGCCTCTTCCATCCCGACTTTCAGTTCCTTCCAGGCTTCAGCTCCCGATTCTTTCATTTTTTGCAGTTTAGAATCCAGTTTCCCTTCATTTTTTTCATTTTTCTCATTTACATCCATTGTATTCACCCCCGGCGCTTATCATAACTTTAGCATAGCTCAAAGGACATTATTTATTCATTATCAACCGGAATCAGCAGGAGCCGGGACAGTTTTACCCTGCCAGCCTGAGGCCAAGTTCCCCGGCATACTTTAATGCTTCCTCGTATTCCTGCCGGCTCAATCTTTCTGATATTTCTTCGTACTGATAAGCCCGGTGGGCGGGGTAATACTGTTCCATCAAGTTTACCAGGCAATCGGGCGACAATTCTTCCTTGATAAATTTTAAGACCTCCCTGGTGTCTTCAAGCCCGCCCGGCATTACCAGGTGTCTGATGATCAATCCCCTGTAAGCTATGCCCAGTTCATCGGTTTTCAGCCCGCCCACCTGGCGGTCCATTTCTTTCAGCGCTTTTTTTACCATTTCAGGGTAGTTTTTAACCCCGGAATACCTCTGCCCCCGCTCGGCCAGGTGGTACTTGAAGTCGGGCATGTAAATGTCTATTACACCGTCCAAAAGGGCCAAAGTTTCCAGTTTTTCATAACCGCCGCAGTTGTAAACCAGGGGTAATCTCAAGCCCCTCTCCGCTGCCAAATAAAGGGCTTCCAAAATGTTGGGGACAAAATGGGTGGGAGTAACCAGGTTGATATTATGGCAATGGTAATAATCTTGCAGTTCCAGCATGATGTCAGCCAGTTCGTCATTGCCAACCGGTTGTCCTTCGCCGCCGAAGCTGAGCTCGCAATTCTGGCAGAAGACACACCGCATGTTGCAGTAAGCAAAAAAGATTGTACCCGACCCTTTTGTGCCAACCAGGGGTGCCTCTTCGCCAAAGTGCGGCCCGAAACTGGACACAATAACCTTATCCGTAGCACGACAAACACCAAGTTTTTCCTTGCGATTGACTCCGCAGTTGTGCGGGCATAAATTACATTCCGTCAGATGCTTTTTAGCTTGTTTGATTTTCTCTTGTAATTTGCCACCGGATAAAATTTTAAGATATGCCGGTTCATAATTAGCTGACATTGTCAAACACCCTTTCTTCATGCAACCTCAAGCATGGCAAATCAATATTATTTTAACCTAAAATGTTTGGCCTTACTTACACCTCATCCGTTCGTCCCACAGCACAAGGTCGTGGTTTTTCAGGGACAAGTTTCTATAAAAACAAAAAGCCTCCGGCCAGGTAAAAAACCGGGCCAAAGGCTGATTCACCGTATATTCTTTAATTTTTGTTCCGCTGTTTCCCCCGTCCACCGGTTGAGAAAGACGGGTAAGCCGTACCTTTGCTGAAGAAAATTCTGAATACCAACGCTCCATTTAAAAACACCAGACCAAAAGTTAACAAAAACAACACCGATGACGGGCCGTCATCCATAGTTATAACTCCACTCTCCTTCTAAAAATAAATATTACTTATACACTAACTGTCAATCATCCGGGTTCTTAATCATATTATACAGAATTACCCGCTTTAATAAAACCTCCTTTATGGGTTTGTTACGGCACAAATCAGCCGGTCTCGTTTGTTTTTGTTTATTTTGCAGCTATTTGTTTATAATATCTTTGCCGCGTTAGTTGGAGCATAATTTGCTTGGTAAAATATATGCAGCTGACCGTTTTTTTATTGCAAATTTGCTATTTCATCCAGTATTTCCGGCAGCGGTTTATCGATATGCAGCATATTCAGAACAGCCCGCCACACGCTTTCTTCGCAATCGCCTTGCTGCCATTCAACATCCCTGCCACCGGTTAAACCATATAAAGATACGGCCTCGTCTTCCGGCAACAAAACAAAGTCCGCTTTCTTTGGAGCTGATTCTTCCCGTACAAAGGCGGACAATATAAGCGCCTCGCCGTCAAAAAATACCTCGACCCAGTAATGCTCACATTGTTTATCATTAATATTAATAAATCCTCTTTTGTAAAATACGTCATAGTCATGCAGGAGAAGCAGCCCAAAAGCCACGGAACCGGCTTTCCGGCTATATTCATAAAGGTTGAGGGTTTCAGAGAACTCTTCCTGCAGTGCATCCCTGACCGCGTTGGCTATATCCAGTACTTGCCCCACCTGGTCCAGTTGACAGAACAAAGTAAACCGCTCCTTCTCATAATCACATAATGACTACAGTAAAGTATACCAAAACCGGCGCCACAGGTGTAGGGTGTTTTTAAACGCGTCAAAATGAAGTATTAGTTTTATGTAAAAGGGGTAGTTTAACAAAAGATATGATAAGTGGGGTGGTTCTTCTTTGCTGATTCAGGACAGGTTGACCAGAGGTTTTTTTGCGGGTTTGGCCGGTGGCGTGGCCATGAACATCGTAAATCTGATATCGTATTATGCCGGCATTGCCGAGTTGCGCTTTTTGGATTGGGCGGCGCATACAATTTACGGCACCAAGCCGCAAAATTTCGCGGAAACAGTATTCGCCCAGGGGGTGCAGCTAATCTTTGTCAGCATATTGGGCATCATCTTTGCCTACTTGATCCCACTGCTCACCAGCAGGAATTACCTGTTCAGGGGCTGGCTTTATGGAACAATAATATGGTTTTCCCTGTACGGGCTGTCCATGCTCTTTAAGATAGAGGCAACCACTCCGCTGCGCATGGGTACAGTAGCTACTGACCTGGTGGGAGCCTCCGTTTTCGGGCTGGTCCTGGCGGAAGCATTGCACCGGTGGGGTGAGGACATTAAAGTTTAGCGGGTAATGTGGCCAGTTTGGGGACAGGCACCGTAAAAGGGACTGGCTCCTTTTTCGTTTTTTGAAAAAGGTGCCTGTCTCCTTTTACGGCACCCCCTTTTACTGGAACCAGTCCCCTTTTTGATAGGCTATTGGCGGTTACTCCGGGAGGTTTTTTGCTTACTTGCCACCCTGCGCTTTTTGAATTTTAGCCCAGGTATCCTTCAGGGAAACTATCCGGTTGAAAACCAGCTTCCCATCCGCTGAATCGGGGTCCAGGCAAAAATAGCCCTGTCTTAAAAATTGGTAACGACTGCCCGGCGCCGCTTCCGCCAGGCCGGGTTCAACCAGACATGAGTCCAGTATTTCCAGGGAATTGGGATGCAAGTTTTTCCGGAAATCATCGTCTTCTTCCGGGTTCTCTTTTACAAACAGGTGGTCATACAGGCGTACCTCGGCCGGTACGGCATGGGCGGCCGAAACCCAGTGCAGCGTCCCCTTGACCTTGCGCGTTTCCGTGGACATTCCGCTGCGCGTCTGCGGATCATAGGTGCAGTGCAGTTCAACCACCTCGCCGGTCTTTTCATCCTTGACCACCCGCTCACACTTGATGATGTACGCGTGCTTCAGGCGCACCTCGCGGCCGGGCGCCAGGCGGAAGAATTTTTTGGGCGGGTCTTCGCGGAAATCATCCCGCTCGATATACAATACCCGGGAAAAGGGTACCTGCCGGGACCCCATGGCGGGGTTTTCCGGGTTATTTTCGGCCTCCAGCATTTCCACCCGGTCCTCGGGGTAGTTGTCGATTATAACCTTGAGCGGCCGCAGCACGGCCATGACCCGCGGGGCCCGCGCGTTTAAATCTTCCCGGATGCAGTGTTCCAACATGGCAATGTTAACAATGCTATAGGCCTTGGCCACCCCGATGCGCTCGCAAAAATCGCGGATGGCTTCCGGTGTATAGCCGCGCCTGCGCAAACCCGAAATGGTCGGCATCCGCGGGTCATCCCAGCCGCTGACATGACCTTCTTCCACCAGCAACCGAAGTTTGCGCTTGCTCATGACGGTATGGCTCAAATTGAGCCGGGCAAATTCAATTTGCTGGGGGTGATATACGCCCAGCGCGTCCAGCACCCAGTCATACAGCGGACGGTGGTCTTCAAACTCACAGGTGCAAATGGAATGCGTGACCCCCTCAATGGAATCCGAAAGGGGGTGAGCATAGTCATACATCGGGTAAATGCACCATTTGTCGCCCGTCCGGTGGTGTTTCGCACGCTGTATCCGGTAAAGCACCGGGTCGCGCATGTTCAGGTTCGGCGAGGCCATGTCGATTTTGGCCCGCAACACCCGGGAACCATCCGAAAATTCACCGGCCCGCATCCGCTCAAAAAGGTCCAGGTTTTCTTCCACCGAACGGTTGCGGTAGGGGCTTTCCTTGCCGGGCTCGGTCAGAGTGCCCCGGTACTCCCTGATCTCTTCCGCGCTCAAGTCGCATACATAGGCCTTGCCGGCCTTGATCAACTGCACCGCGTATTCGTACAGCCGCTCAAAATAATCCGAGGCGTAGTACAGCCGATCGTCCCAGTCAAAGCCCAGCCAGCGCACGTCGCTTTTAATGGATTCAACATATTCCACGTTTTCTTTGCTGGGGTTGGTGTCATCAAACCGCAAATTACAGAGCCCGCCGTATTCTTGGGCGATGCCGAAGTTGAGACAGATGGACTTCGCGTGTCCGATATGCAGGTAACCGTTGGGCTCCGGTGGAAAGCGGGTATGTACCCGCCCGTCATTTTTGTTGTTTTTTATGTCTTCATTGATAATGTTTTTAATAAAGTTGGTAGATGTAGTGTTACTCATAACCTTTATTCCTCCACTGCTATTGGTTCACATTTCCATATATTGCCCAAATATCTTGGAAATTATGTAAGTTAAAAAGCTGTTCAAATGCATATCTTTACCCAATTCTACATTTTTACCGGCATTCCTCCAATTAGATGCGGTAAACATTTATCGTTTAATTTGCCGGGCTGTAAACCTGCCGCCAAGTTTCCGGTGGGCAGATTTCTTTTAACAGCACCTGCCGGTAATGTTTTTTGCCGGAGAACCCGTTGGGCGGCCAGTCGACAAGCCTGGGGCTTGGCCGGTGCCCTTCGTGGATGCCGGGTTTCTCCCCTTTCTCCCGGGCCTGCATCAGCCACCGGCGCACCAACTCATCCTCCCCGCAATTGACCACTGTCTCCCTGACTCCGGCTGCCCGCCGGGTGCCGGGACAGCAAATGAAAGTCTGGCAAACCAGGGGCCGCGCCGGGTAAATGGTACACAGCCTGTTTTGCCTGTTAAAAAAAATGCAGCGCTCATCGCTATCGCGGCGCAGCATGATATCCACCACCGGCCCGTCAACCACAATGTAACCCACCTTGTCCAATACTTCCTGCAGGGAAAGATCGGTAAACCCAAGGTATTCCTGTAGACGCAAAACATCTATCCAGGTCAGGGGTGCCCTTTCGGCACAGCAAAGATCGCAGCCCGCGCAGGCCCGTACTTTTTTTCTGCCGCGACTTAAAGGGAACTCCTCGATAACCCGGTTCAACGCATTAAGGTAGTCCTGAACGGAAGCCCGGCTATCCGTGACCGCCAGGTCATAACCCCACTTGTTGCCAAAACGTTTCGGTGTCACCAACACCTTGTCAGCACCCGGCATAGTTAATCCTCCATTATAAATTATAACCTGGAATCTACAATTTTACAGCGGATCACCGCCATCGTTGATGGCACAAGCCGCTCTCCTGTGCCTTCATAACAATTGAGTAGTTTATTGGCGAACGGGACCAAAGCCTGTTGCCCAAACATATTCGCCGTAATACATGTTTCTCCTACACCTGTACCTGGCCGTTTTTATGGGACGCCAGTCCTATGGAAATGGCCCCATCCACTTATTTACCAGCACAAAAGATATTGTAATAATAAAATAAATATCTATCCCGAAGGGGGTATCAAGCATGCATGATAAAATCAGTTCACATCCTGAAATAATTAAAATCATAGAAGTTTGCGGTGAATTTCTCGCCATTGATATGAATAATCCCTGTGATATCGCCGTTGCGCTAACCGAAAAAGAGGCCGTTAATACTCTTAAGGAAAAGCAAAAAAAATACTATTACTAACTGACATATACTGTCCCAATATTAAAAAAGCAAAAAGGGGACAGGCACCGTAAAATGAGGACTGGCCAAAAGGGGACAGGCACTTTTTTAAAAAGCGAAAAAAGAGCCTGTCCCCTTTTGGCCGTTTACCGGAGCCAGTCCCCTTTTGCTTTTTGATTTGTTTATCCGGTTACCAGTTCATTCACAGGTACTTCCCTAGCACTCCCCCGGTCTGCCAAAGACCGGACCAGGGCCGTTTTTTTCTCCGGGTTCAAGCTTTCAATCCAGACAGGCGCGCCTGCGTATAATACTTCAATGGTCTCATCGGAATTGATTATTTGCTGAGCTGTTTGGAAATCCATGTATGTCACTGCTCCTTTGTTTAAATGATACTACCCATATCATTCCCCCTCACGCAATTGTCAATTCATTTAGCATGACAGGACGTGGATATAATGTAAAAATAAAATTGAAATAATGTAACAATAAATTTAATTCTTTTAGAGGGAATAGGTGCTTTATGACGAAAAAATAAGTGTCCTGTGGCATGAGCAACAAATTAATTAAACGTAAGTTAACTGACATTTTTTCATTTTTGTTAAAGTGAGAGAAGGTAACAGATATGTCGCTTTCAAATGTAATCGCCCTCTACAGCACAGACAAGAACACGATCAGTGCTGTTGCAACGGCTATTGATTATAATTTAGTTGTATTGCAAATCACCGGTAATCTCAATGCCCTGGGTCTTTCCATGTCCAAGCTTCCGCCTGATGCATTGATTATTGATGTCCCGGATGATCCGATGCAATTAAAGGACCTGTCCCGTTTTTTTGAAAGCGTATCACCCGTTACGCCCGTGCTGCTGCTTACTTCCGGTCATACAAACAATAAGTCTTCCCTTGCAACGCTGCAGTTTCTGTACGCGTTTAATATAAAAAAACCCTTTGCGCCGGCGCAGCTTTATAACACCATTCAATCCTTGCTGACAGCCGTAAAAACGACCAGGCACGAGCAAAAAACAATCTCCGGGCAAAGGGAAAAGCCGCTGGTTCTGGTGGTGGAAGACAGCCCGTTGCAAATGAACATATTACTGCGTTACCTGGAAGGCCAGGACATGGAAGTAATCACCGCCATGGACGGTTTGCAGGCTCTGAAAACGGCAACGGAACGCATCCCCGACCTGGTGCTGCTGGATGTAGTGCTCCCCGGCATGGACGGTTTCGAAGTATGCCGGCGCATTAAAGCATCGCCCACCACGTCCGAAGTACTGGTGATAATAGTTACTACCCTGAGTAGCCGGGAAGACAAGTTGAAATGCCTCCAGAACGGGGCGGACGAATTCCTGACCAAACCCATAGACCGTCAGGAACTGCTGCTTAAAACCAGCAGCCTGCTAAAACGCAAATACCAACTGGCGGCTCTGGCCAACCAGGTTATCAAAGACCCGCTCACAGGGCTGTACAACCGTAGATACATGGAAAGCATGCTGGAAAAGGAACTGCTTGACGCGCAACGCGACAATACCCCGCTTTCCCTGGTCATGCTTGACGTGGATTACTTCAAAATATATAACGACACCAACGGGCATCCCGCCGGCGATGAAGTGCTGGCGTCCATCGGTAAAATTTTAACCGACCTGCTCAGGCAGTGCGACACCATCATCCGGTACGGTGGAGAAGAATTTTTAGTTATCCTGCCCCAAACCGGTCCGGACGGCGCTTCCCAGGTAGCGGAAAAAATACGCCGGTCGATAGAAGAGTTCCCCTTCCCCCACCGGGAAAGCCAACCCGGGGGAAAGGTAACGGTAAGCCTGGGGGTTGCATCCTTCCCCGATCATTCATTTAACGTCGCAGAACTGGTGGAACTGGCGGACAAAGCCCTGTACAGGGCCAAGCGGGAGGGCCGGAACTGCTTTCGCACGGCGTAAATAACAGTCGGTAAAAGCACTCCGCACTTCCATCGTATTCAGCCCGGTTATGCCAACACTCCCAGGGATTACCATGGAGGTACCCCTATAATTATTTTTTAAAACTCCGCGTGCTTTGTCCCGCCGTATTTCCTGATATCGAGATACCACCGGTACTCTTCCTTGTCCGGCTCCAGTTCTGCCATCCTTTTTTCCAGGTAATCTATTCTTTCTTCCCTTTGACTGCCGCCGATATTGTCCGAAATCCGATTTTAGTATATTTTCCAGGCGGGTCAACAGCGACTTGTCGATGAAATTATTAAAGAATTTCATTTCTTCCGGGGCGTTTTCCAGCGCAAAAAAAGCAGATAGTGAAAAGTTTTTGCAACTTGATCACAAAAGCTTAACGATTTTGTTTAAAATAGATACCAAACACAAAAAGAAAAAGGTTAAAGATTCCCGGCGCACCGGCATACGTTGTCGTGTGGGGCGTTGGATACAAATTCGAGGTGATAACATGAAGTTGAACAGCATCGTAACCAAGCTATGGCTGGCCATAACCGCCCTGGTGTTGATGGTTATCGGAATAACCGGTTTGGTACATACCGACTTGATGGACAAGATTTATTACCAGCAGCAGGCAAACCAACTTATTTCCACAGGACACAGGGTTGCTGACCTTGCCCGCACCGAAAAGAATACTGCCATGCTGGAAGCAAAATTGGATGCTGTCTCCGGTGTTATGGACAATAACATCATGATCATAAACAGCAACAACGGCATACATTCCAGTGCAGGTATGGGCATAGAATCCGCGGATATGCTGCCGGACTTAGAAAATCCCTACCATATCCCACTAACTGAAAACGATTTGGAAAAGCTTTCAAAGGGAGAAACCATTATTTATAGAGGTCGCAGCGAGTTTTTCCAAACAGATGTGCTTTCAGTTGCCATGCCGGTTAAGGACGCCACGAGCGGGGCAAGGATAATAATGATCCATGCCCCGCTTAAACCTTTGGCCGGACAGCTGGCTTCATTCAAGATTATAACCTTTTACACAGCCGTCGGCGGCATCATCCTCGCCACCATCCTGAGCCTGTTTTTTTCAAGACAAGTAGCCCGGCCGCTCCTGGACATGAACCGCGTTGCGCTGGCCATGGCCAGCGGGGATTTTTTACGCCAGGTCAAAGTAAATACCAATGATGAAGTTGGTTTGCTGGCCAATTCTTTAAACACATTATCCGTCCAGCTACAGGAAAAACTGGCCCAGTTGGAGAGATTGGACCGGGCCCGCCGCGAGTTTGTGGCCAACGTTTCCCATGAAATAAAAACTCCTTTAACCATTATGCAAGGCTTTACCGAAGCCCTGCTGGACAACCTGGCAACTGACGAAGATGAAAGGAAAAGTTATCTGAATAACATTGCCGAAGAAATTAAGCGATTAAGGCGCCTGGTCAATGATATCCTGGACCTGAATAAAATAGAGGAAGGGCGCTTTGATTTTGTAAGGGATTACGTGGATTTAAACTCCGTATCCGCCTCGGTACAGCAAAAGTTCAGGGCGCTGGCTGAAGAAAGCGGCATTGAACTGACATTTAATATTGATAAAAAGACTCCACCGGTTTATGGCAGCCAAGACATGATCAAGCAGGTGTATTTCAACCTTATCGATAATGCTATTCGCCATACGCCGGCAGGGGGGAAAATTCTGGTGACCGCATTCCCCAAGGCCGATCAAGTAATGGTTCAAGTCAAGGATACCGGCAGAGGGATCCCTGCCGAAGACCTGCCGATGATCTGGGAAAGGTTTTATAAGGCAGATAAGTCGCGAACCCGGGGTCAGGGTGGAACCGGCCTGGGACTGGCCATTGTGAAAAGGATTATCGAGACCCACGGAGGATGGATAAGCGTAGAAAGCAAACCGGGTACAGGCACTACTTTTACGTTTATCCTGCCCACGGGTCCGAGAAAAACGCACCGGTAAAATGGGGACAGGCTCCGCAAATGGGGACTGGCTCCGATTCGTTTTGTGAATCGGTGCCTGTCCCCATTTTACTGGAGCCAAGGCAAAAAAGGGGACAGGCACCATTTTCAAAAAGCGAAAAAGGAGCCAGTCCCCTTTTTTTTGCCAGTCCCTTTTTGTTTTTTTGTTTTGGGTAAAACAGTCCTAAAGGGTCAATAAATAAAAGAAAATATATACATAATTATGTATGAGGTGATAACCATGTTGACCTTGTTCATTAGAACGGTGATTCTTTACCTGGCAGTGGTGCTGGCCATGAAAATAATGGGTAAACGCCAGGTGGGGCAGTTGCAGCCCTTTGAATTGGTCGTGATCCTGACAATCTCCGCCATGGCCGCCATAGCTATGCAGAATGTGGGCGTCCCACTGCTGAACAGTATCATACCTATTATAACTATTACGGTCATGCAAGTCATTTTATCTTTGATAAACCTGAAAAGCGAAAAAGCAAGGGGCATAATTTGCGGCAGGCCGAGCATAGTGGTGGAAAACGGAAAGATAGTGGAAGAAGAGTTAAGGAAATTAAGGATTAACGTCAATGACCTGCTCGAACAGTTAAGGGCAAAAAACTATTTCAACATAGCTGACGTTGAGTACGCCATCCTGGAAACCAACGGGCAGTTAAGCGTACTTACCAAGTCCCAAAAACGCCCCGTGCAGCCGGAAGACTTGCAGATACAAACAAAATATGAAGGCCTCCCCACAACCCTCATCATAGACGGTAAAGTTAATTATGAGAATTTAAAAAAGGTTAATCTTGATGAAAGCTGGTTGAAAAAAGAATTACGCAAATTTGGTATCACTGATGTAAAAGAGGTCTTTTTTGCCAGTTTGGATAGTCTGGGCAATCTTTTTTATCAAGTCAAAACAGCTGCCGGCAGGGGGTTAAAGTAAAAATAATGAAAAATTTCATTATTACACTGACGCTAATCCTCACTTTGTCCCACCCCGGCGCTTTTGCCGCTGCAAAACCTGCAGCGCCCCCCAACCCCCTCCTGTCCAAAACCATTGCCATCGACCCCGGGCATGGCGGTTACGACCCCGGCGCAATTTGGGGGGATATTTATGAGAAAGATATTAACCTTAGGGTAGCCAAAGCAGTGAAAAAACACCTTGAACGCGCCGGTGCAAAGGTTGTATTGACCCGAGACGGCGACTACAACCACGCAATTGCCGGGCTGCACGGGCGGGAAGCCAAACGCTACGATTTAAACCAGCGGATCAAGCTAATTAATGCTCACAAAGCAGATATAGCAATCACCATTCACGTCAACAGTGTAAGTAAAAGATCTTATGAGGGCGCGGAAGCTTTTTACCACCCCAAGTCCGCGGAAGGGAAAAAACTGGCCCTGGCCATCCAACAGGAACTCAGGGCCATACCGGGTATGAAACAACGAATAGCCAAAATCAGCAACTGCTACATGCTGAGCAACACCAGGGTGCCCGCAGTTTTAGTGGAAGTTGGCTTTTTAAGTAACGCACATGAAAGGGAACTGTTACAGGACCCCGCATACCTGGATACCCTGGCCCGGAAGATTGCTGCCGGAGTGGTTATATATTATACTGCGCCGGCCGGGGCGGCAAAACAGGGAATTCTGCAAAAAACAGCCACCGGCCTGGACTTCGTATTCAGGATAATGGAGCACACCTTCTTTGCCGGCAACCGTCACGAAAACAGCCGTTGTAATTGCATCATTCATTAATTATTCCGGGTCATCCGGCAAAAAACAATAATCCGCAATATCAAAAAATATGCCCTGACCAATATTCAGGTTGCTGTCTGAATCATGGTAACATATGAGATGTTTCCGCAGCCAAAAAGATTAATGAATATAAAGTTATGGAAATGCCGCTGAAAAGACATCGGCCCTGTTTGGAACGACGCCAAAAAATTAATTGAAGAGGCTGGGTTGGCTCTTGAGATCAAGTAACTCCCTTGTGGCAACCATTGAACCGTTTCCTCCCCTGGTGATGGCAAACTGTCCTTTCCACTTGGGATCGGTCATTTCTTCCAGAGTTTTGGGCATTTCCTCTTCGGTAAATCAAGTCTTTGCTATACATCAGAACCCGGGAGCGGGCGGATAAACCGACCCAGGAGCCGTCCTCAGCCCTGAATTTGGGGTCAATAATATCCAGGGCTTTGGAATCGTTTGCCGCCAATGCACCCTGGAGCCTCAAATATTCCATGGCTCCGGTATCATTGGAAAAGAGAATACATCGGCTTGGGATAATGATTATCATTATTAATAATCAAATAGAAATTTTGCCTGTATGACACTAAAAGCCGAACGTTTCGTTCGGCTTTTAGTCCTTTGTTACGCATTGTCATGTAATACCTTCCAACCTAAAGATTTTCCTCATGAGCCAGGATGGAAAGCTTATTGGCAGTATTGCGATGCGATCCCTTTAACCTCGCCCCAATCCGGGTTTAACATCATCATTTTGTACTTTTCTCATCATCAATTTCAGAAACATTATCGGTATGGAAGCCGGTCTCTGACTCATCAACCTTAAACTTAACCACGGTGTTTTGCAGTTCTTCAGCAATGTTGGCCAGTTCCTGAGCGGAACCGGATACCTGCTGCACGGTGGAAGCAATCTGTTCGCTGGCAGCGGTAAGCTGCTGTGTACCCTCGTTGGCCTGCTTGACACCGGTCGCGATATCCTGCATCATTGCCGTGTTCTTTTCCACCGCTTTAATGATCTGCTGCAAGGAAGCGCCGGCGTTACCGGCCACCTGCACTCCTTCACTTACTTCCCTGCTGCCATATTCCATTGCATTTATGGCTTCCCCGACGCCATCCTGAATTTCCTTGATCAGACCGGTAATTTCATTGGCCGCGCCGGCTGACTGCTCAGCAAGTTTACGCACTTCCTCCGCCACCACTGCAAACCCCCGGCCGTGTTCCCCGGCCCGGGCGGCCTCGATGGCGGCGTTCAGAGCCAGAAGGTTGGTCTGGTCCGCTATGTTGGTAATGGTGTTTATAATTTCTCCAATTTTGTTGGATTGCTCACCAAGTTCTTGAACGGCCTTGGCAACGTTTTCAGTACTTGAGGCAATAATGTTTATTTTTTCTACCGTTTCCTTTACGGCC
>NZ_FOYM01000044.1 GCF_900115975.1 Desulfoscipio geothermicus DSM 3669
CATTCGCGCTTGCCGCAGCCGCATTCCAGGGCTTTTAATGCCGAGCCGGTAATGACGGGTACGTCGTCACCGGGGAATTCGTACTGGCTGAGCAGTTCACGCACTTCCATGTCGACCAGTTCCAAGAGTTCAGGGTCGTCTACCTGGTCGGCTTTGTTCAGATATACTACAATGTAGGGCACGCCTACCTGGCGGGAGAGCAGGATGTGCTCACGGGTCTGGGGCATGGGGCCGTCGGCCGCCGATACTACCAATATGGAGCCGTCCATCTGGGCGGCGCCGGTGATCATGTTCTTGACGTAGTCGGCGTGACCCGGGCAGTCCACGTGCGCATAGTGACGATTCTCGGTCTCGTATTCCACGTGCGCCGTGTTGATGGTGATGCCGCGCTCTTTTTCTTCCGGCGCGTTGTCGATTTCGTCATACTTCTTGACGGAAGCGTGGCCCACGGTGGACAGTACGGTGGTGATGGCCGCGGTCAAGGTGGTCTTGCCGTGGTCCACGTGGCCGATGGTACCAATGTTTACGTGCGGTTTGGTACGCTCAAATTTCGCTTTTGCCATGGTTTTTCAATTCCTCCTTGCCAAATCCTTAAAATCGTTTAGCAATGATATTTTCCGCTATATTTTGCGGTACTTCCTCATAGTGGCTGAACTGCATGGTATAGGTGCCGCGCCCCTGGGTTCTGGAACGCAACTCGGTGGCGTACCCGAACATTTCCGACAGGGGGACAAAACCGTGAATGACCTGGTTAACACCCCGGGGCTCCATTTCCTCAATGCGTCCCCGGCGGGAATTGATGTCGCTGATGACATCTCCCATGTACTCTTCCATAACCACGACTTCCACTTTCATGACCGGTTCCAGCAGCACTGCCCCGGCCTTTTTAGCCGCGCTTTGCAGCGCCATGCTGCCCGCTATCTTAAAGGCCATTTCCGAAGAGTCCACGTCGTGATAGGAGCCGTCCAACAGGGTGACCCGCAGGTCAACCAGCGGATAAGAGGCCAGAACACCGTTGGCCATGGCTTCGCTGACACCGTTTTCCACCGCCGGTATATATTCTTTAGGTATCACTCCACCGACAATTTTATTAACAAATTCCAGCCCTGTACCCGGCTCGGCCGGTTCAATTTCAATAACCACATGGCCGTACTGGCCGCGACCACCCGACTGGCGGATGAACTTGCCCTCCGCCTTGGCCTTTTTGCGAATGGTTTCCTTATAAGAAACTTGCGGCTTGCCAACTGTGGCTTTGACCTTGAATTCGCGCAGCAGCCGGTCCACGATAATTTCCAAATGCAGCTCACCCATGCCGCTGATAATGGTCTGCCCCGTTTCCGGATCAATGTGCACTTTGAATGTGGGATCCTCTTCGCCCAGCTTTTGCAAGGCTACTGCCATTTTATCCTGATCCGCCTTGGTATCCGGCTCGATGGCCACAGAGATGACGGGCTCGGGAAACTCCATCGATTCCAGCAGTATCGGGTAGTCACTGTCACACAATGTATCCCCGGTGGATGTGTCACGCAACCCCACGGCGGCCACGATGTCCCCGGCGTGGATTTGCTTCACTTCCTCCCGGTGGTTGGCGTGCATCCGCAAAATGCGCCCGATGCGCTCCCGCTTGCCCTTGGTGGTGTTGAAAACATATGAGCCGCTGTTTAATTGCCCTGAATATACGCGGAAATAAGTGAGTTTACCTACGTAAGGGTCGGTCATTATTTTAAAAGCCAGGGCGGAAAACGGCGCACTGTCTTTGGCCTCCCGGACATCCTCTTCGCCGGTGTCGGGGTGCAGGCCGCGAATAGCGGGCACATCAACCGGTGAGGGCATAAAATCAACAATGGCGTCCAAGAGCGGTTGAACGCCCTTGTTTTTAAAAGATGACCCGCACAGCACGGGTACGATTTTCACCGCCAGGGTGGCTTTGCGCAGGGCTGCCTTGATTTCATCGACAGTCAACTCTTCCCCTTCCAGGTACTTGAGCATCAGCTCTTCATCAAATTCCGCCACAGCCTCCAGGAGTTTATCCCGGTATTCGGCCACCAATTCCAACATATCCGCGGGAATATCGGTTTCTTCACTCCTGGTTCCCAGGTCATCGACATACTTGATGGCCTTGTTGCGAACCAGATCTACAATGCCGTAGAAATTCTCCTCCACGCCGATGGGCAACTGAATGGCTACCGGGTTGGCGCCCAGTCTCTTGCGCATCATTTCCATGCCGCGGTAAAAGTCGGCGCCCACGCGGTCCATTTTATTAACATAGGCAATCCGGGGCACTTTGTACCTGTCAGCCTGCCGCCATACCGTTTCGGACTGTGGTTCCACACCGCCGACCGAACAAAAAACGGCGACTGCCCCATCCAACACCCGCAGCGACCGCTCCACCTCCACAGTGAAGTCCACATGCCCGGGTGTGTCTATGATATTAATACAATGATCACGCCACTGACACGACGTAGCGGCGGAGGTAATGGTGATACCCCGTTCCTGTTCCTGGATCATCCAATCCATCGTTGCCGCGCCGTCATGGACTTCGCCCAGTTTATGCACCCTACCCGTATAAAACAGGATGCGCTCGGTGGTGGTGGTCTTTCCGGCGTCAATGTGTGCCATGATACCTATATTACGAGTTTTTTCAAGCGGAAATTGCCTCGCCATAAAGACCCCCCCTTTTTTACCACCTGTAATGGGCAAACGCCTTGTTGGCCTCCGCCATTTTGTGGGTATCTTCTTTCCGCTTTACTGAAGCTCCGGTATTGTTAGCCGCGTCCATCAACTCATCCGCCAAACGCTGTTCCATGGTCCTACCGGCACGTTCCCTGGAATACTTGGTGATCCAGCGAATAGCCAGAGTCTGCCTGCGCTCGGGTCTTACTTCGACGGGCACCTGATAGTTGGCGCCACCGACGCGCCGGGCCTTTACTTCCAGAACAGGCATGACGTTTTTCAAAGCCTGCTCAAAAACTTCCATCGGATCTTTGCCCGTTTTCTCGCGAATTATTTCAAACGCGCCGTAGCAGATCTTCTCCGCCACGCTTTTCTTCCCGTCGAGCATGATTTGGTTTATCAATTTAGTGAGCACCTTGCTGTTGTATACCGGGTCCGACATAACATGCCGTTTGGGTGCAGCACCTCTTCTGGGCATCCGTTTTCCCCCCTTTGCAAAGAAATGGAGCATGCATCCTGATTCTGCCGCATAAGAATGGTAATGCAGATATGAAAAACAAATAACAATTGCTTAATGAGATATTCGTTTACTTCTTGGGCCGCTTGGCACCATACTTGGAGCGGCCGCGATTTCTATTCTGTACCCCGGCGCAGTCCAGCGCCCCCCGGACAATGTGATACCTCACGCCGGGCAGGTCCTTGACCCTGCCGCCGCGTACCAGCACCACGGAGTGTTCCTGCAGGTTGTGGCCGATACCGGGAATATAGGAGGTAACTTCGATACCGTTGGTCAGCCTGACCCTGGCTACTTTGCGCAGCGCCGAGTTGGGCTTTTTGGGAGTGGTGGTGTATACCCTGGTGCAAACTCCCCGCTTTTGCGGGCATTCCTTCAATGCCGGGGCGGTGGATTTTTGGGTCTGCTTCTCCCTGCCTTTTCTGATCAGCTGGTGAATTGTCGGCATGTTTACTTACACCTCCTTTACGCAGGTAATTATTTAAAAATGATTAATCTTCAATAATAGCCGCCGTAGCACACTCGACCTTGATACCGCAGGCTTTGCCCAAATTTTTCATGGAATCCACACGGATAAGCGGAACGTTTTTTTCCACGCAGGCCTTGACAATGGGGTCAATAACATGTTTTTCCGCGTTATCGGCTACATATACCACTTTGGGCAGATTTTTTTTTAATGCCTTAATGGTTTGCTTGCTACCCACGGTCTTTTGTTTCGCCGCCTGCAGCCGCTTATAAGGCATACCCGATCAACCTCCGTCAATCCACGCACTCAAACATAATATCATTACCGGCAACCAAAGTCAATAATTTTCTCTTTTGGGACCGTGATTAGCATTGTAAACAGATTATGGTCTACATTTAAACACTGCTTCAACGGGGTTGTTCGTCCCCGCTGCGCTTAGAATCTACGCGCCGACGGGACTATGGCTCGCTTCGGGCCGGATTTGGTGTTCCTGCATATTGCGCGCTACGTGATAATAATGCTTGGTTCGCTTTTACAGTCGCATCTATATATACTGCCAAGCAAGTTGTTTCTGCGCGATTCGTCCCGCCAATCCGGCAACCTCAGCTTCGCCAAGTCCCGTTACCGGCGCTCCGATACATCGCTTGCAGGGACGAACAACCCCGTCCAACGCGTTCCATCTTTGGCAACCGCATAATACGGGCGCATAAATTCAGCTGTGACTCTACTGATCCAACCTACTCAACCTGCAGTTCCAGCTCCGTGTCTTCTTCACCCGGCTCGACAACTTCTTCGGGCAGTTCCAGCTCAATATTGCGGTACCGGCTCATGCCGGTGCCGGCGGGAATGAGCTTGCCGATAATCACGTTTTCCTTCAGGCCCAACAGCGGGTCCATTTTCCCCTTGATAGCCGCTTCAGTAAGCACCCGGGTGGTTTCCTGGAATGATGCCGCCGACAGGAAAGAGTCTGTGGCCAGCGAGGCTTTGGTGATGCCCAGCAGCACCGTCTTGGCCACCGCAGGCTGCCCGCCTTCGGCCTCAACGCGCTTATTTTCTTCCTCCAAATCAAATATGTCGATCAGCCCGCCGGGCAGCAACATAGTGTCTCCCTGATCCTCCACCCGCACCTTGCGCAGCATCTGGCGAATCATCACTTCAATGTGCTTGTCGTTGATATCCACGCCCTGCAGGCGGTACACCCGCTGCACTTCCTGCAAAAGGTAAATTTGCACGCCGTTGGGGCCTTTGATTTTCAGCAAGTCGTGGGGGTTCACCGAGCCCTCGGTAAGCTCGTCGCCGGGCTCGACCCGGTCGCCGTCTTCCACTTTAAGGCGGGCGCCGTAGGGCACAACGTAGCTGTTCTTGATGCCGTCGTCCCCGGTGATTTCGATTTCCCGGCGGCCTTTAACTTCCCTGATTTCCACCACGCCGCCCTCTTCGGCGATAATGGCCTGACCTTTGGGTTTGCGGGCTTCAAAAAGCTCCTCCACCCGCGGCAAACCCTGGGTAATATCGTCACCGGCCACGCCACCGGTATGGAAGGTGCGCATGGTGAGCTGGGTGCCCGGCTCGCCGATGGATTGGGCGGCGATAATGCCCACCGCCTCCCCGATATCCACTACGCGACCGGTGGCCAGGTTGCGGCCGTAACACCTGATGCACACGCCGTACCTGCTCTTGCAGGTAAGGACGGAACGGATTTTAACTTTTTCTATGCCGGCCTCGACAATTCTTGCCGCGTCTTCGTGTTCAATTATTTCGCCGCCCCGCACCAGCACTTCGCCGGTCCCGGGGTGCACCACGTCTTCCCGGGCAATCCGCCCGACAATACGGTCCTCCAGCTTTTCAATAACTTCGGTACCATCCTTGATTTCTTCCACGTAAATGCCTTCTTCAGTGCCGCAGTCCACTTCCCGCACGATGACATCCTGAGCCACATCCACCAGACGTCTGGTCAGGTAACCCGAGTCCGCCGTGCGCAGGGCGGTGTCGGCCAGACCCTTGCGTGCGCCGTGCGTGGAAATAAAGTATTCCAGCACCGTCAGGCCCTCACGGAAGTTGGCCTTAATGGGCAGGTCGATGATCCGCCCCGAGGGGTCGGCCATAAGGCCCCGCATCCCGGCCAGTTGGCGAATCTGCTGGATATTACCCCGGGCGCCGGAATTGGCCATCATATACACAGGGTTGAATTTATCCAGCGATTCAATAAGCGCGTCGGTTACCTGCCGGGTGGCGTCGTTCCAGATGCCAATGACCTTGCGGTAGCGTTCTTCTTCGGTGATCAGGCCCCTACGGTACTGCACTTCCACCTTTTCCACCTGTTTTTCGGCGTCAGCCAGGATTTCTTTTTTCTGATTGGGAATAATAATGTCTGCGTTGCCGATGGTCACCCCGGCCCTGGTGGCAAAGCGAAAGCCCAGTTGTTTAATACCGTCCAGCAACCGGCCCGTGGCAGAGAAACCCAGCTTACGGTAAGTTTCTTCGACGATCCGGCTCAGTGCCTTTTTGTCCGCCACCTTGTTGAAATACCCCAGCTCTTTGGGAATAGCCATGTTAAATATGACCCGGCCTACGGTGGTTTCCACGACCTCGCCCCGGATCCGCACTTTCACCCGGGCATGCAGGCTTACCGCCCCGTTTTCATAGGCCATTATGGCCTCGTCCGGGCAGTGGAACATTTTGCCCTGACCCGGCGCATCGGGTTTCTCCATGGTCAAGTAATAGCTGCCCAAAACCATGTCCTGGGTTGGGATGGCCACGGGCCGGCCGTCCTTCGGGTTCAAAATGTTGTATGCCGACAGCATCAACAGCCGCGCCTCAGCCTGCGACTCAGCGGAAAGGGGCAGGTGCACCGCCATCTGGTCGCCGTCAAAGTCGGCGTTGTAAGCGGTACAAACCATGGGGTGAATTTGAATAGCCCGCCCTTCAACCAGTTTCGGCTCAAAAGCCTGGATGCCCAGACGGTGCAGCGTGGGAGCGCGGTTTAAAAGCACCGGGTGATCCTTAATTACTTCCTCCAGTACGTCCCAAACTTCGGGGCGCACCCGCTCCACCATCCGCTTGGCGCTTTTGATGTTATGGGCGTACCCCTCATTGACCAGTTTTTTCATCACAAAAGGCTTAAACAACTCCAGGGCCATTTCCTTGGGCAGTCCGCACTGATGCAACTGCAGCTTGGGCCCCACTACAATCACGGAACGGCCGGAATAGTCCACCCGCTTGCCCAGCAAGTTCTGGCGGAACCGGCCCTGTTTACCTTTAAGCATATCGCTGAGTGATTTCAGCGGGCGGTTACCCGGCCCGGTTACGGGGCGGCCCCGGCGTCCGTTGTCGATCAGAGCGTCCACGGCCTCCTGTAACATGCGCTTCTCATTACGCACAATGATATCCGGCGCCCCCAGGTCCAGCAGCCTTTTTAAGCGGTTATTGCGGTTGATCACCCGGCGATACAGATCGTTCAAGTCCGAGGTGGCAAACCGGCCGCCGTCCAGCTGCACCATGGGGCGCAATTCAGGTGGAATAACCGGAATGACGTCCATGATCATCCACTCCGGGCGGTTGGCGCTTTTGCGAAAAGATTCCACCACTTCGAGGCGGCGGGTGGCCCGGATTTTGCGTTGCCCGGTCACGTCGCGCAGTTCCTGGCGCAGTTCTCGGCTCATCTCTTCCAGGTCAATTTCCTCCAAAAGCCTCTTGATGGCTTCCGCCCCCATGAGCGCCTTGAAGCTATTGCCGTATTTGTCCCGGTGTTCCCGGTATTCCGTTTCGGTAAGCAGCTGCTTTTTAATTAACGGCGTTTCACCCGGGTCTATGACAATATATGAAACAAAGTAAAGCACCTTTTCCAATGCCCGCGGCGACATATCCAACAAAAGCCCCATCCGGCTGGGAATCCCTTTGAAGTACCAGATATGGGATACCGGGGCGGCCAGTTCAATGTGCCCCAGCCTTTCCCGGCGCACCTTGGACCGCGTGACCTCGACACCGCAGCGGTCACACACCACGCCCTTGTAGCGAACGCGCTTGTATTTGCCGCAGTGACATTCCCAGTCCCGGGTGGGACCGAAAATGCGCTCGCAGAAAAGACCGTCCCGCTCGGGTTTGAGGGTACGGTAATTAATGGTCTCGGGTTTTTTTACTTCACCACTTGACCACTCCCGGATTTGATCCGGTGATGCCAGGCCAATACGGATACGGTCGAAGTTATTCAAGTCCAGCAAGGGCCTCTCTCCCTTCGGATTTTCTACTCGTCTTCGAAATTATCCTCAGCGGGGTCAAAATCAAGCAAGTCCCCGTCGACATCGCTTGCCTCTTCCAGGTCATCATAGTTCCCGGCTTTGGCTAAAAGCTCCTCTTCATCAATATCATCCAACTCATCTGTTTCTTCGTTCTCACCGTCCTGGGACTCGTCATAATCATCGTTCTGTTCGTCATCCCGCCGTCGTCCCCGGTCCTCGTGCAGTTCGATGCCCAAATCCTTCGCCGTTTCGGCTATATCTTCTTCCACTTCCTTGATCTCAATCTCCTGATCGTCCTCGGACAGCACCTTGACAGCCAGGCCAAGACTCTGCAGTTCCTTGATCAATACTTTAAAGGACTCGGGAACGCCGGGCTCGGGTACATTTTCACCCTTGACTATGGCTTCGTAAGTTTTGACCCGGCCCACCACATCGTCTGATTTTACGGTAAGAATTTCCTGCAGGGTATAAGCCGCGCCGTAAGCCTCCAACGCCCAGACCTCCATTTCGCCGAACCTCTGGCCGCCGAACTGGGCCTTGCCGCCCAGGGGCTGCTGGGTCACCAGCGAGTAGGGGCCCGTGGAGCGGGCGTGAATCTTGTCGTCCACCAGGTGCGCCAGCTTGAGCATATATACGTAACCCACCGTGACCGGATTGTCGAAGGGCTCGCCCGTCCGGCCGTCGTACAGGGTGATTTTACCGCTGGTGGGCAGACCTGCTTTTTCCAGTTGTTCAACGATGTCCTCTTCCAGTGCCCCGTTGAAAACGGGTGTGGCCACATGTATGCCCAGAGCGTGCGCCGCCCAACCCAGATGCGTTTCCAGCACCTGGCCGATATTCATCCTGGACGGCACCCCCAGAGGGTTGAGCACAATCTCAATGGGTGTACCATCGGGCAAGAAAGGCATGTCTTCCTCGGGCAAAATGCGCGCTATGACACCTTTGTTGCCGTGCCGCCCGGCCATTTTGTCCCCCTCGGAAATTTTTCGTTTTTGGGCAATATATACCCGCACCAGCTGGTTGACGCCCGGCGGCAATTCATCGCCGTTCTCCCGGGAAAACACCTTGACGTCAACCACCTTGCCCGCCTCACCGTGCGGCACCCGCAGAGATGTATCCCGCACTTCCCGGGCTTTTTCACCAAAAATGGCCCGTAGCAGGCGCTCCTCGGCGGTAAGCTCGGTCTCCCCCTTGGGCGTCACCTTGCCCACCAGGATGTCGCCGGGGCGCACCTCGGCGCCCACCCGGATAATCCCGCGGTCATCCAGGTCCTTAAGTATCTCTTCGCCCACATTGGGAATATCCCGGGTGATCTCCTCGGGACCCAATTTGGTATCCCGGGCGTCACACTCGTACTCTTCAATATGGATGGAGGTGAAGTAATCTTCCTTCACCATTTTTTCGCTAACCAGAATGGCGTCCTCATAGTTATAGCCCTCCCAGGGCATAAAGGCTACCAGAACGTTGCGCCCCAGGGCCAGCTCGCCATGGTCGGTGGACGGGCCGTCGGCAATGACCTGCCCGGCGGTGAGCCGGTCCCCCTTGTCGACTATCGGTCGCATGTTTATGCAGGTGCCCTGGTTGGAACGGGAAAATTTAAGCAGTTTTTCCTTATCAATTTTCCCCTCGTCAGTACGAATGACTATTTCGGTCGCCGTCACTTTTTCCACGACCCCGCTGTTCCGGGCCAATTTAACCACCCCGGAATCCCGGGCCGCTGTATATTCAATGCCGGTGCCCACCAAAGGGGCCTGCGTCCTGAGCAGCGGCACCGCCTGGCGCTGCATGTTGGCCCCCATCAGGGCGCGGTTGGCGTCATCGTGTTCCAGAAACGGAATCAAAGCGGTGGCGACACTGACCACCTGCTTTGGTGAAACGTCCATATAGTCCACCCGTTCCACCGGCGCCACCAGGATTTCCCTGCCATGCCGGGCGTTCACCCGGTCATGGATAAAGTAAGAATTATCGTCCAGGGGCGCGTTGGCCTGGGCAATAATGACTTCTTCCTCTTCATCCGCGGTAAGATAGACAATCTCGTCGGTCACCCGCCGGTTTTCCTTGTCCACCTTGCGGTACGGGGTTTCTATAAACCCGAAGGAATTAATCCGCGCGTAGGTGGACAGCGAGCCGATCAAGCCAATGTTGGGACCTTCCGGCGTTTCAATGGGACACATGCGACCGTAGTGCGAGTGGTGCACGTCGCGCACTTCAAAACCGGCCCGCTCCCGTGACAGTCCCCCGGGACCCAGGGCCGACAGGCGGCGCTTGTGCGTCAATTCGGCCAGCGGGTTGGTCTGGTCCATAAACTGGCTTAGCTGGCTGGAGCCAAAAAACTCCTTGATAGACGCCACCACCGGGCGGATATTGATCAGTACCTGTGGTGTAATCACGTCCACGTCCTGAATGGTCATACGCTCGCGCACCACCCGCTCCATACGGGACAGACCGATGCGAAACTGGTTCTGCAGCAGTTCGCCCACCGAACGCAGCCTCCGGTTGCCCAGGTGGTCGATATCATCCGCCTGGCCTTCGCCTTCCATCAAGCGCAGCAGGTAGCGCACGGCTTCAATAATGTCCTGGACGGTAAGTTCCCGGATAAATTCCCGCTCCTTAGGCACTTCGGCCTTAAGGTACGGGTCGAATTCGGTTTCGGGGTTATCTGTTTCCGGATAGCGGTAAAGGACGCCGTGCTTCAATTTCTTGTGAATCTTATACCGGCCCACAATGGCCAGGTCATAGCGTTTGGGGTCAAAAAAGAGCGTCTCCAACAGGGAACGGGCGCTGTCCACCGTCGGTGGCTCGCCGGGCCGCAGTCTTTTATAAATCTCTACCAGGGCATCTTCTTCAGAATCGGTATTGTCCCGGGCGAGGGTTTCCTGGATATGCAGGTTTTCATTAAACAAATCGGTGATCATGATATTGGAACTGTAACCCAAAGCCCTGATCAATACGGTTACCGGGATTTTCCTGGTACGGTCAATGCGTACATAGAGGTGGTCGTTTACGTCGGTTTCAAATTCCAGCCAGGCGCCCCGGTTGGGAATGATAGTGGCACCATAAAGCTTCTTGCCGCTCGGATCATGCGTTTCGGAAAAATAAACGCCGGGTGAACGAACCAGCTGGCTTACGATAACCCGCTCGGCTCCGTTAATGATGAATGTGCCTTTGTCGGTCATTAACGGAAAGTCACCCATAAAAACTTCCTGTTCCTTGACCTCGCCTGTTTCCTTGTTAATCAGGCGCACCTTGACCCGCAGCGGGGCGGCATATGTAACGTCACGCTCCTTGCACTGTTCAACGCCGTACTTGGGATTGCCCAGGTTATAATCCAGGAATTCCAGCACCAGGTTACCGGTAAAATCCTGAATCGGAGAAATATCATGAAATACTTCCCTGAGCCCGGTGTTCAGAAACCACTCGTACGAGTTGCGTTGCACCTCAATGAGGTTGGGAAGCTCCAGAACCTCCTGGAATTTGCCGAAATTCCACCTGGTTCTGGTACCCAGTTGTTCAGGATACATTTACAGCACCACACCCCCAAAAAAATGAAAAGGCATTTATAATTGATAAACAACGAAAAGCAAGGTCTTGTCTAAGGCAATCCCTCGCTCGCAAAACAAAATAAGCTATCTAATGTATTGTTTCCATTATTTTTATAAAGGATACACATATTGATAATGCATATTTTTTTAATAAGTGATAAAATAAACATGCAGAATATTGTAATTTCGCTAAACTTGTCTTAAGCCGACATTCTTGGATTATAACATGATATTTTTTTCGTGTCAAGCAAATATTAGCTAAAAGCATAATGACGCAAAAAGCCGTACCCGAATCGGGGTGCGGCTTTTTGTTATCGTTCTTCTTGCTATGGTTATAATTACTTGATTTCGACGGTGGCGCCGGCTTCAACCAGCTTGGCCTTGAGAGCTTCGGCCTCATCCTTGCTGATTTTTTCCTTGATCGGCTTGGGAGCGCTGTCCACCAGTTCCTTGGACTCTTTCAGGCCCAGACCGGTAGCTTCGCGAACCACTTTAATTACGTTGACTTTCTTATCGCCTACGGCGCTAAGGATAACGTCGAATTCAGTTTGCTCTTCTTCGGCCGGAGCGGCTGCAGCACCACCGGCGGCAGGAGCAGCGACGGCAGCCACGGGGGCGGCGGCGCTTACGCCAAATTCATCTTCAAATGCCTTGACCAGTTCGGCCAGTTCCAATACGGTTAAACCTTTTACGGCTTCCAGAATTTCTGCGACTTTGGACATAGAAATAAACCTCCTTAAAATATTGAAATAATAAATGAGTAATTTTCAAGCTACCCGAACGCCGGTTACAGGTGCTTTGAAACCATTATCAGGCTGTTTCGCCGGCTTTTTTCTCCCGCACGGCTTCAAGCACATAAACAAGATTTCTGAGCAATCCCTGCAGCGCGCCGGCAAACCCGTACATGGGGGCTTGCATACCGCCCAGCACTTTGGCCAACAGCACTTCCCGGGACGGCAGGTTGGCCAGGGCCTTGACCTGTGCGGCATCGATAATCTTACCTTCCAGGATGCCACACTTAATTTCCATTTTTTTCTGTTCTTTGATAAATTCATTCATTATCTTGGCCGGCGCCACCGGGTCCTCGAACCCGAAGGCAAGGGCGATGGGACCCTCCAGGTAGGGGTCAACCCCTTCCAAGCCCAGTTCCCGGGCCGCGATTTTGGTAATGGTATTTTTGGCTACCTTCATCTCGCTGCCCGACTCGCGCATCTTCCGGCGCAGTTTGGTCATGGCGTCCACATTAACGCCCCTGTAATCAGCCAGCACAATGAGTTGCGAGGAACCCATTTTTTCCTTGAGCATTTCCAACATTTGTTCCTTTTGCTGCTTGGTAATCGGCAATATGTACACCTCCTTTTGTCAACGTAATAATAACAACTAAAAAAGCCCCCGGCTTAAGACAGCATGCCAGAGGCCCGTTAAGCAAAACGCTCACAGGTTTTGATCCCCCCCGGCCTCGGCTGGCGGCGGTGTAAGCCATTAAGCCCTTCGGGCACCTGCTGTCTGCGGCTAGGTATCATTATGCGGTTTTATAATTTTACGCGGTAATTTTCTGAGCGTTGACCTTAATCCCGGGCCCCATGGTGGTGGATACCGTTACGCCCTTAATATACTGCCCTTTGGCTGCGGCGGGCTTGACCCGAATCAATTGCTCCACCAGGGCCTTTAAATTTTCGGCCAGTTTTTGATTGTCAAAAGAAGCCTTGCCGATAGGAGCATGAATATTCCCCGCTTTATCCACCCGGTACTCTATTTTGCCCGCTTTTACTTCCTGTACGGCCTGCGCAACATCAAAGGTAACCGTGCCCGTTTTGGGGTTGGGCATCAAGCCGCGGGGACCAAGGATACGACCCAATCTACCCACCGTACCCATCATGTCCGGGGTGGCAATGGCCACTTCAAAACCCAGCCATCCTTCTTTTTGGATTTTTTCCACCATATCTTCCGCGCCGACGAAATCAGCGCCCGCTTCTTCAGCCTCTTTCGCCTTATCGCCCTTGGCAAAGACCAGCACGGTTCTGGTCTTGCCGGTGCCGTGCGGCAGAACCATGGCACCGCGAATCTGCTGATCGGCGTGCCTGGGGTCGACACCGAGCCTGACAGCCACTTCCACTGTTTCATCAAACTTGGCGTTGGCCAGTTTTTTCAGCAGTTCAACGGCCTCCAGCGGTTCGTATTGTATGGTGCGGTCAACCTGTTTGGTGGCATCCTGATACCTTTTTCCGTGTTTCGGCATGTGCTTTACCTCCCTGTGGTGTTAACGGATAAATCCTCCCACATTTTAACATAAATTTATCAACCTACTACTTCTATGCCCATGCTGCGGGCGGTCCCTTCAATCATGCGCATGGCTGACTCCACATTGGCGGCATTTAAATCCTGCATTTTTAATTTAGCAATTTCCCGCACCTGGGCGCTGGTAACTTTGCCCACTTTTTTCCTGTTGGGTTCGCCCGATGCGGTTTCCAGCCCGGCCGCCTTTTTCAACAACACTGCCGCCGGCGGAGTTTTGGTAATGAACATAAAACTCCTATCCTCGTACACGGTTATCTCTACCGGGATAATCATTCCCGCCTGTTTGGCAGTCCGCTCGTTATAATCCTTGACAAACTGCATGATGTTAACGCCGTGCTGACCCAAAGCCGGCCCGACCGGCGGTGCGGGTGTAGCCTTTCCTGCCGGCACCTGCAGCTTGATAACCGCTGCCACGCGTTTGGCCATCTGTCACACCTCCTTGGCTGCTAGCTTATTTTTTCCACCTGATTGTATTCAAGTTCCACCGGGGTTTCCCGGCCAAACATGGAAATCAACACCCTTAGTTTACCTTTATCCAGCAATATCTCTTCAATAACCCCGCCGAAATTTTCGAACGGTCCGGAAACGACCCGTACCTGTTCTCCCACATTAAAATCAACCCTGGTCCGGGGTTCTTCCATACCCATTTGCCGGATAATAGCCTGGGCTTCTTCTTCATTAAGCGGGATGGGTTTTGAACCACTGCCCACAAACCCGGTAACCCCGGGGGTGTTGCGCACTACATACCATGAATCGTCGGTCATAATCATTTCCACCAGCACATAACCGGGGAAAACTTTCCTTTTGGTGACCTTTTTCTTGCCGTCTTTGATTTCAATCTCGTCTTCCATGGGAACCAGAATACGGAATATTTTATCCTCCATATTCATGGATTCAATGCGCTTTTCCAGGTTCGCCTTAACCTTGTTTTCATATCCCGAATAGGTATGAATGACAAACCAGCGCTTATTCATAAACACAAGGGACCCGGCGTGAACGCAGGTCCCTCACCCCCTTGATTCATTTTATAATCACGCCCATAACCGAACCGAGAATAATATCGAATATCCAAATCAGTACGGCAACAAAAACAACGGAAACCAAAACCACCGATGTATAAATCGAAGTTTCCCTGCGGTTGGGCCAGTGTACCTTCTTAAGTTCATTTATAACGCTCCGGAAAAAGGTCCTGGTCTGGTCAATCCGGTTAGGTTTGGCGGCAGCATTCTTTTTAGCCACTTCCTTGCGGTTGTCTTTCTTGACCAGTTCTTTGCCGGTATTCTTGTCTTTTTTAGAAGTTTTTTCCTGCTTTTTACTTACGGCCATTATGCCACATCCTTAACTAAAATAAAAACTAGGCATAATAAATTTATCTGGTTTCCTTATGCACAGTGTGTGTATGGCAAAACTTGCAGTATTTTTTCATTTCAATACGATTGGGGTCGTTTTTCTTGTTCTTGGTAGTAGTATAATTTCTGCGCTTGCATTCGGTGCAGGCCAGCGTTACTCCCACTCTCACCTGGTCCACCTCCCTAAACTAAAAAAAGCCTGATCGCTTTAGAAATCACCTTTCCAACTTTATCACAATTCAAAGTCGCTGTCAAGATAAGGGTAAAGAATCGACCGCTGCCAATTCTTTACCCTTATTATTCTAAAAGCCGGTACCTGAATTATTCGTTGATGCCGGTAACCACCCCGGCGCCCACGGTACGGCCGCCCTCACGGATGGCGAAACGCAAGCCTTCTTCTATGGCGATGGGGGTGATGAGTTCGATGTCGATCTTGATGTTGTCGCCGGGCATGACCATCTCTACGCCTTCAGGCAGTTTGACTACTCCGGTGACGTCGGTGGTGCGGAAGTAGAACTGCGGGCGATAGCCGTTAAAGAACGGGGTGTGACGGCCACCCTCTTCTTTGGTCAGTACATACACTTCGGCGTTGAATTTGGTGTGTGGCTTGATGCTGCCGGGCTTGGCGAGTACCTGACCGCGCTCGATTTCTTTACGGTCCACGCCGCGCAGCAGGCAGCCTACGTTGTCGCCCGCTT
>NZ_FOYM01000003.1 GCF_900115975.1 Desulfoscipio geothermicus DSM 3669
GCTTTGGCAGCGTCACGCAGCTGGACCATGATCCGGCCGTCAGAAATGTAGCTGCCGTTGTCACCCAGGGTAATGCTGGTGGACAGAGCTTTTTCTTCAGGAGCAGGGGTGCCAACTTTAGCGTTGACTACTACTGCTGCTTCGTCTTGTTTCGGGAATACTTTGTAGTAATCATCATCACTTGTAGAGGTTTCTATGTCGAAGGCTTCATAAGTTTCAATTTCTATATAACCATTAGCATTAGCTGTGCCTAATTCAGCCTTAACCGCTACGTCATCGTTTACTTCGTTAATAGCGTCGCCACGGACTACTACTTCGATGTCTCCTTCAGGCACAGTGCGGTCGAGTACATACTCAATACCGCTGATTTCGATGGTGCTTGCTTCATTGCTGTCGTCTTTGATGGAAATTACGAGCAGGTTGTCTTCGTCATCAGTGTCGTCTTTTACATCATAATCGTCAATTTCCAGGTCCCCTTCAGTTACCTGAACATCAGGCACACCAACAAACCGTACGCCTCTCGGCAGGTCGATAATCAGGTCTTTACCGTCGATGACCAGACCAGCGTCAGCTTCAGTAATAGTGATGGTACCAGCAGCTTGCGCGCTACGACCAATTACCAAACCGTCTGCTACCTCAGCGGTCACCTTTACTGCGGGCACTACTTTAGCCACAGTCAATTCGCCGCTCAAACCAGCAGATCCGCTTACCTCGACTACCAGGTCGCCTTCAAAGCCAGGCTCAACCATTACTTCCATGTCTTTCAGTTCCAGTTCGGCCGCATCTGATGAAGAGCCACCAGTAAATTTAAACTTGGCCGTTTTGCCGTCTCTGCCAGGGAAGCCAACGGGTTCAATATAAAGACCATGATCGTTATCGTCATCTACTACGGCCCACTTAGCACCTTCAGGCAGAGTGAGCAGCAGGGTACGGTTAGCAATCATACTGCCAGCAATGGCTTCTTCAATCTTGATCTTAGCGATTTCCTGTTCTAATTGACCAGCGTAAATGGTCGGAGCATCGCCAGCGCTGATGGTTGCATCATAATCACCATATCTTGCTACAACCAGCTCGCTTACGGATGTTGTGCTTTCACCTTTAACTTTTACTACTACATCGCCATATTCAGCGTCAGTTTCGTCAACACACTCAATGTTCGCGGTTAATTCGATCAAAGTGGCATTGTTAGTTCCGTCGTAATTTGTTGTATCAATTTTCAGTTCGTCTTTTGCAGTATTAAATTTAATTTCTGCATTGTCGCCAGCTGCGTCGCCTACGCCGGCAAAGAGATCGTCACCCCAAATGATTTTATAGGTGGGAGTTCCAGTCCACTCAAAACCATCCGGCAGGACAAACTTGATAGCACTGCTTTCACCATCAGCAATTGCGCCGGCACGGTCTTCTTTAATCCTTATCTTGATCGGGTCGGATGTTGTATCATTATTGAAGTTAGGTGCATTGGTTACTTCAAGGTCTACTTCCCCGCCACTTACACGACCGACAAGAATTTTACCACTTGAAAATCCACTGCTAGTGGGTGCAGTAGCTGACAACTCAATATCTCCTTCAAATCCTTCGTCAACCCAGATGGAACCCAGATTGAATGTGAAGTAAGCATAGTTGCCAGATTCGCTTATATTATTAACAATAAGCTTAATTTCATCAGAGTCTAACTTCTCTACGGTAACATCAGTAGCTTTTAAAGCGTTAACTTCGCCAAGATAGCTACCAGGGAATTCAAAGTAGTTACCAGGCTTCTGGCCATATACGTTTCCAGAAACTGTCCAGTCACCGGCTACCATTTCATCACTTTCCTGGGTAGCATTGGCTTTTAGAAACTTAAAATCATTCGGCAGACGGAATGTTACACTGTCACCAGGCTGTAATTGTCCAGGGGCAAATACTGCTTCAAAACGCCCCAGCTCATAAGCACCATTGTCATCCACGGTGGGTGCTGCCAAAGTATCAAACCCTGTAGCCGCCCCCGCGATTCCCGCAAACGGGAACACCATGGTGAACGCAAATACGAGAGCCATCAATAATGAAAATCTCTTGTTACGTAACTTACGCAAAACTAATTTCCCTCCTTGAAATAAATATTTTGGCCTTTCGGCCTGGTTAAGTATGAAACCTTACTTTAGTTTCACATCCCCCCTTGAACAGGTATCAGTTAATTTATTAACTTGTTGCTATAGAGAAGCGGCCCGGCCGCTTGCTCACTTTGTGAACAGGCTATCTAACTGACTGACATGGATTATTATATCTCCGCTGCATGAATCGTGCAAGGGTGTTATGTATTTCTTCGTTTGCCATGTCTTTGGCCTGTCGCTCGTTTCTTTAGACACATGGTTTCAGCCAAAAGTTCCACCCGGCTGGATTTTTTCTTTTCATTTTATTATTTGCATTTGTTTGGTCATTTTGGCATCTTTGTTTGCACCCGTTTTTTTAGACACGCGGGTTACGCCAAAAGTTCCAGGTGAGGGAAAAAATTATTAAAAACTTTTTTTCTGCCATTCTTCCACAGTATAATTACATGGAAGATTAATATATGCAGGCGCAAACATGTGCCGCTCACCGCCTGTGGCTTTATAAACAAAGATGAAACCAGCGCCTTTAGGATGGTTTGAAGCAGATGCGCGAAGAAATATCAGGACGAGCAGGCAGCAGCAACCTTTGCTATATTATACGATATGCAGTAAATTATTTATGAGATTAACTATCTTATCTATTGTTTTTGTTGAAAATTTTTGGCCGGCTTCGGAACTTTTCCATATACATAGGTGTCTAAAAAGTGTCCGAAAGCTTACAGGCCCGAGGGGGATCGTCCCTTTGGACAACGTAAAGTTCCTGGTAAAAAGGTCCCAAAAAGGCGACACCGGGGCCTTTGAACAACTGGTGACCATGTACCAGGACAGGATTTACGCCTTAAGTTACCAACTCACCGGCAATTATGCCGACGCGCAGGATCTGGCGCAGAACGTGTTCATAAGAGCTTACCGGGCCCTGCCGGGTTTCCGCAACGAGGCGGATTTCGGCACCTGGCTGCACCGGATAGCGGTGAACCTTTCCATTAACGAAAAGCGCAGGAAAAAACCCGATGTTTCCCTCGACAACCCGGTGCAAACAGATGAGGGCGAGATGCCCCGCCTGGTGGCCTCGAACGGAGACAGCCCCGAGGAGGCCTACGAAAAGAAGGAATTCAGCAATATGGTGCGGGAGGCCCTATGGGAATTGTCCGAGGAACACAGGGCGGTGCTGGTATTGAGGGAGATGCAGGGCTATTCGTACGATGAAATCGCACAAATGTTGGACTGCACCCTGGGCACCGTAAAGTCCAGGATCAACCGGGCGCGCCAGGCGCTTAAAAAACAAATCGTCCGGATTGCCGCGAACAACGGAAGAAACCTTCCTTATTATAATGGGCACCGGGGAGGTGGAAAAAAGTGAATTGCAGCCAAGTTAAAAAATTAATACCGGAATGGTTGGACGGTGAGCTTGAGCATGTCCAATCAATGACCGTAAAAGATCACGTCGCCGCCTGCCGGGACTGCCGGGCGGAAGCCGATTTCTGGCGGGAACTGGGCGCCACTCTCCGGGGAGGTATGGAGGACATCAAGGCTCCGCCCGGGTTTGCCGCCGGGGTGATGGCCCAATTGCCCAAGCAGCACGGCAGTACCGCCCGGCACAGCCTGTTTGACCGGTGGAAGCGCAGCGTGGCCGTGGCAGCTACCTTTCTGCTGGTGGCGGTGGGTTCCGCCGGCGCATACATGAACTGGGGAGGCAACATCGTTACGCGGGTGGCCGACAATAACCCGAGACAGGTCATCAAACCCCCTGTCGAACAGCCCGGCGACATTAATATACCGAATACCGGCCCGCAGCAGAGCGGTGAAGCCGGCAGTCCGGTGGAACAGTCAGGCAGCGGCGGTACTGAGCAAGGCGCAGCTCCGGGCCCTGACGGTAATAACGCTCGTGGCACGGGCGGCAACTCTGAAAGCACACAGCATACTCCCTCCGGGAACGGCACAGCACAGCCCGCCGCGCCGGACGGAGCGGGCGGCAGTACGCCCGATGCGGCAGTTAACGCGGGGCAGTACGCGCTGCTGAACATTGAGAAGGACCGGGTTGTTGAACGCACCCTGCTGAAGATAAATGTCGGCGATTTGGATGCGGCCCACGGGCAAGCGCTGGCTCTTATCAACGAAACCGGTGCCGCTTATGAAGTGCTGGGCACGGAAAATGCTCCCACGGGCAGCCGGGAAACATTGAAGATAACCGTCAGCAGCAGCCTGTCCGGCAAGTTGATGGCCGGTCTCAAAACCCTGGGACAGGTGGTAACCGCCGATACCCAGCGGGAAGACATTAATGCCCGCTACAATGAAAAGGTGGAGCAGTACCTCTCCTTAAAGGCACAGCTACAGGGGGCAAGCGCGGTTGAAAGAGAGCAGTTGCAGGTGAAGATGGCTGGCATTGAAGCGCAGCTCCGGAGTTGGGACAGGGAAGCCGATACGGATACGATTATTTTGTGGTTGGAGGGTTAGGGTGTAAGATGGTGCCAGGTGTTGAAAGTTGAAAATCTGCGATTTTCAACTTTCAACACCTGGCACCAAAGGAAAAGGCTAAAAAAAGGGACAGGCAACTTTTTCAAAATACGAAAAAGTAGCCTGTCCCTTTTTATTTAGCTGTTACCTTTTTTGAGCAACTATTTCTTATTAATAAGTTCTTCAATACTCAAATCAGCCTGTCGCAGGATTGAAGTCAAAGTTCCAGGGGCCAATTCTTTATGAAATGGTACGATAACGATTCTTTTCTTTCCGTTACGTATACCTCTTAGTTTTACATGGCTACCTTTCTGAGCTGCTTTAATAAAACCTAAATGAGATAACAGTTGAATAACCTGGGCACCCGATAATACCGGTAGTTTAGCCATTGGAAAAATTGACCTCAAGCGGTGCAATAATAGGAGCTTGGATGTTTTCCGGGATTTCCTCATCTTCAAAATATAGTTCTAATGCTTCTTTTAGATTAGTTAAGGCTTCTTCTACTGTTTTCCCCTGGGAAGTTACCTCTACTTCAAGACTTCGGGCTACATACCATTCGCCTTCTTTGGCGATAGCAGCAGTGAAACGCTTGCTAACCATATACTAGCCTCCTAAAAAGTGGTTCTTCTTGGTTCAAATTATATCATATTATGGACTTACGGGCAGTAGTGTTATACCGTGAACGGGGTTAAAATAAAAAGGCTAAATAAAAGGGGACAGGCAACTTTTTCAAAAAGCGAAAAAGTAGCCTGTCCCCTTTTTTAGCTGGTTTTTTGGGTTAGGAGGTCGAGCAGGCGGTTGAGGGCGGCGGCGGTTTCGGCCCGGGTGATGTATGCACCGGGGGCGAACAGGTTGCCGGGTCTGCCTGACAGCAACCCGAGGGCGTGGGATTTGCTCACGTCTTCCCGCGCCCAGGCGGCAACGATTTGCCAATCTTTATAGTCCGGTTTTTCCGGGGGTTCTTCCGGCAAGCCCCTGAGCAGGCCCCAGGCCCGCACCAGCAGCGCCGCGGCCTCTTCCCGGGTTATGCGCTCCAGGGGACGGAAGGTGTTATCGTCATACCCCACGGCCAGGCCCCTGCCGTAAGCCAGGGCCACGGCGTTTTCAGCCCAGTGCGGGATGGTATCCGCGTCCTTATATGGCAGGTTGGCGGGTGCGCCGCCGGTGCCCAGCAGCCTGGCCAGCATTACGGTGAATTCCACCCGGGTAACGGCGCTGTCGGGCCGGAATGTGCCGTCCGGGTACCCGCTGAGCATGCCCCGGGATACCAGGTGCCGGATGTCGGTTTCCGCCCAGTGGCCGTCAATGTCGGAAAAACCCTTTTGCCGGCGGGGTAAACTGAGCTGCAAGGAGGCAACCCCGCCCGTTGCGCCGTCTACCGCCACCAATTGTATTGCCTCGGCCTCACCCACACTGACGGGATAGTAAAACTCCCCGTTGTCCGTAAGTTCCACCGCCTGTCCGTCGCCCCCCGGGAGCCGGGCATACAGGCGGGATGCGCCGGTTTTGCCGGTAACCAGGGAGAAGTCCTCGAAGGGTATAGTGGACCTGATCTCCAAAAGGGGCGGTTCCACTCCGTCACGGGTTTCGGCCTCCAGCGCAGCTACAATTTGCTCGCCGCCGGGCCCGTACAGGGCGGACACTGTGACCGGCTCTCCCGGCACCAGATCCCGAAACCTGACGGGCAACCCGTTTTTGGTGACCACAGCGACAGAACTGAGCCGGTATGTGCTTCCGTCAGACAGTTTTATCCCCTGGCCCGGGCTGTAGGATTCCAAAACACCTTTCACTTTACCGGCAGCCTCGGCGATATCCACCCGCCATACCTCACCGGAAACGGGGTCCGAAATGACCCGCACCCACTGTCCCGGGCTTAAGATGGATGTGCCGGCGGCCATTCCCCACCTGAATACCTGCGTTTGGGGGCTGAAACTCAAGTACCGAAAACCTTTACGGCTATCCATCATGTAAAAAGTATCCTTCTCCGCAAAAATCACGCGCCCGTAGCTTGCATCGGAATAAACCGTAATACCCAACGCTTCGGTGGAGTTGGGAATCAGGTTTAACATAACCAAATCCCCCGCCCGGATATTGCCCATCTCGACAGGCCGGCGGTCCCTGACAATCTTTATCCCGGCCATGACATGGTATCTGCCGCCGGATGAGAGGGTAATCGTATCAGTGCCGGTTTCCACACCGGTTACCTGCCCCACCACCATATCCCGCTTCACCGCCAGGTGATATATTTTTCCGTCCGAGCCCAGTATAATGTGCACGGGCATGCCGGGCAGCAGTTTTTCCAGGCCTGCGTCTGTGGAGGCGCCAAAGGGCAGGTCGGCCGGGTCACCGTCCAACAGGATGTCGGAAAAGGAAACGGAGGCTTCTTCGGCCAGATTATAAACCAACTGGTGATCCAGCAGTTTCAGTTGCCGGTTGGTCATATCAATATTGGTAAGTATTCCTTTTATTTCCACGCTGGCCAAATTAGCCTGCCAGATGGTCTGGGTATGCGGATTAATGTTGGCTGTCACATCGGCCCCCGGGGGGATTGCCTGCCCGTTGTCAACCGGTTTCCCGTTGATGGTCAGAGCGTTTTCAATGCTGCCCTCAATGGCGTAACCGCCCTCCCGGTAATCCCGGTTCATACGTACCAGCACCATACTTTCGCCCTCCGCCAGCGATTTGACGCCGCCGGCCCGCCAGGTTCGGCCCACCGCATAAGCCCGCCGGGGTTGGCCGGGCGGTCCCACCAGGTAAAGTTCAGCCCCCGCCGGGGGCAGGTCGCCGGCGGGCAGCAGCCGGTCATCCACGGCCAGCAGGGTATCCGGCGGCAGGGCCGGGCGCTCCCCCCCGGCCAGGGTAATTTTGCCGTCACTGCTGCTTTGCACCGGCTTTCGGGCCGGCATCTGGCCGAAGACCAGGGCAAAGTCCTGGGTCAAGCCCCTCTCCGGGGAGGCGTCCTCCGGTACGGACCGGCCGTGTACCACTATTGTATAGGTGCCGGGCTGCGGATCGGGTATGTACACCTGCTCCACATTGTTAAGAACGTCCCGCTCCCCCCGGCGGGCAAAGTCGTTGCCGAAATACTTGGCGCCATCCGGGGCGATCACTTCCAGGTCCAGGTTGTTTACCAGGGCCGGGGCCGCGCCCGGCGCAGCCGCCGGGTCCGACCAGGCCAGGGTGGCTTTGAAGGGCGCGCCGCTGTGTTCAACGTTCTTTTTTACTGTAAAACTTTCGCCGGTGGCCAGGCCCTTGGGTTCGTCCACCAGATCAAACAACCGGTTTTCCAGGGCCAGGATTGTGCTGCCAATATCCAGCAGGCCGAAACCGGCCGCTTCGGGCTCCGCGTCCAGTCGCCCGGCCCCGTTGATCAAGGCGGCTTTCAACAGGGCCGCCGAAGGTTCCTCAAAACCCGTGTTTTCCGTCATGTACTGGCGCAGCAATGCCGCCGCCCCGCCGGTCACCGCCGTGGCCATGCTGGTGCCCTGCATGACGGTGTATTCCGGCCGCCCCGGGAGGTCTCCCCCCAGCAGCCGGGAGGCGGTGGATATTATGGATGTGCCGGGGGCCACCAGCTCGGGCTTGATGCGCCCGTCCTGGGCCGGCCCCCGGCTCGAGAATGCGGCTATCTCTTCCGTACTGCCGGTATCGTTTTCAAAGGCTGGGCGGGGACTGAGCGAGGCCCCCACCACCAGGGCGTTTTTACTGTTGGCCTCGGCGGTTAGGGTGCCTCCCCGGGGCCCGGAATTGCCCGCCCCGAATATGGCCAGAAAATCGGGGTGTTCGCGCACAAAGGCATCTATTTGGGAGGCCGCTGAGTCGTATGTATTTTGCTTTTTGCCCCAGCCGTTAACGTGGATGCGGGCATCGGCGTTGTAGGCCGGCTCGAACAGTTCCCGCAGGTCCAGGGGCGGGGCGGGATTATCATCCTTGTCCACGATGCCCTGGAAATACAGGCTGGCCCCCGGGGCCAGGCCGGCGTACTTGCCGTCCGACGCCTTACCGCTCCCCACCAGGGTTCCGGCCATGTGAGTACCGTGGCCGACGGTGTCCGCCGGCGTTTCCACCCCGGCCCAAGATTTGATCATGATCACCCGGGGTTTCCTGCCCGGCGGGCTTTCCAGGTCCGGGTGCAGGTTGCCGGGGGAGCCGGTGTCCAGCCCGCTGTCCGCCAGGGCGATGGTCTGGCCCGCGCCGTTCAGCCCGTCCACTGTGACAAAGCCGGGGATGGCCAGCGGCCTGGCGCCCACAATATCCCTGGCCCGGTCATTTAAAAGCTCGGGCCGGGTGTATTCTTCCACGTACAGCACCCGGGGGGAACCGGCCAGTTCGTTTACCGCCGCGCCGGGCAATTCCACCCGCAGGTAGCGCCCTTCCCCGGCGGCGCCTTCCAGCACCCGGCCGCCCAGGCGTTTCACCAGCTGTATCACCGCGGGCTTGTCGCCGTCCCCCGCCAGGGTGATCGTCAGCACCACCGGTTCGGCTGTCTTTCCGCCCGTACTGCTCTGTTTTTCCAGTTCAGCCCGCCCGGTTTGCAGTTCTGCGGGCAGCTTTTGCTCGGGCCGGTATTCGGTGAGGCTTTTTACATAAGGTAAATCCACCAGCGCCTGTTTTTGTTGTTTCCCGGCCCGCACCAGCAGGGTTTCACCGTTAAGCCCCCCCATCCAGTCCACCTGTTCGGCCAGCTTCGCTTTTTCCGCGCTGCTGGGGGGCCTTTGCAGTTCCAGGGCGTAAACCGCCAGGTTTTGTTCATCCTGCGCCGCGCCGGAGTCGTTCGGGTTTCCGGCTTTGTCGTTTTTCCGGCTTTCGCCCCCGGTGGGGCTGTTCATGCCCAGCCAGGCCGCCAGGCCCAGCGCAAGCAAAACTATAGTCAAAACCAGTGCCCAACGCTTGCTGTTTATCGTGTTGCACACCTCCTTCCCGCAGCCAAAAGAAAACCTCCTTGCCATACGTTGTTTTTTTTGGCGCATGTGCAGGAGCTGTCTTGCACTGTTTTTTCCCATTAATGACTTTGTCTAGCATTTTTTTCGACAGCAGGCAGTTGATTTCCTTTTGGTTCAGGGAATAAATAGTTAACAATATTAACTATTAATGATTATTTTTGTTTTGTGGTTATTGACGTTTGGGAAGAATATTTGGTTCCCATGGGAAGGGTAAAAAGGGGGACTGGCTCCGATTGGTTTTGCGGCAAAAAAGGGGACAGGCAACTTTTTTAAAAGCCAAAAAAGTAGCCTGTCCCCTTTTTTGCCAGTCCCCTTTTACCCGGCGGTTATTTTGTGGCGCAGGGCCTTGCGGATCATGCGGCGCTTGGCTTGCGCGTTGAGCACGTTGAGCATGGTGAGGGCACGGCCGGTGCCCATGGCCACGCAGGAGAGGGGGTCTTCGGCCAGGAACACGTTGAGACCGGTTTCGCCAGCCAGCAGCTTGTCCAACCCGTGCAGCAACGCCCCGCCGCCCGTGAGCACGATGCCCTTGTCCACTATATCTGCGGCCAGTTCCGGGGGGGTTTCCTCCAGCACTTCCTTGACGGTGTCCACCACCAAAGTCAGGTTTTCCCTGATAGCTTCGTAAACGTGGTGACTGGTAACAGTTATTTGCTTGGGTAGCCCGTCCACCAGGTCCCGGCCCCGCACCTGCATTCCCATTGGCGCGCTGCCGTTGGGGCAGGCATTGGCGATTTCCATTTTAATTTCTTCACCTGTGCGCTCACCGATGGCCAGGTTGAATTCCCGGCGGATGTACTTGACGATGGCCTCATCGAATTTGTCGCCACCCAGTCGCAGGGACCGGCTGATCACGATACCGCCCAGGGAAAGCACGGCCACGTCGGTTGTGCCGCCGCCGATGTCGACCACCATGGTACCGCCGGGCTCGGAGATGTCCAGTCCTGCGCCCAGTGCGGCGGCCAGCGGTTCTTCAATAACATGGGCCTGCCGCGCGCCGGCCTGGATAGCGGCCTGTTTCACTGCCCTTTCCTCCACCCCGGTAACCCCCGAGGGGATGCAGACCATAACCCGCGGCTTGAAAAGAAACTTTCGGCCGTTAGCCTTTTCAATGAAATAACGCAACATTTTTTCCGTAACGTCGTAATCGGCGATGACGCCGTTACGCAGCGGGCGGATGGCCACAATATTGCCCGGGGTGCGCCCCAGCATCCGCCGCGCCTTTGCTCCCACCGCAATTACCTTGCCCGAGGTTTTATCTATGGCCACTACCGATGGCTCTCTTAACACGATGCCCTTGCCTTTAACAAATACTATAACATTGGCTGTGCCCAGGTCGATACCGATATCGGTGCTCATAACTTGTCCCCTTTCTTTCCGGACGGGTGCCTGTCCGTTTTGGTGGTCGGTCGTTAGTCGTCGGTCTTCGGCAATTGGAAAAAGTTAATTTATGCCAGATATTGGACAGGTTATTTGTATTCGGTATATTTTTCTACTTTCGGGGACAAATTCCTCCAGGTTCTACTAAATTTTATTGTTCCTGGCGGCGGTATTTATTTCTGGTGGCTTCCCCGCCCCGCAGGTGCCGTTCCGCTTTATTATAGTCCAGCACTTTTTTTACTTGTTGGGCCAGTTCTTTATTCAATGAAGGCAGCCTTTCCGTCATGTCTTTATGTACGGTGCTTTTACTGACACCAAATACCTGCGCGGCCTGGCGGACGGTGGCCTGGGTTTCCAGGATATAGGTGCAAATTTCGAGCACCCGCTTTTGGATGTACTCCTGCATTGCTTTACCTCCCCGGGCATTTGTAACATTATATGCAGGGGACAGGTAGAAATGCTTTTTTCCCATGTAACAAGATTACAAAAGGCCGGCTGGTAAAATAGGGCAGGTGCGGGACAAAAAGGGGGGGAAAAGGGGATAGGCACCGTAAAAGGGGACTGGCTCCGATTCGTTCTATGAATCGGTGCCAGTCCCCTTTTACGGAGGAGGCACGGGCCCCCAAAAGGCAAAAAAGGGGACAGGCACCATTTTCAAAAAGCGAAAATGGTGCCAGTCCCCTTTTTTGCTGTCCCTCTTTTACGGTGCACTTTTTGCAAGGACATCCGGTATTTGAACCAACCTTTACTTAGCCAGAAGAAGGTCTGGCCGGTGCTTTGACAGCCGCTTTTTTCAATTTGAACCCAACCTTTACTCAGCCAGAAGGCCGTTGAAAACCAGGTTTTCAATGTGGCTCTGTACCTGTACGGAACGGACCCGACCGTGCTTGTTGATGGAGCGGATGGCGGTGGCGGAAACCGCGCCGAATACGGCCGTGGCACAGGTATCCACGTCCTTTACCGTAAAAATGCCCTGCTCTTTACCCTCGGCCAGAATTTCCCCGATAATTTGAATTATTCTCTGCACCAGGCCGCTTAAAACATCCCGGCGAATGTTGTTGCCGTAAAGCTCGCGTAAAAAAATAAAGGCAATGTTTGAGTACAGGTCAAAAAAGTTTAACACTTCCCGGATCAATTCTTTTAACTTGAGCGCGGGGTCGGTTTGGTTTTGCAGGGCCTGCCTGACAGACCGTTCCAGGATATGCACGCCGTACTCGATAACGCTGTAGTATAGATCTTCCTTGTTCTTATAGTGGTAGTAAAGCGTGCCCTTGGCCACGCCCGTGGCCCGGGCGATTTCATCCATGGTGGCCGGGTGGTATCCCTTAACGGCAAATATTTCAATGATGTTTTTAAATTTTTCGGTATCCTTGAACAGCGAACTGACGGTCATCATTTCTTCACCCACTTTACACTGACTGGTCGGTATATATTTTCCCCTGACTGTATACGTTTTTACCCCCCCGGGTCAAGGGACATATTCAGGCAAACAGGGCCGTAATCAATGGTTCTTCAGTAATTTTTTACTGTTTTATCTGATTGCCCGGATTTGTGTTTTTTTCTATTATATCTAATTTATTGCACGAACCCTCTTTTCAAGTGCAGTTTTTGAGAGTACAATTACACTGACTGGTCAGTTCAATAAGGAGGTGGCATGTATTATATGACCAACAAAAAATATTTGCTGGTATTTACTTTAACCGTTACTTTTTTGCTGGCTTTTACCTTCATGGCCGGCGGGTGGAAAGATACCGTGCAAACCCGGCGGGAGCACAGCGGCACCATAGAAGCCACCGAAGTGGACGTGCGGGCGCAAATTCCGGGGCAGGTGCTCAAGGTGTCGGTGGAAGAGGGCCGGCAGGTTAAAAAGGGGCAATTGCTGGCTGAAATAGACGCCGCTGAAATACGGGCCCGCAAGCTCCAGGCCGAGGCCAAGCTGCTGCAGGCCCGGTCAGCCCTGGAAAAGGCGCTGGCCGGTGCCAGGGAAGAGGAAATTGCCGCGGCACAAGCCCGAGCAGACAAGGCCGAGGCGGCGCTGGACCTGGCCCGGGATACATACGATAAGATCAAGGCGCTTTACGAGGCCGGGGCCGTGGCGGAACAAAAGTTTATTGAAGCCGGGACTTCTCTGGCCGCGGCGGAGGCTGACTATAAAGCGGCGCAGCAGAACCTGGCGCTTTACCGGTCCGGCACCAGGCAAGAAGATATTGCCGCCGCCCGGGGACTGGTAAAGGAAGCGGAGGCGGCCGTAAAGGAAGCGGAAGCCTACCTGGACAAGGCCACCGTTGCTTCGCCCTTGAACGGTGCAGTCACCATGCGCACGGTCGACGCGGGGGACCTGGTTTCGCCCGGCTATGCCATGTTTACGGTTACCGATATGACTAAAATGTGGCTGACGGTATATGTGCCCGAAGATGAAATCGGCGGCATCGCCGCGGGAACGCCGGCCGCGATAACCTTCCCGGCTTTCCCCGACCGGCGTTTTAGCGGCGAGGTGGCCCGGGTTCAAAAAGCCCCCAGTTTCGCCACCCGGCGTTCCACCGATGAGCAGGGAGAAAAGGATATTGTTTCCTTCGAGGTGAAAATCAAGGTTGACAGCGGTGACACGCAGCTGCTGCCGGGCATGACGGGTTACGTAACCTTTAAGGCCGGTGATGCGTAATGTGGCAAGTTTTTCTCAATGAAATTGCCTGTATCTTTCGGGACCGGCGCACGCTGGCGTTGCTGTTCGGATTACCGCTGGTGGTGACGCTTTTTTTCGGTTACCTGTACATCAACCACAAGGTAACGGAAATACCCACCGTGGTGCTGGACCGGGACAACTCGCCCCTGAGCCGCGAAACAGTGACCGCTTTTGACCAATCCGAGAAATTTGCCGTTACAGGACACGTCTTCACCCGTGCTGAAGTTGACGAATATTTCCGGCGGGGGCGGGCGGCCGCAGCCATTGTGATCCCCCCGGATTTCGCCCGGGACATTAAAACCGGGCAGGGCACCGAGGTATTGATAGTTTCCGACGGTTCCAACATGATCATCAGTAACACCATTGCCACTGGGGCAGCAGAGGTGATCGGCACCATATCCGCCGGCATTGAACTGAAATCCCTGGAGGGCTTGGGGATATCGGGGGACCGGGCCGAAGATATTGTATCGGCGGTAAGTTTCCGGTCCCGCGTATGGTATAATCCCACATATAATTACCTCAAGTTTTTGCTGCCCGGCCTGATCGTGATGGGTATGCAGCAGGCATTGTTAATTGCGGCGGCTATAGCGTTGTACCGCCGGCGGCGTATGGCTGAGGGGAATGCCGGTACAGTGATAGCGGCCAAAATTTTGCCCTACTTCCTGATTGGCACGCCGGTGCTGCTTTCCTGTCTTACTGTGGCGCACCTGCTGTTCCAGGTGCCCCTGGGCGGCGACCGGCCCCTGCTTTTGTTGCTGACGGCGGCCTTTTGCCTGGGCACCGTCGAACTCGGGGTGCTGGCGGCGCTGTTGTCCAGCAGCCTGGATAAGGCCATTCAGGTGGCCATGGTGGTCGCTGCACCGGCTTTTTTGATATCGGGTTTTACCTGGCCCATGCTGGTAATCCCCCCGCCCGTCCGGGCGCTGGCATACATGCTGCCGTTGACCCATTACCTGGACGCACTGCGGGCCGTCGCTATGAAGGGTGCAGGTTTTGGGGACGTAACCACGCAATTGCTGTACATGGTCACCATCGCCTGCGCGCTGGTGCCGGTGTGTGCGGCGGTTTTATACTTCAAACGCAGGCGCCGGCAGGGGTTTGAGGACGGATGCGGCCAATTGCTCCCCGCCGGTGAAATGCCGGAACACCGGTAATAGGATTTGCTGCTAGCGAAAAACAGAACGGTCTTTAACCCCGTGGTAATGGTTAAAGACCGTTTATTTCTTAAACCCAATCCCTCGCGCCAACTGGTAATTGATAAACTGATTCAGGCTTACGTTTTCCTCTTTAGCCCGCCGCGCTAAGGCACTATGCAGCGATTTGGGCATTCTAACCACTAATTTACCCGAGTAATCAGTGTCTTTTGTTGGCTCAGGTATTTCCACTCCGTCTTCAAGTGCTGATTCTATCCAACACTTTTTTGCATCTTCTATATTACTTAACGCTTCTTCTATAGTCATTCCCTGTGATATACATCCGGGAAGTTCAGGAATACTTACTGCATACCCTCCATCTGGACTGGGATGTAGTTGTATATTGTAAAGCAGATTGAGATAATAACTTAACCCTTTTTTCATAACTTGCACCTCTTAAATCTCTTCAACCTCCAATAATTCTATGACTTTTTTAATATAGGTTTCCAAAACATATGGTTGCTTTCGGGGTATTGTGATTCTTTTGCCACCTTTCGTAAAAGTATAATGTGAAGATCCACCACGAGGCTGGCGGATTGAAAAACCGGCTCTAAGCAACAGTTTTTCTATTTCTTGAAATTTAACTGAGCCGGGATTATTCTTTATTTTGATATATAGTTTCTCTAATTTGCTCATTAGCTACAGCTAAAGTTATAGTATCATTTTTAGTACTAGTATTCAAATATTTTTTACAAAATTTTAGGGGCTGCTTTTGCGACAGCCCCCAGTAACCAGCGTTTCAGCCAGCGGCGGTATTTTTCCAGCGCGTCTTGATCCCTTAATCTTTTATCAAAGGGCCACATGCTATTCCCTCCCTTGTTGGTGCCGGGTGTTGAAATGTTGAAATTTGATAACCAGCTTATAAGTATTGTGAGCCTGTAAATTTTTTTTATGCAGTTGTTTTTTTGCATAAAAAAGCAAAAAGGGGACAGGCACCGGTAAAAGAGGGATAGGCACCGATTCATAAAACGAATCGGAGCCAGTCCCCTTTTACCGGTGCCTGTCCTATTACTTATGAAATAATAAGGAGCCGGAACTTACAACAGACTCGATATTCAACCTTTCAACAAATTTATCTTTCAACACCCGGCACCGTTTGGTGGATTTGCACACCCGTGTAATAGTGTTTCAATATGCGCCGGTAATCGTAACCGTATTCGGCCAGTCCCCGGGCGCCGTATTGGCACATGCCCACCCCGTGGCCGTAACCTACCGTTTTAAAGGTGATTTTATCGCCGGTCATTTGCCATGTGAAGTTTGTGGAGCGCAGGCCCAGCTTTTGGCGGATTTCCGAGGCCGACATGCGGCGATCACCCACCAGCAGCGTTTTGGGCCGCCCGGTGGAGGTGCTTTCCAGCACCTGCAGTATTTTGCCCCGGCCCGTGGATGCCGGCACAGCCTGCAGATCCACACCCAGGGCCTTTTCTACCCGGCTCAAGGACACAGCCACCTGGCGCACCGGTTCGGGGTCGGCGTCATACGGGCAGGCCACGCTGCGCAGATAGGGCACTTTAAACTTCCACACATCTTCGGAGTTTTCCGTTTTCCCGCCGCAGGATGCGTGAAATACAGGGTCTATGGGCTGTCCGTTATATGTTATGATTTCTCCCGCCGTATCGTCCACGGCCATCCGGATTTTATAGTAGTAGCGGTAATAATTGACCGTACCCCAGCGTTTTTTCATTTCCTCCCTGGACAACCAGGCCTGCGCATGGCTGGGGTCGTCGCAGGTATCGGCACCGGGATGACAGTTGTTGACCACGCCGCCGGCCACCATGCGTTTGACCACGTAGGTACGGGCCGCCACCGCCTGGGCTTTTAACGCCTCGGCCGGGAATTCCGCGGGCATTTCGGCGGCCACCACTCCGGTGACGTAGTCTTCCAGGGAAACCAGTTCCACTTTATCCGTTTCATGCCGGTACAGGCGCACAATGGTGCCCTCTTGACGCACCTGCGGCTGCAGTATCTTCTGCACCACCCAGGGTACCCCCAGCGCCAGCAGCAGCACCAGTATCAAGGTTATGATAAAAATTTTTCGCACGCGCAATCACCCTTTTGGCCTGCCTGTCCGCTTCGTCTTACAAGCAATATATGATGGAATTCAAGCAATTATTACCTATTATTGCCAAAAGGGGTCGGACTTAAACTACCTTTGAGCCTACTTTGGGACAAGCCCGAAAGGGAAAAAGGGGACAAGAACCGTAAAAGGGGATTGGCTCCGATTCGGCAAAAAGGGGACTGGCTCTTTTTTCACAATACGAAAAAAGTGCCAGTCCCCTTTTTGCCTGTCCCCCTTTTTCCATGTTACTTGATTCCGACCAGGCGTTTTAGGCGATATGTGTCTTCTTCCTGGCGCAATAGCCGTTCCGACAGGTAGTCGAACCGCTCGTTAAGTTGGGCAATATCATCTTTAGTCGCCATAGCCGCTTTAATTATTTCAATGTCTTTACCCTGATCAGCCACTTTGACCTTCAACTCGTTCACGTCTTCGCGAAGGCTTCTAACTTCAACCTTCAAGCCGTCCACATCTTCGCGAAGGCTTCTAACTTCAACCTTTAACTCGTCCACATCTTCGCGAAGGCTTCTAACTTCAACCTTTAACTCGTCCACATCTTCGCGAAGGCTTCTAACTTCAACCTTTAAGCCGTCCACATCTTCCTTAATTTCCTCCACTAAGCTGTTAGTGTTACCCACGATGCGGATCAAGTCGCCAATCATGGCTTCCATCCGCGCCATTCGCTCTTCGCTCATCCCCCGGATCACCCCGTTACGTGTTTTCGTATATTATACGGGTATTCTCTTGAGGCTTGCAACAAATTTTTGGTGCGACACAGGTGCGGCACAGGAACGGTTCTTGAATGTCGCACAAATTTGCAAATACGGAATTCACATTTAAGCACCGTCTCCGTGTGAATAGATGTCCACCCCCAGGTTGCGCAGTTTTTCCACCAGGTGTTCGTAGCCCCGCTCAATGTGATATACGTTGCTGATCTCAGTTTCTCCCTCGGCGCGCAGGCCGGCCAGCACCAGGGCGGCCCCGGCCCGCAGGTCGGTGGCATTGACCGGGGCGCCGCTCAAGTCGACGGGCCCCTGCACCACTGCGTTGCGGCCCACGGTCTTGATCCGCGCCCCCATGCGGCGCAATTCGTTGACATGCATAAACCGGTTTTCAAACACGGTTTCGGTAACTATGGCGGTGCCCCGGGCCACAGCCAGCAGCGCCATCATCTGGGCCTGCATGTCGGTGGGGAAACCGGGATAGGGCATCGTCTTAACATCTACGGCATGAAATTCCTCCCGGCCGGTAACCCGCACTCCGCCGTTTTCCTCGCAGACAGCAATACCCATTTCCTGCAGCTTGGCCATCACGGGTTTGACATGGTCCACTATTACATTATCCACTAAAATATCGCCGCCGGTAATGGACGCGGCCACCATGAAGGTACCCGCCTCGATGCGGTCCGGTATGACGGTGTGAGTAGCGCCCTGCAGTTCATTTACTCCGGTGATGCGAATGACCTTGGTCCCGGCGCCCTTGATCCTGGCACCCATGGCGTTTAAAAAGTTGGCCAGGTCCACCACCTCGGGTTCCTCGGCGGCGTTTTCAATAACGGTCTGTCCGTTGGCCAGGACGGCGGCCATAATAATGTTTTCCGTGGCGCCCACGCTGGGAAAATCCAGGTAGATGCGGTTGCCCCGCAGCCCGCCCCGGGCTGTTACGGCCTGGATGCACCCGTATCCGTGCTCAACGCGGGCCCCCAGCATGTGGAAACCTTTCAGGTGCAAATCTATGGGCCTGCTGCCGATGGCGCAACCGCCGGGCAGCGATATTGCCGCCCGGCCCGCCCGGGCCAGCAACGGCCCCATAACCAGAAAAGAAGCCCGCATCCGGCGGACAAGTTCATATGGCGCCTCGGTGGCAGGTTTTTCCGGCGGGTGTATCACCAGGGTGGAGCCGGAGCGCTTCACCCTGGCGCCCAGGTGTTCCAGTACCAGGCATATTGTATTCACATCAGCAAGGTCGGGTATATCCTCCAGGGTACACGGTGATGACGGCAGCAGGCAGGCGGCAATAATGGGTAGAACGGCGTTTTTGGCACCGCTTACCCGCACTTTGCCGCGCAGGGGCCTGCCGCCCCTGATAATCAACCTTTTCACCGTACCACCCCCGATTTTGACCTGGATATCGCTATTGCCTATTGTTACCAGTTTACTCACCTTGCATACAAAAAAAGGGGACAGGCTACTTTACCTGGAATTTTATACCTTGCAAAGTAAAAAGGGACAGGCATCTTTTTTCAAAAAGCGAAAAAAGCAGCCTGTCCCTTTTTACCATGGATTTAATTTACTTATTATTTTTCAGTTTCTATTCAACAGATTCTTCATCATCTGTTAATTCGCCATCACTGCCTGTTGCACTTGTATCGGCAGTTCCGTCGTCACTGGACGTTTCATTTTCAATAGAATTTTCATCAGAATTTTCATCTTCGGTGTTTTGCTCTTCTTCACCGGCTTGCCCCGCAATAATCCGCTCCATAATTACCGCCATCTCGGCCCGGGTAATGGCGCTGTTGGGGTTGAACCTGCCGTCCGTCGACCCTTTGATTATTCCCTCCTGCTGCAAGGCCAGGATGTAGCCCATGTCCTCCGGAGAAAGCAATATTCCGTCGCTGAAAGACTCTTCGCCTGTATCCACCGGTTCCAGTCCCATGGTTTTGGCTATCCAAACGGCTGCTTCCGCCCGGCTGGCCTGAACATGGGAATGAAAACGATTCATGTTTATAATGCCTTCCATGGCGGCTTCCCGGGTTGCTTCTCTGGCCCACTCGGGCACATCCGTGAGCTCTTCTTCCATGTTTTCTTCAGCATTGTCCGGGGCAGACTCTTCCTCCGCATTTTCGACCGCATTGCCGGAGTCAGTCTCCTCCTCCGGATTTTCCTCCGCAGTTTCGAGCGTACTGTCGGATTCCGTAGTAACATCTTCTTCACCCAATAGCCTGTTGATTAAAACGATGGTTTCCGCCTGGGTTATAGTTTCTTCGGGCTGGAACGTCCCATCCTCGTAGCCGCTAAACAGACCGATGGCTGACATTTTTTTGATTGAGGCTTCCGCCCAATGACGTGCGATGTCAGAGAATTCACTGGTTACTTTTTCGCCATGCCCGGCTAAACTCTTATAAGCCGCAACTTTTTGTTTCAACCCCCGGTTGACTTTGCCTTTGGCTTCATTTTCGACGGGCTTGTTTTTAGCAGCTTTCAGGTACGCTTGTCCCATTTTTGCGGTGTCTGTATCATTTGCGCCCCCGTTAACATCGCCGCTGTTGCCCCTGCCATGGTTGTTGGATCTGTCATTTTTACCCGGGCCATGGCTGGCGGAAGATTTGCCGCCTGAAGAATTGCCGTGCCCGCTGCCCGGCTTGGCCAGAGCAACCCCTGTTGTAAGCGCTGCAACCATTGCCAGGGCCAAAATAATGGATAATAGCCTTTTCATTGTTGGACCTCCTTATGTTTTTTCTACTTTATGTTACGTTAAATTACTTTCTTTTGGCAGGAGGTATTTGGTACTGTTTTATTGGGACAAAAGTCCCATAATTTAAGCAGGCAGGGGAAAAGGGGACAGACGCCCATGCCGCCAGCGCGGCACCATCAGAGGATGAAAATTGTGCTGGGCGGGTTGTTCCCCACTGCGTTCAAAATCTCCGCATCTACGGGACTAAGGTGCGGCTCTGGGCCGAATTTGGCGGTCCTGCATAATGCGCAGACGGGTAGTTATACTTGGTTATTTATTAACAGTACATCACTTGCGGGGAACAACCCGCCCTGCGTCGGATATGCTTTTTTCAGGACAGGCACCGTAAAAGGGGACTGGCTCCGATTCGTTTTGTGAATCGGTGCCTGTCCCCCTTTTACCGGAGCCAGTCCCTGTTTTACCTGCCTGCCTACTTTTCCCCGGGCGCAAAAAAGCCGCGGGTTTTGCTCCGCGGCTTTTTTCTTTCAAGTTATTACAGTTGTTCAGGGCCTGACCCCTAGCTGACGGTTTTGATACGGTTTATGGCACGTTTGAGGGCGGCTTCCGCCCGGGCCGTGTCAATGTCGGAACCGCCGGAGGCCAGGCGCTGCTCGGCCCGCTCCTTGGCAGCCTGGGCACGTTCCAGGTTGATCTGGTCCTCCCGCTCGGCCGCGTTGGCCAGAACGGTAACCCTGTTGTTGCGTACTTCGGCAAAACCGCCGCTGACAGCGATTTTCAGGGTTTTGCCTTCGTGCTGCACGCGCACCTGACCAATTTTCAGGGCGCTCACCAGCGGGGCGTGCTCGGGCAAAATACCCAGTTCACCCTCGCTGCCGGGCAGCACTACAAATCTTATATCTTCACTGTACACTTTGCGCTCGGGGGTAACAACTTCCAGGCGTTGCAGTTTTTCTTCTGCCATAGTTTATGCACTTCCTTCTGACAGACGTTTCGCCTTGGCCACTGCCTCCTCGATAGTACCCACCATGTAGAAAGCGTCCTCAGGCAGGTCGTCGTGCTTGCCGTCCAGGATTTCCTGGAAGCCGCGGATACTGTCCTTCAGTGAAACATACGCACCGGGATAACCTGTGAACGTTTCCGCTACGTGGAAGGGCTGGGAGAGGAAGCGCTGCAGTTTCCGGGCCCGGGCCACGATCAGTTTGTCTTCGTCTGATAGTTCTTCCATACCCAGAATGGCGATGATGTCCTGCAGTTCTTTGTAACGCTGCAGAACTGTCTGCACTCCCCGGGCTGTTTCATAGTGTTCCTGCCCGATTACGTTGGGGTCCAAAATCCGGGATGTGGAGTCCAGCGGGTCCACAGCCGGGTAAATGCCCAATTCCGCGATCTGACGGGACAGAACGACGGTGGCGTCCAAGTGGGCGAATGTGGTCGCCGGGGCGGGGTCGGTCAAGTCGTCAGCGGGCACGTAAACGGCCTGCACGGATGTAACCGAACCTTGCTTGGTGGATGTAATCCGCTCCTGCATCTGGCCCATCTCAGTGGCCAGGGTGGGCTGGTAACCCACGGCGGAGGGCATCCGGCCCAGCAGAGCCGAAACCTCGGAACCGGCCTGGGTGAAACGGAAGATGTTATCGATGAACAGCAGAGTATCGGCGCCCTGCTCATCCCTGAAGAACTCGGCCATGCACAGACCTGTCAGGGCCACGCGCAGACGCACTCCGGGCGGTTCGTTCATTTGGCCGAACACCATGGTGGTTTTATCCAAAACACCGGATTCAGTCATTTCATGATACAGGTCGTTACCTTCACGGGTACGTTCGCCCACGCCGGCGAACACGGATATACCGCCGTGCTGCTTGGCGATGTTGTTGATGAGCTCCATAACGATAACGGTTTTACCCACACCGGCGCCGCCGAACATACCGACCTTACCACCCTTGAGGAAAGGCACCATCAGGTCGATAACCTTGATGCCGGTTTCCAGCTGCTCCGCCTGGGTGGACTGGTCCACCAGTTTCGGAGCGGGCCGGTGAATGGGGTATTCATTGTCACTCACAATGGGGCCTTTGCCGTCAATGGGCTGGCCCAGCACGTCCACCATGCGACCGAGCACCGGTTTGCCCACGGGCACGCTGATGGGCTTGCCCAGGTCGACTGCTTTCATGCCCCGCACCAGACCGTCCGTTGTGGACATGGCCACGGTACGTACTATATTATTGCCCAAGTGCTGGGCAACTTCCAGGGTGAGGTCGATTTTTTTGCCGAAAACGTCCTCTTTTTCACTGGTAATTTTGACAGCGTTATAAATATCAGGTACCTGGCCCGGTGGGAAACGGATGTCCACCACCACGCCAATGACCTGTACTACTTCACCTACGTTAGCCATTAGCTTTTCCGTACCTCCTTTGCCTCTAATCGGGGACATTATGCGTTGGGGACATTTATTCGTTGGGGACATTCCCCGAAGGGGTGTGTCCCCTTTCCAAATTTGGTATGTCCCCTTTCCGCATTAGGTGTGTCCCCTTTCCGCATTAGGTGTGTCCCCTTTCCGTATTCCTGGCTAACCGTACGGAACCCCCGCCCCTTTACTCAAGGGCGGCAGCGCCGCCGACAATTTCGGAGATTTCCTTGGTGATGGCGGCCTGACGGGCACGGTTCATGGACAGCGTCAGCCTGTCGATCATGTCCGCAGCGTTGCTTGTGGCGTTATCCATGGCTGTCATGCGGGCGCTGTGCTCCCCGGCCTTGGATTCCAACAATGCCTGGAACAAAGCATTTTCCACATACATAGGCAATAATTTGCCCATAATCTGTTCCGCATCCGGCTCGAAAATGTAATCCACCTTCTTGCCGTCACTGTCTCCTTCCGGGGGTTCGACGGGCAGCAGTTTCTGCACTGCGGGTTTTTGCACCAGCACGTTAACAAACTGGCTGTACACAAGGTATACTTCGTCATATTCTTCCGCCGCGTACTTATCCATTACATACTTGGCTATTTCACCGGTCAGCCCCATATCGGCGTTTTCACCGATGCCGACATATTGCTGGGCTATGTTGTAGCCCCGGCGGCGGAAATAGTCCCGGCCTTTACGGCCGATGTTTATAATCTCCACGTTCGGGCGATCCTTGATCTCCTGAACGGCTCTTTTGATAACGTTGGCGTTAAAGCCTCCGCACAGGCCGCGGTCCGCGGTCACTATAATATAAGCCACCTTCTGCGGCTCGCGTACGGCAAGCAATGGGTGCTTCAGTCCCACGGAAGCGGACCCAACCCTGCCCAGTACGTCCCGCACCCGTCGTGCGAAGGGCCTGGCAGCCAGCACATTTTCCTGCGCGCGCCGCATTTTGGCCGCAGAAACCGCCTTCATGGCCTTGGTGATCTGCTGAGTGCTCTTAATACTTTTAATACGGCGCCGGAGGTCGCGCAAACTTGCCATCTGTTATTTCACCACCTCGCTGTATACTTTGCCGGGTGCATTACTTAACAAAGCTGTCCTTGAATTCCTTGATGGCAGCCTTGAATTTATCCTTCAGGTCATCGGTAAGCTCTTTCTTCTCGCTCAATTCCTTGCGCAATTCAGGCTTGTTGCTCTTGATGAACTTGAGCAGCCCTTCCTCAAAAGGCAGCACCTTTTCCACCGGCAGGTCATCAAGGAATCCGGCGGTTGCTGAGAAGATGGAGATAACCTGATCTTCCACGTCCATGGGCACATACTGGCCCTGCTTGAGCAGTTCCACCATGCGCTCACCCCTGGTCAGACGGGCCTGGGTGGCTTTATCCAGGTCGGAACCGAACTGGGCGAAGGCGGCCAGTTCACGGTACTGGGCCAGGTCCAGACGCAGGGTACCGGCAACCTGTTTCATAGCCTTGATCTGGGCCGCGCCACCCACGCGGGATACCGAAATACCCACGTTAACAGCGGGACGTACGCCGGCATAGAACAGGTCGGGCTCCAGGTAAATCTGACCGTCGGTAATGGAAATAACGTTCGTGGGAATGTAGGCCGAAACGTCACCGGCCTGGGTTTCGATAATCGGCAGGGCGGTCATGGAACCGGCTCCCCGCTCGTCACTAAGCTTACAGGCGCGCTCCAGCAAGCGGGAGTGCAGGTTGAACACGTCACCCGGGTAAGCCTCACGGCCGGGCGGGCGGCGCAGCAGCAGGGACAGTTCGCGGTAGGCCGCAGCCTGCTTGGTCAGATCGTCGTATACAATCAGCACGTGTTTGCCGTTTTCCATGAACTCCTCGCCGATAGCGGCGCCGGCGAAGGGGGCAATAAACAGAAGCGGCGCGGGGTCGGAAGCGGTGGCGGAAACTACGATGCTGTAGTCCATGGCACCGGTGTCTTTCAACTTCTGCACCACGTTGGCCACGGTAGAGTTCTTTTGACCCACGGCTACGTAAATACAAATAACGTCTTTGCCCTTCTGGTTGATAATGGCGTCCACCGCAACGGCTGTTTTACCGGTCTGGCGGTCGCCCAGGATCAATTCCCGCTGGCCGCGGCCGATGGGAATCATGGAGTCAATGGCTTTTAAACCGGTCTGCAGCGGCTCGTGCACTGATTTACGTTCAATAACACCGGGAGCGATACGCTCTACCGGACGGAACTTGTCGGTGTTAATGGGGCCCATTCCGTCAATGGGCTGGCCCAGGGGGTTGACCACCCGGCCGATCATGGCGTCACCCACGGGAACAGAGATAATCCGACCGGTACGCTTGACTGTGTCGCCCTCTTTAATGTGGGTGTAGGGCCCCATAAGCACGCAACCGATGTTGTCCTCTTCCAGGTTCAGCGCCATGCCCATGGTGCCGCCGGGGAACTCCAGCAGCTCACTGGCCATACATTCTTCCAGGCCATAGACCCTGGCAATACCGTCACCCACCTGGATGACCGTGCCAACGTCGCTTACTTCAATTTCGGCTTTATATTTTTCAATTTGCTGCCGAATGATCGAGCTGATCTCTTCAGGTCGCAAATTCATCTACTGTTTCACCCCTATCTACTTAACTTATTTGCCTGAGGTGCTCGCGCAGGGTTTGCAGGCGGGCACGCACGCTGCCGTCGATAACCTTATCGCCGACGCGGACCACTACGCCGCCCAGCAATCCCGGGTCAACGTTAAAGGTGAGCTTGACCCTTTTGCCGGTGCATTTGGCCATGGCGGAGGCCAGCGCTTTTTTCTCCTCTTTGGTCATTTCCACCGCCGAGGTAACCTTAACGTCGGTAATATTGCGGGCCTTGTTGGCCAGCCCTACAAAATAGCTAGTAATATCTTCCAGATACATTTCACGCTGGCGGTCCACTACAAAACCGATAAAATTCATGGTTATTTCTGATACGTGGTCTTTGAGCAGGCTCGCCAGTACTTCCTTTTTGTCCGCAGCGGTAATGCGGGGGTGAAAAAGAATTTTTTTCAGCTGTTCCGATTGATTGATCACGCCAACCACAGTCTGCAACTCTTTTTCCAACCCATCAACAAGGTTTTCCTTGACCGCAATTTCATAAAGGGCCTCGGCGTATCGCCCGGCCACGGCCCCCCTTAGCATGGCAGATCCCCTGCCTCTTTGATGAATTCATCAATCATGCCGCGCTGTACATCGGCGGTGATTTTTTCACTGACAACTTTGCTGGCAACCAAAATGGACAACGTGGCCACCTGGTCACGCAATTCTGCAACAGCCTTCTCCTTCTCCCTGGTAATATCCTGCAAAGCAGCTTCTTTAACACGGGCCGCCTCGGCCTTGGCTGCCTCGATAATCTCATGAGCTTGATCTTCGCCGGCTTTGGTGGCTTTCTGGATGATTTCCTGGGCTTCGTTCTTGGCCTTTTGCAGTTCATCCAGATACTGCTGGCGCAAAGCCTCGGCCTGTTTTCTTTCTTCCTCGGCGGCGGCCACATTGTTTTCAATGAAATTCTGCCGCTCTTCCAAAATTCTGACGATGTGCGGATATACTACAACGCGAAGGAAGATGAGTAGCATAATAAAGTTAAAAACTTGCGCCACCAGTGTATTATTTAGGCCCAGGGCCTGAATTACAGCATCCACAAACTTACCCTCCTTCCTTTGGTCTGTGGACAAAAGGAAGGCGATAGCAGGTTTTGCGCCTTGCACCTGCAAAACCCGCTATACCGCCTTTCGCCACAACATTCCTGACACAACAGGGTTAACCGATTTTACCCATCAAAATAAACGCGATAACAACGGCGATAATGGGCAGCGCCTCGATCAGACCTACGGAAATGAACATCATGGTCATCAGGTTACCCCGAAGTTCGGGCTGGCGGGCAATAGATTCTACAGTTTTACCGGTTACGAGACCGTCACCGATACCGGCGCCGATGGAAGCCAGACCCACGGCCAGAGCAGTACCGATTGCAGCAGCGCCTGCTAATTCCATGCTTTTCCCCTCCTTTCCCCCAAAATTTTAATACATAAATTATGGTGGCATATCTCTATTTTTAATTGAGATATCAGCTGGTTGATTATGTTTACGAAAAAGGTTAATGGTGTTCGGCGGTTACCTGTCCAATATAAGCAATGGTGAGCATGGTAAAGATAAATGCTTGAATAAAGCCGACAAAGATACTGAATGACAGCCACACCACCGAAGCAATGAACCCGCCGAAGAAGTTGATTGTAAGGGGAATCAACCCCAGCAGCACAGCAATAAGCACCTCGCCGGCGTAGATGTTACCATAAAGACGGAAGGCCAGCGTCAAAGGCTTGGACAGTTCTTCAACGATAACCAGCGGCAGGAAAAATACGAAAGGTTCGACGAAGTGTTTGAAAAACTTGGCACCACGGTAATAGAGACCCAGAACCTGTACCAGTATGAATACAGATATGGCCATCCCCAAAGTGGTGTTGACGTCCGCCGTGGGGGACATCATGGTGGGTACCAGGCCCCAGAGGTTACAGAACAAAAGGTAAATAAACAGGCTGAAAAGCAGGCACATTAACGCTGCGCCCTTCTTGGGGTCCAGGTTTTCATACGCCAAACCCTTTAAAAATTGGTACATCTCCTCTACCATCAACTGCAATTTGCCTGGTCGCTTCAACTTCATGTTACGGGTGGCGGCAACGGTGAACAGTATTACCAGACCCATAACAATCCAGGTCATGACCAGTGTCTTCAGGTTCATGGGACCCAAACCGAAATCCACCGGCCCGTGGGGAAACCCCCAGATGTTCAAATTATCGTGCACAATGGTTAGCATGTCTTTACTTGCTTCATGACTTCCGGCTGCGGACAACTCTCTCTCACCCCTTTCCCTAGTAAATTATATTCTTTATATTTTATCAACGGCATCGCGCGCCGTATAATACCGGTACAGGGCTATATTGGCATCCACCACCGTGATCACGGTGGGCACCAGCAAGCCGGCCCCCACGCCGTAAACGCTGATAAAGTCAACACGGCTGGCCAGGGCGATAATGCCGATGATCATGCCCATACGCGGGTAAAAGCCCGCCCGCATGAAGGCCTTGGCTTTATTCCGGTCGATTGACTCCTTCCGGCTCATCAGGTCCACCAGGGAGTTCATTCTTTTAACCAAAAAGTAACCGTTGATAATGCCAAAAATACCGCCCACGATAAAGCCCAGTATCAGCGTATCGCCGGGGTTTATTATCAATCCCGGCAAGGTCAGGATAAGTACCATGACCATGATCCTGGTCGTGCGCGTCAGTTGTTGTTCGATATTTCGTATGGGTGCCGGTTTGTACAACCCCATCGCTCCTCGCTATAGTGTGGCGCTCCGACAAATCACTTGCGAGGCCTGCCGGTCCCACGGATTCAATGCTAGCTTTTGAAAAACCGCTGCATGGTTTGGATGATGCCAAAGATGCCCACACCCACTCCCGTTAAAACGCCCGCCACCAGCAGCCACGGTTCGGTGCCCAGCCGTTCGTCCAGCAGGCGACCGCCGTAAAAGCCCAGGAGAGTGGTGACGGCCAGTTCGGTGCCAATGGTGGTGGTCACTGCGATGGCTGTAAGGGCGCCGTTTTTTCGGGTTTTGGGTTTTTCCACGGTTACCCCGCCTTATGTTCCACCTGTCGGAATTTGTCGTATAGCTTACATTTGTGTTTACAGAATACATTTCTACAAAGATGATATTATTCCTTCAGATGTAAATACTTTTTACTCATTTATTTTAAGCAATTTGGTGGATAAATATGTTTTTGTGACAATATGTACTTTTAACGACATATCAATTATCTCTTACCAAAAAATGTATGAAGGCAGAGGTTTATTTATGAGTTGATTTATTAATGACAAATTCTCCGCCGAGCGTTTTTTTCCTTCCCGCTGCAGCGAGAATAAAAGCATTTTTTAATTTAAATATTTTGGTAAAAAACAGAGGGGGCTTATATAAGGGTGCGGACAAAAAAGGGGACAGGCTACTTTTCATGCCAATTTTTCCCATGAAAAGTAGCCTGTCCTGAAATATAAAATCTTCCTTTTAGGGCCGGTGGCCCCCGCTGCGTTCCGAACTTCCGCTTTTATTGGCGGGAGGAGTGGGATTTTCCTCCGGGGCCCGGTTTGCGCCTGGGCATGGCCAGGTACTTTTTCATTTTTCTAACCACTGTAGACTGGTTAACCCCCAGGGCCTCGGCCATCAGATAGGTGTTGCCGTATAAGTTGTAGGCTTTGGTGATCAACTGTTTTTCCACCTGCTGCACAGCCTCTTCCAGATAGCACAGGTCGGGCACAAAAATGGTGTTGTTGCTTTTGCTGATTTGGTTGAGCACGTAATCCGGCAGGTGAACCGGCTTGAGTTCCACCGAATCCGAGGTAACGGCCATTCTTTCCACTATATTTTCCACTTCCCGCACGTTACCCGGCCAATTGTAGCGTTTTAAAATATCCCTGGTTTCCGGGGCCAGTTTCTTGGACATCCCGTACTTTTGGTTGATTACGCCCAGGTAATATTCCACCAAGGGGATGATGTCCTGGCGTCGCTGTCGCAGGGGCGGAATCTCCAGGGGAATGACATTGAGCCGGTAAAAAAGGTCCTCCCGGAAATCTCCGTTTTTTACCATTTCTTTGATATTGCGGTTGGTGGCGGCAATAAACCTGACGTCCACCTCAATCGGAGCAGTTCCGCCGACGGGCATGACGCTTTTTTGCTGAATCGCATGCAGCAGTTTGACCTGCAGGTTCAGAGGCAGTTCCGCCACCTCGTCCAAAAAGACCGTACCGCCTTCCCCCATCTGGATCAGGCCTTTTTTGCCGCCCTTTTGCGCGCCGGTAAAAGCGCCCGGAGCATAGCCGAACAGTTCGGATTCCAGCAAATTTTCGGGTATGGCACCGCAGTTGATGGATACAAAGGGCCCCTCGCTCCGGCTGCTCAATTTGTGGATGCGGTTGGCGATGACCCCTTTACCCACACCGGATTCACCGGTGATTAACACGGTGCTGTCCACCCGGGCCACCTTATCCACCATTTCCAGTATCTGTTTCATATCGTGACTGTCGGCAATAAACTCTTTTTTAACATTACTGTCGCTTTCCAGCTTCATTACCTGTTTGCGATAAGTTTCGGCCAGCTGCTCTGCCTCCATCAGGCGTTTGCGCAGAATGGAAAGCTCGGATACATCCCGCGAATTGACTACAATGCGAATAATATTTCCATGCTTATCAAATACAGGGTTGCCCGTGACTATAAGCTTCTTGCCGGTGCGGGTTTTCTGGGTAATGGTTACCCGCTCCTTTTTTTCCAAGACCTGGCGGGTTACCGAAGGTTCAAAAAAACCCTGGTTTTCCAGTTCCAGCACATTGCGTCCGATCATTTCTTTTGTATCCACACCGTAATAGGTATTGCCCGCTTTATTGATCTTCAATGCAATCCCGCTTCCGTCAATAACGAATATTTCATCGTAGGAAGAATTAAAAATGGCTTCCAGCTCAGTTTTATCATCTTGCAAACTCTGTATTTCCTTCTTCAAGGCTTCATATTCAGACACATCCTGCAGGACAAAAATGGACCCTGCAACGGACGCGGTTTCGCTGACGGGAGTCCGGCTGATCAACAGGGGCCGCCCGTGGACAGTCAACCTTTCCTTCTTGCTGACCCTTTCCGTCCAAAGCATATCGGTAAGCCTGCTGTCGGGTATGATGTCTTTAATAATTTTACCGGTGAGATGATTATTCTCCAGGCCCAACAACGCCTTGGCCGCCTCATTCACCATAGTGATCCTGCCCACACTGTCCGTAATGATTACCCCGTAATGTCCGGCTTTATATTGCATCTCTATCCCCCTTCCAGCCGAGCGTCGTTCGACATTTTTTTTCTTTCATAACATTATAACAGACCGTTTAACCGATCAACAAATATCCGCGCTGGCAATTTAATCTTTTGATGCCGACAAAAAGGGGACAGGCTACTTTTTGTGCTAATTTTTTCCACAAAAAGTAGCCTGTCCCCTTTTTCTTTTTTGAGAAAAAAAGCGGCCCGGTTGAACGGGCCTTGCTAATAGGAGGATAGATATATATTCAAACCGGTTGGGTCCGGTATGCTAAATAGGCGAATTAACTGATCTTGCAATAACGCTGCTCGCTTTTGCGGTCAAGCAATTGCTTTAATTCCTTAACCTGCTTTTCGAGTTCTTCCAGCTTACGCACCGCCTGGCTGGGCGCGCAAGTGCCGTATTTAGCGCAGTTGCTGCATGGATCAGTATAAGCCATCGGGCATCCGGTCATTTAAATCACTCCCCGTAGTAATTTATGCAAGGGGCTGCCGTTTTAAACCTGTTCTTGACCAAACGATGACTTTAAGCCTTGTTACCCAGCCAACCCCTGATCTTCATGGCTTCGTAAATGCGCTTGATAGCCACCATGTATGCGGCGCCCCGCATATTGATATCGCCGTGCTCTTTGTACAGCGAGTATACGCTGTCAAAGGCTTCAACCATCTTTCTTTCCAGGCGCTCATTGACTTCTTCTTCGGTCCAGTAGTAGCCGTACTGGTTCTGCACCCACTCAAAGTAGGACACGGTCACGCCGCCGGCGTTGGCCAGCACGTCGGGCAGCACCAGGATATTTCTCTTGGCCAGAATATTGTCGGCTTCGGGAGTGGTGGGACCGTTGGCTCCTTCGGCTACGATCTTGGCATTGATCTTGTCGGCGTTTTCCCCGGTGATCTGGTTTTCCAGAGCGGCCGGCACCAGGATGTCGCATTCAAGCTGCAGCAGTTCTTCGGTGGTGATGTTCTTGCTGCCCGGGAAGCCCACTACGCTGCCGGTTTCGAGCTTGAACTTTTCCAGGGCGGCGATGTCCAGACCGTTGGGGTCATATGCGGCACCGGTGGAGTCGCTGACCGCCAGCACTTTGCAGCCGTCCTCCCGGGACAGCAGCCTGGCCGCAATGCTGCCCACGTTGCCGAAGCCCTGTACTACAACAGTGGCGTCTTTAAGTTCCAGGCCGGTAGCTTTGGCAGCCTGGCGAATGGTAAATACGCAGCCCCGGGAGGTGGCTTCCACACGACCGAGGGAGCCGCCCACGATGATGGGCTTGCCGGTGATTACGCCGAATTCATTATATCCGCGGTAGCGGGCAAATTCGTCCATCATCCAGCCCATGGTCTGGCCGTTGGTTCCCACGTCGGGAGCCGGTACATCCATGTCGGCGCCCAAAACGGGAGCGATGGCGCGAATGTAGCCGCGGCAGAGCTGCTCCAGCTCATTGGGGGAAAGCTCTTTGTGGTTGACGATGACCCCGCCTTTGCCGCCGCCGTAGGGCAGGTTTACCACGGCGCACTTGAGGCTCATCCAGGTGGACAGGGCCTTCACTTCATCCATGGAAACGTCCGGGTGGAACCGGATGCCGCCCTTGCAGGGCCCGCAGGCATTGTTGTGCTGGGAGCGGAATCCCTTAAATACCTTGATGGAACCGTCGTCCATCTGCACCGGGATGGATACTGACAATACACGCTGCGGCTCACGCAATATTTCGGCAACTGTTCTATCCAAACCTAATTTTTCTACGCAATCGTCAATCAGGTTTTGTACAATTTCAAAGCAGTTAATTTCTTGACTCATGTAAGCACACTCCCTTTTGCTTTATTTTTGCAATTTATTTTTGCAATAATCAATGTGCAAAAGGGATGCCAGTTCAATAGTCTTTTGGGATTTTTCTAAAAACGCTTTATTTTTGAGGTATTTTAACAAATAGTAATATGTTTTTCACATAACAAATAATGCTATATCGCATTTTTAATTTTAGAAAATTCATTGTATACAAAGTGCAAGCCCTTGTAAAGCTTAACAAAAATTTTTCATGCATCAAAATATTAAGTTAATTACGTTTTGCATTAATTGACGAGGACTGCCGGCAGTGAATAAAAAAAGGGCCGGCTATTTCATGTGGCAGAAATTGCTAATAAAAGGGGACAGGCTACTTTTCATGGTATATATTACCATATAAAGCAGCCTGCCCCCCCTTTTTTTTGCGGTGCCCGCCCCCTTCTTGTCTCACGCGTGTTTCGATAGTGAAACATTTTAATCATCATTGATACACCAGTGCTACACCCAAGAAGGATTTTGCTTTTTAGAAGTCGAAAAATTCAAATATTAATAATAAGCCCGGAGGTGAACGAATGTCATTACTGATGTCCATTTCCCATACCGCGCAGCAGGTGGCCGAAGCCATATCGGCAGTGCTGGATGTGGAAACCGAAATAATTGACGCTGAATATACCATTGTGGCCGGAACCGGAAAATACAGGGGACTGGTAGGCACCAAAGATGACGAAGCCTGGGATACCGACGGCGATTTTATTTATACCCGGGTGCTCAAAACAGGCAGGACATTTGTGATTGACGACCCGGAAAACAATATTTACGGCCCCATTCTGATGGGTGAAATGGGTGAAATTTGCTGCCCGATAAAATTGCGCGACTCCGTTATCGGCGTGCTGGCCCTGGTTGCCTTTGACGAAATGCAAAAAAACAAGCTCTTGAAGAAAAAGGAGCAGCTCTTGAATTTTTTACACCGCATGGCTTTTTTACTGGCCTCCAGGGTATCGGAAGTGGAAGCCTACAACCGCCTTGAAGTTACCTCCAACAAGCTTAAGATTATTGTGGAGTCCATCCACCAGGGAATTCTGGCCATCAACCAACAGGGCATTATTACACACTGCAACAGCTATGCCGAATCAATCATCGGCATCCAAAGAGATTTTATCCTCGGGCGCCACATTAACCAAATTTGGCCCAATTCGCCGGTATCGGAGGCGTTGAAAACCGGAACCGGGTACAAAGAAAAAGAAGAACTTTACGGCACCCTCCCACACCAGCTGCACCTTTTAGTGACAGCCACCCCGATTAAAGTCGAGAACCAGACCAGGGGAGTGGTCGTTTCTTTCAGAAACATGTCCGACGCCCGGCAATTGGCCTACGACCTTACCGATAACAAAATCGCCCTGGAGCTGGATCAAATCATAGGCAACAGCCGAAAGATCATGGAAGTCAAGTACCAGGCCCTGCGCGTGGCCCGCGGCAATTCCACAATCTTGATCACCGGCGAAAGCGGTACCGGCAAAGAACTTTTTTCCCGGGCCATCCATTATGCCAGCCCCAGGAGGGACAAACCACTGGTTATCGTCAATTGCGGCGCCATTCCGGAAACACTGCTGGAAAGTGAACTGTTCGGTTACGCGGAAGGAGCTTTTACCGGCGCACGTAAAGGAGGCCGGGCGGGAAAATTTGAACTGGCCAACGGCGGCACCGTATTTTTGGACGAAATCGGCGATTTGCCCCTGCACCTGCAGGTAAAATTACTGCATGTCCTCCAGCGCCGGGAAGTGGAAAGGGTGGGCAGCAACAAACCGATACCCGTGGATGTAAGGATCATTGCCGCAACCAATAAAAACCTGGAGTCCATGTGTACCACCGGGGAATTCAGAGAAGACCTTTTTTACCGGCTCAATGTTATCCCATTTTACATTCCGCCCTTGCGGGAACGCAAAGAAGACATTATAACGCTGATGGAACATTTTTTGGTAAAATATTGCAACTTACTGGGCAAAAATATTACCGATTTCAGCGACAATGTGCACCAGGCTTTCACAGTGTACGACTGGCCCGGAAATGTCCGGGAGTTGGAAAACGCCATTGAATATGCCGTTAACATGGAACCCGGTAAAATAATCACCCTGGAAAGTATTCCCAAAAAGATACGCAACCAATGGCTTGCCGGCGACCAATTACCCGAAGAAAACAACCTGAAAGACCACCTGGACAATCTGGAAAAGGATCTGCTAATAAACAAAATATTGGAATTATCCAAGTATAATTTAAGCAAAAAAGAACTTGCCGGGGCGCTGGGCATCAGCAGAGCAACCCTTTACCGGAAAATTAAGCAGTACGGCATAAAATTATAGCGACGCGAAAAAAGTCTTGGCTACCACCGCGACAATCCTCTTTTGTCCCGTCAGCGTTACAAAGGGACTACCACAGATTCCCAAATCCGAATCAGTGGCAGTCCTGAAAATAGATCTTCCTTATTAGGGCCGGTGCTTCCCGCTGCGTTCCGGGTAAAAAGGGGACAGGCTACTTTTCCTGGCAATAATTGCCAGGAAAAGTAGCCTGTCCCCTTTTTTATTTATGCAACAAACCCCGCGATCAAGAAAGCTACAGCCGCGAACCCGGCAGCCAGCAATCCATAGGGCAGCTGGGTTATGGCGTGCTGAAAGTTATCGCAGCCGGCTGCAGATGAACTGAGAATTGTAGCATCCGAGTAAAAGCAAATATGGCTTCCCCAGACACCCGCGGAAACTACGGCCCCAACCACCACAAAGGGGTTGGCGCCCACGGCCAGCGACAAAGGAATAACTATCGGCAATGCAATTACATACATCCCCCAGCTGGTTCCGCTGATAAATTCCGTAACGCCCAGCACCAAAAAAACTACCAAAGGCAGCAGTTCCGGAGTCATCAAAGGCTTGGCGGAATTAATGACATATTCAACAAAACCTATTTGTTCGTTGGCCTCGGCGAATAAAAACGCCAGCACTACAAGCAGCAACGGGAACAGCATATTTTTTATCCCTTTAACGCTGACATCCGCAAAGTCCAACGGGCTCATCAACTTTTGCGGCACATAGAGCAGGAACATAAACGCCATTGTACTGATCACACCCATCATCATATCAATCTCAAAGTAGATGGTAGACGCAACCAAAAAGGCAATTGGCAAAAAGAAGTTCATAATTTTGGGGTTGGCGGGCACTTCAATTTGCTCGCCTGCCTTGATATCAATTTTTTCCGATCCAGGGGGCGCAAGCACCCCGGTTTCCAGTGCTCTCTGATCTGCTTTTTTCATTGGACCCAGAGCCGGTATAATGCCCAAAATAACCAGCGGCACTATGAGAGCTGCAAACCACCCGTAAAAATTGAAGGGAATAGTTTTGATAAAGTATTGCATTCCCTGCCCGTCCGGCGCCAATCCGTTTGACTCGAGCAATGCGGCGATAAATACCGCCCAGGTGGATATGGGAATCATGACGCATACCGGAGCCGCGGTGGAGTCGACGATATAGGCCAGCTTTTCCCTGGAAATCTTATGCCGGTCCGTAACAGGAGCCATACAAGAGCCAACCGTCAAAGGTGCCTTGCTGAAAGTTTTTGGTGGGCAAGATACCGGTAGTATGGGAGAGTTCCACCAACATGGGTGTACCGTCGGTATAAGCCCACAGATTGGTATCCGTCAGCAGGTCGTTTTTAAAGGCATCGTGGGCAACGTCCATGAGCTTTTGCGCATCCGCAGCCCGCACTCCGCCAGTTCCCTTGACCACCAGCGCTTTAAGCATTTTGCTGCCCATTACCGACCCGACCCCGCCCCGGCCGGCCTGCCTGTAGAGATCAGACGTAATACAGGCAAAGGGCACAAGGTTCTCCCCGGCCGGTCCTATGGAAAGAACACTGAAATCATCGCCGCATTCTACCTTTAATTTATTTTCGGTTTCATGACAGCCCAATCCCCAGTAGTTTTGGGCGGACTTGATTTCCACTTTGCCGTCTTCAATCAGCAGATATACCGGCCGGCTCGCCTTGCCTTCAATAATTACGGCGTCGTAACCGGCGCGCTTAATCTCCACCGCCGCCGAGCCGCCTATGGAGCAGTCCAAAACTGTGCCTGTGGCAGGCGATTTGGTTACAATAGAGAGCTTGCCGGAACAAGGCACCACCGTTCCGGTAAACGGACCGGTCATAAAAATCAACTTGTTCTCAGCAGACAGGGCACCAACACCGGGGCCCACTTCCTCATACAAGTATTTAATACCCAGCCCCTTGCCGCCCAGGTAATCATTCGCCCATTTTTGATTCAATTCCTCGGTGTACACCTTTTTGTATGTCAGGTCAACCCTGAGCACCAATCCCTGATAACCGGCCATTTAATTCACCTCCTCCGACACCAGCGCTCCCTGCGGGCACCATTTGGCACAATACGGATCCCCCTGACAGCCGTCGCAAAGCAATGGGAAACCCTGCCCGTCCGGTCGCAATACGCCGGTTGGACATTCCTCGATACAAACATTGCAGTTTACGCAGTCATCCCGCGACAGGTCGAGCCGACCGCCGGTAAATCTTATCGCCTCCGCCGAACAGGCCTCGACACATTTAAGACACAGGTCGCAGAGTTTTGCTTCATTGATCAAATTATTAGATTTATATTTAGATGTTATTTGCAGCCGGGCCAAAGCGGGGTTAAACAAACCCTCCTTGCATCCGGAACAGGCCAACTCACAAAGGTGACAGCCAATACATTTTTCCGGCCGGTACGTTAATTTCACCCTTAAACCCCCTTTTTGACAACTTATTGTCACATCATCCCGACAGCGCTACTTCCCCAAACCACCCGCCATTTTGTCAACTTCAGCCAGGGTGTTGTCAAGCCGTTCAATAACCTGATCCTGCTGTTCCCGGGATATCGTCAAAGGCGGCTCGATGCGAATGGATTTGGCATTAATCAATGTGCCGGCCACCAACACGCCCCTGGCAAACAGTCCCTTGGCCACTTCATACCCCAGTTCGTCATTAAAGAATTCAATGCCGATCATCAAACCCTTGCCCCTGACTTCCTGTACCACGGCGGGGTATTTTTCAGCCAGTTCCCGAAGCTTGCCCAGCATATAGACACCGGATTCGGCCGAACGCTGCGGCAGGTTCTCTTCCAGCAGGACGTTTATGTTGGCTATGGCAGCGGCACAGCAGACCGGATTGCCACCGAAAGTGGTGGTATGCAAGAAGGGATTTTCAACCAGTTTTTCCCACATCGGTTTCCTGGCCACCGTGGCCCCAATAGGCATTATGCCGCCGCCGAAGGCTTTGGCCAGGCAAAGGATATCCGGCACCACATTACTATGTTCGCAAGCAAACATTTTTCCGGTGCGCCCCATGCCGGTCTGGACTTCGTCCAGAATCAGGAGCGCTCCGTATTTGTCACAAAGTTCCCGCAGCTTTGGCAGGTAATCTTCCGGCGGTATGATCACGCCACCCTCGCCCTGAACAGGCTCCACTATTACAGCAGCTACGTCCTCTCCGACAAAGGCGCAGCTTTCCAACATCATTTCCACTGCTTCGGCGTTTCCGTAAGGCACATGGTGAAAGCCCGGAATTAAAGGCAGAAACGGTTTCCGGAAAACTCCCTTGGCGGTTGCGCTCAACGAGCCCAGCGACTTACCATGGAACGCCCGGGTAGTGGATATGAAACTGCGCCTGCCGGTATACATTTTGGCGAATTTAATGCCGGCTTCCACGGATTCGGTGCCGCTGTTGACAAAAAATGCGTATTGCAGGTCCCCGGGGGTTATGCTGCCCAAAAGCTTGGCCAGAAAAGCGCGCAGGGGATCGAGCAGCTCTTGGCTGTGCAAAGCCTGGCGCTGCAATTGATCCATGACGGCCTTCAACACTTTGGGATGACGGTGGCCCACATTATAGATGCCGTAACCACCCAAGCAGTCGATAAATTCCTTGCCCCAGATATCCGTAAAGGTGGACCCGGAGTCTTTCCACTCCACCGAGGTATAATCCGTGGAAACCGATTTTCTGTACTCCAGAAAACCGGGGTTGACATTCTCCCGGAATCCCTCCACAACCTCTTTGACAACCCATTCCTTCTCTTCCTGAGTCAGCTCACTTTGAGATATTATTTCAAGATACCTTTGAGACCGGGCGATTAAATCGCCGTAATTTTCGCTCATTTCTTACCTCCTGAAATTTTTAGATATTTAGCTGGCTGGGTAGGGTTGAGCAAAACAAAGCCAGCATTGAACCCCCTCACCTACTCACTCCCCAAACAAAAATTTTCATTAAGGTTTTGCAAACACAATGCCATTTGATACCATGCCCGGAAATACCGGGTTTTCGGCAAAAATCAAGCACTTTTTGACCAGTTAAACAAAAAAAATTGTCTCACTGATAAGACAATTCATTGCGCGGATAAAGCTATTTAATTGTGTTTAGTTTTAAAATTTGATTTTGCTGCAAAACCCTATTTTCTATTAATCAACTACAATATATAACCATCAAAAGTTTACTCATAACTATATATAGACAACAATCGCTTAAATTTAGACTTTTCGCAGTGAAATCATATTTAAAATTTACAATCTTTTATTTTGGCGCAAATATTACAGGGAGGTTTATTTCCCTTAAACCAAAACCATCTCAATTGCTGAACACGAGTCTCAAACTTGACACATTGATATAATGTATACGTTATGCATTAAAAGGGAACAGGCTCCGTAAAAGGGGACTGGCTCCGGTTCGTTTTGCAAGAAAGGCGCGCTTTTATTCAGTTCCCTTATTGCGCGCCTTTCAGTACTTCATTCCTTTGTCCCGGCCATGTGAATCGGTGCCTGTCCCCCTTTTTCCGTGGTAATTATTACCATGAAAAGTAGCCTGTCCCCTTTTTTGTTTACCAGCCGCGCAGGCGGTAGTAGTCGTCCACCATTTTGTTTAGTTCCTCAGGCGTGATGCCGTCCTGGCCGTCGTTGATTTTCTCTTTGAAGAACCTTGGCGGCAGTGTGTCGTATTCCCGACCGATGCCCTGCTGCAGGTTGAATTCGCGGGTGGCGGTGATGATCCGGTTGGCTATGGCCTCCAGGTCTTGTTGTGTGTATTCAAGGCCGGTGACGGCTTTGTTCAGGTCCACCAGGGTCTCCCAGGGAATGAGGTCCCGGAAGAAGACGCAGAGTATCTGGGTGTTGAAGATGGTCAGCCGATTCTCGAAGTCGATGAATAGTTCGGCTTTGCCCTCAGTGGTAGATTTGTCTATCATGCCGGCCAGTTCGGGCTTGTAGAAGGTGGCCCGCAGGTGGCAGGCACCCCGGGCGGAGGTGGCGTAGGCCAGGCCCATCCCTTTCAGCACGCGGGGATCATACCCGGGGGGTTCCATACCTTTGACGTGGATGGCTATGTCTTCCAGCTTGAGCTGTTTGGCTGCTTCTTTGATGCCCAGGGACAGTGTTTCGCCCAGGCCTTTGCGCTCGGCCATTTGTTTGAGCAGTTCGGCAACGGCGGCTGCATCGCCGTATTTTACCGGCGCGTCGATGAGGCCGCGCTCTGCGCCTTCCATGACCAGGGCTACCAGGTTGCCGGCGGTGATGGTGTCCATGCCCAGGCGGTCGCACAGGTCGTTCATGTAGGCGACCTGGTCCAGGCTGTTTAGCGAGCATAGACCTCCAAAGGCGTAAATGGTTTCGTATTCGGGGCCTTCCACTTCCAGGCCGGCGTATTCTCCGGCGGGCACGGTAACGTGCTTGCCGCAGGCCATGAAGCAGTTGGGGCAGGCGCTGGATTTTACCTGCAATTGTTCGCGCAGGGTGTCGCCGCTGAGGTTTTCCCAGTTGGGGTCGAAGCCCCGGTTCCAGTAGCGGTTGGGGAAGGCTTTGGCGCCGTTCATGATTTTTACCATGACGGTGGTGCCGTAGGTGCGGTAGTTTTCGACTCCGGGGTTGTCTTTGCCCAGGTTGCGGATGCGTTTGGCGACGTCTTTTAAGAGTTCGGGGTCGGCCAGCTCGGCTTTGGCGTTGCCGTGGAATACTACGGCTTTGAGTTTCTTGGCGCCCATGACGGCGCCCATGCCGGTGCGCCCGGCGGAACGCCATTTGTTGTTTTCTATGCAGGCGAACCGTACGAGGTTTTCTCCCGCCGGACCGATGACCAGGGCCTGGGAGCCGGGTTCGTTGATTTTTTCGAGAACTGCCGCTTCGGTGGCGTAGGTATCTTGGCCCCAGAGGTCGGCTGCGTCGTGGAAGGTGACGCCCCGGTCGCTGATTTCTACAAATACGGGCCGGTCGGCGGCGCCGTCGAAGATGATGGCGTCGTAGCCGGTGCGGCGCATTACGGGCGCTACCCGGCCGCCGGAGTATGATTCGGCGTAGCCGCCGGTGAGCGGTGATTTGGCAAACACGCCGTAGCGACTGTTGCCTACCATTACGGTGTCGGTGGCGGCACCGGTGGTGAAGATGAGTTTGTTGTCCGCGGAGAGAGGGTCGGTGCCGGGCTTGACGTTTTGCAGTAAGAGGTAGGTGCCCAGTCCTTTGCCGCCCAGGTATTGTTTTAGCGTTTCTTCGGGGATGGTTTCTACAGTGTGGCTTTTGTCGGTAAGGTTTATTCTGAGCAGTTTTCCGTAAAATCCTTTCATTTTGTTTTTGTTACCTCCTTTGTGTCAGAATGCTTGTGCCGGTTGTGAGATGCGTGCCTTGCGGGCGCTCCGATACATCATTTGCGTTGGCCATCTGACCCACACGTTTCTATTTTGTCTTCGGCTTATTAAAGCACTTGTATTTTTGCACCATTATAGAATGGGCCGGCGCTCTGCAATTTTTTGCGGGAGCCACCGGCCCACTTAAAGCTAGATTAGTTTTGTTTTCGGGGTTGGCAGTCACCGTTGCGTTCAGAATCTACGCGCCGACGGGACTATGTCTTGCTTCGGGCCGGATTTGGCGGTCCTGCATATTGCGCGCTTCGTGATAACTATCTTGGTCTGTGGTTAACAGCTGCATCCATAATATACTGCCAAGAAAGTTTTGCCTGCGCGATTCGTCCCGCCAATCCGGCAACCTCAGCTTCGCCAAGTCCCGTTACCGGCGCTCCGATACATCACTTGCGGTGACTACCAACCCCGCACTAATTCTCCCTCCGGTGCAGCGTACACCATAGGTTTTTAATGGTTAATTAATTACTTGGATACGCTGGCGACGGCTTGTTCGAGTACGTCCAAGCCTTTTTCCAACTGCTCGTCGGTGATGACCAGCGGGATGAGGGTACGAACTACGTTGCTGAAGATGCCGGCGCCGATTACGATTACGCCGTTGTCCACACAGTGCTTGATTACGGCGGCTGTTTCTTCTTTGGCCGGTTCTTTGGTGTTGCGGTCTTTGACCAGTTCCATGGCGTTCATGGCGCCCAGGCCGCGCACGTCCCCGATGATGGGGTACTTTTCTTGCATGGCCAGCATGCGCTGTTTGGTTTTGTCGCCGATTACGTTGGCGCGCTCCACCAGGTTTTGTTGCTGCATGAAGTCGATGGTGGCCAGGCCGGCGGCGCAGGATACCGGGTTGCCACTGTAAGTGCCGCCTATTTCGCCGGGGTTGGGGGCGTTCATTATGTCTGCTTTGCCCACTACGGCGCTCAGGGGCATGCCGGCGGCGATGGATTTGGCCATGGTCATGAGGTCGGGTTCCAGGCCGAAGTGTTCGCAGGCGAACATTTTGCCGGTGCGTCCAAAGCCGGTTTGTACTTCGTCGGCTATCAGTATTATACCATGTTTGTCGCAGATCTTACGCAGACCGGGCAGGAATTCCGGCGGCGGGACGATGAATCCGCCTTCGCCCTGTACCGGTTCGATGATCATGGCGGCTATGTTTTCCGGCGGTACTTCGGCGGCGAACATTCTGTCAAATTGTTCAAGACAGTGTAAGCCGCATTCCGGGTAGGTGGAACGGTAGGTGCAGCGATAGCAGTAGGCGGACGGTATTTTGTATACTTCCGGCGCGAAGGGGCCGAAGCCGAACTTGTAGGGCTTGACTTTGCTGGTCAGGCTCATGGTCATCAGGGTCCGGCCATGGAAGGCGCATTCAAATGATATAATACCGGTGCGCTTGGCGTAGGAACGGGCGATCTTGACGGCATTTTCCACGCATTCGGCGCCGCTGTTGACGAACATGACCCGCTTGTCGAAGTTGCCGGGGGTCAGTTCGATTAGCTTTTCCGCAAGGTCGAGGTAAGGTTCGTACATGGTAACCATAAAGCAGGTGTGCAATAGTTTTTCCGCCTGGTTTTTTATGGCTTCCACTACGGGCGCGGGACAGTGGCCCGCGTTCAGGGTGCCGATGCCGCCGTAAAAGTCGATGTATTCTTTGCCTTCGACGTCTACGATGGTGGCGCCTTGCGCTTTCTCTACAAATACTTCGGTGGAGTTTGATATACCCCGAGCGATGAGCTGGTGTTTCCTGGCTACCAACTCGGCATTGGTTTTGGCCATTTTCACTTACCTCCATTCTTAATATTAACATTAATTGACAGCCACTACATAATTGAAACAGGGTAACCTTTTTACCGGGCTCCAGCATGGCGGCCCATTCTTTGTTTGCCCTATTTATGGTTATGAAACTTTTCTGTAAAGTAACATGCAAAATTGTTACCTGCGCATTTAAAAAAACTCTGCAATTTTATCCGAAACAATGTTCCACATAGCGTCACTTCGATAGAGCCTCTTCCCGTTTTTTTTTGCGGCTTCGGCTAATGTGCCGGCTACATAACCGAAAATTACCCTCAATAAACATTCCTTACCTATAAAAATGATAAAACGGCGATTTAATGCATGTGCAAATCTTTACAATTCTCATATGCATTAACCATACATGCTCGGCTCCGTTGGCCTGCAAGCGATTTATCGGCTTAAAATATGATAATTTCAATGGCTTGTTGCATTAAATATGATTTTTATTTTTCAAAATTGACAGTATTTTCGCCGGTTTATAATTTTTTAAATATGGCATGTTTTTTGTAATAAAGTAATTTAGAAAATTTATTTGATTAAATTTTATTCACTATTCAATAACAGGAGGTGAAAATATAGAAAATCAAAATTAAGCAACTTTAAGCCCCACTGAAATCAACTGCCATTATCCTAATTTTATTGTACTAATTTTTTTAACATCTTAATAAGGGGTGATTTTTTTGTCACAAGATTCCGGTTTTGCAAGAGTATTATCAAGACGCGACGTTCTGGCCCTGGCCTTCGGAGCCATGATCGGTTGGGGTTGGGTGGTACTGGCCGGGTCATGGATCCGTTCCGCCGGGTCGTTTGGCGCTATGCTGGCCTTTCTTATCGGCGGAATCTTGGTTGTTTTTGTAGGATTAACTTATGCCGAACTTGCCTCCGCCATGCCCAAAGCGGGGGGAGAATTGCTTTATAGTTATCGGGGTTTGGGAGTAACACCATCTTTCATTTGTGCCTGGACCATCGTTTTGGGGTATATTTCAGTGGTATCTTTTGAGGCCGTGGCGCTGCCCACGGTGGTTGAATACCTTTTCCCCAATTACAAGCAGGGTTACCTCTGGACCATTGCAGGCTGGGATGTATACGCCAGCTGGGCGTTGGTGGGAATAATCGGTTCCATCATTATCTGCATTGTCAATTATGTGGGCATTAAAATGGCGGCCTTTATGCAGACGGTATTTACTATTATAATTGCAGCCGGCGGCATAATGCTTATCACCGGCAGTCTTTTCAACGGAAGCACGGCGGATATGGAGCCGTTGTTCACCGGCGGCATGGCCGGACTTTTCTCGGTAGTTATCATGACTCCCTTCATGTTTGTCGGATTCGACGTCATTCCGCAGGCAGCGGAAGAGATGGACATACCTTATAAAACTATCGGGAGAATATTGATCATTTCGGTTTTAATGGCTGCGGCATGGTACATTTTAATTATCTTCGGGGTATCCCGGGCTCTCAGCCCGGCTGAACTGGAGAATTCCGGCCTGGCCACGGCAGATGCCATGGCGGCGCTGTTTGGCGGCGCGTGGGCGGGCAAAATTTTGGTTTTGGCCGGCATTGCGGGAATCATCACCAGTTGGAACGGTTTTTATATCGGGGCCAGCCGCTTGATCTACGCCATGGCCCAGGCCAAAATGCTGCCCGACTTTTTGGGTAAGCTGCACCCCAAGTATAAAACTCCCCATAATGCCGTTATCCTGGTAGGGATTTTATCCACGCTGGCACCCCTTTTCGGCAGAAAGATGCTGGTCTGGCTGGTGGACGCCGGCGGCATGGGCGTTGTAGTAGCTTACATGGCAGTGGCATTGTCCTTTCTGGTACTCAGGTACAAAGAACCCGATATGCCCAGGCCTTTCACGGTTTCCAACGGCAAGCTGGTAGGTTTTATAGCTGTTCTGCTCAGCCTGGGGATGGCCATAATGTATCTGCCCGGAAGCCCTTCGGCGCTGGTATGGCCGTACGAGTGGGCCATAATCCTTGGCTGGCTCGCGTTGGGCGTGGTATTTTATATTGTGGCCAGGTCGCGACATGGCAACGCGGCAGATGTATTGCTGAACGAGAAAGTTCGGGAAAATATGTAGTTTTAGTAGTAATGCAAAAAGGGGACAGGCTACTTTTCATGGTAATTATTGCCAGGTAAAGTAGCCTGTCCCTTTTTTATCCTCCGGTAATATAAGGATAGATGATAATATGTGCGTTGGGCGTAATTGTAGCATCCCAGCCACACATTTCACCGTTGATGGTAAAAAAGCTGATATATTTTGCCGGTATGCCCAACCGGTTCACCAGCTGCCGCAAAGTTATTTGCTCCTGCAACTGTAATGTAAGCTTTGGTTTCTGATAACCTTCATCGGCTACCTGGCGGGCCAGCGCAATACCCAGATCCACGGTAATAGTGAAGTTTATGGCAATACCCCCCTTCAGTTGATTTTCGGTCTGGTAATAAGTACAGCAAGATGCGAGCCACTCTGTTAGTTTCAAATACCTACTTGCAAAAATTTTGCCGAAAAAAGAGAGCCGGTACCGATTCGTTTTATGAATCGGTACCGGCCCCCTTTTTTTCGGATCAGCCGGCGGAAAAATCTACCACAGTTTTAGTGCCTGTGGCGCCAACAGAGCCGAATTGTTCCGAGCCGGTTTTGCCCACCGGCTTTTTACCGGTCATGATGTTGGAAGCCAGGGCGACAACTATCATGCCCAGCCCGATGGTATCAGTTATTACAACCGGATGCAGGGACAACAGCGCACCGCATATCAGCAAGGTTCTTTCCCACCACAGGGCTTTGCGCACCACAAAACCGATACACCCGCCGGCCAGCGCCATTACGCCGATGAGCGCCGTAAAAGTGGACCAGGCGATATGCCAGCCGTCACCGACTCCGATAAGGGCCGGCTGCCCGGCAAACAAAAAGGGCACAATAAACGCGGCCAGGCCGATCTTACAGGCCGTAATGCCGATTTTCATGGGTTCATCCTTGGCAATGCCGGCAGCGGCATAGGCCGCTAGCGCCACGGGCGGCGTAATGGCCGAAATAATGGCGAAGTAAAATACGAACAGGTGAGCGGCCAGGGGCAGAACCCCCATATCTATCAAGGCGGGGGCCGCCATGGTGCCGGCTACGATATAGGCCGCCGTTGTCGGCAAACCCATACCCATAATCAACGCCACCAGGGCCGTCAACAGCAGCGCCAGCCACAGCGTCCCCCCGGACGCGGCGACAATCACCGAAGAAATCTTCAAGCCCGCACCGGTGAGATTGATACTGCCGATAACCAGACCGGCTGCGGCACAGGCCAGTGCCACAGTGATGGTATTGCGCGCCGCCATTATCGCACCGTCCCGGAAACGCTCCCAGGATATGCGGCTTTCACGGGTGGCAAAGGAGACTATGAACATGCTGATGATGGCGTAGAAGCCGGATCTGATGGGCGTATATTGCAAAACAGCCAGGAAAAACACCAGAACACCCAGGGGCACCAGAAAGTACCAACCTTCTTTCAAGACTTTCCTGGCCGAAGGCAGTTCTGATTTGGGCAAACCGGTCAGCCCCAACCGGCAGGCCTCAAAATGCACCCCGAAAAGCACGCACAGGTAATACAGCGCCGCCGGTATAATGGCCGCCACCACGACTTCAATGTAGGGGATGCTCAAAAATTCCGCAATGATAAAAGCGGCTGCGCCCATGATCGGAGGCATCAACTGCCCTCCGGATGAGGCGCACGCCTCCACCGCGCCGGCAAAGTGAGGTTTGTATCCATTTCTCTTCATCAGCGGTATGGTGAAGGTACCGGTGCCCACCACGTTAGCCACCGCGCTGCCGTTGAGGGAACCCATGAACCCGCTGGCCAGCACGGCGGTCTTGGCGGGCCCGCCGGTAAACCTGCCCATAAGGGCCATGGCCAAACGCAATAAAAAGTCGCCCATACCCAGCCTTTCCAACATAGAAGTTAAGAATATGAACAGGAAAATGTAATTGGCCGAAACCCCCAGGGGCACGCCGAAAATACCCTCGGTGGTCAGGTACATCTGGGAAATTACCCGGCCGATGGAATAACCTTTGTGCCCCAGCAGCCCCGGTATATATGGTCCCAAGAAGTTGTAGAGCAAAAAGGCACCGGCTATGATAACCAGCACCCAGCCCGTAGCCCGCCGGGTGGCTTCCAGGATAAGCAGCACCATAATAATGCCAAAAATCAGGTCCGGAGTATTGGGAGCCCCGGCCCGCATAACTATATCCTGGTAAAATAACAAAATATAAACGCCGGAAGCGACAGCCAGAGCCACAAACACCATTTTCTGATAATTAATCGGGCAATAAATTGACCATATCAGCCCCCCTTAAAGACATCCGGAGAAGCCCCCAGTTTGACAGATGCAGTTTCCGCACATTTTTTCAGTAAATCAAGGTAACCCATGAGCACCTCTTCATTTAACCGCGCATAAGGCCCCAGCAGGTTAAGCGAAGCTACCACCTTCCCGTGGCGGCCCCACACCGGCACCGAAAGGCTGGAACCCCCCTTGATCCTCTCCCCGAAGCTGCTGGCCCACCCCCTTTCCCTTATCTCGCGCAGTTCCTGCAACAGCAGGCCCCGCTCAGCAGTTTTACTGGTCAGGCCGGCCTGTTCACACTGGGTCAGTACCGCCACCACTTCCTCATCGCTCATGTAAGCCAGCAGCAGCTTGCCCGGCGAGCCGGTATGGGCGTTGAGGGGTACCACCGTGCCGACCCCCACGGAAAATTTCAGGGGGTGCTGGCTGACGATTTCCGCCACGCAAACCCGGACATATCCTTTCCGGACATACAGCGTAACCGTTTCTCCGGTAAGCCGCCACAACTTTTCCATGTACGGGTCAACGCACTGAATCAAGCTGCGGTCACGGTCAATGCCGGCCGTTAAAAGGCCCATCAAACTCCAGTGCAAAAAGTACCTGCCGCTCTCCTCATCCCGGGCCACAAAATTTTTCTTCTGCAACGCCCCCAGGATACGGTAAGCGGTGGCCTTACTCAGGCCCACTTCCAGGCTGATTTCCGTCAACGTTTTCTCGCTGTTCCCCAGGCACAATAAAATATCCGCCGCCCGCTCCACTGACCGGACACTGCCCGGCACCTTTTCCGCACCATTATCCTCACCGCTTATTACCCCACCGCACAACTCCCTCCTGTTTCACTAGATGAAACAAGTTGTTTTACTCATAAAACCGTATTATACATAAAAATTAAAAATCCTCTTTATTGTTTTATTTTTCATAATTTTTTTTTTAAGTTGAAAAAAGGGGGCAAAAAAAGGGGACTGGCTCCGATTCGTTTTGTGAATCGGTGCCTGTCCCCTTTTCTTTACAAAATGCCGGAGTATTTTTTGGTTATTGCAATATACTCGTCCAGCCCGGCCAGGCTGTTCCTGGCGGCGGCGCCGCCCATGATCAGGTTGGCGGGGTCGGCGGACCGCACTGCGGCCAATTCTTCTGGGGTCGGTTCAGGGGCTGTTTTAAGGTCGGCGGCCACTTTCAGATCCCAACCCACCAGCGATTTAACTTCTTCCACGTCCACGCCGGGAAAAATGGTATCCAGGTACATCTCATGGGTTTCGGGGTCAAACCGGAACAAGGCCTTGTTGGTTACCACCGCCACAGGGCCGTTGCCCTGCAGCCCGGCTTTTTTGCGGGCGTCGGGACTGCCGTCCAAATAGCCCGGCGTGGTCAGGTAATCCACCTTTTCCACGAAACGCAACGGCTCCAGCCGCAGCATCACCACCACCCGGCCGATGTTGGAGCCGATATCGTTGCCGCCGCCGCTACCCGGCAGGCGCACTTTCGGGGATTGGTAATCCCGGTCGCCGAAGATGGCCGTAGTGTTGAGGTTCCCGTACTTGTCAACCTGGGCGGCTCCCAAAACCCCCACGTCATAGTAACCGGCCTGCATGTCGCTGAATACACGCCACTCCGAAGTGAGGCAGAGGGCACCGTCCGCGGCCGAGGAATCGCCCACGTTGAAATCCACCCGGTACTTCTGGGGCCCGATACAGCCGGACTCATATACAATATTCAAATTGGGAGCGTGAAATTTCTTGGCCGTGATACCGGCAACCAGGGGGATGCCGATGCCGACAAAGGCCACCTCCCAGTCCTTGAATTCCTTGGCGGTCATGATAGCCATCAGTTCAGATGCGGTATATCCGTTTTCGCTCATATTAATCCTCCTCCCTAAAGTGAATTACCGTTAACCCGGAATGCGGTTGAAATGACGTTCCATGCCCATTAATTTATGTAACCGTTCCCAACCCACTTTTTCGCAGTAATCCATGTGGTCCCGGGCACTGAGCACATAACGGTCCAGCCACTTCAGGAATTTATCCCGGTCCTTGGCGGCCTCGTGATAATCGCCACAAAACAGCACGTCATAAGCATAGTAGCCGTAACATGACTGGGGATGGCAACCAAAGGGCACCTGCACCACCGCGTCGACGCAGTAAAACGGGATCAGGGTGAGATTGCCCCGGTGCCTGATTTCTTCCGTGGGCACTATTTCCTCACAGGTTATGATGGTGTGCCTGGCCGCACGGGCCTTGTTTTCGTCATTGCCGGTAAATCCGAACACCTGGGCGTTGCCCATGGCGTCCGCACGCTGCACGTGTATTATGGCCACGTCCGGGTGGGCCGCCGGCACCAGAGCGATGGGCTCGCCCTCATAAGGGTCGTTCATTAATTTAATGCGCCGGTTGTATTTCATTATGTCCGAACCCAGCATAGACCTGGTGGCCATAAAGGGTACGTTTAAACTGCCGGCCAAAAAACGCATGCTGATACCGGCGTTGGACCAGTCTTCCAGCTCGATTTTACGGGGAATACCTTTTTCCACCGAACGGCGGATATTTGGCGCCAGGCCGATGGCGCCATACCCCAGGTAAGCCCCTTCCCATCTGTTCACGGCACCGGCGCCGACCAACAGGTCCATCATGTCGGTCTTGCTGTCATCGATCACCGTCAGGTCTTTGATGCCCTGCCTGATGATTTCGTGCACCGCCGCCACACAGTCCCGGCCGATAAAACCGCCAAAGGTCAGGCTGCAGCCGTCCTTGACATATTTTTTTATCGCCTCTTGAAGAGTCATTTGTTTATTTGCACAATTTGTCTCTGTCATGACGAATTCACCCCCAAGTTAATCATTATGACCTGGTTATTAGTTATGACCTTGCCCCCGGGCCGCAACCGCACGGCATTTGGAGGCCCCCCGGTGAAAAATGCCGGCCTGTGCCGCTTAAGAACCGCTACTCCTCACCTCCTTTAATAACGGCGGGAGAAGCACCCAGACGTATGGAAGCGGTTTCTGCACACTGCTTTAAAATATCGAGGTAACTCATCAATATCTCTTCGGTTAGCCTGGCGCACGGGCCGAGGATATTTAAAGAAGCACTCACATTGCCGCTCCGGTCCCAGACCGGTACGGACAAACTGGCCCCGCCGTGAATTCTTTCACCGAAACTGCTGGCCCAGCCCTGTTTATATATTTGCTGCAATTCTTGAAAAAGTAACCCCCTGTCCGCGGGATTGCTGTTCAGCCCGGCCTGTTCGCACTGGGTCAAAACATCAGCCACTTCATCCTTCGCCATGTAGGCCAGCAGTAATTTGCCAGGCGAACCGGTATGGGCGTTAAGCGGCACCACGGTACCAACGCCCACCGAATATTTCAGGGGATGCTGGCTGACAATCTCCGCCACACAAACCCGGTTGTAACCTTTGCGCACATACAGGGTGACGGTTTCCCCGGTGTAACGCCACAGCTTTTTCATAAAAGGGTAAACGCAATGCACCAGTTGCTGTTCCCGGGACAAACTTTTCGTCAGCAGGCCCACCAACCCCCAGTGCAAAAAATATTTACCCGTTTCTTCGTCCCGGGCTACAAAATCTTTTTTCTGCAGAGCCGCCAGCAGGCGGTGCACGGTGGCCTTACTCAGACCCACATCCTGGCTGATTTCAGTCAATGTTTTTTCTCCCATGCCCAGGCAGGATAAAATATCGGCGGCCCGCTCCACGGACCGCACGCTGCCGGAACCCTTATCCGCTGCTTCTTCCCTTGCTTTCACCACGCAGCCTGCCTCACCCCTTTGTTTCATTCTGTAAAACTTTGTTTTATTAAACATGATTTAGACACCCCTGAAGAAAATCCTCCTAATAATTTTAATTTTGTAAAAAATTTTTTTATATTTAATCAGCTCAAAGCATAGACGGTTAATTGATTTTACAAATAAAAAAGGTTAAAGTTATTCTATAGGCTGCGCGTCACTGTTATTTTGAACAGTTATTTCACAGGGCAACACAAAGGCGGTGATATAAATGCTGGTGCAAGAAATCATGACCGAAAGTACTGTTACGCTGAAACCGGAACAAAACGCCCTGGAAGCCTGGAAAATTCTAAAAGATACCGGGCTTGCCGGCATTCCCGTAGTCAGTGACGGGGGAGCAATTATGGGCATTGTTTCCCGGGAAGAAATAGTGCAAGCCGGCCCGGAAATTCTGACCGGCGGCGCCATGGTGCAATCCATCATGCAGGAAGAAGTATATACGCTGAATGAAGATTCGCCGGTTTCCGATGCCTGGACCATGCCGGCCAACGTATTCCTGGTGGTAAACGCCAACGGGCGGGTCACCGGCATCCTTGACAGATCGGAAGTTGGTCATGCCCTTTTTAAAAAGGCCAGTCAAATGTTCCAGCAAATCGAAACCATTATGGACTCCGCCCACAATGGCATTGTAGCCATTGACGCCAACGGCATAATAACCATCTTCAACCAGGCGGCTGAAAAGATTACCCGCAGGAAAAAAAGTGAAGCGCTGGGCAGGCACCTGTCGGAGGTTATCATTCCTCACGGCCTGCTGGATATACTGGAAAAAGGCAATTACCAGTCCCATTACAAGTTCACCGTGGAATATTCTTCGGGCAATACACACACCTACCTCACCAACCGCAGCCCAATCATAGAAAACGGCAAGGTGGTGGGCGCCATTGGTGTTTTCCAGGATATTTCAGAGTTTGAGTTTATTTCCGAGGAGTTAAGCACCGTCAAGCAGCTGAATAAGGAACTGGAAACTATTATTGAATCCTCTTACGACGGGATACTGGTCACCGACCAGGACGGCAGGATCATCAGGGCCAACCGGGCCATTAAAAGAATTACCGGCATCCCCGCGGAGACATTGCAAAATATGACCATAGAAGACCTTATTGAACAGGGCTCCTACTCCCGTTCCGTGGTGGAAGCGGTAATCGAGAAGAACGAGGCGGTTACCCTTTCGGAGCAAACAGCCGATAAAAATCACCTACTGATCACAGGCAACCCCGTGCACAACCAGTCGGGCGAAATAGCCCGGGTGGTCATAAACATCCGGGATATGACCGACTTGAACAAATTGAAAAACCAACTGGAACAGAGCATTGCTTTAAGCGAGCGTTATCATGGCGAGCTGACCGAACTGCGCAGTAAACTGATTGCACAGGAAGGCATGATCATCAAATCAACCAAAATGAAAAAAGTCATGGAAGTGGCCCTGCGGCTGGCCCACGTTGATTCCACGGTGCTGCTGCTGGGCGAATCGGGCGTGGGCAAGGAAGTGGTGGCCAAGACCATCCACAAAAACAGCAAAAGAAGCGACGGGCCGTTTATCACCGTCAACTGCGGGGCCATTCCGGAAAACCTGCTGGAATCCGAGCTTTTCGGTTATGAAAAGGGGGCCTTCACCGGTGCCAACCGGGAAGGCAAAGCCGGCATGTTCGAGCTGGCCGACAACGGCACGTTGTTTCTGGACGAAATTGGTGACCTGCCGCTGCCTTTCCAGGTGAAATTGCTGCGCGCTATTCAGGAAAAGGAGATCACCCGGGTGGGAGGCACCAAGCCGCGCCCGGTAAACGTGCGCATTATCGCCGCCACCAATCAATTGTTGGAGAAACTGGTGCAGGAGGGGCAGTTCCGGGAGGACCTGTATTTTCGCCTGAACGTGGTGCCCATTAATATACCGCCCCTGAGGGATAGAAAAGACGATATTGTTCCCCTCATTTACAGCTTTAAAAAACACTTTGAAAAGGTTTACGGCATTGAAAAGGACTTTGCGCCCCGAGTTTTCAAGGATTTGATTGATTACCAGTGGCCGGGGAACGTGCGGGAACTTAAGAACGTTGTAGAGCGCCTGCTGGTAACCTCCCCGGAAAGGGTGATCAAATCGGTGGACATACCTTTGAATATAACGCCACAGCCACAGCTTGACCGGCAGGAAGTAACGGTGCGGGGCATCATCCCCCTGAAAAAAGCCCAACTGGAACTGGAGCGCCAGCTCATCGGCGCCGCTCTGAAAGAACTGGGCAGCACATACAAGGCAGCCAGAGCGCTGCGGGTGGACCAGTCAACCATTGTAAGAAAGGTAAACCGGCTCAAAGAAAACGGTCTTTCACTTTAACTTCGGCAAACTTCGGTAAACTTTGGTGCCGGGTGTTGAATTGTTGCAATTCAGCACCCGGCACCCTTGTCAAAAAAAAAGACTTTCCCAGGAAGATTTGTCCCTGGCAAAGTCTTTTTGTAAAACTGTTTTACCTTTTAAGCTCTTTTAAACTATCGATACCCCGGCTAACAAATTGATTACAAAATAGCTGTTATAAACGCGCCGGCAGCCACTGCGGTGCCGATAACGCCGGCCACGTTCGGGCCCATGGCATGCATGAGCAAGTAATTCTGCGGGTTGGCCTCGGTACCCATATTGTGTACCACCCGGGCGGCCATGGGGACGGCCGAAACACCGGCGGCGCCGATAAGCGGGTTAACCTTGTTTTTGGTAAACAGATTCATCAGCTTGGCCAGCAGCACGCCTCCCGCCGTGGCGAAGGCAAAGGCCACGACGCCCATGATAAACACGCCGATAGTTTTAGAGTTTAAGAAAGAATCCGCCGTCATAGTGGAGCCGACGCCCAGACCCAGCAATATGGTCACAATGTTCATCAACGCATTGCGGGCCACATCGGTAAGACGATCCACCACTGCGCTTTCCATGAACAGGTTGCCCACCATGAACATGGCGATCAACGGAGCAGATTTGGGAACCAGCAGAATAATAACAATGGAAGCCAAAACAGGAAATACAATCTTTTCCGTTTTGCTGGGCATCCTCATCATACCCATGGGCATGGCCCGTTCCTGTTTGGTGGTCAGCGCCTTGGCAATGGGCGGAATAATAATGGGCACCAGTGCCATGTAAGAGTAGGCCGCCACCGACACCGCTCCCATCATGTGCGGGGCCAGGTTGGCCGACAGGAAAATGGAAGTGGGGCCGTCGGCACCGCCGATAATACCGATACAGGCCGCTTCCTTAACATTGAACAAACCTGTAAACAGGGCACCGAAAAATGCCGCGTACACGCCCAACTGCGCCGCCGCCCCCAGCAGCAATGTCTTGGGGTTGGCGATAACCGGACCGAAATCGGTCATGGCACCCAGCCCCAGGAAAATAAGCGGCGGGATTAACTCGTTTTCAATGCCGTAATGATAAAAGATATAAAACAGTCCACCCTCTTCTAAAAGGCCGGTGAGGGGGAAGTTTGCCGCAAACACCCCGAACCCGATGGGCAGCAGGAGCAGCGGCTCGACCCCCTTCTTGATGGCCAGGTAAAAGAGGACAAAGGCAATCAGCCACATTGCGACATTGCCGGGGGTTAGATGCATTACCCCTAAACCATCAATAATTTCAGTCATCAGCTGATTCATTGCCTTTCCCCCTATTTAATGATATCTACTTCAAAGCAACCACAACGGTGTCGGTGCTTACCACATCACCGGCGTTGCAATTCACTTCCGCCACTTCTCCGTCAGCCGGAGCGTATACTTTGATCTGCATCTTCATGGCTTCCAGGGTTACCAGCACATCGTTCTTTTTCACCTGGTCGCCCACTTTGACATCCACGGACAGCACTTTACCCACCATGGGAGCATTAACTTGGGTCATGATATTGCCTCCTAATCTAAATTTTACTGAAATATTTAAGATTTTTGTTTTTCGGCCTGGCTTTTGGCCATGCCTTCTATGACCTTGCCGGACACGGTGACGGCAATCTGCAGCACCGCCAGCACCGCGAAGACAGAAATAATACCCGATAAGGCCACGGAAGTGGCATTACCCCAGTCGACCATTTTTTTACCTCCCTTGTCTTGAGGGATTTTAACCATGATATAATTTCGCTGTGCGGAACAAAGTCCCTGCTGGGGTCGACAATTTTTTCAGAAATTTTTATACTACATGTTGATGTTGGAGAACTTCCGCCAGGGTCTGGCCACCGACTTGTTCTCCAGGAGATCCAGGGAAGCACATATTTTCTTCCTGGTTTCCGAGGGCAGGATGACATCGTCCACATAGCCGCGGGCCGCAGCGTGATACGGGTTCTCGTACAGGTCGCGGTACTCCTGAATCCGCTTGGCCCTGACCTCCGCCGGATTCTCAGCGTTCTTGATTTCCTTGGCAAAGATAACGCTGGCTGCGGTTTCCGCCCCCACAATGGTAATGGTGGCTTCAGGCCAGGCAAAGACGATGTCCGCGCCGGTATCCTTGCAGCACATGCCCAAGTAGGCGCCGGCAAAGGATTTGCGCATGATGACGGTAATTTTGGGCACCGTGGCGTCAATATAAGCAAACAGCATTTTGGCGCCGTGCCGCAGGATGCCCTTCCATTCCTGCTCAGGCCCGATCATGTAGGCCGGGGTGTCATGCAGGTTGACCAGCGGGATATTGAACAGGTCGCAGAACCTGACGAACCTGGCCACTTTGTCTGCAGCGTCGCAGTCGATTACGCCGCCCATCCAGTTGGGCTGGCTGGCCACGATACCGGTGCTCCGGCCGTTGAACCGGGCAAAACCGATGATTACGTTTTTGGCGAAGTCGGGCATAATTTCGTAGAAAACGCCGTTATCCACCAGTTTAAAGATAACTTCGTGCATATCATAGGGTACCATGGTCTGCTCGGGGATGAAGCCGTCCAAATCGGATACCAACCGCATGGCTTCGTCACCGGTATCGATGCGGGCCGGTTTTTCCTTGTTGTTTTGCGGCAGGTAGGTGAGCAGTTCCTTGGCCTTGTCAATGCAGTCCTTGTCGTCGCCGCCGACAATATGGGTGCAGCCGGATTTTACGGCGTGGGCCTGAATACCGCAGAGGGTTTCCAGGTCAATGTCAACGCCCAGCTGGGTCTTCACAAAGGCCGGACCGGCAATGCCCATGTAGCCGTGGTTGCGGCTCTGGATGACAAAGTCCTGCATGACCGGGTGGTAAGCCTGCCCGCCAAGGCACGGCCCCAGCAGCAGAGCAATCTGGGGAATGACGCCGGAAGCCAGGTTTTGGGCTTTAAACAGCCAGGCGTAGGCTTCCAGGGTGTCCATACCCTCCTGGAGCCTGGCGCCGCCGGAGTCGTTCAGGCCGATGAAGGGAATGCCCATTTCTTTGGCCATATCAATGGCGGCGGCGAATTTTTTACCGTGGTATTCGCCGAAGGTGCCGGCCATGGAAGTGTAGTCTTCGGCGCCGACCATGGCCATTCTGCCGTTTATTTTACCGTAACCGCATACAACGCCTTCCGCCGCAACGTCCTTTTTGTCCATACCAAAGGCGGTGATGCGGTGCTTTACAAAGGTGCCTACTTCCGTGAAGGTGCCTTCGTCAAACAAATACTCGACCCTTTCCCGGGCGGTTAATTTGCCGGATTTGTGGTGCTTTTCGACGGCCTTCTCGCCGCCCATCTGCATAATTTGAGCTTTCCTGCGCTGAAACTCTTCGTATTTTTGACTCATTTGCGAACCTCCCTGCAAGGTTAGTTTACCTTAGTACTGTTTAATGGTGATAGTTATCCCGGACACCCCGGCAGTTTGCAAGCAAACTGCCGGAGCGATAGAGAGCCATACCTTTTCGCATTTACCGGTCTGCCAGCCAATCTTACCGACGACCGACTACCGACGACTGACGACTATTACCGGTTTGCTTTGCGATAACCGAGGGCGTCCTGGGCGATGATGAACTTCTGGATGTTGCTGGTGCCTTCAACGATCTGGTAGGACTTGGCGTCGCGGTAGTAGCGGGCCACCGGATACTCTTCGGAATAGCCGTAGGAACCGTAAATCTTCATGGCGCAGTCGGCACAGAAGTTGGCTGCTTCGCCGCACCAGTACTTGGCCATGGAAGTTTCCAGGGTGTGGGGCTTACCTTCGTCTTTCAACCAGGCAGCTTTGTAAAGCAGCAGGCGGGCGGCTTCGGTTTTAACAATCATCTGAGCGATCATATCCTGGTTCATCTGGAATTTGCCGATGGGCTGGCCGAACTGCTCGCGCTCGTTGGCATACTGCAGCACGGCATCAATGCAGGCCTGGGCGACACCGAGACCGCCGGCGGCGCAACCAAGGCGGGTGTCGTTCAGCTGTTCCATACAAATCTTGAATCCCTGGCCTTCTTTACCCAACAGAGCTTCCTTGGGTACAGGGGTATTTTCAAAGGTGATAACACCGACAGGAGCGGACCAGGTGCCCAGTTTTTCGGTGATGGGCTCGACAGTGATACCGGGGGACTTCATATCCACGGCAAATGCGGACATACCCTTAACTTTAACGCTGGGATCTGTATAAGCATATACCAGTGCGACGTCGGCAACAGTGGCATTGGAAATCCACATTTTGTCGCCGTTCAGGATATAATTCTCACCGTCCCAGATGGCCCTGGTCTTCATGCTGGCCACATCGGAACCGGCATTGGCTTCGGTAATGGCAAAGCAGCCCAGCTTACTTGCATCACAAAGACCGGGCAGCCATTTTTTCTTGGTTTCTTCATTGCCATATCTCAAAATAGTTTGAGCAGGACCAAGGGCGTTCATGTTAAACGGCAGGCGCATGGAGCTGTGCACCCGGGCCATTTGCTCGGCAATCAGGGTAATGGCCAAAAAGCCCATTTCGTTGCCGCCGTATTCCTCGGGGATTACACAGCCGAAGAAGCCCAGTTCACCCATCTTTTCCACGATGTCGCGGCGGAACCGGTGGGCTTTGTCGTCTTCGTCCACAGTCGGGGCGATTTCTTTCAGCGCAAAATCACGGGCCATTTTCTGCACGTCAAGCAGTTCTTCGGTAAGTTCAAAATGCATATGATTTACCTCCTTGCATTTTAAAAAATTCAACAGGCGCGAGGCCTAAAACAGGACTCATCCGTGTTATTCATTAATCTTTGCAATATACATGCCAATTTTTTTAGCAAGCCCGCCGGCCTTTGCCAAATGCCGCAAAACCCTCAAAATACGGAATGGAAAGCCGGCGCCGGTAAAAAAAGCGCCGGCTGCTTACGCGCTGCCGGCACTGCAATTTTACATTAACAATGCAGTTCTGCAGTGTTAGGTTAAAGTTTCGTGCCAATAGGCCTATTAAAGTAATGCGTTTTTGCATGTGTTTTGTATACAACTCTCCGTGACATCGTTTTGTGCAGGTTCGTTGCTTAATGTTGCATTCATCACGTCTGCCATGTAGATGATTTCGGCGCGATTCGTCCCGCCAATCCGGCATCCTCAGCTGCACCAAGTCCCGTTACCGGCGCTCGATACATCACTTGCATGGGCCAACGAACCCCCATATCTACCCTGGCGGCGTCGTAAAATACGAAATGCCGGCTTAACCGGCAAACTCCTGCGGTCTCTCGCCGGAGAGTTTGAAGGCGTACTTGACAGCCTGAACTATCCTGTGCGCGGCCCTGCCGTCGCCGTAGGGGTTGACGGCCTCGGCCATGGCGCGGTAATGGGCGGCGTCGTTAAGCAGGCGATCGGTTTCTGCCCGTACGGCGGCGCGGGAGGTGCCCACCAGGCGCACCGTGCCGGCCTCTACGGCTTCGGGCCGTTCGGTGGTATTACGCAGCACCAGCACGGGCTTGCCCAAGGAGGGCGCTTCCTCCTGTATGCCCCCCGAGTCAGTGAGCACCAAGTAACAGCGGGCCATCAGGTTCATAAAGGGCTCGTAGTCCATGGGCTCCACCAGGTGTACCCCGGAGGACGTGCCCAGCACCTCCTGCACCACCTGACGGACGGCGGGGTTTTTATGCACGGGGAATAATACCCGCACGTCGGGATGCCGCTCCAGCACGTCGCGCAGGGCCAGGTAAATTTCCCGCATGGGATCGCCCAGGTTTTCCCGGCGGTGGGTGGTCATTAAAATAAAGCGGTATTTATCGAAATCCATATTGTCCAGCAACTGGTCTTTGAACCGGTAGCCGGGCCGCACCGTGGCCAGCAACGCATCAATCACCGTGTTGCCGGTGACAAATACCCGCTCCGGGTCCACCCCCTCCCGCAGCAAGTTGGCCCGGGCACCGGCGGTGGGAGCGAAGTGCAGGTCGGCCAGCGCCCCGGCCAAGCGCCGGTTCATCTCCTCGGGAAAGGGGGAAAATTTATCGCCGGTGCGCAGCCCCGCTTCCACATGCCCCACCGGAACCTGCATATAATAGGCCGCCAGCGCGGCCACAAAGGTGGTGGTGGTGTCACCGTGCACCAGCACCAGGTCCGGCCGCTCGACTTCCAGCACCTTTTGCAGGCCCGCCAGCGCCCGCCCGGTAATATCGAACAGAGTCTGGCCCGCCTGCATGATGTTCAGGTCGCTGTCCGGCACTATATCAAACAGCCGCAGCACCTGGTCCAGCATTTCCCGGTGCTGGGCCGTCACCGCCACCCGGCATTCCAAAACCTCATCCTTTTTTATCATTTGCACCAGGGGAGCCATCTTGATGGCCTCGGGCCTGGTACCAAACACAGTCAGTATTTTCATTGCCACACCCTCCTACGGGGTCAGACTTAAACTTATTTAAACTAAATGTATTATTTGAATATTAAAATCAAGGGCCATGCCGTAATAAAGGGGCCATATCACCTTTCCGGCACCAGGTAACCTTTTTCCACCAGCTTGTTAACGTGTTCGTCCAGGGCCCTATCAATGTTTATGCCGTAGCGTTCTTCCAGCACGAACATCATGGAAACCGCGGTCTGGGCCACGTCCAGCAATTCCCTGGTTATGCGCGCCAGGGCTTCGCTTTCGCCGACGGCGCAGCGCTCCCCGCTCATGCCTCGCAGTTTTCCTATGGCCTGGGCCAGTTCCCCGGCTTCCTCCATCAACTTCAGGGCGGTGGATTCCATGGTGGGCGTAAGGTTGTTTAATTTGGGCAGGGCAATAATTTTCTTTTGCATCATAATCACCGTACTTTAGCGTATTCCACCGGTGCGCCGTGCTCACCCAGGTAAACGATCCTGTCAATCAGCGCATTCCGGATCATTCTGCGGCAAAGCAGGCAGGGCTCCCCGTGCGCTATGGAGCCGTCGGCGTTAAAACCGGCAATATATATGGTCGCACCCTTCATTTTAACCGGGTCACCATTGATGATGGCATTTTGTTCAGCATGCACGGCAACGCACAGTTCGTACCGCTCTCCTTTGGGTATATTCAATTCCTCCCGAATACATTTTCCGGTATCGGTGCAATTGGCTTCCCCCCGCGGAGAACCGTTGTATCCGGTGCTGATGATTATTTCATCCTTCACTATCACGGCCCCGTAAAACCGCCGCAAACAAGTAGAGCGCTTGGCCACCACCTGTGCTATTTCCAAGAAGTACTCGTCCCAGGTCGGTCTTTTGATACCGGGCTGTTTCAACTGCTTCATCCTCCCATTAGGTTGCCAGAACACAGGCCCGATCAAACATGCCGGGCGTATTTCTTTTGCTTATGCGGGAACTCATTACTTCCAATGTCTTTTCTTATTCACTGCCCCGGACCGGTACTCCTGCCTGAAAAACTGAAAAAGAAAAAGGGGACAGGCTACTTTTTCGCTTTTTGAAAAAGTTGCCTGTCCCCTTTTTCACCTGTAAATTATTAACATGAAAAGTAGCCTGTCCCCTTTTATATCCAATATATTACAGGCCCATGTCTTCGTTCACAACCAGCACACGCAGGTCGGTCAGACGCGGTTTGCGTTCTATGATTGTCGTGATGCGGCAGATACGGACCGGGGAATTGCAGTCAGCGCAAAAGCCGGTGGCGGCACAGGGGGTGTCCATTTTAAGCCGCCGGGCGTTGGGCGGGGCGGCATATCCTTTAATCCGCTTGACTGCCTCGTGTACATCCGCAACAATCTTGTTGCGCCCGGCCACTACAATTACCTTTTGCGGCCCGAACAGCATTGAGCCCACCCGGTTGCCGGTCATATCAGTGTTCACCAGGTGCCCGGCCAGGGTCAGCGCGTTGGTGCCCGTTAGGAATAAATCACAGGTAAGCTGGCGGCGCATGATATTCAGCGCTTCCTCCGGCGTAAGGCCCGGCTTGCCGTGGATCAAAAGTTCCTTGCCCATTTCTCCCAGCTTGTCGGCCACCCCCAGGCCGGCCACGGACATGGAACCACCAAAGCCCACTGTTTGAGCGCTTTCAGCTTCCTTAATAATGTAATCAACTGCTTCTTGCTTGGCCGGGCAGTAAACGGCGGTAAAACCGTTCTTTTCCAGTGCCTGCACTGCTTTCCGGCATTTTTGTTCGTAGTTCCAGTTAACCAATTCAGTTAAATTCATGGTGAAACCTCCTTTACGAAATTACCTATAAATTCCCGGCGAACCAGCTGGTTTTTCAGTTCGCCACACATATCAACTTTCTCCTGCATTTAAAACGACGTATTGGCATTGGGAAAATTTAAAACGGGTGTAGATCCGCGCAATTCACACCCGCTTTAATTAACTGGAAACCTGATTGTATTGTTTTTTGTGGTTTAATTATCTTCCGACTATTCTAAGCGGTCGGCCGCATACACCCCGCCTTCCTGATAAATGGGGAAACGGCGGCATAGATCGGCGGCCATTTCCCCGGCCTGCTTCCGGCGTTTCGGGTCGTCACCGAAACTCAGAGCCAGGTGCATTATTTCCGCCACCTCTATCATTTCCGCTTCTTTCAAGCCCCGGGTGGTTACCGCCGGAGTGCCCACCCGGATGCCGCTGGTTACCAGTGGCGGCTGCGGGTCATAGGGAATGGCGTTCTTGTTTACGGTTACGCCCACTTCGTCCAGCACGTGTTCGGCCTCCCGCCCGGTTACATTTTTATTACGCAGGTCCACCAGCATCATATGGTTGTCAGTGCCGCCGGAAATTAAATTGAAACCGCGCTCCACCAGCGCCCCGGCCAGGGCGCGGGCATTGTTGACGATTTGTTGCTGGTAGGCCCGGAATTCCGGCTGCAGCGCCTCACCAAAGGCCACGGCCTTGGCGGCGATCACATGCATCAACGGGCCGCCTTGAATACCGGGAAATACGGCCTTGTCCACCGCGGGGCCGTGTTTTTCCTTACACAGGATCATCCCTCCCCGGGGGCCCCGCAAAGTTTTGTGCGTGGTAGTGGTAACCGCGTCGGCGTGGGGCACGGGACTGTTATGCAGACCGGACGCCACCAAGCCGGCAATATGCGCCATATCCACCATCAGATAAGCGCCGACGGTATCGGCTATCTCTTTCATCCTGGCAAAATCGATTTCCCTGGGGTAAGCGCTGGCCCCGGCCACGATCATTTTAGGTTTACACCGGGCAGCTGTCTCCAGGACCTTTTCATAGTTAATCCAGCCGGTGTCCGACTCCACCCCGTAAGAAACCACGTTGAAGTAACGCCCCGATATATTCAAAGGGCTGCCGTGGGTCAGATGGCCGCCGTGGGCCAGATTCATTCCCAATATGGTGTCGCCGGGCTGCAGTAAAGCAAAATAAACAGCCGTGTTGGCCTGGGAACCGGAGTGGGGCTGCACGTTTACATGTTCGGCCCCGAAGATTTTTTTGGCCCGTTCAATGGCCAGCTTTTCCACCACGTCCACAAAGCCGCACCCGCCATAATAACGACGCCCGGGTAGTCCTTCGGCGTACTTGTTGGTGAGCACCGAACCCTGGGCTTCCATGACGGCCCGGCTGACTATGTTTTCCGAGGCGATCAACTCCAAAGTGTTACGCTGCCTTTCCAGCTCCTGCTTCACGGCGCGGGAAACTTCCCGGTCCACCTCGGTAAGGGGACTGTAAAAACTCATTATTATTTCCTCCCAGCTTCTAAAAACCTGTCCTATTTGTTACATAGTTGAATTTTTCCAAGGCGTCGATCTTCTCCAACCGGCGGGCGTGCCGGAATTGGTCGTCGGTCTTCAGTCGTCGGCAGTCGGTTAACAACTTGTTCTGCCTAAATAAAAAGCGGTCTTACTTACAATGATAGCTCTTTTCTATCTGAGTTATTTTCTCTACCCGGCGGGCGTGCCGCCCTCCGGCAAATTTGGCCTCCAGCCAGGCATGCACTATTTCCCTGGCCAGCCCGGGGCCGATCACCCGTTCACCCATGGTTATGATGTTGGCCATGTTATGTTCACCGGCCATCCGGGCGGAAAATGTGTCGTGACAGAGGGCCGCCCGGATGCCTGGCACCTTGTTGGCGGCAATGCTCACACCGATTCCGGTGCCGCAGCAGAGTATGCCCCGTTCGAATTCCCCCCCGCCGACGGCCTCGGCCACCGCCCGGGCAAAATCGGGGTAATCCACCGATTCAATGGAATATGTACCAAAGTCCTTGTATTCGATGTTGCGTTCCTTCAGGTAAGCAATGATTTCCGCTTTTAACTTGAATCCGCCATGATCGCTGCCGATAGCTACCCGCAAATCAACACTTCCTTTTTTAATGGTCTAGTAATTGCTTCATCTCAAACCCCGAAAAAAAATCAAGTTTTGCAGTTCCTGCACGGCATGGGCTCTGTCTTGATTATAGCCCGCTCTTATCCCTTTAGCCAGTGCCCCTCGCGGACATGGGAGTTTATCAGAAATGGCCGGAACTATGCCCGACCCACTAAAAATGTTTTTATTCTACATTACCTGCCGGTTTTCCTCTACAAAAGCAAACATTAGTCAAAATTACCAATCTCTATATCTGAATAATATAGTTAGTTTAAATAAGTTTAAGTCTGACCCCGGAGGAATTTGTGGAGGGCGTCGCGGACCAGGGCGTTGAGTTCGCCGGCCACGATACGGTAAGTTTCTTCGCTGAGGCCGAAGGGGTCCGGGATGTCGCCACCCGACCCGGCGTACTCGGCCAGGGTATAGATTTTTTCCGCCGCTTCCGGAGCCGCCCGCCGCAAGTTGTCCCGGTGGAAGGTGGTCATGGTCAGCACCAGCGAGGCTTCTTCTATATCTTCCGGGCTGATTTGCGTCGACCGGTGGCCGCTTAAATCAATGCCCCTTTCCTTAAGCACGCTAACGGCTTGCGGAGATGCCTCGCTATCCGGCAGGGCGGCAAGCCCCGCCGAGACAAATTCAATGTCATCCCGCTCCGGGAAAAGCTCCTCCAGCGCAAGGCGGGCCAGAGCTTCCGCCATGGCGCTGCGGCACGTGTTTCCAGTGCAGACAAAGAGTATTTTCTTTTTAGCCATATCCATCAGGCTCCTTTGGTTCAAATCACAACAATTCAACACCCGGCACCGCAAACTACGGGACAATCATGCGCACCCCGATGCCCACCAGCAGGACGCCGCCGCCCAGGACGGCGCGCTCTCCCACCCGGGCGCCCACAAAGCGGCCCAGAACCAGGCCCACCGCCGTCATAACCCCGGCCACCACGCCGATTACGCCCGCAGTGAGGGGCAGGTCCACCTGCCGGGTGCCCAGGGTAAAGCCCACGCTCAGCGCGTCCATGCTCACGCTGGCCGCCAGCAGCAACAGCCCCCAGGTATTCACCAGCACCACCTTGGGATCGAGGATTTCACCGCCCTTCCACACCGAGCGGATCATTTTTACACCCAGGTACACCAGCAGCAGGGCGCCGGCGATGCTGGCGGCACGCCCGGCCAGGGTGCCCACAAATTCCCCGGCGTACCAGCCCAGCAAGGGCATAAAAATGTGGAATACCAGTACCGTCAGGCTGACTATGACTATTTGACGGCGGGTCACCCCGGCCATACCCAACCCCAGGCACATGGAGAAGGCGTCGGTGCCCAGGGCCACCGCCAGGGCCAACACAGTGGCAATACTCAAAATTTACTCCCCCTTCAAAGGGTTTGTTTGAAATTTATGCAATGCCCGGCGTATTCATCCGTTAAATTCTGACGATCCGATCCCCGGCCGCCCGGCGCAACCGGTTCATGACCGCCAGCCCCAGGCCGCGTGGCGCAACGCCCTCGGCAAGAATAATATCCACATCCAGCCGGTCGAACCGGCGCAATGAATCATAAAGGGAAGCGGCTATCGACCCGCTGTCTGAACACCTGCCGGTCACCACCACGTCAAATCCCCGGTACAGGGGGGCGGTTTCCGAGCAGGCCAGGATGCCCACCCTTTTACCGCCCGCCTCCAGTCGCTGCGCCTCGGCATATATAGCCGCAGCCACTTGCCCGCTGCTGTCCCCCTCAAACAGGACGAGCGGAGCCCGGGGAGCGTAATGTTTATACTTCATGCCCGGCGAGCGGGGCCTGTCCCCGGCCGGCGCGCCGTTAACCGAAGGGTCCAGTTCCACGGGCCCCAGGACGGCCTCCAAATCCGGCCTGGTTATCCCGCCGGGGCGCAATATCACCGGGCATTGACCGGTAAGATCCAGCACGGTGGATTCCAAGCCCAGCCCGGCCGGACCACCGTCCAGCACCAGGTCGATCCGGCCCGCCAGGTCTTCCAACACGTGGCTCGCAGTGGTCGGGCTGGGCCGCCCGGAGGCGTTGGCGCTGGGGGCTGCCACCGGAACGCCCGCCTCCCGGAGCAGGGCCAGGGCCACGGGATGGGCGGGCACCCGCACCGCAACGGTGGACAGCCCCCCGGTGACCACCGGGGGGAAACTGCGGTTGCCCCGCAGCACCAGGGTTAGGGGACCGGGCCAAAACTTTTCGGCCAGCGCCGAAACCACCGCCGGCATCTCCAGGATGTATTTACCCAAAGCCGCAAAGCTATCCATGTGTACTATCAAAGGGTTGTCCGCCGGCCGCCCCTTGGCCCGGAAAATATTCGCCACCGCCTGCGCGTCCAGGGCATTGGCCCCCAGCCCGTAAACCGTTTCCGTAGGAAAAGCCACCAGCCCGCCCCGCCGCAACACCGCGCCGGCTTCCCGCACCGGGGCGGTCTCGGGCTGCCCCGGATCCACGGCCAGACACCGCGTGGCACACTCGCTCCGCTCCATTTATTACCACACTCCAATTCTCTTGAGGTAGTATACCACAAAGGGCAGCGTGATAAAAGAAGACAGCGCGGGGAAAATGCGGCACCGCCTGCTCACAGCACCTTCCTGAAAGTCTGCTACCCTCCCGTCGAAAATTTTCACATATTATCATAATTTGTGGGAAATATCTTTCATTTTTAGGGAGGATTATACATTTCTGTGTTTAAGTTTACATTAATCGTATTTCATTATACAGGAATACACTTTGTTAGACTATAAACACCAAATTAAAGTATATAGAAGGGAACGATACCCGTTGCTATCATCTATTGATGCCTTATCCCGGTATTTGGCGCAAGAGAGCGGCCACGCCGGAGATGCCGACCGGCATGCCGAAGTTATCGTCTACGCCATAAAAGTCGTACTGTTAAATGCTGCTGCCACAGCCGGCATCATATTGTTGGCCTGGTTGACGGACACAGTCAAGGTCAGCCTGACGGCACTGGCGGCTTTTATCACGCTGCGCATTTTTGCCGGAAGCCGTTATCATTTAAGACCTTTTGCCTGCTGGCTGTTGACAGTGACCGTATTTCCCGGTCTCGGCTGCCTGTCTGTAGCCGGCGCGCCCCGGTTACTGGATTACATGCATATATTTACAGCCCTGGGTCTGATTTTCACCCTGTATGTAACAATCGCTTTTGCCCCGGCAACCATTGCCAGCAAACAGTTTTCGACACGAAAACGCCGGAAACTTAAAACCATGGCAGTAACCGGCATTGTATGCTGGGCCGCCGTTTTACTGGCGCCGAACACGGTGTTTTATACCGACCCGGCAATCCACCTTGCCGTTGTTGCCGGACTGGTGGCCCAGGCAGTTTCCCTTTTACCCGTGCAAATCCGGGCCGGCGGTGACCGCTGAATGATACGCGTAATATGTTTTGTTGGTAGATTTTTTAGTAAAATTCAACTAAAATAAACAGAAAGGAGGGATAAACGTGAAGAGAGTCATTATAACGCTAGCTGCCACCGCACTGTTGTGGATTGCCCAAATCAGTGCAGCCTCGGCCTGCGGAGGTAGCTGGTACGAGCCCGATGTCCCGGATGCTCTTAAGTGAAAAGTCATCTAGTTGATACCGCACTAAACTTCATTATCATTGGCATACCCGAGTGCATTGTATTGACCATGCTTGTTTTGGCGCTATTAAGGGTAGATTATGCAAAAATATGGCAAATTATTGCCGTCGGCACCAGTATGGCCGCAGCCGTTTTAATCATTCGCCTGACAGTGCAAAGCACCGGCATACCCGGCATCCATACGGCTGCGGCAATATTGACCATGGCTATTCTTGTAGCCCGTTACTACCGGGTTTCCAAAGTACTCAGTTCTGTCGCCAGCATAGTGGCCATGATCTTGCTGCTATTAACCGAGATATTCTGTTATAATTTATTCATTAAAATTTTTGGCATGGATGTCACATCCCTGGCGCAGCACAGACTGTATTGGACATTAACCAGCTGGCTGCATATCGTTTGTTTAATCATTATAACGGCAGTCATCACCCGAACCAAGTGGTATCAGCAAAAGAACAACACAAACGGATTCCTGAAAAATTTTAAGGCACGGTAAACAGGCCGTGCCTTTTATCTGACGTGCGGGAGGCTTGAATAATGAAACTGGAGGCGGGCTTGGAGAGGCTGAAAGAATGCTACCTATTTGCCCACCTGACGTACTGCATTTTATCCGCCACCTTTTTGTTGGAATGGCTCAAAACCACGCAAGCGCACCTGGTTGACGGTTATTTGCATTATATTTTCATTCTTTGCACCCTGGTTATTCTCGGTCTGGTTCCGGCCCAACATAAAATCATTACCAAAACATTATACCGCGACACCCGGAACTTGCACATATTCAAGGTTTTATACACAGCGGCAATTTGCGTCATTTACATTCCCATGAACACCGGGATGTTGGCGCAAATCGACACCGGCATACTGGTCCTGATACCGGTGATATTAAATTCCATAATTTGCGGCACGGCTTACGGCATAGTCACCGCCTTATTGACAACCCTGGCGGGCATGCTGCCGGGCTCCGCTCACCCGGAACTGCTCACCGATTTTTTCAGCGAGCATATCCTTACCCTGGCGCTGATGATCACCACCGCCTGGTTCATCGGCCAATCTTTCAATTACATATTGCATCTTTTTTACCAGTTGGCAGAAAATGAAAAAAACCTCAACGGCCTGTTGGACAATCTGGGCATTGCCACCCTGCACGTCGATGCATCCGGTCAAATCGTTGGTGAGAATAAAAGTTTTCAGGAACTTGTCAGGGCTGATATTGAGGCAAATTCAAGTATGGCTGAAGTTATGCACCGCCATTTCCCGTTCCTGGCGGAAAGATGGCCGGGTGCAAACCAAAGTCAAGAATTAAACGGCATTCCCATATTCGGCCGGGCTTTGGACGGACAAGGCCGTTCCGTGCCGGTGCAGTGTTTGGCCTACCCGGTCAGTTCCGCACCCGGAGAAGACAGCGGTATTATTCTTTGTATCAGGGATATTTCTCTTTCGGAAAAACTGGCGGAAGAAAAACTTCGCACCAGTTATTTTATCGATTTTTTAAACGCCGGGGTGCTGCTGGCCGACGGCGCGGGACATATAATTGAAATGAACCGGCAAGCGGAATCCCTGCTCAACCTGGACAGGGACCGCCTTCTAAACAGCAACTTGATTGATTTATTGCGCCGGCTGACCAAGCAGGAGGCAGCCGGCGCTGCAGGAAACAACTCCAGCTTCGAAGTGGAATCGGCAGGCCGGACACTGCTGGTCAATTGCGCGAACCTGCTGAATAACCAAGGCGAAACAATCGGACAGGCCTGCATTATCAACGATATAACCAATAAAAAGGAAATGGAGCGTAAGCTGCAGCGCTCCGCCACCCTGTCGGCCATTGGGGAAATGGCCGCCGGCATGGCCCATGAGATAAGAAACCCTTTGACCTCCATCAAGGGATTTCTCCAGCTCATGCGGGAAAAGAAGGAAGCCCGCGTCGGGAACTTCAGCGCCTATTTCGATATCATCCTCAGCGAAGTGGACCGGATTAACGGCATTACCAGCGAATTTTTAAAGCTGGCCAAGCCGGAAAAAGTATCCCTGCACAGTATCGACCTGAACAAAAGCATTGATTCCATATGGGAATTATTGCAAAACAAGGCGCTGATGCACGAAGTGGAGTTGGTTAAAGAAATTGATGCCGGGCCTCTTTTTATAATGGGTAATGTTGATTTGCTCAAGCAGGCAATTATCAACCTGGTCAACAACGCCATTCAGGCCACGGGGCCGGGAAGGAAAGTAAAGGTAATGGCCAAGCCAAAAGAAAACGGCGGCGTCCTGCTGGCTGTGGAAGATAACGGCGCCGGCATGGATGAAAAGGTTTTAAGCCGCATTTTCGACCCCTTTTTTACCACCAGGGACGAGGGTACGGGGCTGGGACTGGCCATCACCAGCAAAATCGTAAACGATCACAACGGGTCGATAACAGTTGACAGCACGCCCGGGAAGGGCACGACGTTTTATATTGGTTTTCCCGCAGTCGAATAGACGACTGACACCCACATGCATCACACGCGCGACATGGGGTTCTACCATAATAAGGGGATCGGCTCCGTAAAAGGGGACCGGCTCCATTTTCGTTCTTTGAAAATGGTGCCTGTCCCCCTTTACGGTGCTAAAAAAGGCAAAAAAGGGGACAGGCACTTTTTTCAAAAAGCGAAAAAAGAGCCAGTCCCCTTTTTTGCCAGTCCCCTTTTTTATTCAAACTTCTGCGCGGCTACCAATCTGGGGCGACCGGCCAGGTCCCGGAGCACCCGGGCGCGCCAGCGGGGCGGGGGTGTCAGTTCAAGGGCCCGGTCGCCCTGGTCCGGGGCGATCTCCATGAGCAGGTAACCGCCCGGAGCCAGCAGGGAGTAAGCTCCGGGCACCAGCCGGCGGTAGAGCGCCAGCCCGTCAGAGCCGCCGTCCAGGGCCAGGGCCGGCTCAAAGCAACGCACATCCCGGGGGAGGCCCGACATCTCCGGGCTGGGTATGTAAGGCAGGTTGGCGGTAATAACAGCCACGGAAGCCGGCCCGAGCACCCCCTGCAGGGGAGAGAGCAAATCCCCGCAATAAAATTGCACGTCCACGCCGTGCCGCCCGGCGTTGGCGCGGGCGGTGGCCAGCGCCTGCTCCGAAATATCGGTGGCATATACTTGTACCCCCGGCGCCAGGCGCGCCAGGCTGACGGCCACCGCCCCGCTGCCCGTGCCCACATCCGCCACGATCCGCCGGCTGCCGGGCCAGCCCGCCAGCGCCGCCAGGGCATATTCCACCATTAACTCTGTTTCGGGCCGGGGAATTAAAACATGGGACCCGACCAGAAAGTCAAGCCCCATGAATTCTTTACTTCCCGTTAAATAGGCCACCGGCTCGCCGGCGACCCGCCGCTCGATGAGCGCCCGGTACCGCCTGGCGATTTCCTCCGGCAGCGTCCGCCCCGTTTCCCGGAACAGGTACACCCGGTCCCGGCCCAGTGCATGGGCCAGCAGCACCTCGGCATCCAGCCGGGGAGTCTCGCTGCCGCTTGCCCGCAGGTGTTCGGCGGCCCGATTGATCATTTCCCCAATAGTTGGATTGCCCATTATTCCACCTGCTGCAAACGCTCCGCCTGGTCGGAGGTGATCAGCGCATCCACAATTTCCTGTAGATTACCCATAAGAACTTCCTGCAAGCGGTGCAGGGTCAGGCCGATCCGGTGATCGGTAACCCGGTTCTGGGGGAAGTTGTAAGTGCGAATCCGTTCGCTCCGGTCACCGGAACCCACCTGGGACTTGCGGGTACTGGCCATTTGCTGCTGCTGCTCCTGCTGGGCTTTGTCCAGCAGGCGGGCCCGCAGTACGCGCATGGCTTTGTCTTTATTTTTATGCTGTGATTTTTCATCCTGGCAGGATACCACAATGCCCGTGGGGATATGGGTGATGCGCACCGCCGACTGGGTGGTGTTGACCGACTGCCCGCCCGGGCCTGTGGAGCAAAAAACATCAATCCGCAATTCGTTGGGATTGATATCTACATCCACTTCTTCGGCCTCGGGCAGCACCGCCACCGTGGCAGCGGAGGTATGGATGCGACCGCCCGACTCGGTGGTGGGCACCCGCTGCACCCGGTGCACCCCGCTTTCAAATTTCAGCTGGCTGTACGCTCCCTTGCCTTCGATAAGAAAAATCATTTCCTTCAGCCCGCCGATGTCCGTGTAATGGGCATCCATTATTTCAGTGCGCCAGCCCTTCAGTTCAGCGAACCGGGTATACATGCGAAACAGGTCGGCGGCAAACAGGGCCGCCTCTTCGCCGCCGGTGCCGGCACGGATTTCCATAATCACGTTCTTTTCATCGTTGGGGTCTTTGGGCAGCAGCAGCACCTTCAATTGGTTTTCCAGGGCTTCTTTTTTCTCCCCGAGCTCTTCTTCCTCCAGTTCGGCCATTTCGCGCATGTCGGCCTCCAGCTTGTCACGCAACATCTGTTGCACGTCTTCCAGTTCAGCCGTCACCCTTTTATAATCGCGGTAAACCGTGACCACTTCTGTGAGCTCGGAATGCGATTTCACGTACTGCTGCCAGCGTCCCTGATCCTCCATCACCTGCGGGTCGGCGATCAGCTCGCTCAATTCTTCGTATTTCTTTTCCAGACTGTCCAGTTTATCTAACACTGACCTCACCTCTATCTTCCTTGAGCACCGCCCTCAGGGCAGTCATAGCCACTTCCACCATGTCATCGTCGGGCTCGGCAGTGGTCAACTTTTGCACCCACCTGCCCGGCGCGGCCACCACGCAAAACAGCGGGTTTTTTTCATACCGGGCCGAGGCCTTGAGCAGTTCGTATGAAATCCCCGCCACCACGGGTAGCAGTAATATCCGGGATAAAATACGCCACCACAACACCTGTTCGCCCAGCGAAGCAAAAACCAGTATACTGACCACCAGCACGATCAGCAAAAAGCTGGTGCCGCAGCGGGGGTGGTAAGTGGGGTAACTCTGCACCCGTTCCACGGTTAACTCGTCGCCTGCCTCATAAGCGTTAATCACTTTGTGCTCGGCGCCGTGGTACCGGAAAACCCGCTTGATATCGTTCATCCGGGCAATGGCTGCCACATAAATCAGAAACACCCCGATGCGGATGATACCTTCCACCAGGTTCTGCAGCAAGCTGCCGGGCACCCAGCGGGTGAGCAGGTGGGTGGCCCCGGTGGGCACCACCACGAACAATACTATGGCCAGGGCAAAGGCCATAATCATGGTGATGGCGATATCCCGGGTGGTCAGTTCTTCCTCTTCCTCCTCCATGGCCTGGCCGGCGGAAAAGGAGAGCGCTTGCAGGCCCATGACCAGGGACTCGAAAAGCATCACCACGCCCCGTATCATGGGCCACTTCAACGGCTTGAGCCGGGAGGTGATCGATGATACGGGTTTATGGTCCACTACTATGGAGCGGTCCGGACGGCGCACCGCCACGGCGCGGCTGTCGGGCCCCCGCATCATAACCCCCTCGATGACGGCCTGGCCGCCGTAACTATATTCAGGGCGCATAATTATCACCATTTTCTTGCATAAAATAAAAGCAGAGCTCCCGCCCTGCCAACCAGCTTACTTGATAAGAACCAAACACTTATTTTATACCGTATTTCTTGCGGAATTTTTCCGCCCGGCCGCCGGTTTCCACGGTCCGCTGAGAACCGGTGTAAAACGGATGGCATTTGGAACAAATCTCCACCTTGATTTCTTTCTTAGTGGAGCCGGTGGTAAAGGTTTCACCGCAAACGCAGGTCACCTTGGCCTCCCCATACTTGGGATGGATTTTTTCCTTCACAGGGCTCACCTCTTTCCATACATGATACATATGGCAAAACAGCTGGTAAAACCGTGTTTTCCCTTATATATAGACACTAAATTATTATAGCATAACAGGCACCACCGGGCAAGAATTTGTTTTAACATGAGTATTGTCTGCAGATAATATGCCAGTATACCCGCTCCATGATCTTATTGGCGGCACCGATGGATCTTCGGGACCTACGGCCCAATTAACAACTTCCCCAGCTTCCGATGGTTCATAATAAACGGCATCCTCTACTGAAATGGCTACATAAATATTTACATATTCATTTGTCTGTACCAAAAGATCTACCGAATTTGCCGTCAATGTCGCTGGGTCATAATCGGGGTAGACGTCTGCAAATACCGGTGGTGTTACATCAAATCCTGATGCGAGATTGAAATTGCTACTCTCCGCCACTATATTAAAATCGCTTTCTTCGCCGGGACCCAGGAATGTGCATGAAAAGTCACTTAAAAAACACTTTTGGGTGACAGTTCCCCAAAATGCCAAATTGGGTTCACTTCTTGACGGGCTTTGAAAAATTACCCACCTCCAGGCCCGGAATATTTCGCAGGGTTTCTATAAGATGGGGAATACCGCATATCTCACCTTGCGCCCGCACCTGCCCCCAGAAAAAGTCCGGATCGATGTTCAGGTTGCGAAGCTGCACCTTGTTGACATTGTTTTCCTCAATAAAGTCAACCAGCGCTGCCAGCTCAGGCTCCCGGTCATTTAGCCCCGGCAGCACCAGCAGGTTCAGGGAAACAAACACGCCCGCGGCCCGGGCCACATTGATGGAACGGGCCACATCGGCTAAAGAATAATCGCGCGGCCGGTAGTAGGCGTCGTAAACTTCCTCCCGGGCGCTGATCAGGCTCACCCGGATAGAATCCAGCCCGGCGGCGCAGATTTGCTCCACACCCCGGGTATAACCGGCGTTGCTGTTCATGTTAACCGTGCCCCGTCCGGTATGCCGGCGCACCTCGTCTATCACCGCTGCAATATTTTCCGCCGCCAAAGCGGGTTCCCCTTCACACCCCTGACCGAAGCTGATGATGGCGTCCGGGGCATACTGCAGGTGATGCAGCGCCACCTCCGCCGCTTCGGCCCGGGACGGGCGGAAATCGAGCCGGGACTGGGGTGCCGGGCAGCATTCCGCGGGCTGCAGGGAGATGCAGCCCAGACAGCGGGCGTTGCAAACCGGGGACACGGGCAGGCCGCCTTCCCAGCGGGTGTAGAAAATATTCTGGGCGGTGTAACAGCTGTATTCCAGGGCGCAGCGGGCCAGTTGGGCCAGCACCCGGTTTTCCGGCGCGGCGTCCAGCCGCCGGCGCACCAGGTGGGGTAAATCATCGGAATTATAATGCCTGGGGTCCCAGCGGTCGGGGTCATCGGTGCGGGAGGCGGCGACGTAAACGCGACCGTCCCGCCAGGCCACCGCCGCGTACCCCAGCAGCGGCAGCGGCTGGCCCGCCTGCCGGCGGCAGCCGGGCAACAAGGTGCGAGTATATCCCTGGGGCAGCAGCGCGCCCACCGCCCGGGCCGGGCCCTGCGAGACAGGCACCCGCTCCATCAACCGAAAATCTCCTTTTTTTTCCATCCCCACCGGGGCGCTCTCAGGCAGCAGCACCAGCGATGCACCCGGGGGCAATTCCATCACGTCTTCGTCAATTATCTCCACCAGGCGGTCTCCCGTACGGCCCACCGCCGCCAGTTCATGGTCGAACATCCGGCCCTGCTCGTCAGCATACAGAAGGTGGTACATTTTATAAGTCTCCTTTAACAATACACTTTGAGATCGTGCTGTAATTTTTGCCGTCGCTGCAATCATTCCCGGATTTTATTTTATCACCCCGGTGCCGGGTGTTGAAAGGTTGAGGTGTTGAAAGTTGCCAGGGCAAAAAGGGGACAGGCAACTTTTTCAAAAAACGAAAAAGTAGCCTGTCCCCTTTTTGCCAACATTTTAACACCCGGCACTGGTGTTAGGTGTTAAGCATACGTACGATTTAGGCAGAGCATCGGATCCACCGGTATGCCGTTGAGCAGCACTTCCAGGTGCAGGTGCGGCCCGGTGGAGCGCCCGGTGCTGCCCACCCTGGCAATGGGCTGCCCCGCCCGCACCCGCTGGCCTTCGCACACCAGCACGCGCGAGTTGTGTGCGTAAAGGGTGCGCAGGCCGCCGCCGTGATCGATGATCACCGTGATACCGTAAGTGCCCCGTGGTCCGGCGAACACCACCCGCCCGTCTTTTACAGCCCGGACTTTTTGTCCGTAGTCGGCCGCTATGTCAATACCCTCGTGCATGGCGCCGTCCCGCATCCCATAGACGGAACTGATCCAGCCCACCACGGGCCAGCCAAGTTGTTTCAACGGCAGGGCCCGGGAGATCGGCGTTTCACCGCCGCCCTGCCCGGCCGGAACCATCAACCGCTGCCCGGCCAGCAAGCGATCAGGGTCGTCAATATTGTTGGTTTCCGTCAGTTCCCGCTCGGAAACCCCGAAGCGGCAGGCAATGACGCTAAGCGTCTCCCCCCGGCGTACGGTGTAGGGGATTGCGGTACCGGGCAGCATCAGCGCCTGTCCCTTGACGATCCGGTCGTGGTCATGCAAGTGGTTCATTTCCGCCAATGTCTGCACATCGACACGGTGCCGTACGGCTATTTCACTTAATGTATCCCCATCCCGCACTATGTAGACCCGGGGGGTCGCCGCCGCCACCGGAACACTTTTTTCTTTTAATGACATTTCCGGCGGCAACTGGTAAGGCGCGTCAGTGCGAATCAGCTCATCCAACCTGGCCTGGGCAGGCCGGAGCGGCATGGCCAGCCAACCGGCCACAAGCAATGCCGCCAAACAAACGCCTGCTTTAAACATTAATACTGATTTTTTTTGTCTCCGCCAAATATGCATGGTTACTCTCTCCTGCCTGTATAACAAATTACTCCATATTTAATTATTTACCATATTAAGCCGTATTATACATACTTATCTGTTCTCCGCGATCTTTTCCCGTGATTTTCCAAGGGAGCCGGCGTCGTATAAGCCAGGCGCAGCATCTTAACAAGAATAAAAGGGGGACAGTAAAAAAGGGGACAGGCACCATTTTCAAAAAGCGAAAATGGTGCCTGTCCCCTTTTTTGCCTGTCACTTGGTTAAGAAGATTCCGTTCCGGTCCGGTTTCCCGCCTGTTGCCCGTTGCCCCGGCGAATATTGCGGAAGGCCCGCAGCATGTCGGCGTTGGACCTGGTTTTCTTCAACCGCTCGGCAATGTATTCCAGCGCTTCGGCCGATGTCATGCCGGCGGTAGCTTTGCGAAAATACCAGTTCAATTCCAGTTCGTCCTTGCTGAGCAGCAGGTCCTCCCGCCTGGTGCCCGAACGCAGCACGTCAATGGCCGGGAAAATCCGGCGCTCAGCCAGGCGGCGATCCAGGATCAACTCCATATTCCCCGTCCCTTTGAATTCCTCGAAGATGACATCGTCCATCCGACTGCCCGTCTCCACCAGCGCGGTGGCCAGTATGGTCAGAGAACCGCCTTCCTCCAGGTTGCGGGCGGCACCGAAAAAGCGCTTGGGTTTGTGCAGGGATGCGGGGTCGACGCCCCCGCTCAAGGTACGCCCGCTGGGCGGCACCACCAGGTTGTGCGCCCGGGCCAAACGGGTGATGCTGTCCAGTAAAATTACCACGTCCCGACCGTGCTCCACCAGACGCTTGGCCCGCTCCAGCACCAGGTCAGCCACTCGCACATGACGTTCCGGGGGCTCATCAAAGGTGGAACTGATTACATCGCCATGCACCGACCGTTCCATGTCGGTAACCTCCTCGGGACGCTCGTCAATGAGCAGCACAATCAGACTTATCTCGGGATGATTGTTGGTAATGCTGTTGGCTATGGCTTTCAGAAGTACGGTCTTACCCGCTTTAGGCGGAGATACGATCAATCCCCGCTGTCCTTTGCCTATGGGAGCAATCAAGTCAATTACCCGGGTGGAAAGTTTATCCTGCCCTGTTTCGAGGGTGATTCGCTCTTGGGGAAATAGAGGGGTTAATCCTGCAAAATGAAGTCTTTTGGCGGCTTCATCGGGGTTAACATCATTAACCTGTTCCACGCGCAGCAGCGCGGAATAACGTTCGCTGTCTTTGGGGCCCCGCACATGTCCGGCGACCAGGTCCCCGGTGCGCAGGTCAAAGCGCCTGATTTGCGAAGCAGAAACGTAGATGTCGTCATAGCTGGGTAAAAAGTGCACCGGCCGCAAGAAACCGTACCCGTCCGGGAGTATTTCCAGCACCCCGCTGGAATACTGGTGCCCGCTTTTCTCCATCTGGGCCCGGATAATCTCTGCGATCAATTCCTTTTTGCGCAGGCGGGAATATCCCGTCATATCCAGTTCCTTGGCCAGCGCATAAAGTTCCGCCAGGGTTTTGTTATCCAGTTCATTATAGTTCAACGGCATTCCCCCTTATATTACCATTATTCACACTTTTGCGCATTTACAATCCCCTTGCGCCCCTGCCTGATCATGAGCAGCCGCCGCACCACAAAATATATAACGAGCCCGGCTATGCAAGAATTAATGAACGAACCGGCCAAAAAAGGATAGCCCAGGTGAGCCAGTTTCTCCACCCAGTCAGCCGGCGTCGTTCCGGTTACCGTTACCGCCTTGACTTCTTCCGGCATATGCAAACCAATTACCAAGCTGCCCGTAAACATGTTCAGCACATAGAAAAACGGCACGGCCCACTTGAAAAAAGCAGCTGTCAAAGCACCGGCCAGACCGTTTCCGCCAACCACCCGGGCCAGCACATAAGCAATGGGAATGCTGATGAGGGGGATGGGCAAAAAGTCCAGTGCAAAACCAAGGGCCGCGCCCCGGGCTATCTTGGTGGGCGCATCCGGTAAGTTCATGACCTTGCTGTAATATTCTTTGAGGCGCCCGATTATTCCAGCCAAAAAATTTTTCCTCCTTATTTTTTGGGCACTTTGGCCCAGTCCGCCAAAAACTTCTCAATTCCCAGGTCTGTCAAAGGATGCTTCAGCATTTGATTCAACACTTTATAAGGAACGGTAGCGATATGTGCGCCGGCCAGGGCCGATTGGGTCACATGCAGGGGATGCCTGATACTGGCGGATATAATTTGCGTATCCAGGCCGTGGATATCGAAAATCTGCACGATTTCCCCGATCAGGGCCATGCCGTCGTGGCCGATATCATCCAACCTCCCCACGAAGGGGCTGACGTAGGTGGCCCCTGCCAAGGCGGCCAGCAGGGCCTGGTTGGCAGAGAATACCAGGGTGACATTGGTTTTAATCCCTTTGGACGCCAGGGCTTTCACGGCCTTCAGCCCCTCGCCGGTCATGGGGATCTTTACAACAATGTTGGGGTGAATGGCGGCCAGTTCTTCGGCCTCGGCAATCATGGGGGCGGCATCGACACTGACAGCCTCCGCGCTGACGGGACCGTCAATAATGGCGGTAATTTCCCGTACCACTTCCCCGAAATCCCGCCCTTCCCGGGCGATCAGGGAGGGATTGGTGGTAACGCCGCTGATTACACCCAATTCATTGGCCGCTTTTATTTCATCAACATTGGCGGAATCAATAAAAATCTTAATAGCGAACACCTCCAATTTAGTCGTCGGTGGTCGGTCGCCGGCGGCTGACAACCGACGACCGACCCCTACTATGCCACCGACCACTGACGACCGGCGACTGTTACGCTTTGCCCGAACTGCCGAACAATCTGATTTTTTCCCTAATCAGTTCCACCGCCGCCTCCCGCGCCGGGCCCAGAATCTTGCGCGGGTCAATTTCATCGGGATCGGCCGTCATAACTTCCCGGCAGCGATCCACAAAGGCCTCACGTATATTGGTGTCGATATTCACCTTGCACACACCCAGCCGAATAGCTTCCCGGATAGCATCGCCGGGCACCCCGGATGAACCGTGCAGCACCAGGGGAATGTCCACCAGGGAGCTTATTTTTTCCAGACGCGCAAAGTCCAGTTTTGGTTCCCCTTTATACCGGCCATGGGCGGTGCCGATGGCTACGGCCAGTGCATCCACTTCGGTTTCCTGCACGAAAACCCGGGCTTCATCGGGATCGGTAAAGAAAGCGTCGGCCTCGCTGACGTGAATATCATCCTCGGTACCGCCGATTTTACCCAGTTCGGCTTCCACGGAAACGCCTACCGGGCGGGCGGCGGCCACGACCTGCTTGGTCAGTTTGATGTTGTCTGCCAGGGCGTGCTTGGAGCCGTCGATCATCACGGACGAAAAACCGGCGCGGATGCAGCGCATCACCTGTGCAAAACTGGTACCGTGGTCCAGGTGCAGGGCCACCGGCACACTGATCATTTCCGCGGCCACCCGGGCCATGGCCGTAATGTATTCAATACCCGCGTACTTGATGGCCCCCTGGCTGGCCTGCATAATAACCGGCGCATTTTCCGCCTCCGCTGCGGCAGCAATGGCCTGTACTATTTCCATATTGTTGCAGTTGAACGCGCCCACGGCGTAGCCGCCGGCTTTGGCCTCCCGCAGTAATGTGCTTACCGGAACCAGACTCATATTGGATTGCCTCCTCATGAATATTCTACACAAAAAGTATTATACACCCCGAAAGGGGTGTTTATCAGTATTATTTACGCCTGCGTTTGGTTTTTTTGCCCGTTTTCGTGGTATTGGCCAGGCTGTCCAGACACTCGAAACCGTTTTGGGTCAGTTCAATGGTTTCCACTTCTTTGATTACCCGCAGGTCTTCTTCTGTTTCGGCATAAATAATATTCACACTGTCGCAGTCCTTGCAGTGCAACTCCAGGCGATCGGGGAAAATATCCACCTCCACGTCCCGGTTGCCGCACTGGCAGTATAAAGCCCCCTGCTCGGCAATGTCATGCAGAGAATTTAAAACTTCGTACATGATATCGGAGTTATTAAAGTATTCATCCTCTCTGTCGAGTTCGTCGGCCAGCGCTTCCATGGTTTCTTCGTGCGCCAGAGCCAGGACCCTGACTTCTTCTCCGGGCCCGATATACCCCAGTTCCAGGCCGGTTTCCTGGCAAAAAAGGTAGTTAACCTCGCCGGACCATAGCATTTTCCCGCTGAAAGTGCGCAGGTGCTTGGTTTCACATACCACGCAAGGCACCTGCAACCAGTAATTTTTACGGTTCTTGGTGGTTATGTTAAGTTTCACGGTTCCACATGAACACTTGATTTCTACATTTTTACATCCGCTGAAGGCAAAGCGTGATATTGTATGATAATCAAGTTTTCCGCATTCGGGGCACCGCATGGCCAGTAGCGTATCAGTAACTATAATCATGGCTATCCCCCTGCCCTACTTTGTTTGCTGATATGTATGTTAATTCGACAACAATATCACAAATCCTTTTCCTCCTCAAAGCCTTCGCCGCCTTGAACACTTATTGGGGACATTCCTCCGACCCCAAAGCTATGACCCAAAAGAGAAGGTGTGTCCCCTTTCCTTATTTCTCCTTTTCGAACACTCACTTTAACAGTGCCTTGTCAAGATCGTCTTGCGGTAGGTGATCCCTGACCAAACGCCTTAAATCATCCAGGTCAAAGGGTTTGCAAATATGTCCGCCGGCGCCCTTCCTTCCCGCTGCCTCCATAATTTCCAACTCGCCGTAGGCTGTCATCATAACCACCGTAGCGCTTTTGTCGATCTTCTTTATTTCATCAAGGGTTTCCAGGCCGTTCATGTTCGGCATCTTTATATCCAGCAGAATAAGATCAAATTCTTTCCGTTTAATTTTTTCCAGCGCTTCTTTGCCACTGGCGGCTTGATCAACAAGGTAGCCTTCATCCAGCAGGGCCTCGCAAATCAACCTGCGTACGCCGGCTTGATCATCAACCACAAGCAGATTATAAAGTTTGGCTGGCATGCTATTCCCTCCCATTTCAAGCCTATTGAACAAAACTTCGCCGGCGCGTATTAAATCCCTGCATAAAAATGTAATCTTTTATTTGACAAATTTAATCTTTTTAAAACAATATCGGCCGGGGCATAGTGGAAAACGTAGTGCCAATAAACATCATTCCGATGATGAATAATACAACGAGCGCCAGGCCGGGCATAAGCACGGCCAGCGTCGCCCTGCCCGTACTGAACCGGTGCACCTCCCGCACACCGATGATCAACAGCACCACGCTCCAAATAAATATCCCCAAACTTAGCAGGCCGGAGAAAAATAAAACCGCTGAACCCGCCTGGATAAGCGCCAGTATAATATCCACCGGGATCATGAACACGGCGGGCAGCCCGGCCACCCCGTATACGACAAAAACGCCCCGGGCGACACCCCTGCCGCCCAGCAATTCAGCCAGCAAGTGCAGCAAACCGGCCATGACAAACCATTTGACCACGCTGAAAATAAAACCGCCCGCTGAAAATAAAGGCAGTAACGAGTGCGTAAAAGCGTCCATACCCGGAAAGCCGGGAATGGGCATTTCCCCGAAATAGCGCGGGGCGGTAAGCAGACCCATTAAGGCCTCCGCCAGGTTTAATACAACAAAAATAATTACGGCCGCGCCGACGGGCGGCCTCTGAGCCAACCCGGCAAAAGTGCATACCGGGTCAAAAAGCACCCCGTAGACAATATCCAGCACGCCGTTTTTATCCTGGTTGTTATTACCGATATTATCCCTTTGTTCCGCCGGATATACATTTTTTTCTTTCGTTTCTTCGGGCATAGCTCCGCTATCCACCGGTTCATTTTGCCGGTTCTCCAGATCGTTTTTTTCCTGGTAGTCCAAAACATTACCCCCATATTACTTTGTTAACAGGTCGTACGGCTGCCGGGCGACCGGGTAAAACGCCGGCATACCCACCTTAATCCGGCTCACGGCTTCCCACAGGGAATGTTCCGGCGCCAACTCGACAACCCGGGGCCGGCCACGAATACCGGCTAAGTCCGCCGCAATGTCCAGGGCGTCATAAAAGTTGCCCAATTCATCCACCAGGCCATTTTCCAGCGCCTGGCTGCCGGTAAAAACGCGCCCGTCGGCCAATTTTCTCACCTGGGCGGGGTCCAGGTCCCGGCCGTCCGAGACCGTGGCCACAAATTGCTCGTACATATCATTAACCATGCTCTGGAATATCTGCTGTTCTTCCGGAGTAATGTCCCTGGCCGGTGAGCCCATGTCTTTGTGCGGCCCGCTTTTAAACACAACCGGGTCCATCCCCAGCTTTTCATACAGGCCCTGCAAATCCTGGGTTTCCATGATTACGCCGATGCTGCCCGTTATGCTGCCGGGGTTCGCGACTATTTTATCACAGCGGGAAGCGATCCAGTACCCGCCGGAGGCGGCCACGTCGCCCATGGAGACCACCACTTTTTTGCCCGCCCGGCGCAGGCGGTCCACTTCCAGAGCTATTTCCTGGGACGCCGCCGTTGTACCGCCCGGGGTATTCAGGCGCAGCACCACCGCTTTTATAGAGGGGTCCCGGGCGGCCCTGCGCAATTGCTCCATAACGCTTTCCGAGCCCGCCACGGCGGCAAACAGCCCGCCGGAATCGGTCCCGCTGACAATCATACCACTGATGCGGATAACGCCTATGGCACTGTCGGATGAAGGTTTACCGTAATCAATTTTACCGCCCCGCCCCAGAACGGCGGCCGCCAGCAAAGAGACAGCGGTTATGCCGATAATCAGGCCCGCTATTATTTTACGCTTCAATATTGCTTCACTACCTTTCCAAAAGCTTATGAAAAACAGCTTTGGTTATTCCCAAAGCTGTCTGCCTGCGCCATTCGATGTCTTTCACTTTAAGAAGATGTTCGAAAAGTCCGCGCGAGATCCACTTCGAATTTCTGCGTTGGCTCGGCTTTTGCGGTGCTCACGTATTATATATACGCTCCGCTCCTCAAAGCCTTCGCCGCCTTGAACTTCTCGTGTCTATCGTGCTCCTTTTCGAACACTCACTTTAATGTGGCCCCGATGAAGTCCCGGAACAGCGGATGAGGCCGGTAAGGGCGGGATTTGAATTCCGGGTGGAACTGGGTGGCCACAAACCAGGGGTGATCCGGTAATTCAATAATCTCCACCAGGTGACGGTTGGGCAGGGAACCGCTGAATACCATGCCCGCACCGGCCAGTTCCGCGCGGTATTGATTGTTAAACTCGTAACGGTGCCGGTGTCTTTCCTGGATAATCTCCGCTCCATAAGCCCGGTAAGCCAGCGAGCCCTCCAGCAGCCGGCATGCGTAGCGCCCCAGGCGCATGGTGCCGCCCATCCGGTCCAGTTCCTTCTGCTCGGGAAGCAGGTCGATTACCGGGTAAGGGGTCCGGGCGTTGAATTCCGAGCTGTTGGCCGCATTCCAGCCCAGCACGTTTCGGGCAAATTCCACCACCGCCAGTTGCATACCCAGGCAAATCCCCAGGTAAGGCACCTTTCTTTCCCGGGCAAACCGGATGGCGTTGATCTTGCCTTCAATGCCCCGGTCCCCGAAACCGCCCGGCACCAGGATGCCGTCCACATCGGACAGGAAATCCTCGACCGGTTTTACCTCCAGGTCCTCGGAATTGATCCAGCGAATTTCCACCGCCGCACCGTGGAAAAGCCCGGCGTGACGCAAGGCCTCGGCGACGCTCAGATAAGCGTCGGGCAGGGAGACATACTTGCCCACCAGGCCGATGGTGGTATGGCGGTGCAAATTTTTCATGCGCTCCACCATGCACCGCCATTCGGTAAGGTCGGGCGCCTTGGGGCAATCAAGCCCCAGCCGCCTGACGGCCAGATCGCCCAGGCCCTCTTCTTCCATCATCAGCGGCACTTCATAGATATGCGACGCATCCACTGCCTGCACCACGGCGTCGTGATCGGTATCGCAAAACAGCGCCAGCTTCTCCACCATCTCCCTGGAAAGCGGCTTTTCGGTCCTGCATACCAGCACATCGGGCTGGATGCCGATGCTGCGCAATTCCTTGACGCTGTGCTGGGTGGGTTTGGTTTTCAATTCATTGGCCACCCGCAAGTACGGCACCAGGGTCACGTGAATATACATCACATTGTCCCGGCCCAGGTCGCTTTTTAGCTGGCGAATGGCCTCTAAAAAGGGTAAGGATTCAATATCGCCCACGGTGCCCCCTATTTCGGCGATGACCACGTCGGGTTTGAGTTCCCGGGCGATGCGGTGCACCCGCTCCTTGATCTCGTTGGTAATATGGGGGATAACCTGTACGGTGGCACCCAGGTAGTCGCCCCGGCGCTCCTTATTGATCACCGACCAGTATATGCCGCCGGTGGTTACATTGCTGCTCTTGCCCAGGTCCACGTCGATAAACCGCTCGTAGTGGCCCAGGTCCAGGTCGGTTTCCGCCCCGTCCTCGGTGACGAACACCTCCCCGTGCTGGTATGGACTCATTGTTCCCGGGTCTATGTTAATGTACGGATCCAATTTTTGAATGGCCACTTTCAGCCCCCGACTCTTCAGCAAACGTCCCAGGGAGGCGGCGGTAATGCCCTTGCCAAGGGACGACACCACACCCCCGGTTACAAAAATGAACTTGGCCATAAAGCGCCTCCTGTTGTCAAAATTTCCGTCAAATCCTTACTTATTCTATACACGCTGCAGAGACATGTCAATAAGTGTTTCCGAAAGCCCATGGCTAAAACTGCTTATTCCCAGCCGAAAAAGCGGGTGGCGGCCATGTAGCCCAGAAAAAGCCCCACAATGCCCATGACGCCGGCCGGGGTGGGCGGGGCGGGAACGGGCAGTTTGAGCCTGGCAAAAATAAGGCCCACCACGAAACCGGCGATGGTGGCCATAATCACTTCGCGCATGGGAACCCCCCTTACATTTTATCGGGCGCGCTGACACCCAGAAGCCCCAGGGCGTTGCGCAGCACCACCCGGGTAGCTTCCATTAAAAGGAGCCGGGCGTTACTCAATTCTACGTCTTCGGTAATCACCCGGTGTACGTTATAAAAGCTGTGCAGCAGGCCGGCCACTTCATGCACGTACCGGGCAATGCGATGCGGAGCCAGTTGGCGGGCCGCCAAGGCCACTTCCTCCGGAAAATCCGCCAGGTGGCGGGCCAGGGCCAGTTCAGCCTCTTCCCGCAGCAGTTCCAGGTTTACGCCGGCGGGGTCGGGCATTTGGCGCCCCTGCTCGGCCAACTGGCGGAAAATGCTGCAAATGCGGGCGTGGGCATACTGCACGTAGTATACCGGGTTATCATTGGACTGGGTGCGAGCCAGGTCCAGGTCAAAATCCAAATGGCTGTCGGCGCTGCGCATCACAAAGAAGTAACGGGCGGCGTCCCGGCCCACCTCTTCCATCAGCTCTTCCAGGGTGACAAACTGGCCGGTGCGCTTGGACATGCGCACTATCTCCCCCCCGCGGAACAACCTGACCAGCTGCATGATGACCACATCCAGCGCGTCCGAATCATAACCAAGAGCCGCCATGGCGCCCTTCATCCGGGGTACGTGGCCGTGGTGGTCGGCGCCCCATATATTGATCACCCGGTCGAAGCCGCGCTCAAACTTATCCCGGTGGTAGGCGATATCCGCCGCAAAATAGGTGGGAATGCCGTTCTTGCGCACCACCACTTCATCTTTTTCCACGCCGAAATCACTGGCCTTGAACCACAGGGCCCCGTCACGCTCGTAAAGCCGGCCCCGCTCCCGCAGCTGCTGCAAAGTCTCGTCCACTTTCCCGGTGTCGTGCAGCGATTGTTCGGAAAACCAGACGTCATACTGCACCCCGAACTCAGCCAGGGCCTTTTTAATACCGCCGATTTTTTCCGCCAGGGCGTACTGCACCAAAGTATCCAGCCGGGCCCGCCGGTCGGCGTCCAGCAGCTTGTCCCCGTGCTGTTCTATGTAATGACGGACGGTGTCCACAATATCCTGCCCGTGATAGCCGCCCTCGGGCACTTCACCCTCCCGGCCCAGCAGTTGAAAATAACGGGCTTCCAGGGAAAGGCCGAAGTTTTTAATTTGATTGCCGGCGTCGTTTATGTAATATTCGCGGGACACCTGCCAACCGGCAAAATCCAGGATGGCGGCAATGCTGTCGCCAAGTGCCGCGCCCCGGGCGTTACCCATGTGCAGCAAGCCGGTGGGGTTGGCGCTGACAAATTCCACCTGCACCCTTTTCCCATCCACCAGCCGCACCCGGCCGTAATCCGCCTGCTGCCGCACCGCCAGGGGCACCGCTTCCAGCACCCACCGGGGGTCCAGGTGAAAATTGATAAATCCCGGTCCGGCCACCTCCACACGCTCCAGCCAGCGCAAGCCGCGGGGCAGGTTTTCCAGCAGCGTTTCCGCTATTTTACGGGGCGCCATCCGGGCCTGTTTGGGCAGCAGCATAGCCAGGTTGGCGGCAAAATCCCCGTGCTCCCGCTCCCGGGGCACCTCCACCACAAAATCGGGCATGTCCACCGGCGGCAGTTGCCCCGCCTCCACCGCCGCCGCCAACGCGTCCGCCAGGGCCCCGCGCAATCCTTCCCGCATTTTCTCCACAACACCGCTTATACCACTCATTGTTTACTATCAGCCTCCTCTTTTGGTGCCGGGTGTTGAAAGTTAAATTGTTGAAAGTTACTTTGCCTGTGGTAAAATAATGTAAATTATACAGCACATTGATAAAACAATACAGAACGGAGGTAAAAGGGATTGGGACGAACTCCTCGTCTTTCGGCACCAGATACAGTATACCACGTAATCTGCCGGGGGAATAACAGGCAAAAAATTTTCATGAACAACCGTGATTATTTTAAATACCTGGAATTCTGGCGTCATTACAAAAAAGAGCTAAACGTTACAATTTACGCCTATGTTCTGATGCCCAACCACGTGCACTGGTTGCTGAAAACAGGCGAGACACCCCTGCCGGAAATAATTCATCGCATACACAGTAATTATGCGCGATGGTTTAATTACAGGCATGAAAGGGTGGGGCATTTATTCCAGGGACGCTATAAATCCATTATTTGCAAAGAAGATTCTTACCTGCTGACACTGGCAAGATATATTCATTTGAATCCGGTCCGGGCCGGTCTGACCAAAAAAGTCCATCTCTACCCATGGAGCAGTTACCACAGCTACTCCGGGCAAGGGGACCACCTGGTGGATACAGCCTTTCTATTAAGTTATTTTAACCAAAATCCGGATCAAGCCCGTTTAAGTTTCATTAATTTTACCCATGACTTATCCAATGAAGAGCCACAACAATATACTTATTATCAATATACATTGCCACAAAAAGAAAAACGGCAATTAATGCCATCTTCTAATTTAAAGCAAACATGCAATGATTGTGTTCAAACCGGAATCCAAAACAAACCAAAAAACGTTATAAGTCTTGAATATATTACAAAGTGGGTTGCAGAAAGCACCGGTATAACCTTGCCGGAATTAAAAAGCAACAAGCAAAGTCACCAACACATACTGGCCAGGGGCCTGTTCATAAAGTTAGCCGTGGGGGAGGCCGGCATAAAGCGCAGTTTGGTAGCAAAATACCTTAACAAAGATCGTTCTACGATAACCAAAGTATTAAAGAAATAGTCCAATAACCACATGCCTCCCCGGGCTGTACAGTTAAGGGAAAAGTTTATAGAATCAATTCAGCAACTGTCCACCCGCTCTCGGGGCCGTAATTGATTTTATAACTTTCAACACTTTCACCTTTCAACACCCGGCACCAAAGTTGAAGCCGGCGGTGAAGGCGGCGTTATTTACTTCCAGGAAACGGGGCGGCACCGTGGCCGCCAGGGCCTCCCGCCAGGTTGTTTCTTCTATGGGTAGTTTTTTGGCCAGCGCGCCCAGCAGCACCACGTTGGCCGCTTTGGCGTTGCCGCATTCAACAGCCGTCTTGAGGGCATCCAGCACCTGCACATCGGCCACCCGGTCTTTAATTTGTTCAATGATGCCGGCGGGATATTCGGCAGCGCCCGCCAGCACGGGCACCGGGTAAATTTGCTGGTTGTTGATGATTATGGCGCCGCCCGGTTTGAGATAGGGCAGCCAGCGCAATGCCTCCAGTTGCTCAAAGGCCAGGATGATATCGGCCTCGCCCTCGGAAATCAGCGGCGAATAAACCTTTTCCCCCAGGCGCAACTGGGTTACCACGCTGCCGCCCCGCTGGGCCATGCCGTGAATTTCGGACATTTTGATATCGTAGCCCACTGCCCGGGCGGCTGCCGCCGTCACTTTGCTGGCCAGGATGGTGCCCTGGCCGCCGACTCCCACCATGAGAATGTCCACCGGTTTAAGCATCGGCGCTCCCACCTTTCATCGCTCCGGTTTTGCATACTTGTACGCACAAATTGCATCCCACGCATAAATTGGCGTTTACCGAAGCTTTTTTATCGGCCACCGAAATGGCCGGGCAGCTCAGTTTCAAGCACATTTTACACCCCTTGCAATTTTCCTGGTCCACCGTCACCGCGGACCTGGCTTCCCGTTTAATCAGCGCGCAGGGGCGGCGGGCAATGATTACCGACGGACCCGGCGCAGCCGCCTCGGCCTGGATTACTTCCTTGACCCGGGCCATATCCAGGGGGTCCACCACCTCTACCCGCTTGACCCCCAGGGACCGGCACAACATGGTCAGGTCAACCTCGGGGGCTTCCCGACCCATCAGGGTCCGGCCCGTGGCCGGGTGATCCTGGTGCCCCGTCATGGCGGTGGTGCGGTTATCTAAAATAATGACGGTGATGTCGCTGTTGTTATATACCGCGTTCAATAGGCCGGTGATACCGGAATGCAGGAAGGTGGAATCGCCGATCACGGCCACGGTGCGACCCTTCAGGTCCGGCACCGCCTTATCTATCCCGTGGGCCATGCCGATGCTGGCCCCCATGCACACGCAGGTATCAATCCCTTCCAGAGGGGGCAGCCCGCCCAGGGTGTAACAGCCGATGTCCCCGGTCACTGTCAATTTAAGCTGCTGCAGCGTGTAAAACACGCCCCGGTGCGGGCACCCCGGGCACAGCACCGGCGGGCGGGGCGGCGCCTGGGGCAGCCCGGCGGCCGGGTTTTGCTCCCGGGCCTGTGCCGGCAGCACGCCGGCCTCCGCGAACTTGCGCCGCACCAGTCCCTGATCGAATTCGCCGGTCACCGGGAATAACTCCTTGCCGACAACCTCAATGCCCAGCATGCGGATTTGCTCTTCCAAGTAAGGTTCCAGTTCCTCCACCACGTACAATTTCTCCACCCGGGCGGCGAACTTTTTAATCATATTAAGCGGCAGCGGGTTGGTCATGCCCAGTTTCAACACCGACGCGCCGGGCAGCACTTCCCGCACCAACTGGTAGCTGATGCCGCTGGTAATTACACCCACTTTATTGTCGCCCTCGATGACAAAATTGACCGGTGACTGTTCGCTGTACGCCGCCAGCCTGTCCATCCTTTCGGCCAGGCTGACCCGCCGCAGGCGACCGAAGGCGGGGACCATTAAGTTCTTCTTAACATCCTTGCAATAAGGTTTTATTTCGCGACTTCCGGGCTCGCCCAGTTCCACCATGCTCTGGGAGTGGGCTACCCGGGTGGTGATGCGCAGCATTACGGGGATATCGAATTCTTCGCTGATGGAAAGACCCAGGCCCACCATGTCCTTGGCTTCCTGGCTGTCGGACGGCTCCAGCATGGCCACTTTGGCAAACCTGGCGTAGTAGCGATTATCCTGTTCGTTCTGGGAACTGTGCATGCCCGGGTCATCGGCGGAAACCAGCACCAGACCGCCGTTGACGCCCGTATAGGCGGCAGTGAAAAGCGGATCGGCGGCCACGTTGACGCCCACGTGCTTCATAGTGACCAGTGCCCGGGCGCCGGCCATGGCGGCCCCGATGCCCACCTCCAGGGCCACTTTTTCGTTGGGGGCCCATTCACAGTAAACATCCCGGTATTTGGAAAGGTTCTCCAAAATTTCCGTGCTTGGGGTGCCGGGGTAGCCTGCCGCCAGGGTAACGCCATATTCGTAAGCGCCTCTGGCAATGGCGGCGTTGCCGGTTAGCAGTTCTTTCAAAATTTTTCCCTCCATTTGGTTGTCGGTTCTTAAGGATGCCTCATCTATATTGAAAAAAAATGTGCGGGGCGGGTTGTCCCCCGCAAGTGATGTATCGGAGCAACCTGCACGATTTTCATCCCTCTGATTATGCCGCGGTAAAAAGGGTACAGGCACCATTTTCAAAGAACGAAAATGGTGCCAGTCCCCTTTTTACCGCGGTGACGCGCTAGCGGCATGGGGGTCTATCCCTACTTCGGCCGCTTGTCTATGACCCGCTTGGCCTTACCCTCGCTGCGGGCCAGGGAGCGGGGCTCCAGCAGGCGCACCTTGCAGTTTATGGAAAGCACGCTGAATATTTTTTGCTTGATTTTCTCCTCCAGTGCCTTGAGATCCCGGAAATGGCCGGTAAACATTTCATCCGTCAGTTCCACCTGCACCTCCATGAAGTCCAGGTAGCCCTTTTTGTCCACTACGATCTGGTAGTGCGGCGCCAGACCGTTTATATTCATCAATACGGTTTCTATCTGGGAAGGGAATACATTGACACCGGAAATGATCAGCATGTCATCCGTACGCCCGCACACTTTGCGCATCCGGGCCAGGGTGCGGCCGCAGGAGCATTTTTCCTCGGTCAGAACGGTAATATCCCTGGTGCGGTAACGCAAAATGGGCAGCGCCTCCTTGGTCAGCGTGGTAATGACCAGTTCGCCTTCCCGCCCGCAGGGCAACTGTTCGCCCGTCTCGGGGTCAATGACTTCCACAAGGAAATGGTCTTCATTAATATGCATGCCCGGCCCCATGGTACACTCGCCGGCCACGCCGGGCCCCATTATCTCGCTCAGGCCGTAGTTGTCCGTGGCCTTCATGTTCCAGGTGCGTTCCAGCTCGCCTCGCATGCTCTCGGTCCAGGCCTCGGAACCGAACAGGCCAAGGCGCACACCCAGGCCGGCGGGATCCACACCCATGCCCCGGGCCGTTTCCGCCAGGTGGAGCGAATAAGAAGGCGTGCCCACCAGGGCGGTGGTGCCGAAATCCTGCATCAACATGATTTGCCGCTTGGTGTTGCCCACCGAAGCGGGCACAATGGTGGCGCCTACTTTTTCCAGACCGTAGTGCAGTCCGAAGGCGCCGGTGAAGAGGCCGTAACCGAAGGTGATCTGCACCGTGTCCTCGTCGGTCACGCCGGCCATAGAGACGATACGGGCCACCAGTTCGGACCAGGTTTCCAGGTCGCCCCGGGTGTAGCCGACCACGATGGGCTTGCCGGTGGTACCGGAAGAAGCATGCACCCGCAGCACTTCCTTCCGGGGCACGGCAAACAGCCCGTAGGGATAATTGTCCCGCAGGGCTGTTTTGTCTGTGAAGGGTAGTTTGATCACATCGGCCAGGGTATTGATGTCGCCGGGTTTCACCCCCGCCTGGTCCATGGCTGTACGGTAAAAGGGGACCCGGTTGTAAACCCGGGTCACCGTTTCCTTGAGCCTTTGCAATTGCAGGGAGCGCAGTTCCTCCCTGTCCATACATTCATATCGGGCATCCCAAATCATTCGCTCTCACACATCCTTGCTGTTGCTATATCATTATCGACATTACATTCTACTACTATAATGGTATATTGTTCTATATAGTTTGACAGATTCCTTCTTGCCGGTCTGAAATTTTAACCGGCGCGGAAATGATCCGCGAGCGTACGCCGCAGCGGCGCACAAACCGGGCCATACGCCGGAACGCCTCGCTGAGGTCATCCAGGGAAGCGGCATAGGAAACCCGCGCAAAGCCCTCACCGGACCGCCCGAAGGCATTGCCGGGCACCAGGGCCACCTGTTCCTGCTTGAGCAGTTCCTCGGCAAATTCCTCCGATCCCAGGCCGGTTACGGAAACCTGCGGGAAGGCATAAAACGCACCGCCGGGCTCAAAACAGGGTACGCCCATGTCCCGGAAGGCCTGCACCACCAGGTGCCGGCGCCGGTTATAGTGCCCCACCATGCGCCGCATGCCGGGCTGACCGTTTTTCAGCGCCTCCAGCGCGGCCATTTGCCCGGTAATGGGGGTGCACAGCATGGAATACTGGTGAATTTTGGTCATAGCGCCGATAAAATCGGGATTGCCGGCGGCGTAGCCCACGCGCCAGCCGGTCATGGCGTAAGCCTTGCTGAACCCGTTGAGCAGCACGGTGCGTTCCTGCATGCCGGGCAGCGAGGCCAGGCAGGTATGCTCGCCCACGTAAGTCAGTCGGTCGTAAATTTCATCGGAAATAACAATTAAATCATGTTCCACCGCCACCTCGGCGATTTTCGCCAGTTCTTCCCGCTCCATGACCGCGCCGGTGGGGTTGTTGGGGTAACAGAGCAATAGAACCTTAGTCCGGGGCGTTATGGCGCTCCGCACCTGGTCCGCCGAAATGCGGAAGTTGTTTTCCATGCTGGTGGGCATGAATACCGGCACGCCGCCGGCCAGGGTGGTGCAGGGGGCATACGATACATAGGACGGCTCGGGAATCAGCACCTCGTCCCCGGGTACCAGCAGAGCCCGCATGGCCAGGTCCAGCGCCTCGCTGACCCCCACGGTGATCAGAATCTCATTTTTGGGATTATATTTGACGTTATAAGTACGTTCCAGGTCGGCCGCCACGGCCTCCCGCAGTTCCAGCAAACCCCAGTTGGAAGTATACATGGTATAGCCCTTTTCCAGGGAATAAATACAGGCCTCCCGGATGTGCCAGGGGGTCACGAAATCAGGTTCCCCCACACCCAGGGAGATCACGCCCCTGGTTTCGGCAACCAGGTCGAAAAATCTTCTGATGCCCGAGGGCGGGACACTCCGTACCGCCGGGTTGATTCTATCCGACCAGTTTTTTTGCGTCATGGTGATATCATCAGCCTCCTGTCTTCCTCACCGTCTTCCATAATTACACCGTCCTGCTTATATGTTTTCAGGACAAAGTGCGTGGTGGTACTGACCACTCCTTCAATGGTGGCGAGCTTGGTGGAAACAAAATTGGATATTTCCTTCATGCTGCTGCCTTCCAAAAACACAGCCAGATCATATGTGCCGCTCATCAGGCGCATGCTCCGCACTTCCGGAAAGCGGTAGATGCGCTCGGCTACGGCGTCAAAACCGACATCCCGCTGCGGGGTAATGCGCACTTCTATCAGGGCGCTCACCTTCTCTTCGCCCATTTTCTCCCAGTTAACCAGCGCGATGTACCTGAGAATTACTTTTTTATCTTCCAGTTCTTTGATAATGCCCTGCACTTCAGCCGCGTCCACATCCAGCATGACGGCTATTTCTTCCGGTGTAAGCCTGGCATTTTCCTGGAGCAGTTCAAGAATCTCCCTGGTTGTATCGTCCATTCATGCACCGCCTTTTCAGTCTAATTGAAAACCTAAGAATCAAAATCCACTGCAACTGACGATTCCCTGACCATCGTCATGTATCGCGATACTTCCATATGAACAGGGTGTATTTGATAAGCTTGCAAATCCTCTAATGAATCAAATTTTGCAACCAAAGCCAGATCATAAGATCTTTCTGAACGTAAAACATCAACCCCGACTTCCAAATGCCTTAAATATGGAATTTTTCCTTGCATACCCGACAAAACATCATGGGCTTTTTGAATGTTTTCAGTGCTTCGGTCATTGAGTTTAAAAAGAACTATATGAGTAATCAATTCCAGCCCACCCACTTTCAAATATTTATCAACATGTTAGCAACATAATAAAAAACCCCGTCCTTAAAAAGGGACGAGGTTTGGCTCGCGGTACCACCCTAATTGACCGTAACATAAATGCACGGTCCGCTCGGGGCCCTGTAACGGGGGCAAGCCGGCACAGCCTACTCTTCATGATTCCCAATATAATTTCAGCCTGCAGCTCCGGGGCGGCACGGGCACTTTCATCCGCCGGGCTCACACCATCCCCGGCTCGCTGGGTGACCTGCGGTACCCTTATTCCCCATCAAAGCCTTATTTATCAGTAAATTAGAACTATTTTAGCACGGGGCACCGGCAGTGTCAACAACATCCCGCCCAACTCAGTAATGGTATATATTTTCCTATTTATCCACAAAATGGTGCCCGGTCGCATTCAGGAACCGTCCCCAATGTGACCCACGCAAAATGGTGCCGGGTGTTGAATTATTTTGCTAAAATGGCAACAATTCAACACCCGGCACCAAAGGTTTTACAAGGTAAGCACGCCATCTTTTGATTTTATCAGCTTGAGCACCATTTCTTCATTGCCGTCCAGCGCGTTGATATACACTAGATAAGTGTCTGCGCCCTGTTGCCCCTTGAACTCCCAGGTCAGCCTTTCCTTTTCCACGGCCACGGGTATGAGGGCCAATCTGCCTTTACCCTCCAGTTCCAGATTCTTGCTGACCATGGCCCGGGCCTGTTCTTCCGTCAGTTTGGGCTCGGGCAGGATTCTTTTGCGGTGGGACATCAGGTATCCCCGGGCATCGACGCCCACTACCTGTCCGTTATCCAGCGCCACCGTCACCTTTACCAGATCGGGATAAATAATCACCCCGTCCTGCAGGAGCGCGAAATTAAAGGTGACGGTGTTGTCGTTGCGCTGGTAATAGCTGATTTTCATATTTTTATAGCCGTGATCAACCAGGTACTGTTCGGCCCGCGCCCTGGCTTTTTCCAAGTTCCAGTCGGCGCCGGGCACATCCCGGGGCGTAATGGTCCAAATCAGATGACCGCCCTTTTGAGAAATATCCGCTATTGCCGGTTCGCCGACCACCGAATCTCCTTTGCGGCGTACTATTTCCACCCGGTAGGCGGGAATATTGCCCTTAACCTCGCCGGTGACCTGGGCGATTACGTTCCCGCCGCCCCGGTTGTCGTAATACCGCAGGGCGATCGCCTTGGCTTTTGCCGGGGTGATTTTATCACCGGTAACGCCGCGGGCATGGGACCGTTCCAGGTGGTCGGAGAAAGGGCCGTCATAAATCAGGGTCGGGTACCCGTGCATCTGCTGGTCGATGGTCTGGAAATTGGCGCCGGCCAGGTTCCTGCCTTCCCGGCTCAACCGGCGACTCCCGGCTGCTGCCAGTTCATAAAAACTCAAGCTGCCGTCGGCTATCTCGGCATGTATTTTACTTAATTCCTTGTTCAGGTCCGAAGCCTGGTTGTACAACCGGCTGACTGTGTCCCATTGTTCCCGGGTGACGGGTTGACCCTGGGCAACTTGCCGGGCCAGCATGCGGGAATAATCCCCCACCTGGGTAATGAATTTGGCGGTACGCCCCAAAAGGGCATCTCCCACCGGCAACTGGGACAAACTGTCCAGGGCCAGGGTGGATTGCTGCCAAATCTGGTTGAACAACTGCTCGTTTTGCTCCGGCCCGGATGAAACCAAGCTCTTGCCCAGCTGCACCTCCACATTCTGGACATGGTCGGAAAGGCTGTAAAACGCCCTTTGATAATTGTTGCCAAGAGCTGTCTGCAACATCTGCTTTGAGGTATATTCCCGATACCCCCAGTAACCGACGCCCAATATGGCGACCAGCGCCAGGGCCAAACCGGCAATCCATCTTTTCATGCGCTGTTCCTCCTTGTATTTATCAGGGCCCTAATTGGCCGTTTTACATTAGCGGGCAAAAACATGTCTGCCGATACGCCCCACAATATTTCGACTCCAGATCCACGGGCTCACCCGTTTAGCCGGGTTCCAGAAAAACGTAGCTCCCCCGGTGGGATCCCAACCGGCCATGGCCTGCCTGGCCGCCTGGATGGATTCTTTGGTCAGCGGGCGCGTATACTGGCCGTTAGCCACCGATTCAAAGGCCAGCGGCTGGAATACCACCCCGGATATGGTGTTGGGAAAGGCGGCGCTTTTTACCCTGTTCAGTATCACCGCCCCCACGGCTACTTTGCCGGAATAGGGCTCGTCCGCCGCTTCGCCCTCAATTACCCGGGCCAGCAGTTGCACATCCCGGGAAGTACTCACATAACCCCGGGATGCGACAGTTTTTTGGTCACGGGCAGGAGCGGCCGGCGCTACCGCGGCCAGGCCCAGCGCCGCCCGCGTATTCGGGCCGACTATACCGTCCACACGCAAACCGTTCCTTCTCTGGAAATCACGCACGGCCCGGTAGGTGGCAGACCCGTAGCTGCCGTCCACAAACCCGTTGTAATATCCCCAGGCTTTCAACTTTTGCTGCACTACGCTTACGTCCCGGCCCCGACTGCCCCAGTAAAGCAATTTTTGTTGGGCCTGGGCAGAGCCGCCTTGCAGCAGCACCAGGACAGCGGAAAAAAGAATAATTGTACCCAGAATTACCGGAAATGACTTGGTTAATATATTTCGATAAGGCAAGTAGGACACCCCCCGAGTAATTTTTAAATTAGTTTTCCTAAAAAAATAAAAACCTATGTGCCATATCAAAGATTTTGGCGAGAAGGCAAGGATTTACAGGTTGGGGGCAGAATACTATCAGAAACCGGCATGGATAGGGGGTGAAGTACCCTGAACAGGCAGATAGATGTGGATAAATTTGTCCAAGCGAGGCAAAATGATATTACCGGGCTGGTCAATAAAGCGCTGAACCGGGCCGGCGAAATAGTGCAGCAAAAGGTGGCGGCGGGCGAGATAAATCCGAGCATGCAGGATGTGTTGCCGTTGCTGCTTTACGAGGTGCTGGTAACCAATACGGTGGCCACCCTGCGCCTGGTGGCGGAGATGATAAATGAAGAAAGCGATTCAGCGGGTAGTAGGCCCGGTCATTAAAATTTATCTCAGGAGCTGTCAATGTTGAATATTAAAACTATCTCTTTTTTAATTTTTCTGGCGGTGGGCGGTGCGCTGGCGTTTTTTTACGGGATGCATATTGAGACCCGCAAAAAAAATCGCCGGCAGCCTTCCACCGACGAATAAAAAAAGGGGACAGGCACCGTAAAAGGGGACTGGCTCCGATTCGTTTTGTGAATCGGTGCCTGTCCCCTTTTACGGTATTTTTCGGGAAAAAAAGGGGACAGGCACCTTTTTCAAAATGCGAAAAAGGAGCCAGTCCCCTTTTTTTCCCCTTTATATTTCTCACCGGCCGCCACAAGCCGCTGCGCCCAGTCCGGTGCGGCCAGCGCGTGCAGGTGCGTGTAGCAGGCCAGCACGTTTTTGTAAACCAGTCCGTCGTACTCACCGTCTATGCCGTACCCTTTGGTTACCCGGAAGGCGAAACCGATATTTTCCCCGACCAAGTTTTCCACCCGGGAGTGGTGAAATTCGTGCCCGCGCACATGCTCTCCCGCGGTGAAATACGGGCTGTCGCGCAACACCTGCAGAGTAATGTACCCGTGCCCCTGAGGTTTCTCCAGCATGGTTACGTCAAAGGGCAGGGCGCCGGTCATCGGGTATTTTTCCCCGTGCCAGGCAACGCTTCTTCCCAGGTACATGAGCCCGCCGCATTCGGCGTACACCGGCAGACCGGTCTCAATTTTTTCCCGTAAATCACGGCGCAAGTCCCCGTTGGCACCAAGCTCGGCGGCGAACATCTCCGGGAAACCGCCGCCAATGTAAGCAGCGTCCACATCCGGCAGGCGGTCTTCGTGTAACGCGTTGACCGGAACCAGTTCCGCCCCGGCGGCCGCCAGGGCTTCCAGGTTTTCCGGGTAGTAGAACGTAAAGGCCCGGTCCAGGAATACCGCCACCCGGGCGCGGGGCTGTTCCGGTTGCAGCCCCGCCAACCCCGGCACGCGCATCAGCGGCGCGTTCGCCGGCGGCTGATCCAGTACCAGCGGCGCCGCCCCCCGCGCCACCTTGATGATCCCGTCCAGGTCCAGGTATGCGCCGGCCGTGCCGCCGGCCGCGTCCACCGCCGCAGCCAGTTCGTCATCCTCGGCGGCGGGAACCAGTCCCAGGTGCCGGTCCGGAATATTAAACTGCTTGCCTTTGGGAATTACCCCCAGCACCGGAATACCGCAGTAACGTTCAATGGCCGCCCGGAGCATTTGCTCGTGCCGCGGGCGGGCCACCTTGTTTAAAATCACCCCGGCTACGCGCACTTCGGGGTCGAAGTGTATATAGCCCGAAACCATGGCCGCCACGCTGCGGGTCATCCGGGTGGTATCCACCACCAGCACTACCGGCGCCCCGATGGCTTTGGCAATTTCAGCCGTGCTGCCGCTGCCTTCCAGGTCAACGCCGTCGTATAATCCCATGGCCCCCTCCACCACTGCAATGTCGGCATCGAGGGCGCTGCGCACAAATGAGGCGCGGATGACCGCCCGGTCCATCAAAAAACTGTCCAGGTTACGGCAGGGGCGTCCGGTGATCCTGGTCATCCAGCTGGGGTCAATAAAATCAGGACCTTTTTTGAACGGCTGCACCCGGTAGCCGGCTGTTTTGAGCGCTGACAGCAGCCCGATGGCAGTGGTGGTTTTACCGGAACGCCCGTGCGGCGCGGCCACCACCAGGCGGGGAATATTGTATTGCCTGTCCTGCTTGTTATATTGCTTCATTTTTTATCACAGCCTCTCAAATTTGGTCGTAGGTGGTCGGTGGTCGGTATTTATCCGCCTTTTTACCCATATTGAAAAACAACAGGCACGGGGATTCCCGGGACCAACTACGCCCGGGATAACCAGTGCCTGAAGCAAGACGCAAACATCTTAATGCCAAAAACCATTGTCCCGTTGCCAATCTTTTATAACAAACAACGGCATATCTTATTAGCTAACCGATAGCTAACCGACCACAGACCACCGGCGACCACTACACGCAGCCGGTTGGTTTGGGCAGGCCTGCTATTTTGCAGGCGCCCTTGGCCGGGCCGGAAGGGAACAATTCGTAAATGTACTGCAAACTACAGCCCGTTTCCTCGCAAAGTTTACGAATCATGGGCGCAATATGGTATTGCTTGAAATAATCCCTGAGGTAGTTGATAACCTTCCAGTGGTCTTCAGTCAACTGGCTGATTCCCTCGGAGGCGGCAAAAGCGTTGGCCACATCTGCGTTCCACAAGTCCGGATCAATGATAAAGCCGTCCTCGTCCAGTTCTATCCCAACGCCGTTTACCACAATTACCGGCATGCCCAACGCACCCCCATCACATGGTTAACCAGATGACCACTATTTCCAGACCAGGGCCTTGCCCACCAGGTCCACCAATCCCTTGACCTCAACGCCCAGTTCATGCTCTTCCACCATCGGGTACAGCTGGGCCTTACAGATGGAGCAGGGCGCGCACAGGATACCGTTGCCGTCTTTGCCCACTCCGGTGGCCCGTACTTGCTCCGCTTTCTTGCTGCTCAGCAGAATGCGGCGCTGGTACATTTCGGGGTCGTCAAACAATATGGCCGACCCGCCGCCGCAGCAGAAATTATTTTCACCGTTGGGCGACATCTCCCTGAAATCAACGGTAACTTTGCGGATAATGGTGCGCATATTCTCATTCAGGCCGCAGGCCCGCACGTAGTTGCAGGGGTCGTGCAGCGTTACCGGGTTACTGTTTTTGTTGGGATCAAGCTTCAACTCATTTTTACGAATCATATCGGCAATTTCATCGTGTATATGGGTGATGGGCCAGCGCACCGGCCTGTCGGCCAAGGACGGGATGTACATTTTGGCGGCCCGCCAGCCGTGCCCGCATTCGCCCCAGACAATTTTCTTGATCCCCAGTTCCTGGGCCGCGTTTAACAGGCGCATCACGTTACCGCGCTGGGTGTAATACTGGTCAAACAGCAGACCGAAATTGCCGGCCTCGGTAACGGTGCTGGGGATGGTCCAGTTGGCGCCGATATAGGTGAAGAACATCCCCGCGCCCATCAGCGTGTAAGGGTTAAGCAAAAAGTCCGCCGAGGAAGGAATGTACATAATGTCGGATTCGGGCTTGTCGACGGGGAATTCCACTTCCACGCCGAACTCGTCCATAATTTCCTCGGACATGAACTCCAGGGTGTCCACGATACCGGGCTTGGGTAAGCCGGTGTGGTTCCCCACTTTCTCCATGGCCGCGCCCACGCTGGCGTGCAGCTTGGGGGTGATCCCCAGCCAGTGCAGCAGCTGGCGGCCGATAAAGGTCACCTCGCAGGTGTCGATGCCGAAAGGACAAACGTGCGCGCAGCGGCGGCACTGGCTGCACTGGTAGAAGTAAGAATACCACTGCTCAATCACATCCAAATTGATGTCCTCGGCGCCCACCAGTTTGCCGAACCAGCGTCCTTCCAGCGTAAAGTACCGCTTGTAAATCTTACGGATCAATTCGGCCCGGTTGGTGGGAATATTGTTGGGGTCCCGGGTGCCAAGGTAAGTGTGGCAATTTTCCGCACACTGGCCGCACTTGGTGCAGGACTCCATGGCCATGACAAAGGAACGAAACTTTTTACGGATTTGATCCAGGAATTCCAGCGCTTTTTCCGGCTTTTGCTCATCGGGCACCGGTTCAATGTGGATTTTGCGCATTTCATCATCTGTAGCCCGAACCGGTTGTACCATCCCTTTATATTCAGGCATTACTTACATCCCCCCTTCGACAGCGTCACCGGAAGGCAAGCCAAGGCCGGCCTTGCGGGCTGCCGCTACGTCAACATTCGGCAAACCGGGGGCGGGATCCTTGTATACCCGGTTGACAATCCAGCGCTCGGCAAACATACCGAACAGGTGCATCAGCTTGCTGAACGGGAATACAATCAACAAAATCTGCACCAGCAGGTAGTGCACCAGGAAAAACCCGTTGTTTAACAATTCCATGTTCACTACGGGCTGGAACAGGGCCAGCGCCACAATGTAATCGCGCACCAGCTCGTATTCAACGTGGAACGGGTGGAACAGGCGCATGATATTGCCGACGCCCACCAGCACCAGCAGGTAAATCAACCACAGGTTGTCGCTGGTCTTGGTGACCAGCTTTACCTTTTCCATGGCGACTCGCCGGTAAAGTAAATACAATAGTGCAACAAATAATAAAATACCAAAAACCGTACCCAGTAAATCGGACATTTCCTTACTGAGTTCCGGGCTGATACCCAGGCCCGGGATTAATGCAAACTGCTCGCCCAATAAGCCGAAGCCCACAATATGCCCGCCGAGAATATTCAGCAGGGCAAAGTGCATTAAAAAGGCACCGGCCCATAAACCTATGTCAAACTTAAACAGGTTGCGGAACAAAAAAGCCTCTGACCCTATCCTTACGGCAACCTGACCGTTGGTATCCAGCCAGGGCGACAGCGTAATATTATGAATAATGCGCGCGCCCGCCCAGCGCCCCAGGCGATACAATATCCCCAGGGTAAACAGGGTCACAGTAATATACGGAAGTATTTGTCCAATTAATAACTTCACTCGCACACCTCCCTCGGAGCATAGCCCTGCGTGTACTTGTCATAACACCAGTGCCTTTTCCTTTAACACACATTTTCATTAAAAAATTACACTTCTTCCACAGTTACTGCTTCATTGGGGCACACGGAAACACAAGTCTCACAGCCAAGGCAGTCATCGGCATTCACCACAACGGCTTTGCCGCCTTCCATCTCCAGAACGGAAGCTGGGCAGTTGTCTACACATTCACCACAGCCTTCACACTTGTCAACGTCGATAGTAATCCGGTACACCACGTTCACCTCCTTAGCAAAATTATGTTTGTACATTTCCTGCAGGCAGCCCGCCCCTAACTTCTCCTCCCCGGACGAAACCGCCTCCATTAAATAAACGACGGGAAAACAGTATAAATCCCCTATACCTTATTCGTTACCTGCGAAATTATTCCTTCCATAAAGCCAGTAGATAACCTGTTTTTTTTCAGAAATAAGCGAAAACGCACTAAAAAATACGATCATTGTGTCATGCCGGTAAAGTAAAACAGCCGCCGATTTTGGTACATCCTTATACGGCGGCGCTGTTTGCGTCAAATAATCATTTATATAAGTATACAAGCAACTGTTTAAAATACCGGTATTTGTAGAGTAGCATGTATTTATCCGGCGTGTCAACGCACATAATATACCAGAAGCCGCCTGATGTTGTTCTATATATTTTAAATGTTTGTATAATTATTTTATACCTTTGTGCCGGGCAAGTCCATAGGAGACCGGTGGCATATCAAACAAACAAAACCGCCTGCTCAAAAGGCGGCTTTGTCGTAAACTGCATATATCCCGGGCGGAGTAATAGTTACGATACGTTAGTCACCCGTTTTTTGGCTATTTCATCCAGGTTGGCAAAGAGCTCCTTATCATAATTCTCAATACGCCCCGCGTCACAAAGTTCCGCCAGGGCGGGGTCAATGGGCAACCTTTCCAGCAGGCGCAGTCCCATGGACGTGGTCAGCGCAGCGGCATGACTTTCTCCGAACACTTTAATTTCTTTGCCGCAATCGGGACAGCGCAGGTAACTCATATTTTCCACAAAGCCAAGGATCGGGACGTTCATGTGGTTGGCCATATTGACGGCCTTTTTGACCACCATGTTGGCCAGGTCCTGGGGTGATGTGACAATAATCACGCCGTCCAGCGGCAGCGATTGCATAACGGTCAAGGGAACGTCGCCCGTGCCCGGCGGCAGGTCCACCACCAGAAAGTCGAGTTTACCCCAGGCCACGTCCGTCCAGAATTGTTTAACGGCGCCGGCGATCACCGGGCCCCGCCAGATGACGGGCTGGTCTTCGCTCTCCAGCAGCAGATTCAGAGACATTACCTTGATCCCGCCATCGGTTTGCTTGGCGAATACCACATTTCCGTCGTGTTCCGGCCGGCCGCTCAGACCAAACAGCTTGGGAATGCTGGGGCCGGTGATATCAGCGTCCAGTATGCCCACCCGGTACCCCTTGCGGGCCAGGTTCAGCGCCACCAGCGCGGATACGGAAGATTTACCCACACCGCCCTTGCCGCTCATCACAGCGATAACGTGTTTAATTTCATTGTAATCATTCTGGGGCAGCTTATCGATCCCGCATTTGTCCGGCGAACAGCCCTCAGACTTCTGGTTGCAGGTACTGCATTTTTCGTCTTGTGCCATTTTCCTCTCCCCCTGTGTTACTGAAGTATAAGTATCAAATGCCGATTACGGACCATCGATTATAACTATAAACCCAATTCTTTTTTAACGCAATCCCATAGTGAAATAATGTCATTTACCACCGTACTCGTCATTTTTATGACCGGTTTTTTTTCCAGGGCTGCGGCCATAAAAGCAGGGTCGTAGGGAATCCGGCCCAGCACGGGCACATTCATATCGCGGCAGGTATCTTCCACCGCCCGGCAGTTATCGGGGTTAATATCCCACTTATTTATGCAAACCGCCGCCCGCACGCCGAAATGCGCCGCCAGGTCAAGCACCCGGACCAGGTCATGCATGGCGGAAAGGGTGGGTTCGGTCACCACCAGGGCCAAATCGGTACCACCCAGCGCGGAGATTACCGGGCAGCCGATGCCGGGCGGGCCGTCGGTAATAATTAAATTTCGGCCCGTCTTTTCCGCCAGGTCACGGGCCCTTTGGCGCACCCGGGCCACCAGCTTGCCGGAATTGTCTTGGGCGACACCCAGGCGGGCGTGCACAAAGGGGCCGTACCTGGTACGGGAAAGGTACCATTCCCCGGCCAGATTCTCCACCGGGCGCATCGCACCGGCGGGGCAGGCGTGATAGCAAACCAGGCAGCCCTCGCACAAAAGTTTATCCACCGCGCCGCCGCTTACGGCATCATAACGGCATAACGTTTCGCAAAGCCCGCACCCGGTGCATTTGGCGGCATTAATTTCCACCCGTGGCATCCCCCAGTATTTTTTTACTTCCATAATTTCCGGTGCCAGCAGGAGATGCAGGTTGGCGGCATCAACATCACAGTCCGTTATGACGTGGTTTTCCGCCAGCACGGCGAAAGAAGCTGTAACGCTGGTTTTCCCGGTACCGCCCTTACCGCTGATAACGGTTATTTCCTTCATTGGCCACCAGCTCCCTAATATCCCGGTAAATCCGCCTGAAGGCCTTGTTCCACTTCCCGTCCACCGCGCCCAGCGGTATGCCTCGGGAATAAGCCCCGGCAATGTCTTTACTCAGCGGGATCTTCATTAATACGTTTAGTTCATGCTCCCGGCAATACTTTTCAATCAAACACGAGCGTTCACGAGCGCGGTTTATCAATACCCCACAGGGCACTCCCAGGCTTCTGACCATCTGCACGGCCAAGTCCAGATCATTTAACCCAAAAGAAGTCGGCTCGGCAACCAACAGGCAAAAGTCGCTGCCGCGCACGGAATGGATGACCGGGCATGATGTACCGGGGGGAGCGTCCAATATAATGATGCCCTGGTCGGTGGAATGCTTTTTTACCGCATCCACCACGGGCGGGCTCAGCGCCGCCCCGACTTCAAGGCGCCCGCGCGCAAATTTCACGCGCCCGGCAAGACCCTTTTCCACTGTCCCGATTTTCTTCGGCATCATGGTGACGGCTTCGACGGGGCAGAAATAACGGCAGCCGCCACAGCCATGACAAAACTCGGGGAAAACTATTACCTCGTCACTTGTGGCCAGCAGGGCGTTAAAGGCGCATAAATCCGCGCATTTCCCGCACCGGGTGCATTTTTGCCGGTCTATTTCCGGCACTTCAATGTATATATTATCGCTTCCAGTGATCTGGGGACAAAGAAAAATGTGACCGTTGGGCTCTTCAACGTCACAATCGATAAAAGTAACCTCGCTGCTCATATCCTGCAGGGATAATGCCATGCTTGTGGCAACGGTGGTTTTTCCGGTGCCGCCCTTGCCGCTGGCTACGGCGATGATCATGTTGCCAGCCGCTCCGAACGGGTATCGCCCGCATGCTGCCGGGCATTGGGCACAGCCAGGGGTTTCATTTGACCGTTCAAATATTTTTCCAGCGTTTCATTTACTGTGGCGGCGACGCCCGTATACACTACAACCCCGCCATTGAGCATCGCATGCATGGCCTTGGGCCCTACCCTGCCGGTCAAAACCACATCTATGTTGTTCCTGAGCAATAACTGGGTACTCTTCACGCCGGCCCCTTCCGCGCTTGACCTGGCTGTGTTGGCAATGGATTCCTGCACGTTCCCATGTTCATCAAAAATGACGAACCAGGCGCAACGCCCGAAGCGCTCTTCTGCCGGAGCATCGGGGCCGGCCCCGGCAGCACTGATCGCTATCCTCATTTATACCGCCCTCCGACAGCGTTTTTGCAAACCGCGACCTTGTACGGGCCTGCCGCAAGATTTCCCCCGCCCCCGGGTCCGACATCCTTTGCCCGGCCCGGGCCCCTGCCCGCTCCCGTAAACAAAGGCGTTATGTTCAACCTGCACACCCGCACCGGTTCCGCTTTGCTTTTGCCCGCCAATGTGGTCCCTGTACATCCGGCTGCCGCAGTCCGGGCATTTCATGTCCCGACCGCGTTGTTTCGTGCACCAGTTCACCTCAATGGTTTTACCGCATTCGGTACAAACAAACCTGCGCATGCCAAAAACCCCTCCTTGTAGTTATGATCATATGTTCATTTATATATTAGTTTATTTATGAACTCTTGTCAACAATAAATCGTTTTATTACCCGATAGCCGGGGGCGAAACTTATTTGACGCGTATCGGCCATTGTTGTTATACTTTAAAAGTGAAACAAGCAAGGTTTACCCGGCAAACTTTGACTATATCCTGAGGGGATGATAATTATGCCGATTTTCGAGTTTCGGTGCCTGAAATGCGGCAAGCTTTTTGAAAAACTGTTCATTATCGGCTCGCGCGAAGAGGCTGACATAAAATGCCCCGAATGCGGCGCCGAATCCTTTGAGCGCGTAATCAGTTCAACCAATTATGTTATGGGGCAGGGCAAGGGCGGCAGCAAGGCAAAGATTTCCACCAAGTCGTGTAGTTCGGGCAATAAGTGCGCATCCTTTGAAATACCCGGTTACGGCGATTAACGCAAATAATATAAGAGGAGTTAATTAATCTCCCATGAGCAATTTCCGAAACAGGACCACCACGGGATACACGGCACGGGACGCCAGGGTCAGGCCGACATGCCCGTTTTGCGGAACAGCCATTGCAAGGCCCAGTGAGCCGGACGTGAAAAGACCGGGGGAAATGCCCGTCGGGTCGTGTTCCTGCGGCGCTGTATACGCATATGACGCCACCGGGCACAATTTGGGCGCGGCTTTTTCCGAGGCCCTGGTGTTTGCCTGTAACATGGACTGGGATCTGGCCTGGAACCTGCTGCCCGGAGAGGACTACCTGGAGGAACTGGTGGAAAACTACGATATGGAGAGCAATTTCATCATACCAACGGGCTCCTACGAGGGCAGACGCGTATCCGGCGCCCTTTATTTCATCCGGCTGCACAACGATATTCAAGAGGTCACCGGGCAGGGCGTGCAAAAAAGATTGGACAGGTCCAGGCCCGCGGCAGTCACCGGCGATTCAACCTACCGGCCCAATGCTGCCAAAACCCTTACCAAAAAGGAAATCGAAGACCTGGTAAGCCGGTATGAATATGCGCCGCTGCTGGAGACAGCCACCCGGGACACAAAAGTGCTCCGTTATCTGCAACGCCTGCTTTACTCGGGGGACGAGTTGCTCCGCCTGCGAGCGGCGGATATTCTGGGCAAGGTATGCGGCATTATCGCCCAAACCAGACCGGGGCCTGTCTCCAACCTGATGCAAAGAATGGTTACCTCCGTAACCAATGCCGATTTTGGTTCTTCAAGTTGGGGAGCCGTAGACGCCATCGGGGAGATCATCAGCAACGCACCCGACATTTTTGCCGGGTACATTCCCGTCCTGTACCAGTTCCTGGAGGAAGAGCCGGCGCTTCGGCCCGGCGTGCTACGTGTGCTGGCCAAGATAGCGGCCCAAAATAACGATCTTATCGACAAATCGCTGGCTTATTTTTTGAAGTATGTACATGCCGACGATCCGGCCACCCGGGGCTATACCTTGTTGCTCATCGGCAACCTGGGGGCGCGGAACCTGAACCTGGGCGCAGCCGAGGCCAGGGAAGCATTGAACCGTTTGACTGAAGACGGATATGAAGTCGGTATATACATGAACGGCTGCATTGAGAAAAGGAGAATCGGCCAACTGGCCGCCGAGGCACTTAAAAAGCTGAAGAAATAAAAAGGGGACAGGCACCGATTCACAAAACGAATCGGAGCCAGTCCCCTTTTACGGTACCTGTCCCCTTTTTATTCACAAAATATCAGACCCCGTCCAACATATTGTCCCCGGGCGTTTTAAGCGCACTGGCCACGGATACCAGTAGAGACGCCCTTTCGGCATCATTTTTGCCGGCTTTTTCCAAAAGTTTTGTGGATAATCTATAAAGTTCTTTATATATGCCGTCCAGGTTGAATGCGGGATAGGCCTTGCCCTTTTCAAACCCCGCCTTCCAACAGGCATGAATTTTTCCATTGATGATGGTAGGAATGCCGTAAACCCGGCAGGTGATGGGCCGGTGGTCATACAGCGAGCATTTTTGCTCATCATTCAGCAGCGGGCACCTGATTCTCTCCCTGGCCATGGCAGCAGCCGCTTTTTGGGAGTCATCGCCAAGCTCCCGCAGTCTTTTCTGCATTTCCAGAAATTCCTGTTCGAATTTATCCGCCCGGGCGAGAATTTCCCGCCTGCTCCCTTCATCCAGCGCATTGAAATGTTTATTTAAATAAGCAGATTCAATTAAAAACAGGCCGAAAACCGCATTGCAGCAGTCGGAGCACCGGACGTCACACTTGATGCAGGGGCCATGTTCTTGCTGCATCTCCTGAAAAGCCTGATCCGCCTTTGCTGCCAGCAGTTCATACTCTTGAAACAGATCCTTGAATTCAGTCATTTTTAAGATACGGCTCCAGTTCTTTAATAAATTCGGGATGGGGCTTGAAGCCCAGTTCCATGGCCCTGCCCAGGTGCTCGACAGCCTTTTCGTAATCTTGTTTAAGGTAATAAGCAAAGGCAAGATTGTTTTGCCCCAGAGCAAAATCAGGGGCTATTTCCACCAGTTTTTCTCCAACTTCAACGGCCTTGTCCACGTCATCATTTTGCAGGTAAGCGTTTACCAGGTTGCTCCAGGCCTGGGCCATATGCGGGTTCAACTCGATGGCCTTATTCAACGCCTCAATGGCTTCGTCGGTGCGGGCCATCTGCAGATAGGCGAACCCCATGTTGGCATAGCCCCGGGCATACCGGGGCTCTATCTCCACGGCTTTTTTATTGGCCTGAACCACTTTCTCCAAATCCCCCAGTTTAAAATAAATATAGCCCAGGTTGACGCAGGCCTCAAACATACGACCGCTGTTGGATATGGCTTCTTCAAAAAACTCAATGGCTTCTTTGAACTTTCCCTGTTGCATGAGCGTTACACCCAGGTTGTATTGCGCGTTGGCGCATTCCGGGTTTTCATTTAACAGGTTCACTTGTTCCTGAATGAAATCATTGGAATCCTGCGGTGTTTTCATATTCAGACATTCAGCCTTTCTTTTTAGAATTCAGGAGTCAGAATTCAGAACAAATTATATTTATAGTACAGCTACGCAATATTTCTTAATTCAATAATCCTGAATTCTGAATTCTGAATTCTGACTACTCATCAATAATATAAAACTCGATTACGAAGAGAGGCTGCCGTCCCAATGATTAGCAGCCTCCCAAAATAATTTTATTCCGGATCTTCAGTCATGCCCCGGCCCTTGAGACCATACATGGTGCTGCTGCCGGTGGAGAAGTAAATCAAGGTTCCGTCGTTGATCAGAGCAGTGCAGGCCTTCTTGATCTCCCGCATTTTAGCATCGGGAATAACCTTTTGCACGGCCTTTTCAATATCTTTGAAATAAAATTTGGTTTTCTTACTGCTTTCAGCAAACTCCACAATGGCTTTTTTGATATCTTCCATAAATAAACCTCTCTCCTTTTAAATACGGGGACAGCCCTGATGCAATGATTATTCACAACAGGTCTGCCCCCATATATTGATTCTTGATTAAGATTAGTCTATCCCACCAACCGCTTTTGATACATTCCAGGCAGCGTCGGTGTATTTAAATTGTGTGCTGGTCCGCCAGGTATCATAGGCCAGGCGGTAGTCGTCAATGAGATGCTCGGTGAATTCCAGACCGCACTTCTCGAAGAATTTCTCCCAGCCGATACGTTCGGCCCAGTCGCCCAGACGCTCGTACTTGTTGGCGTCCTGTGCGTAGGCGTTGAGGATCTTCTTGACGTCGCGCACCACTTCCGGGAACCGCGGGAAGTTGTTCGGCAGCCAGGGCACAACAACTTTGGAGAACTTGGGCGGGCTGATCCGGTTGGACAGCTTGCCGCCGGCCAGAATGGTCACGCCGTCACCCTCTTTGTCGGAAAGGGGCAGGGCCTGGCACATGGTGTAACAGTTACCGCAGAACATGCAGCGCTCATTCTTGATCTTGACCGTCTTCTTGCCTTCAGGAGTCTTGTCCGGAGAAATGGCACCCACCGGGCAGGCGGCAATGGCCAGCGGAATTTCGCAGACCTGGCTGATAACGTCATGGTCAATAATGGGCGGCTTGCGGTGATAACCCAGCAGGGCGATGTCCGAGCAGTGCACGGCGCCGCACATGTTCAGGCAGCAGGCCATGGAAACCCGCACCTTGGCCGGAAGATGCATGCTCTGAAATTCTTCGAACAGCTCATCCGCGATGGCCTTGACCATGGAAGAAGCGTCAGTGGCCGGGGTATGGCAGTGAATGTAGCCCTGGGTGTGCACGATATTGGTTACGCCGGCGCCGGTCCCGCCAATGGGGAACTTGTAGCTGCCGCCGACGAATTTACGGCTTTGCAGGTCTTTCTTCAGGGCATCCAATTTCTGTTCACTATCCACCAGGAATTCAATGTTGTTACGGGTGGTAAAACGAACATACCCGTCACAATACTTGTCAGCGATTTCGCAGATTTCCCGAACGTGCTGCACGGTCATAAACCGGGCGCCGCCACATCTGACGGTGTATACTTTATCTCCCGTTTCAGAAACGTGTACCAAAACACCAGGCTCAAGAACTTCGTGGTAGGCCCAGTTGCCGTAGTTATTCTGGATGACAGGAGGGAAGTACTGCCAGAAGTGCCTTGGTCCCAGGTCGGTAAGCCTGTTCTTTTGAGGATCCTTAGGATCGTATTTGCCGAGTCTTTCTAAAGATAACGCCATTACACAAACCTCCTATCTCTTATGTCTGGCCCGATAATCTTTGATATCCCTGCTCCAACCGCCGGGTACGTCTTCTTCCTTCCAGAAGATGTACGGGTTCTCACGCGGAGTCTTGACCATATGCGGCGCAGGCGGCACACCGATAATTTCGAGGAATTTCGGCAGGCCGAAACGCTGCATGAGCTCGCCCAGACGCTCGCGGTTCTTGCCTTCTTCCATCCAGAATTCCCATACTTTCTCAATGAATTCTTTGATGTTGTCATAAGGCGGCTCCGCTTTCATGAAGGGTACAATCAATGTAGCCATTTGAGCGCCTTCCAGGATGGGCGCCTTGGCTCCCAAAAGAATGCTGACGCCGGTGTCTTTACCGGGCTTAAGAGCCCTGGGCATGACGTTGATGCAGTGCATGCAGCGGACGCATTCTTTATTGTCGATCTTCAACTCGCCGTCTTCATAAGCCATACACTTGGAGGGGCAGAGGTCGATAACTTCCTTTTGAATGTCGAATTTACCCCAGTCTCTACCGGCATGGGCACCGGCATTGGGAACGTATTCGCCGGCCACATAGGCTTTAACGGCTTCCTGGTCAATGCGGATGTCGTCTCTCCAGGTGCCGATGAAGGACATGTCGGAACGGGCGATGGAGGCTACGCAACCGTTGGGGCAGCCGTCAAATTTAAACTTGAATTTGTACGGGAACGCCGGGCGGTGCAGTTCATCCTGGTAGTACTGGGTCAATTCATAGCACAGGGCCTGCGTATCATACAGGGCATATTCACAACGCGCCTTGCCGATGCAGCAGGAAGGGGTGCGCAGGTTGGAGCCGGAACCACCGATATCCTGCCCCAGTTCATGGGTCAGCTCGAAGAAGATCGGCTCTAACTGCTCTGTTGTAGTACCCAGCAGCACCATGTCACCGGTGGAACCGTGCAGGTTCATCAGACCGCTGCCACGGTACTCCCACATATCACAAACAGTTCTCAAGAAATCTGTATTATAGAATTTACTGGCCGGCTGGTTAACACGGATGGTATGGAAATGGGCGATGGAAGGATACTTCTCCGGCAGGTCGGAGTAACGACCGATAACGCCGCCGCCATATCCGAACACACCAACGATACCGCCGTGCTTCCAGTGGGTTTCACCCTCATCAAAAGAAACCTGAAGCTGTCCAAGCATATCTTCGATAACATCCCTGTCGATCAACATTCTGTCGTCGGCCAGTTTCCTTCTGTGCAGGGCGCCTTGTTTGGCATCGGACACAAAGCTGGGCCACGGACCTTTTTCCAGTTCTTCCAGGTCGGGGATGTCATGCTTAATTTTAAAATTTTTAAGTTCTTCCTCTGTGTAGTTGTTCAATTCTTCGTCAGTGTAAATCCGCATTTCAGAGTACTTTATTTCCTTTTGCGGTTCTTTTGGTTCAAAAGGCACTGCAATACCTCCTTTTGTTATATAAGCTTAATACCTTACCAAAAAATTTATCTTTGAGATGGCCTAACCTGTAGCCCGCCACACCTCCTTCCAGGCATAAATAATAAAGTCGGGAAGAGTATGCTAAAACAATTTTCTTTAACACAAAAAGGTCTGTTCTGATAACAGTACAGCAGCATGGCAACTCCGACAACAAGGCCGCCCTTCCCAAACTTTAATTCCTAAAAGTACCGCGCCGACCGGGAAATAAAACCTGTCCACAAAGACACGAAAACTCAGCACCAAAAAACGTCCTTTAACGCTTTGGGCTAAGGAGCGGTTAATCATTTATACAGTAAGCATTCGTTGTATTTTGCATTATTCCTCCCCGGCGGTATGACTTTTTGCGAACTTTGCTCAAAATGCCTTTAAAAACTATTACCAGAAATTTAAAATACTTGTCCATAGTAAGACCTTGTCTATATTTTAACTAATTAGCCAGCCTGCGTCCATAGGTGGTACATGGCAATAATAACTGCATATGTTAAGTCAGTCACAAAGACAAAAACGCCCGGCCATTCTAAAACATTTTTTACTTGGTTTACAGGCTTAACTGTATATCAGGCTTTACACTCTACCAAATATGCTATTCGTTATTTTATTGTATTATTCCTCCCTGTTTGCAATATTTTTTGAAAAATTCGGCCAAAGCGGACGCGCCAAAATGGCAACCCCACACGGCCCCGATAGCCCGCGTGGAAAAAACGGGAGACCCAACCCGGGCTCCCGTTCTGCTTCAGACCCTTCTTGTCTTTTATTTATTACTATCCTCAATGAATGAATTAATTTATCTCTCATTCCAGCCATTTTTTCCGTGCCATCAATAATACTGAAGCCCCGCGCAGGATGCTCTAAAAACAACTTTTTCTGAAAATCCGATACATAGAGAAGCCACAGGACAAAAATGTCGTTTAGCGCCTCCTGCAGCTTATGCTTCTTCAGTATTCTTAAAATTTCGCCTCATTTGTGATATGGTTCACCGCGCGAGATTTTAAAAGCACGGTAAATTTGCTCCAATAAAATAACCCGCATGAGCTGGTGCGGAAAGGTCATCCTGGAAAAAGAAAGGCGCCAGTTGGCCTGCCGCAAAGCCTGGTCAGCCAGGCCCAGGGTGCCGCCGATTAAAAAGGTAATGTCGCTTTGCCCGCCAAGAGCCAGTTTATCCAGCCGGGCAGACAATTCCTCCGACGCTACCTGCTCACCCTGTACATCAAGGGCCACTATGTATGTGCCCGTACGCAAGGAGCGGGAAAGGCGCTGCCATTCCCGCTCCTTGACTTTTTCCTCTTCCGCCGCCGACAGCCCATCGGCAAAACCCTCGTCGGGCACTTCGCATATCTCCAAGCGGCAATAGGCTCCTAGCCGTTTACTGTATTCCTTTATGGCATCCCGCCAGTGTTTTTCCTTTAATTTGCCCACGGCGGCCACGGTAATCCTCATTTTAACCCCCAGAGCGCGACAAGGGGAAGGTTATCCACGGTCGGTCGCACCTCGTCGCCACAGAAATGTCACATCGCTCACTATCATGCCCTAAAAACAATATCCTTGCTTACCCTCAATATCTTTGACAGCCTACACACTTAAAACAATATTTAAGATATTCTATCATAAGCAAACAAACTGCGACAGCGGAGGACCGTCCCCCCTGTCGCATTACGCTCTCGCAACTTCCGCTCCCAGGGAGCGCAGCTTTCCTTCCAACATGTGATAACCGCGGTCAATATAGTGCGCGTTAAATATTTCCGTCCGCCCCGGGGCCATCAGGCCGGCTATCACCAAGGCCGCGCCGGCCCGCAGGTCGGTGGCTTTGACCTGGGTGCCGTGCAGGCCGGGCACACCTTCCACCACCGCCATGCGCCCTTCCACCTTGATGCGGGCGCCCATCCGCTTCAGCTCGTCGGCTATTTGAAACCGGTTTTCAAATATGTTTTCAATAATAATACTCGTTCCCTCGACTGTTGAAAAAAGGGCCATCATCTGGGACTGCATGTCGGTGGGAAAACCGGGGTAAGGCAGGGTCTTGATATCCACCGGGCGCAGCATACCGCCGGCCCGCACCGTTAGCACGTCATAATCCTCGATTATATCCACCCCGGCCTCGCGCAGCTTGGCGCAAATGGGTTCCACGTGCAGCGGGATGATGTTCTCCAGTTCCAGGTGCCCCCGGGTGGCTGCGGCGGCCACCATGAAAGTCCCGGCTTCAATCCGGTCGGGAATAACGGCGTAACGCAGGCACCCACCCAGCTCCGGCACCCCTTCGATTTTAATGATGTCCGTACCGGCCCCCCGTACTTTGGCCCCCAGGCAGTTGAGGAAATTCGCCAGGTCAACTATCTCGGGCTCCTTGGCCACGTTTTCCAAAACGGTTTGTCCCTCGGCCAGGCAGGCGGCCATCATAATATTTTCCGTGGCACCCACGCTGGGAAAATCCAAGTAAATCCGGGCGCCCTTGAGCCGCCCGTCGACCCTGCCGACTGCATACCCGCCTTCGATATCCATCCGGGCCCCCATACTTGCCAAACCTTTAAAATGCAGGTCCATAGGCCTGATGCCGATGTTGCAGCCGCCCGGCAGGGAAACCCTGGCATACCCGAACTTGGCCAGCAACGGACCCAGCAGCAGGTTGGAAGCCCGCAACTTTTTCACCAGCGCGCAGGGTGGATCGGCCGCCGGCCGGGACGGCCCCACTACCCGCAGCGAAGAATTATCCAGCCAGGTTACTTCCGCGCCTATGTTTTTGATAATTTCAATCATCACCTGAACATCACTGATGTCCGGGATGTTTTCCAGTACCACTTCTTCGTTTGCCAGAATGGATGCGCATAAAATGGCCAGAGCCGCGTTTTTGGCACCGCTGATGCGCACCTTTCCCCGTAGAGGCTTGCCTCCGTCGATGATCAGTTTGTCCATTGATAAATTTCATCCTCCCGCTTAACGAACAATGGCTGCTGTAATCCCTCGGCCAACCATGCATGCCATGCTTTTTCAAACCGACCCGGTGTCACGCCCAGTGCCCGTTCCAGGGAATCGTGAAAACTTACACCCCGGGACAGGTTCTTTATAATGTTATGCAACCCGTCCTCGCCGTAGACCGCCACTATATATTCCACCGCCGACAGCGACTGCCGGTAAGCCAGCGCCTGGTCGGGCAGGGCATCAAAATTGCGGTCCATCACATTTAAGGGATACAATCCCCGATCCCAAATTCCTGCCTGCCGGCCAAACATAAACCCGGTAATTTTATACTCTTCATACTGGGCCAATCCCTCGGTGAACCAGCGGGGGTAATTGCCCCGCGCCAGGTAATCCAGCACCAGGTGCGTCATTTCATGTGCCATCGGCCCGGCCTGCCGGAAAATCTGCCGCACCGCGTCCGGATCGTTTTCATTTATCCAGACTTGCGGAGCCAATACCCTGATCACACCCCCCCAGTACACGCCCATGGCGTTTTCGCTGGCCGGCCAGCCAAAGCTAGCATTCAGCGCTTCCCGGGAATCATATACCACAATGGGAATCTTGCGTTCCGGAAGGTAGTTAAAATCGTCACAGATACGCTCGTAAAAAAGCCTGGTAGTCTCCCGCACCAGGTTTGCCCCTTCCTCATCGCCCCGGTAACGAATAATCATTAAATCATCTTCTATTTGCTGCCACCCGGCAGTGCGCAGCAGCATCTGTCCCCGGGCTATTTCCCGGAACAGACCGTATATATAGCCCTTTACACTGTCGGGCACCCGGAACAGCAAAAACGTACTGGCCATGAATAAAAACGCCAGCAAAAGAGATAAAAGCCTCGGCAAGCGGGGAACAGGGGTTTCCAATACCTTGCTTTTAAACTGTTTCAGGGCCATGAAATTTTCACCTTTCTAGCAATTGATAAATCAATTATATAATTAAGCACCCTTAATTCCCATGGTAATTAATAACAGAAAGAGCCAGGTAAACCCTGGCCCTCTTTTTAATTGGCACGGTTCGCTTTGAGCTCTTCAATGTACTGCTTGGCCTTGTCAACATGCAACCCGGTTTTCTGCAGGCGTACAAACTCCTCCAACTCCCGAATACCCCTTTCAACATCCCGGCCGTCGTCGCTGCGATAAGCGCAGAACTGGCCAAGCAAGTAATGTGCCTCGGCATCATCCGGTTTTTGCTTTAAAACCTCTTCCATCTGGTTGACGGCCTGGTCATATTCACCCATCAGAAAATAAGTGGAAGCCAGGTCCTTACGCAAGTTGGCATCTTCCGAGTTTATTTTCATTGCTTTGAGGTAAGTGTCCACCGCCATTTGAAACTTGCCGCCATCCCGGTAAAGTCCCGCCAGTTCCAACACCAGCCGGTAGTTTTGCGGGTCCTCCTTTAACTGAGCTTCCAGATCGGCGATTTTTTCCTCCAGAGTGGCCTCCGGCTGTACATCAGCCGCCCGGGGTCCGGTCGGAAGATCACCCTTGCCGCCGAATGCCCAGAACATGGATGAACCGACCAAGCCTATCCCTAAAACTACGGTAAGGATACCAAATACAATTTTTTGTTGTTTTTTTCGCCTGGCTGTATTAACGAAGGACGATGTAAATCTTGTGGAAGGTCTTTTAGTATGTTTTTGTGCCATGTTTTTCGCCTCCTTGCTACAAACAACCGTACCAAACCATTATACAAAAAATTTCGCGGCATGAAAACAGTATTACCTGGAAAGCGCCCTGACAGCAGCCACGCTCGCCGGCTGGCTTCACCCCCCCGCTGCCCGGAGAGTTTCCTTACCGGCTAAATGAATAAAGACGGGTTTTTGGGCACTCCGTTTACCCGCACTTCAAAGTGCAGGTGCGGTCCGGTCGAATTGCCCGATGAACCGGACCGGCCGATAAACTGGCCGCGCTCCACACGCTGGCCCGGCTTTACCGCCGCCGATGAAAGGTGCGCGTACCGGGTCACCACCCCGTTACCGTGGGCAATATCAATGCATAAACCATAACCGCCGCGATAACCGGCCCGCAGTACCCGGCCGGCTTCCGCCGCCACCACCGGGCTGCCGTAATTGGCTCCTATATCCACCCCTTCATGAGTCCGGCCCCAGCGTTCCCCGAACGGTGATACGATGCCCCCCACCGTAGGGTAGGCCAGACGCCCGTTTCCGCCCCGAAAGGCCAGCAGTTTGCGGTTACCTTTAGCTATAATTTGGGGCACAGGTTCCTTTAACACCTTCTCCCGCAAGACTTCTTTACTCTTTTCCACTCCGTTTTCCAGGGTAATGTTGTAAACTACTTCCCGCCAGCCCGGTTGGCCCCGCTGCACTAATTTGCGTTCACCCAAAAACAGGTCCGGTGAAACCTTTTCCTGTACCCGGTAAAGTATTTCTTCCCGGCGGGTATCCGTATAAGTAGTAAGTACATCTACAAGAGGAGAGGTCCGGGAAATCTTTATTTCCCGGCCAATCTGCATTGTTTCAGGCTTTAAGTCCGGATTGGCCTGCAATAGTTCTTCCACCGGCAAATGCACCGCCGCAGCAACATCCCAAAGGGTATCCCCTTCCTTTACCGTGTAAGTGCGGGGCTCGGTACCGCCAAACCGGATGCGTTCCACTGCCTCTTCCACGCTTAACAGTTCCGCTTTGCCCGCTGCAACGGGCTTTAATTCCACTTTTTGTTTGAATGAAACATTCCCATTACCCCGGTTGTCATATGTATTTAATAATTTTTCAAGCACCCTTTTACCCGACCCGTTATCCTTGACCACCGCAACCATTTTGCCGTCAACGAATATGCCGGTGGCCTCGTACTTGCCAAGCGCACCGGCCAAAAGCCGCCGAATTTCCTTTTTGTCGCTTACGGTTTTTTGCAATTTCCAGGTGGGCCGGTACTTGATTTCATCGTTCAAAGTTACCGGCATCCCGCCGGTTCTTTCCAGCATAGTCAAATACTCTTCCACTGCCGCCTTTGCTGTTTCCCGATCGGCAGCTACCGCCAAAACCTCACCGTTCAGGACGACGGCACAGCCGGCCTGTCCGAAGAAAGCCAGCGCAGCCAGCAGCGGTATCAACAGTAAAAGCAAAAATTTTTTGCGGGATCCCGTTAACAGTAGATGCACACTTTTTTGTAAGTTAGTTAATTTATGTACAAATTTTTTCTTGTCGCACTGAATCACTGGCTGTAAATCACTCCTTCATTTTACGCAATTTGGAAAAATATCGCGAACCAAACAATTTTTATTATAACATTCAAATTATATGTCGTAAACTTTTGTTTTGCAGACAAAAAAAGGGCCGGCAAGTGCCCCTTTGCATAAACCACCCTAAACTTTAACCAAATATTATCAAGCCTGCTGCGTTTTAACCTTAAGATAAAGCGCGCATTCCAATCTTTTGCGGGCCAGCAAACATCCCAGCCGGTAAGGTTCCAGCAGGTCGCCGTTAAATGCCAGCGCGTTGGCATGACACCCGCCGCTGCAATGGAACTTGGCCCAACATTTTTGGCACTCTTTTTTGTTATATATATGCGCGTGGCTAAACAATTCTGCCGACCTTTTATTGACAATGCCGTTAAACACCGAGCCCACCTTGTAATCCTCCCGCCCCACAAATTGGTGACAGGGGTACAGGTCACCCGCAGGGGTCACCGCCAGGTATTCCGAGCCCGCACTGCACCCGGTAAGGCGCTTGGGCAAGCAGGGGCCGTTTTCCAGTTCTATATTAAAGTGAAAGAAATCTACGGGCCGGCCCTGCCGGTGCCTTTGCAAAAGATATCTGGTTAAACTTTCATATTCCTCCAACAGAACATCCACGTCTTCTTCCCGGAAGGCGTAATCGGCGTCCGCCCCGGCCACCACCGGTTCCACGGAAATATGCTCGAACCCCGCTTCCGCCAAGTGCTGCACATCTGCGGAAAAATCGCAGTTGTAGCGGGTGAAAGTACCGCGGATATAATATTCCCCGCAATAAGGAGAGTGAACAAATTGGCTGATTCTATCCATGACAATCCGGTAACTGCCCGCGCCGGCGGGGGTAGTCCGCATCCGGTCATGCACCCGGGGCCGCCCGTCAATGGAAAGCACCACCGCCACGTCATTTTCACCGATAAACCTCTGCATTTCCGGGTCCAGCAAAAGCGCGTTGGTGGTCAGGGTAAACTTTATTTCCTTACCCTTTTCCCGGGAACGGTCCTTTCCATAGGCCACCAGGTCCAGGAGAACCGACCGGTTCAGCAGGGGTTCACCGCCGAAAAAATCGACCTCCACATGCCGGCGGTCCCGGGAGGCCTCCATGAGAAAGTCGATGGCCGCCCGGCCTACTTCCAAAGGCATCAAATCCCGCTCGCCGCCAAAATCCCCCTGGCCGGCAAAGCAGTAACGACAGCGCAGGTTGCAGTCGTGGGCCAGGTGCAGGCACAACGCCTTCACTGTTCCGTTACCCGGCGGCAAGTAGCCTTCCGGCAGCGGGTCCGGCGCAAAAAGCATGCCGCGGGCGACCAGTTCCTCAATCTCCTGTATTATCTCCCGCACCGTATCGGGGCCGTAGACAGGCCCGTATTTTTGCAACAGCCTTTCAGCCGGCATGCAGGAATAATCCTTTATCAGGTTGAAAGCTGGTTCATCAACCACATGCACGCTGTCGCTGTTGACATCCAGCACTATATGGGTATCGTCAAAGGTAAAAGCGTGAATCATTCAATCATTCCCTTCACAAGAAAGGCGCGCCTCAAATCAGTTTTCCTTAATGCGCGCCTTTTTTGACTTTATTCACCTACCATTCATCTGCAAAGCCATAAACAAGACCGGGTAATAGTTACTGAAGCGAAAAAAAGACCTCATCCCGCTTGGGGATCAGGTACCTTTAGTTATGTTTTTTATTTGCGCAAGCCTGATTGCCTACGGTACAAGAAGTTTTGCAAGCCGACTGGCAGGAAGTCCGGCACTCGCCGCAGCCCCCGCCGCGAACGGTACTCTGCAGCGTGCGCTTGCTTATGGTTTTAATATGTTTGGCCAAATTCTTCCGCCTCCTATCTTTAATTAACTAGTAAGATTATATGCCAATATAGGATTTTTTAGCAAGGTTTTTATATGCATTACAATTCTTTTCCTGCCAGAAGGTCAATTTCACACAAAACCAGGGCACGCCGGGTTAATCCCAATACTGCTTTCAGCCAAGTTTATTCAAATACTTCAACTGCATAATTTGCGTTTGCCTCAGCCGGCGCTTAAGTTTACGTTTTTCCCCAGGGTCGGAACTCTCAACCAGCTGCTGTTTCAGCCGGTAGATTTGGTCCTTCGTGCGTTCTATAATAGCCTTAATATCTTTCAGATCCGAATCAATCATAATGCTCACCCCATGGAAGTTTTCAACGGAAATTGAGATTTGAGTTTTATTTCGATATCCTTTCTAAGTTTTAATGTCTTTACAAGTCTTTCTCCGGCTATTCTGGACTTCTCCAATATTTTTTCATCTTCCAAAGCCTCTCCGGCTTTAAAGAGTTTTATGGCTTTTACAGTATCTACAACTCTATACCCCAAGTCGACAAGAGGTTTTGTCATCGCCTCGGCAGTAAATCCCATATATTTTTCGTCATGCTGTTCACAAACAGCTATTGCAACAGCATATTTACCGCCTAATGCCTCATTTATGCCAACCCAACAAGAACGGTCATCCTCTGCAAAAACTTCCAAGCTATAACAACGATCGATGAAAGCCTTCATATCAGCCGTTACATTATACCAATAAGTGGGTGATCCTAAAATAATCCCGTCTGCCTCCAAAAGAAGCGGATATATTTTTTGCATATCATCATTTAGCACACATTTATAAGTATCTTTACATCCCTCACAGCCTATACAGTCTTTTATCACATAATCGCCCAGAAAAATCAGTTCTGTTTCCATACCTTCTCTTTTAGCCGCTTTAAGGGCTTCTTGCACTAAAATGGAAGTATTGCCTTTTTTTCTTTTACTGCCTACAATACCTAATATTTTCATAATTAACCCCCGCCTGCTATTTATTGAGGTTTACGTATAAATACTTGAACTTTTCATGAAGGACCGGCGGCCTTGAGTTTTAATCAACTCCGGCAGGCAGGCGATAAACCCGGGCTGCCTTGCCCCCGGCCATTTCCTGTATTATATTGAGATCAATTTGCCGGGATTGCATATATTCCACTGCTTTTATCAACCCCACGGGGTCATTGGGCATTATGTTGCTGTAATCGCTGTTCAACATGCCATTCTTAAAAAGATCAAGATTTTCCACTAATACTTCAGGTGTCATATTTTGTTCCCTGACGGTTATGCCCGGAATAGCCCCAAAATCATTAATTTGCTTGATGATATCCAAATTGGCGTGATCAATTACCAGCAAGCCGGGCTCTATACCCGCTTGTACAGCAATGTTTAATGTTATATCCACTATGTGGGGGCGGTTTTCTTTCGGTGTGTGAATTATAACCGGCACGTTATGATTTACCGCCACTTCCAGTTGGGCACGCAAAACGTCCTTTTCCAGGGGCGAGGCATGGTTCATCCCCACCTCCCCAATTGCCACCACCGTATCGTCACGTAAAAATTCCGGCAAGCGGTCAATTACCCTGGTCCAATCATCCGGAATTCCAACGGGGTGAATGCCGACTGCCGAAAATAGTTCCACACCGCACGTTGCAGCAACCTGCCTGTAAAAACCGGAAATCATCCTGAAATGGTCAAAATAGCTTTCCGCGTGACGGGCGGATATAACGATGGCACAACTCACCGCCTTGTTTATCCCTTTCGCTGCCATAGATTTAAACCCGTCATAAGGCACCATGCTGGCATGGGTATGACTTTCTATAAAACCATTCATTGACATATGTACCCGCCTGGTTTCTAAAACCTATCAAAATCTATCAACAACAGATTTCGATAAGTTTTTCACCCGTCCGACAAACGGGCGGCAGTTTCACAGGATTTAACTGCCAGGCCATAGACTCTTGCCTGTGTTCCGGGTGGTTCACCTTTTTGGATCACCGCCGGTTGCTTTGCGGCAACCGTCCTGCCCGAAAAAAGGGTGTTACCCTTGCCTCTGGTAGTTAACTTATGACAGCAGTTTTTTTCAGCGTGTACTGCTGCCATTGGCGCAAACTTATGAGTATGGGATTTACCCTATGCCTAACAGTTCTTTCCGGTAGGCTTGCCAAAAAACCAGGGTGTTCACCCCTTTCTTGTTAATTTCTTGTTAAGATTCTTTAGTATTGCTTTCTTGACAGCAGACCACTGCTGCCAGTTGTTTAATTTACCGAAACCTTCTTTTACTTTTATGAACCTGCCTATCAATAATTTGGGAATTCTTTCGTAATCAAACCCCAGACCCCCCGCCGGGCTATCACGCAGGCTGCCGCCTGGTGTGGCGATACCCCGTACATGTGCTGGTATTTCAGTATGCCTATTACCAAGGTGAAAGCCGGTTTCACTTTTATGACCGGTACTCCGGTCAACTCTACCTGGCAATAGCAGCGGAACAAATACTCGCCAGCAAGACAAGTTTTAAAAGTTTTAACCAACACCCGTTATTTGTACTTTTTTAAGAGTTAAACCCCAAGCCCCATATCCGATACTCTCCCTGTCCATTAACTCGGTGCCACCACTAACTCCACTCGGGGGGCATGAGCTGGATTTGCCGAATAAGATAGCACACGAGCAGCTTGGAAACAAAAGCCCTTGCTTATTGGATCTTATCAGATTACTTACAATAAATTGAGAAGCTTAAATCCTTTTTTGCGAAGCTCAAATAGTTTTTTGATCTAAAAATATTAAAAACTACTAAATTAAGCTGTTTTTTTTTGTTTTAAGCTTTTTTTTTAAAATATACTTGCATTGCTTTTTCTATCGTTCTATTTTTATTTATAGCTCAGCATATTGCCTTCTGCTTCGTTGAGAAGCTATTAGAAGCATTATGAGAAGTTCAAAAAATTCTTCTTTACATTATTAATTCATAATAAAGGTTCGGATCCCTATTTGAAGTACCTACACGTTTTAGTAGCTGTTTATCACATAATGATTCTAATATTTTCTTTGCTGTGTTTCTACTTCTCCCAATACATTCTGCAAATTCTTTTGTAGTAAGTTTTTGCCGTATATAAGCCAGTTCAAGTGCTTTTCTTTGTTCGGGAGTTAATGCTTCCCAACTTTCTGGGCTAACTAATGAACTCATCTTGGCCTCTCGCCTAATTCTTCGCATAACAATATTATTTTTCAAAGTAAGTTTTACATAAACATTATAAGGTTCTTCATAAATAGGGTCATCAAGGTTAAACAACTTCATCTCTTCAAATATACGATTTACCCCTTCCCCGAATTCACGAACCCAACCAAATTCATTTAAAACCCTTGCTATTCGTGGATTGCGTGAGTATCTTACATCTTTAATATTTGTCAATCGGACTAAACCAGGTAATTTTCCGGGGCTTTCAATTTCTAGTTTATCATCAAACATCCTAATCTGAATATCAGATCCCTGTATATTATATGCTCTATGAGTGAGAGCATTAATTAGCCCTTCTTGCCATGCAAATTCAGGATATTCAGGAACTGTAATAAAACGGCCATGAGGACCCAAAGCCATAAAATCCCTCAAATGGTTAGAAACAATTATTTTAGTTTTTTCAATAATTTTGGGTATCGGGCCTTCAATTGTTTCAAGTTTAGTAATGTTCATTCGGATTCCCGATTCTATACTAGCACCATCAAATCTAATGAATCTAACTCTTGCATTTGGGAGAAATCTTGTAGGTTCTTTTGCGAACAATAAAATAGCGGCTACCCTAAGCATTAGTTTGCCACCATTATCATTTGTTGCTAATCCTCTTGCTAAGAGAAGTTTTTCTATATTTCCAGAAAAACCTACATTACTTGCCCAATTCTGTAAAACTTCATTATCTAAATCATCTATTGTGCATTCGGAGATTTCTACAATTTCAAATTCTCGTTCTCCTTTGTCATATTCTAACTGTAATCTTTCCTCATGACTTAATTTCCTTGTTTCATCACCAACACGTAAAAAAACCTCGTCTCGTCTATTTTTATGTACCCTTTCAGATTGTTCAACATGTATTAATAGCAGTTGATCTTTTTCCCCGTTTTCCTTTATCACATCTACGAATTCATGGTTAATGCGTACCATAGGATGACAAAAGTCAATAGAGGCTTGAATTAAACTATTAATTTTATCTGCTCCTACATTATTTATTCCCTCAATTTTTCTATCTCTAATACCAACTACTATTGTACCTCCATCAGCATTTGCAAAGCCAATAATACAATCCGCCAACTTTGGGGCTTCTATTTTTGCGGTTTTTCTATCGAAATACTGATCTTCTGATTTCAGAGCCTGTAAAAATTCAAGAGTCAACCTGGGATTAAATTTTGAGATTGACATTTATATCACCTTTTTAAAATTACTTCTTTTACAATAATTCAACAAAATATTTCTATTACCTTCATAAAATTCTAACATTACGCAACTGTTACCAAAATTAAACATTAATATGATAGAGCAAATCTGTATTGCAAAATTTTACAACTCCATCTGTACTACTTATGCATTATGTATGCAAAGTTAGTTTTAAGATTGGCTACCTGCCCCGGCAGACAGCGGCAATACAAAGAAAAAAATAAAATACCCTCCGGGACCAGCGGAGAGTATTCTACCATACCACACACCTGCCATTTGGCAGGATTTTTTTATTTTACTGTCAGATTACTGTCAAACGGGGTTTTACTGTCACCAGCAAAACCCCGGAACCATTGATTTTACTGGAGCGGGTGACGGGGATCGAACCCGCAACCCTCAGCTTGGGAAGCTGATGCTCTACCATTGAGCTACACCCGCCCGCGTTTTTTGTGCAATATTAATTATAACATTTTGATTAAAAAAGTCAAGCTGCAACCCTCTCCAATTTTTGTTAAGGGAAAATACAAACCGGGAATACTTTCAACAAATATGGCGGGAGCATTGTTGGGTTAATCAATATGGGAGTGTCTGGCTTTCAAGTTCCTTGCGCCTTTCTTCGCGGCGCTTGGCTCTGGTGCTTAATTCCGGGTCATTCTCCCACCAGTTAATGCCTATTTCCCGGGCTTTATCGACAGAAGCCACCAGAAGCCTTATTTTTATGCTCAAAAGTTCCACATCAGCCAGAGATATTTTTATATCCCCGGCAATCACAAGCCCTTTATCCAAAACCCGTTCCAGTATTTCAGCCAGGTTGGTGCTTTTAGTTGCATGTTGCAATTAACATCCCTCCGTTTACATCAAATTGCCGAGGGGGCCTAAATCTATATTCAGCTCCTCGCCTTCCAAACCAAATACCTGTTTTAATTCCTCCAATTTTTCTTCCAATCTCATTAAAGTAAGGCCCACTTTTTCAATTTCCTCCTCTGTTAAAGCGCCCCGCTCAACTCGGCGCAGGGCCTGTTTTTCCATCAACCTCCTGATCAATTCCACCAGCGTTAAAACCAGCTTCGCCAACCCTTGCTCAACATTTTCCGGATCGACCTTAATTTTTTGCGGAGATGTTCCGGCGGTTTTTTCCAGCTCGCCGGCAAACTCATCAAAAAACTCCCGGTCGTAATCAACAACTGCCTTCATATACTTTCACCCCCCGCTATACAGGTAAGATTGAAAAAGTTATACGGAGGCCAGGGACCGCTCATTAAAAAATTATAGTCCGAAAAATTTCTCTTTAAGTGTAAGAATTCTCCCCGGAACCCGCTTACGTTTTCCCGGTCTAAAAGGTACGCTCCGCTTAAGATGAGGGCGGGTGTACGCAGGATATGACGGCGTGCTTCCAGCGATTGTCTCGCCAGCGGTTCGTGTATTTGGTCCGCTATTTGTACTGCTTTCCGCTCCAGGTACATCTCCGGCGCTTTCTCCCGGTACTTGCGGAACAAGAATTTGTGACCGGGGGTATCGGATTCCAAGTTCTTCAGCTTTAATTCCCCTAATATCTCTGATTCCCGGAACCCGCTTAAAACCTGCTCTGTGTTCCATAATACTTTAACCCCCATTTCCACCTTGCCGTGTAATCTTTTCAGCTGCCGGGCAAATTGGCTCCGGTAATTAACGAGCAATTTCCGCGCTTCATTCTCTCCCGAAACCAGCGTACCAAACCTTACCGGTAACACTGTAAAACGGTCCATAAGATATTCCATGACCGTATTATGGGCCAATATATTCTGACTCAACACTTTCCCGTCCTCCGCGCCGGCCGGGGAAACCACCATGCCAAGCCCGTTTACCGCCAAATTGAAAATTTTACGGCCGCTGCCATGTACAGTAAAACTAAAAGCTTCACCGTAATCGATAACACCGTATAAATAAATCATACGTCATCATCCCAATATACAGGCAAAACCTTATCCACCGACGCCAAAACCAGCTGCAATCCCAGGTAAATCAAGTCCACATCGGCAATGGAAATAATCACCTCACCCTTTATAACTACCCCCTTGTCAAGAACATGGTCCAGTATTTCCAGCAGGGTTACGTTTTTTTCCTCGACAACGCTACTCACCCGCCCCGCCACCTCCAAGATCGCTTACCAACGTAAAATTATACGGCGGCCAGGGTCCGGTAAGGATAAATTCAAAACCCATGTCCCTGTACCTGTTGCTCAAGTCTTCCACTTTTTCCTTCAACCTGGCGACATCATGGCGGTCAAAGAAATACACCGCATTCAAGGCCATTATTTCCAATCGCCCCGTCACTTCACTGCCCAGCAACCGGTTAAGCTTTGCTTCCCGGGCCATTTGTTCCAGTTCCCCATGCACCCCGGCGGCCACATCTGCGGCTTTGTTCCCAACTTCTTCAGCAATCAATTCATCCATTTTTTTGCGCATGAAATAAGCCGCTCCTTCCCCCTTGCTTTCAACCCTTTCCCTGGTTTCCTTAATCCGTTCGCTGGTTTTTTCCATGTGCTTGCGCAGTACGCCGGGATTGTAATATATTTTTAGACCCCATTCTTCTTTACCGTCAATACCCGCTAAAATTTTGCCGAACTCATCTTCCCGTTCTGTTATCAACCGGTTAATTCGCTCGAGGGCATGAAATATAGTGCAAAACTTCATGGGAATGACCGGAAAACTTTTCATTACGTATTGAATAATTTGCTCATGCCCGGTAACCCGGCTTTCCAGCCATTGAGGATCCTGCACCGATTCTTCCAGCGCCTCTTCATTATATTTTTCCGCCGGCACGGAACTGACTATGGCAGCCAGCCGGCCGCACTCTATGCCCCTCACCCTGCCACCGTCAGGTAATCCCACTATAATTTCATCTTTAAAGAGCATGGCAGCCTCGACCGGTGCCACACAGTAGAGGTAAACATAACCGGGGTTTCGGGCATCAGCATTCTCCCGTTCACTCCGGGCAGGTTTACAGGTTTCAGGGGCCTGTGATGTAATCAGTTCTGTTTCATCTCCGGTTGAACCGGTAACTCCAATGATATCCAGCGTTTTATCCAGCATCAGCTCAAAAAATATTTCGGCTAAACTATCACGGCAGCGGCCTGCGGCATCCTCCCACGCAGAATCAATTATTTGCCTGGCTTCTTCATTTAAACGCCTGTTTAATTTTTCCCTTAAAACCTCTTTTTCTTCCTGGGTCAACCGCCTCATAAGTTATTCCTCCCCGGATAGGACCTTGTTTCTCTCCCGGGCTGTTTCAAGCCGTTCCATCAATTTTTCTTCCACCCGGTCATATTCTTCTTCTGTAATGTCACCCAATTCAAGTGACGTCTGCAATGAACGCAGCTGATTGATTATCCGCTCCTCATCATAAAGCTCTTCCTCCACCCTTTTGTGGATTTCCTGAAAGATAAAGAATAACGCCCTGGCGGGAGCTAATAAGATGTCGTCGACAATAAACACAATAATCACTCTTTTCGGGAAATTTTTATACCAACAAAACTGTAGGGGGGCCAGGGCCCGGTATACTTAACATCCAAATCTTTACAATAAGCATTGTAAAGCTTGTTTACAGCCCGATCAAATTCTTCTTCTTTATCTTTATCCACCAAAAAAGTGGCGTTGATAATCATTTTTTCACTGGTTGGATCATTTAATTTGGCATCAGATGCAATATTACATAAGGGTTCAAACAATAAGTTTACATATTCCCGCCTTTTATTGTCAGCAATTAACTGCAACCTTTCCCCCAATTCAAGTATCTGCTTGTAAGAGCTTACATCACTGTCCCGGCCGGCAATTTTTTCTTTGAGCGCCTCAACCTCGCGGTTGGCGGAACCCACTTCCCGGATAAAAGATTCCTTTTTCCAAAAAACCCTCAATCCTACCTCAATTTTGTTTTTTATTTTGTCCAGGGCGGATAACGCTTGACCATAAAGTTTTTCAAAAATGTTCATTACTTCTTCATAGCTGTCAACACAGGTACCAAAACTAACCGGTAAAACATCATAACGTTGCATGATGGTAGATATAACCTTCTGGTGAGCCATTGCGTTTTTTCGCACAGGGTCGTATGTTTTTACCGGTGCTTTGCTTACTGCCATCGCCAGGTCTTTATAATGCAAAGTATATACTTTCTCCCCTTTTCCTCCTATGCCGATGGGGCCAAAATTTTGCGGTTCTTTTTCAGCCAATATTGCATAAAGATAGTACCCTTTTTTAACGGTCATCGCCCGATTTCACCTTCTTTCACCCGCAAGCGCCCTTTGTTTTTTAAATCCCGCAGGGCCAGGTTAAAATGCTTGAGACAAATTTTAAATTCCGATTCCCGCCCTCCCTGGTTGCCTGCGGATTGAACATGCGCCCGAACAGCCTCCAATGCCGCCCGGCGGATTAAATCCCTTAGTTCGGCGCCTGAAAAACCTTCGGTTTGGGACGCTAAATCCGTACAGTCAACATCTTCACCCAAAGGAAGGTCCTTTAAGTGAACGGCCAGTATCTTAACACGATCCCCTTCTCCGGGCAGTTCCATGTGTATTACCAGGTCAAACCGGCCGGGCCTCAGCAAGGCGGGATCCAGCATATCCACCCGGTTGGTGGCCGCCAGCACCACTACCTGCTGCAATTCTTCCACCCCGTCCATTTCGGTTAACAACACGCTCAACATTCTTTCAGAAACTTGCCCCCCCGAACCTCGCTGGGGAAACAGGGCATCTATTTCGTCAAAAAAAATAATACACGGTGCAACCTGCCGCGCTCGTTTAAAAATTTCCCGCAAAGCCTTTTCCGACTCCCCCACCCATTTGGACAGTAAGGCGGGGCCTTTTACGGAGATAAAGTTGGCATTAATTTCATTGGCAATGGCCTTGGCAATCAACGTCTTTCCGGTTCCCGGGGGGCCGTGCAACAATATACCCCGGGGCATATCTATTTTGGCGGATTTAAACAGTTGTTCATATTTAAAAGGCCATTCAACGGCCTCCTGCAGCTGCCGTTTAACCTCTTCCAGCCCTCCTACATCAGCCCATTGAACCCCGGGTATTTCAACCATCAGCTCCCTGGCGGCGGATGGTTCAATTTCCTTCAGGGCATTTAAAAAATCCTCCATACCCACTTCAATCTTTTTTAACCAATCGACTGTTAAAGTATTGGATTGGTAATCTATTTCGGGCAGCACCCTTCGCAAAGCCCGCATGGCCGCTTCCCGGCATAAAGCCCTCAGGTCGGCCCCGACATAGCCGTTAGCAAATTCCGCAATTCTACCCAAATCTACATCTTTTGATACCGGCATACCCCGTGTATGGATTTGTAATATTTCCAATCTGGCTTCCCGGTCAGGCACCCCGATGGTTATCTCCCGGTCAAAACGGCCCGGCCTGCGCAATGCGCTGTCCAGCGTATCCGGTATATTGGTGGCCCCGATAACAACAACCCGCCCCCGGTCATGCAAACCGTCCATGAGGGCCAGCAACTGGGCCACCACTCTTTTTTCCACCTCTCCATGAACATTTAATCTTTTAGGAGCAATAGCGTCAATTTCATCCAAAAAGATTATGCTTGGTTGATTTTTCATGGCAGTTTCAAAAATTTCCCTGAGTTTAGCTTCACTCTCGCCATAGTACTTGTTAATTATCTCCGGACCGTTTACGTGTATGAAATAAGCATTGGTCTCGCCGGCCACGGCCCGGGCTATTAATGTTTTACCGGTACCCGGCGGCCCGCATAATAATACGCCGCGAGGGGGATCTATACCGAGATGTTCAAAAAGAGCAGGATAAGTAAGCGGCAGTTCTATCATTTCCCTGATGCGCTGCAACTCTTTTTGCAGGCCTCCGAGGTCCTCGTAACGAACTGTTATTCCCCTGTCCACAGTGGCGCTTCCAGGTTGTTGAATAATTACGTGAGTATTCTTTTCCACCAGTACTATTCCGTCCGGTACGGTGTTAACCACTCTATACTCCTGGTAATTTAATCCCAACAGCGAAACCCTTACTTTATCTCCCCGCTTGACGGGTAAGTTTTGAATGGCCTTTAAGATTATATCGCCGGTCAAAGCAAGGCATTTGCCCGGGGGGCTCAATGTGATCCGCCCGGCCTTCCGGGCTCCGGCACCTGTAACAAAAACTTTTTCGCCCAGTGCGGCACCGGAATTTTCCCTGGTAATACCGTCTATTTGTAATAGCTGCCCACCCCTCCTTTCCGCGTAAGTGGGCATTACCCTGGCTGCCGATTCTTTCTTCCCCCGAATCACAATAATATCCCCGGTATTCACGGCAAGAGCTTGCATATCCACCGGGTCTATTCTGGCAATACCCCGGCCCACATCTTTGGTTAAAGCCTCGGCAACCCTTAATAAAATACCTTTTTCCATCAGGTCAAATTTCACCGCCTAAAAAGAACATTATTTCTTTTTATATAGGGTAATTTCTACGATGCCGTTTTTAAAAACGGAGGTTATGTCATCTTCCACATTACAGGGCAACACAATGTTTTTTTCGTATTGTCTAATACCCAAGGCCTTGAGGTGTAAGCAATTTTCAGCTATTTCGAGCTGCAACTGCTCCTCTTCAACACCCGGCAATTCGGCAACCACCAGTATGTGATCGCCTTCATCAAACACGTCCAAAATAGGCTCCCAGGCTTCGGTAAATTCAACTTTACCGGCACCCGCCCGCATATTACCAAAAGATTGGATTGTAGATCCTCCCAGCCCGCCTACCCGAACACTGAAACCATATGCACCTTTCAGCCCTTTAGAATCGCTGGAACCAAATTCACCTGTTTTTTTAATTACATTACCGTCCCGGGCGTCCATTTTTTGCACAACTTCCAACAAATCTCCCAGGCCCCTGAATATATCACCCAGACCCAGACCATAGAAGTGATCCTTTTTTTTCATTAATGATCCCCCGATTTTATTGAGCAATAATTTCTTTAATTATTTTGACTGCAAGTTGTCGTTTTTCAGGCTCTGCGTCCCTGATTTCAGAGAAAAGAACATCAGTTATAATTTTCCCGAAAAACTCGCCGTTATTTTTCAAACATGCCTTTTCACCGGCACTGTGAATAATAGCGGCAATACGTATGGAGCTACGCACCGAAACGTTACTTTCCAACCCGCATTTTTTTCGAAAATTGCGCACCAAATCCACAATAAAGGCTGCTTCGTCCTCCGACAGACCTGATTTGGCCGAAGTAATGGCGATTTCAGTATGACGGTCATATTGGCCCATTTCCAGGTTAATCATTCGATCAATCAGCGCAACCTGAGCGCGGTGTACTCCGGCGTATTCCTCGGGATTGCTGGTAAAAACAGCCCGAAAATCCGGATGCACCCTGAGATAATGTTTTTCTTTTTGCCAGCCCGGCAAGCTTAATATTTTTTCTTCCAGAACGGATAATAACAAGTTGTTAACCTCGGGCCTTGACCTGGTAAATTCATCGTAAACCAGGACCATCCCGTTGCGGCAGGCATTACCCAGTATCCCTTCCACCCACTGGTAATACAAAGATTCCTCCACTTCCTGAACAGAATGAATGTAGTTATCTAATTTATATTTTCTTCTGTAGCCGTAATTACCACCGATTAAATTTGACGAATTTATTTCGCTGCTGCCGTGCAAGAGCACCACGGGGCGGCCGATTTTTGACGCCAGGTATAATGCCAGGGTTGTCTTTCCCGTACCCGCGGGTCCGCTGAAATTTACGGGAAAACCTGCTTTAATGTATGTCAGCGCCCGTTCAGTTATGTCATCAATATAAGGGGTCTTGATAAACTCCTGCTCGTTAAATCCCCGGGGTGAAAGCTGCTCTACTTTCATAATTACACCTCTGACAATTATATTTACTAAAAAAAATTGCCCAGCATTTATAGATACTGAGTAACTGATTCATTAAGAATAATTTTAAGTCTTACCGATATCCGTGGAATCCCTTTCCCGTAGGTACTTCCTTTCAAAGGCCAGGATTTCCAGGTCGTTGTTCACTGTTACCTCGTACATGGCCAGCAAATCATCCTGGGCCCGCTTGCGCATATACTCCACTTCCTCGGCGACTTCTATTTGAACTTTCCACAAATCCTGATCCCTTAGGATACCCACTATGACGCCGGGCCTTTTTAACACATCACTAAAAAATTTTTCTACAGTGGATACCACTTCTATGATATTCAAATCAAAATCCCCCCGCTAATCACAACAGCACTGTCAACTGCAACCCATTTTTTTAAGAGTATCCAGAGTTTGGGCCCAAATTTTCCTCGCTTCGCTTCTGTCTTGAATGATCTCGTTTAATAATTTTTCTACTTCATCCAGGCGGTTTAAACGGGCCTCCTTTAATTTTTCCCACATTTCCCGGGATACTGCTGCTCTATTTGAAGCTATTTGTTCTAAAAGCTCGTTCACATAATCCCTCAGCTCTGAAATATTTTTCTTCCGATCTTCGCATGCCCTGATCAAATCTTCACCAAGGGATTGGAAGTTATTAACCAAAGACATATCTATATACCTCCAACAATTAGTCATTTTAAAAATATTTGTTTGGGGCATACTTTTATATATGCCCCAAACCCCTACGTTAAATAAGTAATTAGGCAGTAAGCGGCACACGTTCAGTTGTCGGCGGCACCGTAAGACCTACTGCTTCAGCATACTTCAACCAGGTCTCGACACTTGCAATAACTACCCTTGCTTCAATGGCCAGTAGCTCAATCCCTACCAGAGCTAACCGGACGTAAGCATCGATTACTATACCCTTTTCTAAAATGCGATCGACTACTTCCGCCAGGCTGGATGCATCAACGCTTTTTGCAATAGATGCCAAGTTAATTCCCCCTTTTTTTTAATTTTTCCCTATAGGAAAGTTATCCTTAAAGTAAAATATTCTTAAGCGCCCCAATCTGTGCTAAAATCTTTTTAATTTTCTACATACATTTTATTATTATTAAGTCTGTTCCACTAAAATGCCTGGAATAAGCACCCATAAAATGAATTCTTAGACAAAAGAATCAATTGCTTCAATGGGTATAAAAACCTGGTCGCCTGCCACAAAAGGATTTACCGGTTTCCACTCACCGTCCTGGATTGTAACGGTTCCCACGCTCATCTGAAGGAGCGTATCCTCGATAATCCTCATTATAGTCCCCGGTATAAACGAGCCCCCGGCAATGTTATCAGGAAATACAACTACAGGAGATCCAACTTCTTTACCTGCCATCGTTATAATATTAGACATATGGCAAGCCCCCTCTTGATAGTTATTATCATTAGTTCCGCGCATTAACGATTGCCTTGAAGAATGTATTTTTTCTCCTCGCTCTATAGCTTTTCCCCTGGGGGTTAAATCTCCGCGGACAATCTGTTTTCCTCGATCATTATCTAACCCACGGGTGAAATGAGATATCATGCTAAACTCCTCCTCCCGTGCTTTTAAACAAAAGTTTTTATTGAGCTAATGGGTACGAATACCTGATCACCCGCCACAAAAGGATTCACCGGTTTCCATGCCCCGTCCTGGATAGTAACAGTTCCCACACTTACCTGGATAAGGACATCATCTATGAACCTTACTAAAGTACCCGGTATAAACGAACCCCCGGCAATATTATCAGGAAACACAACTATGGGTGATCCAACTTCCTTACCCGCCATCGTTAAAATGTTCATTTAACTTAAACTCCTTTCTTTCATTACTTACTATTGTATAGATATAGTTTATGAGCAAAAATTTGGATCTGTTACAAAATACAACAAGAAAAGCAGTATTATTTGCCACTTCCTGTAGGCTTCGGCAGAAACTTTGTTATCTTTTCCATAAATTCCCTCATAAAAGCGATATACAATCCGTACTGCCGGTAGCTATGAATAAAACCACTTATTTGTTTGTAATGATGCGACGATGACTTGACATGCAAAGTGCGCTGCGCTTTTAGTATGGTCTTTCGCGGGTCGTCATACCGGTTGTGAAATTCCACCGCGCCCAATTTCAGTTCTCCCGCAAAATGGGCGTCATTTCCCAACAGCACCGGTTTATCGTAAGCGCGGGCCAGTTCCATGGCGAACCGGTTTCCGGCTGAATCTACCCGGCAATTATGTCCTTCCACAATATCAACGTGGCGCATCAGTTCATCATCCACCTCCTTAAGCCGTACCGGATGCGGCAACACCACCAGCCCGCCCTGGGACTTGATTGCAGAAATTACATCAACACTGTTACCGGGCAAAATATCATCTTTTAAAAACAGCCCGATAATGTGCCCCTTTTCCGTACTGTATTCCGCTCCGGTGATTATAGATAACCGGCTGCTTTTGTTTAATTTTTCAGCTTCCCGTGCACCGGCCAGAGTATCGTGGTCCGTTACAGCCAGTACATCGAAGCCGTTATCCTGTGCATATTTGAGCGCTTTGGCGGGAGAAAGCAAAGCATCAGGCGAATACCTGGTATGAATGTGGAATAAAGCTTTCATATTCATTCACCCGGGGTTTTTAACAATTTATGTCTATCCCGGTGGAAAAGTGCTGCCAATTTTTTTTACAATAAACGGCACCAAATTGTAACACATAAACATAATTATTCATAATCTGTACTTAAAAGCTGTAAGAGGTGAATTATTCTTGGCAAGGAAATTACTGCTATTGCCATATGAAATATTGAGCTCTCAACAAAAAGAAATCTATAAATTGTACCGCCAGGGGCTTTCTAACAAAGAGATTGCCGCCAAATTAAATTTAGAACAAAGAACGGTTTCCACTCAGTTATCACGCATGAGAAAAAAAGCCGCAAACCTAAGCTATACATACAAAATAGAACCCGGGGCGGAGCATGCCTGTTTAACGGCACGGCAAGATTCGCCGGCAAACCAATTAAAGAAAAAAATCCGGGAGGACCCCGGGTTTTTTACATTAATGTATGAAAGGTATGCCTCAGAAGATAAACCGGCCAAAGAAAACAGGTTACGCCTTGCTGCCGCCGGCCAGGAATCAAAGTTGCTTTCAAGCGGCCGGGCAATGAAAATAAAAATATTGGCCGCAACCGGCAAGGATGGTAGCAGCAGCAAGATAGTCATAAAAATGGATAAAGAAAACAGAGAACTACTGCGGGATTACTTGCAACGACAAAAAATTCGACCGGTACAAACTTACTGGGACGACAAAAGCGCTGTTTTCCTGGTCAGCCCCCGCGATGCAAAAAAAATTCAGTGGCTGCTTGACGACTACGCTAATAAATAAATCTTCAAACATGACGCAAAAGGATCTGAAAGCATGCTAAACAAAGCTAAAATTACAGGAAAAAACCAGACTTTTTTAATCATCGGACCAAAAAGCGAGGCTGCTTTTGTAGCCAGTAAGATATCCAACTATTTTAACGGGCAAGTTGAAACCATTATTTACAATTGGGCCGATGATACCGGCTCATTTGAAAAACTGGTAAACAACCACGACATTATATGTTTAACTCCCGGTGTAAAAAAAGATAAAATGCAGGTCATTATGTCCCTTTGCCAGGAAACAAATAAAACATTATACCTGGTGCCGGGCTTGTTTGAGGTGTTGCTGCAGGGAGCAAGTTTTTTCTACGTGGGCGATATACCGCTTTTGCGAGTCAGCGGCCTGGGTCTTTCCTACCGGCAGCAATGGAAAAAAAGAATCCTTGACTTGCTGCTATCCGCAATCGGCCTTATACTGGCCTTTTTTTTATTCCCTTTAATAGCACTGGCCATTAAATTAACCTCACCCGGGCCGGTTTTTTACACTCAGGAAAGAGTAGGCCTTAATGGTAAAATTTTTAAATTATTTAAATTTCGTTCAATGATTCACCAGGCGGAACAACTGACCGGACCGGTATTGGCCACAAAAGATGATTCCCGGGTGACCCCGGTAGGCAAAATACTGCGGGCCAGCCGGCTGGATGAATTGCCCCAGCTTTACAATGTTTTGCGGGGAGATATGAGCATAGTGGGACCTCGTCCGGAGCGTCCCATTTTTGTAAAAGAATTCATGCAAACGATACCACACTACCGTTACAGGCTGCATATCAGGCCGGGAATCACCGGCCTGGCCCAGGTTAAGGGCAGGTATGCCACCTCAGCGGAAGACAAGTTAATATATGATCTCTGGTATATCAATAACTACTCTCTATGGCTCGACCTGAGAATAGTTTTGCTGACAGCACGTGTGGTTTTGACCGGAAGCAATGCCAGGGGAATAACCCCTAAAAAGCCTTTGGTAAAGCCATGAAAGAAGAGTTGAAAACGAGCGGTAACACAAAATTATCAACGGGTGACATGAAAAGAGGGATTTGATGGAAAAGGTTTGTGTATTAGGGTTGGGCTACATTGGGTTACCCACCGCCAGCCTGCTGGCAACCAAGGGTTTTAAGGTTCATGGTGTAGATGTTAATACAAAAACCGTGGAAGCCATCAATCGCGGCAGTAACCACATTCATGAACCCGACCTGGACGTTCTTGTTAAATCGGCGGTATTAAGCGGCAATCTGGTTGCCGCCCTGGAGCCTGCACCTGCAGAAATTTTCATCATTGCCGTACCGACACCGCTAAAAGAAAAACAATTTCCCGACATATCATATATTCAAACAGCCACCCACGCCATCGCTCCTTATCTGGAGCCCGGCAACCTGGTTATACTTGAATCAACAAGTCCCGTGGGAACAACTGAAAAAATCACCGGCTGGTTAAAAGAATTACGTCCTGATCTGTTAATTCCTCCTGTTAATGAACATATCGCCCCGGTCGCCAGCGAAGGGGCACAAATTTTTATTACCCACTGCCCGGAGCGCGTTTTGCCCGGACAGATTATTAAAGAACTGATAGATAACGACAGAATCATTGGCGGTATAGATCAAGCTTCCGCCCAAAAAGCAGAGTTGTTTTACCGAAAGTTTATCAAGGGAAATATTTTGCTTACCGATGCTCGTACCGCTGAATTATGCAAACTGGTGGAAAATGCTTTCAGGGACGTGAATATCGCTTTTGCCAATGAGCTTTCGGTTATCTGCGATAATCTAGGTATAAACGTATGGGAACTTATAGACTTGGCCAACCGACACCCACGGGTGAATATTCTTATGCCCGGACCCGGCGTGGGCGGTCATTGTATTGCCGTGGATCCTTGGTTTATTGTTCATGCCGCTCCGGGTGAGGCCAGGATCATACGCGCCGCCCGGAAAGTAAATGACAGCAAACCCCGTTATGTTGCAGCAAAAGTAGCTGAAAAAGCGGCCCGCTTCAAGGAACCGGTGATAGCCTGCCTGGGGCTTGCTTTCAAGGCTGATATCAATGATTTACGGGAAAGCCCGGCCGTGGAAATCGTTCAACAACTGGCCGTAAACCGAACCGGTCGAATCCTGGTTGTAGAACCGCATATAGACGCTTTGCCCGCAGAACTGGTTGATTTGGAAAATGTTCATCTTGCCGACCTTGGCATGGCTTTACGACAAGCTGATCTGGTGACGCTGCTGGTCAACCACCGGGCCTTTTACAGTATCAGCCGTGAACTGTTAAATGAGAAGGTGATAATTGATACACGGGGGATATGGCGATGAAACAGGTTCTGATAAAACAGGGACACGCGATTGTGGAGAAAATCCCCGCACCCCTGTCGGAGCCCGGAACAGTACTGGTACAAGTTTATCATTCTTGCATTTCCACGGGTACTGAAATGAGCGGGATTGAAGTAAGTGGGTTACCCCTGTGGAAGCGTATCCTGCAACAGCCCGATAACGCTAAGAAAGGATTAAAAATGCTGGCCACTCAGGGCTTTGCCCACACCCGAAACATGATTGAGGGCAAACTGGCCACCGGACACCCCACAGGCTATTCCGCCGCCGGCATAGTGCTGGAAACCGGAGAGGGCATCGAGGATCTGCAGCCCGGAGACCGAGTGGCCTGCGCCGGATCGCAATACGCCCACCACGCCGAAATTATCCGCGTACCGCGAAATCTTGTGGTTCCCGTACCGGGTAAACTGGATTTGGCCGCGGCCAGCACAGTTACTCTGGGGGCCATTGCGCTTCAGGGTGTACGCCGGGCCCAGGCCGCCTTGGGCGAAACATTTGTGGTAATCGGCCTGGGGGTTCTGGGACAGCTTACCGCCCAGCTGCTCAAGGTCAATGGCTGCCGGGTGATCGGCACGGATTTAAACCGGGAGCGCATTTACCTGGCCCAAAGCCTGGGCCTCGATATAGGAATCCACCCCGAAGACGGCAGCGATCTGGAGCATGTGGCGCGCCTGACCGGCGGACTCGGCGCCGACGGCGTCATCATTACCGCCGCCACATCTTCCGACACGCTGGTATCCACTGCTTTTCAAATGTGCCGCAAGAAAGGCCGGGTGGTACTGGTCGGCGATGTGGGGCTTCATCTAAACCGGGCAGATTTTTACCAAAAAGAACTGGATTTTTTTATATCCTGTTCTTACGGGCCCGGGCGGTACGACAATAATTACGAGGAAAAGGGGTTGGACTACCCCGTGGCCTATGTGCGCTGGACCGAGAATCGCAACATGGCCGAATATATACGCCTGCTGGACGAAGGTAAAGTTAAAGTCGCCCCGCTGATAGCCGCCACTTACCCCATAGATAAAGCACATGCGGCTTATGATGAGATCAGGGAAGGCAACAATGTCCCTCCCATTGTTTTACTTTCATACCCACAGCGTGCGGAAAATGCCGCACCTGCCCGCTCAGTCGCCAATCCGGCCGCTCGTCCCGCCGGGCCCGGCCGCATCCGGATCGCCCTGGTGGGGGCGGGTAATTTTGCCAAGGGCACTCACCTGCCGAATTTGCAGGCGCTGTCGGATTGTTTTCATTTACAGGCGGTGGTGAGCCGCACCGGTCATAACGCCACCGCTACGGCGAGACAGTTTGGGGCCAACTATGCCACCACTGACTACCGGCAGGTTTTGGAAGACCCCGCGGTTGATGCGGTGCTGATTGCCACCCGCCACAACCTGCATGCCTCGATGGCCCTGGAAGCGCTCAAGGCCGGCAAGCACGTGCTGGTAGAAAAACCGCTTGCACTGACACGGGAAGAACTTGACATGATTAAAGAGTATTACGCTTCCGCCGGCGGGAATGCACCGCTGCTGTTGACGGGTTTTAACCGCCGCTTCTCCCGCTACGCCCGGCGTATTTACGAACTTATTCAGGGCCGGAGCAATCCGATGATCCTTAACTACCGCATGAATGCAGGCTACATCCCACCGGACCACTGGGTCCATACTGAAGAAGGCGGTGGGCGCAACCGCGGCGAAGCCTGCCACATATACGACCTCTTCACCTACTTTACGGGCAGCAAAGTTGTTAAAGTTAACGCTCAGGCCATTATGCCAGATACAGAATATTACAAACGCAACGACAACTTTGTGGCCAACATGACTTTTACAGATGGTTCGGTAGCCACCCTTACTTATACGGCGCTGGGGTCCGGGGAATACCCCAAGGAACAGCTGGAGGTATTCGTAGACGGCAGGGTCTTGGTGCTGAATGATTACAAGCGCCTGGAGGTTTTTGGCGCAAGAGGCAAGGGCACAAGCAGCATGATTATGGAAAAAGGGCAAAGGGACGAACTGGAAGCATTTGCCCGCGCGATTCAACAAGGGGGCGACTGGCCCATTCCGCTCTGGCAGCAGGTGCAGGCTACGAAGATAAGTTTGGAAGTGGAACGAAAGATATCCCCTTACTCAACCAGCAGTGGGGGTAAATCCTGATGTGCGGCATCGCCGGTGCAATGACGTTCAAAAACAGCTGTTTTAAGATTACCGAACCATACATTAACCGCATGCGGGATACCATGGTCCACCGGGGCCCGGATGGAGCGGGAACATGGGTGGCGGAGGACGGCCGGGTGGGCCTGGGCCACCGCCGGCTGGCCATTATCGATTTATCCTCAGCCGCCGCCCAGCCCATGTGCAACGAGGATGCTACACTGTGGGTCTCCTTCAATGGCGAGATCTACAATCACGCGGAAATACGCGCGGAGCTGGAACAAACAGGCGGGCATCTGTGGAAGACGGACCACTCGGATACCGAGGTTATCCTGCACGCGTTTGAACAGTGGGGCATCAATTGCCTGGAAAAATTTCGGGGTATGTTTGCCATCGCCTTATGGGACGCCAGGGAGCGGGAGATGTGGCTGATCCGTGACCGGATTGGGATCAAGCCGCTGTATTACAGCATCCACCACGGCCGCATCATCTTCGCTTCCGAAATTAAGGCTCTCCTGGAAGACCCCGAACAAAAACGGGCGGTAAACGAGGAAGCACTCTACCATTATCTTTCTTTTTTAACCGCACCGGCGCCTCACACCCTGTTTGAGGGCATTCACAAGCTGCCCGGCGGCACCTGGCTGCAGGTAAGCGAAGACGGCCGGATCCGCAAGCACCGCTACTGGGATGTTCTGGACCACACCACGCCGCTGGCCGGCGTCTCCGAAGAGGAGATCGCCGGGCGGATTTTGGCTGAACTGCGCACAGCGGTAAAGCTGCGCAAGGTCAGCGATGTGCCGGTGGGGGTTTTTCTTTCCGGCGGGATTGACTCAAGCACCAATGCGGCGTTGTTTTCCGAAGGGGAAGGCGGCCCCGTCAAAACTTTTTCCATAGGCTATCAAGGCGCATACCGGTCATACCAAAACGAACTGCATTACGCCCGCAAAATGGCAAAGGAAGTCAGGGCCGAATATTATGAGCGGCTGCTCAGTATTGACGACCTGATCGATTTTCTGCCCCAAATGGTGTACTTGCAAGACGAACCCATTGCCGACCCGGTATGTGTCCCGGTCTACTACGTTTCCAAGCTGGCCCGGGACAACGGCGTGATCGTCTGCCAAGTGGGGGAAGGAGCGGATGAGCTGTTTTGGGGCTATCCCGGCTGGCAAACCGCGCTCCGGCTGCAGCGTTACGATGACCTGCCGGTCCCCCGGGTGTTCAAACACCTGGGGCTCCTGGCACTGGAGGTATTAGGAAAGAAACAATCCACTTACTACGAATGGCTGCGCCGGGCAGCCAAGGGGCAGCCAATCTTTTGGGGCGGGGCGGAAGCCTTCACCGAATCCCAAAAGCAGCTACTCCTGTCTCCCCGCCTGCGCAAGCGGTTCAACAGGCTTACTTCCTGGGAGGCCCTGCAGCCCATCCGCCGGCGCTTTACGGAAAAAGCGCGGGAAAAGTCCCACCTCAACTGGATGACTTACCTCGACCTGAACCTGCGACTCCCGGAGTTGCTGCTGATGCGGGTGGATAAAATGAGCATGGGGGTCAGTTTAGAGGGGCGCGTCCCCTTCCTTGACCACAAACTTGTGGAATTGGCCATGAGCATTCCGGAAAGGGTAAAGACAAAAAACAATACCCTTAAATACATTCTCAAGCAAGCCGTGCGGGACTTAATTCCGGACGAACTGATCGACCGCCGGAAACAGGGCTTTGGTGTGCCGATATATGAATGGTTCTTGGACCGCCTGGGCGACAAAACCAGGCAGGAACTGAATGACTTCTGTAACCAGACAGATTATTTGGACCGGGCCGGGGTTGAGCGTTTAATGGACCAGGGACGGGGCCCGCAGGCCTGGTATCTGTTAAATTTTGCCCTGTGGTGGAAGGAGTACATGGCATGAATAAAAAAATTTTTTTATTCGGTCCTTACCCTCCGCCATATGGGGGGGTATCAATATATGTTCATGCTCTAAATGAGTTTCTTATTGAAGTTGGGTTTGATTGCAACCTTAAAATATATCGACAAGACGGCACGGCGATTGATTATGTGCAACCGAGTTTCACCAGTGTGTATAAAAATTTCTTCAAAATCACGAAGAAAGATACCTGTTTAGATTCGTGCAGCTTCTTTTTGGAATATCCTTCAATAAAAGCCACCCTGGCATGGCTATTAATTAAGATGTTAAAAAGATTCAGGTGGATAAAAATCATACATGATGGGTCACTACCGTCACGATATAAACATTTTGCATTTGTCCAGAAGTTTGTTTTCCATGCAGCAATTAAATTTATTGATGAACTTATTGTAGTCAGTGAAGATCTGTACTCCTGGTTACGAAACAACATCAAGGTTAAACAAAAGGTCTTACTTATAAAAAGTCTGCTGCCAATTCCTCCTCAAACTTTTAATACCCCCTTACCTGTTGAAATCGAGCAAGCAATAGCGCATCATAGAAAAACGGTATGTTGCATCGGCGCATTTACTCCGGTCTATGGATTCAAACACGTTGCAGATGCTGTAGAGAAAATTCGTAAAGAGACAGAGGATGATATTGGACTGGTTTTTATCAATGCATCTTTTACCGGGGATAAGAATTATAAATCTAAAGTATTAAAGCAGAGGGAATGGATTACTGTCCTAACAGACATTCCACGTTCACAAGTGTTGCAGATTTTAAAAAGAAGCAATGTTTTTGTCAGGGGGGTTGATTTCGAAAGCTACGGCCTTTCTAGAGTAGAATCGCTTTGGTGCGGCACCCCCGTTGTAGCAACAAGGGTTGGGGAAACACGAGGGATGCTGTTATACGATTACGGAAACGTAAAAGAGCTGGTTCAACAAATTAAAAAAGCTTTATATACTCCCTCCGGACAGGATATCCATAAGTGGGCGGAGCATTTTCGCCAGGAAGCGGAGGCTAATTTGGCGGCAATAATAAACATCATAAACTCCGGTAGAGGTTCCAATGGTTAATAAAGTAAAAAGTCTCCTTGCAGGCGGTACAATACAAAGAGATGCTTTGCAGATATACGCTATTCAGTTTTTGTCACTTGGCTTGGGTTTGGTTGGGAGCATTATTGTGGCACGAACTCTTGGCCCGGCCAACAAAGGCATCTTTGACCTCTTTAACTTACTGAGCTCATTTATTGTTGAGTTTGGGTTGCTAGGCTTTGGTAGTGGTCTTCTATACTATTTAGCCAACAAAGGTGAGCCGGTCAGTAAAACCCATGGGACAGGGCTTATATTTGTACTGGTAATGGGTTGTTTAACTGCCATAACCGGGTGGCTTGGTCTACCCGGTTGGAAAAGGATTTTCCCCGGTTTACAGGATTGGATCATCTTGCTGGCCTTTTTTTGGGCCCCGGCAGCTTATTACCGGATAATTTGGTCAAATATTTTGACCGGAATTAATCGAGCTGTAGTAACTTACCGAATCGGGTTATATATTACAGTTGTTAATATCCTGGCAATTGTAACCCTGTGGGCTTCCAACAGGTTGGATGTCGAAAACATTATAAGACTAACTGCTATGCTAGGTGTTATTAACGGAATCGTTGCTTTTATTATCCTGTGCAAACACGAGAGGAAGGTTAAAGCAAGTCTTAACTTAGCCCGAAATAGCCTGCGGTATGGTTTGGTGATCTATGTTGGGTTTATCGCAAACATAATGCATTTCAAAATTGACCAGGTAATGATAAATTACTGGCTGGGAACAAAAGCGGTGGGAATATATGCCGTTAGTGTTCGCTGGGCGGAAATGCTTTTTTTTTAGACGGTGCGATAATCTCCGCTGCGCTATACAAAATAAGTTCTGCGAGTGCTGAAGAGAGCTATGTGCTATCAAAGCATCTTTCTAAAATACAACTTTTGATCAGTGGCGGGTCGGGCATATTACTGGCTGCAGTGGCTTACCCGGTGATTCTGATTTTATATGGTGAGGCTTACCGTAATGCTGCGTGGTCGCTTATCTTACTTATTCCTGGTGTAGTAGCCTGGTCCGTTTCAAAACTGTTATCCAATACGCTAACTTATAATAGAAATATGGCATCATTTGTTGCAAAAGTTGCTGTTTGTGGTTGCTTGCTTAATATACTGCTAAATTATGTATTTATAAACGTCATATTAATTGGAATTAATGGTGCTTCCATAGCGTCTTCGTTAAGTTATTTTTTTGTAGCATTATTGATCGGTTTAAAAACCAGGGGAGTTAGTTGACTATGAAGCTAACAAAACAACAAATCGAATATTTTGTGAATAAGGTTGGACAGCCCGAGGCTTCAATTTTACTGAATAAATTTTTTAATTCATACAGGCATTATCTTAATTCAAGTGATGTAGCCGATCTGTATGATGATAATTATGCAGCTAAAATCAACTCCTTGGAAACTTATTTAATAATTAACAATAAATACAAAATACACACATACAATAAATACTCTTATGAATACTTAATCCCAAGGCTCACAATACATAGCAGAATACTGGATGTGGGTTGTGGAAGTGGAGATTTTGCATTAGCCATAGCTGCACAGGGAGTAAAATATGTGGTTGGCATGGATTTTTCCCGGAAAGCCATAAAGGAGGCCAATGCCAAGCTTGCCAAATCCGGATTAAATATGTGTCACTTCCTTTGTGCAAATGTGTTAAATATGGATAACCAATTTATATTTGATTTTGTTATTCTTAATGACATAATTGAACATCTTTCGGACGCAGAATTGAAAACCCTATTTAAAAATATCAGCAGTGTTTTGGTTACTGGTGGCGAGGTTATTATTCATACTCCCAATGGCTTAGCCATATGCAATGATACTGATACAAACTTTTTTCAAAAAGCTGCGAAAACATATTTACGACTGTTTAAACACTGGAGAGGCTTTGAAAGAACAGTTGAACAAATATATTATGATCAAACTCATATAAATATAAAAAGTTTTCGACAACTAAGAAAATGTTTAAAAGAATATGGTTACCAAGCTTCAGTAATCTACGACGAAAAAAGTAAGTTGCCGTTTATAAACCAGCTATCCTCTAACATGCTTGTTATAGCAAAAAAAAATAATTAATGATTGATAGTATGTGCCGAACTTAGTATAAAAAACTGGAGGCGCATAAGACGTGAGGAAATTAAATAGCGAAGAATACGAACATTACTGGAACAACGTTCATATGAAAATTACAGACGACTTGGCAGCTGTTTGCTTTCCTGATAAGCCTGCTTATTTTAATGCATTTTATGACAACATACAAAAATATGCTTTGACTAAGTATTTTACCCATGAAAAAATATCTTTTAAGGGTAAAAAGGTATTAGATATTGGTTGCGGGAGGGGACGTTGGTTGTCGTTCTATAAAAAAAGATATGGTGCACAAGCTGTAGGTATCGACTTGTCGGAATCCGCAGTGCACGCATGCCAAAATCAAGGTCTTGATGCTCACGTAGGCTCAATAACTTGCATGCCGTATGAAGATCAGTGTTTTGATTTCGTTAATTCAATAACTGTATTAATGCATTTACCTGACCAACTCAAAGAAAAAGCCATAGCTGAAATTGCAAGGGTTTTAAAATCGGGTGGTAATGTATTTATTCTTGAAGCCACCTGGAAAGACCCCTCTCCTCACGTTTTTAGCTTTAGTGTTTTAGAGTGGGAAAAGCTATTTAAGAAATATGGTATGCGTTTAATATATAAATCTGCTCATTGTTTTAACTTATTTCGAAGGAAACTGCCATTTTTTCCAATATTCAGAGATTTCATATCTATTTATCTAGACTATCCATTAGAATTTTTATTAATGAATTACTTTTATGGTAAACAATCAAATGTTTCCTTACAGCATTTGTTGGTGTTTGAAAAATGAGAAACATATCATTTTTGAAATCTAAACCGATTCAATATTATAAAGGTATCCGCATAAAGGCGGATACCTTTTTGCATGATCAACTGGCCAATATTATTTGTTCCTTTTTGCCGAAAGGGTCGAATATTTTGGATTATGGTGCTGGTGAAGGCGCTTTTTCTCAACGTATTCATGATCTTGGATACAGAGTATTTGCAGTGGATATAGAACAAGAAAGTTTTAAGGCCAGTGTACCATTTGAACGACTGGATTTTAATAATAACTCTCAAATTATATCTTTCCAGCAAAAATACCTTGAATCATTTGATTTGGTCCTTGGAATTGAAGTTATTGAGCATGTTGAAAATCCCTGGCAGTTTATCCGAAACTTAAAAAGCCTGGTCAAGCCAGGAGGGTGGATATTAATTTCAACACCTAACGTAACATCATGGTACTCAAGGATAAATTTTTTCTTAAAAGGACGGTTTCATCAATTTGAAGACTATGACCGTCATTATGGACACATTAATCCGGTTACCGAAGATGAATTAAGACTAATTTGCGAACAGTCCGGATTGCAGGTTAAACAAATACTTCCGGGAGGATGGTTGCCCAGGCTTTGGTTGAGTTGCTCTCCAAAAGCATTACTAATTAATTTGTTGGGTTTTTGGGGATCCTTCTTCATGAAAGGCCTTTATGAAGGCTGGTGCTTGATTGCATTAATTAAAAAACCCGGTGATTAAGCAGGCGATAATTATATGTCTGTTTTGAGAATTATTATTTTGAAAAATGCACTTCAAAAGCCTAAACCTTCTCCTCATTGCACTGTTATAACATTTGAAGAACTTAAGAATTGGATTGTACGAGGGGTCTTTTTAAAACATCTTTTTTGCTATCAGGAGGTAAAACTGTTAACCTACCGTTTGGAGGTCTTATCCAAGCCTTTTTTAACGGCACTATTAATACGCCTGTTAAGCCGAAGGGTTTGCTGCTTTGAAGATGAACAAGGGCGCTACCAGTCGATTACAATACCATTTCTTGTTAAACTATTTTGGCACTTAATAAGAGATTTGGTACAAAAATTTATCTCAATACATTGCATACACCGTGAAATCGAACAACTATCCGGTGAATATTTTACCCGGGCATCTATATCTAAAGTCTTGGATTTACCGGCAACCCCGGTCTACCTGCGAACTGATTTATGGTTTGGCATCCGCTCGGGAGGATCCGTCGGGCATATTGCGGGAGTTTTAAACCACTTGGACGAGTTTACCGGAAAACCCGTTTTTTTATCCACTGATATCATCCCCACGGTCAGAAAAGATATAGAAACCCATATTGTTTTACCGGACAACTCCGGCTGGGATTTTAAAGAACTCCCCGGCTTTTTCTATAATCAAACCTTGGAAAAAGCGGCCCGTAAACTTTTAGGCCATAAAAAAATTTCATTTATTTACCAGAGATACAGCGTCAACAATTACGCGGGTGTAAAGCTGGCGCAATTTTACAATGTCCCCTTCGTGCTGGAGTACAACGGCTCGGAAATCTGGATCAACCGGCACTGGGGAAAACCGTTAAAACACGAGTCCTTATCCGAGCTTATTGAGTTCTTGAATCTCAAAGCAGCTGACGTTGTGGTGGTCGTCAGTCAACCGATGAAGGATGAATTAGTGGCGCGGGGTATTGACGCCGACAAAATCCTGGTTAATCCCAACGGCGTTGACCCGGAACGATATTCGCCCGGTGTGGATGGTTCCGCTGTACGCCGGCGATATAATTTGGCCGGCCAAACAGTGATTGGTTTTATCGGCACATTTGGCAGGTGGCACGGGGCGGAGGTGCTGGCGGAAGCCTTTGGACGCCTGCTCCGGGAGTTTCCGGTGTATCGAAGGCAGGTACGGCTTCTCATGATCGGGGACGGGCCAGCGATGCCGCGGGTAATAGATATTGTTAAAAAGTTCAATATAACGGATGCCTGTATCCTCACCGGGCTCATTCCCCAGGAAGAAGGACCGGCTCACCTGGCGGCCTGCGACATCCTGGCTTCTCCCCACGTGCCCAATCCCGACGGCACGCCTTTTTTTGGCTCGCCCACGAAATTATTCGAGTACATGGCAATGGGCAAAGGGATCGTGGCGTCAGACCTGGAGCAAATCGGCGAGGTGCTCAAGCACAATCATACCGCCTGGCTGGTTAAGCCGGGAGATGTGGGAGCGCTCATGCTGGGCTTAAAAACGCTGCTGGATGATAAACAACTCAGGGACAGACTGGGTCGGAATGCCAGGCATGAGGTGGTGAACAGATATACATGGAGGGAACACACTAGGAGGATTATCAATTGGCTAAACAAACATTGCGATTAAAATATTTAACCGGTATTTTTTTGCTCTTGATCTTTTCAGTTTCATTATTGGATGCCTGGGGTCTTCATACTCTCGAAAAATATGGGGTTTTTGCTCGCTTTCATGCAGTTGACACCCGTACTTTTGACGAACTCGGGCGCAGCCAACCGCTAACAAGTTATTCGGATGCAATCTGGTTCAGGCAAGAGTTAGCCGGGGCCGGTCTTAATCATGGCAGCGATGAGCAACAGGTTGTCCAGGTAATGAAATGGATTATGAACCAAGTTAACAAAGCAGATGTGTCATCTCCCGGGTCAGCCCGGGAAGCCCTGCAATTGGCCAGAAACGGTGAAGGCCTTTCTTGTGGTGCCATGAGCCAAATATTTGGAGAGGCTTTAAATTCACTTGGCTTTCAAACCAGACAAATTCAACTGGTCCGCAGTCTATTAAATAATAAGGATACTCATGTAACTACTGAAGTATTAATAGGCGGAAAGTGGGTCATATTTGATCCTACTTTCAACGTTAGTTATAAAAAGAATGGTACACTGATTGGTGTTCAGGAAATACGAAAAGCACTATTGGATGGAACTGCATCCGATATTAAGCCCTGTTTTTATGGTGAAGTAGCTTACCCTGCAAGACTGGAAGCTTATTACTTAAATTGGTTGCCACTATATAACAATTTATTCATTTACGAGCAAAGAAATACGGAGTTGTGGTCTAAGCTCCCGCCTTTTCGTTACTTGTTTGGACCTAGAATTTATTATCTTGAAGAAAATTCAAAGGGATTGTGGTATTTCGAGTTAGAGGAAAAGGTATATTTTGTGTTTGTAGTTTTGTTACCTGTTATTACCTGTATTTTATTTTTGGTTTTAATATTAATTTTATTTATTTATTCAATTGGAAGAAAGGGGTAAATTATTATCGCATATGAATTTAAAAACATTCAAATACTCTTATGATTTATTAAGCAGTGACAAAATTCGCACATCATTCTTGAAAATTATGGAAACATTTAATATCCCTAAAGATATCGTAAGATTGGATACAAATGATTTATGCAACATAGAATGTATTTTTTGTTCCAACAAACCACAGAAATGCACTCCTGACCATTTAATGTCATTTCAAAAATTTAAAGTATTAATTGATAAAATACACAAAACAACCAGAATGTTATATCTTTCTTGCAGCTATGAACCATTAATGACTCCCAATTTCGGGGAGTATATTGCTTATGCCAAGTCTAAAGGAATCCCGTTTATTTCTTTTGCTACAAACGCTCTCTTATTAGATAAAAATAATTTAATTCATCAGCTGGTAAACCATCAAATCAATGAACTAATTATATCTTTTAATGGATTTAACAGAGCGGATTATAATCGAATTATGTTCCGGTCAAGTTATGACAAGGTAATTAAAAACCTCCAAGAACTTAAAGAATATAAAGAAATAAGAGGCTCAACATTCCCTAAAATTAGGTTAAATACAATATTACTAAAATCAAATATAGTCAACTTTGATAAAATAGTTAAATTTATAGTCGACTATAATATTGATACAGTACAATACAGGCCGCTGATCACCCGGGATACACCGGAACCGGCTGCTAACCGGGAAAAAATGAATACCCTGGAGCAACCACAAAACAATCCAGACGAGGTTAACCGGGAGAAGATCAGCAATTTCAGCGAGGAAGAGCTTGAATATATATTAAAAGATATTAACAGCTATTCCAAAAAGCTTTCAGAACTGGGAAAAAGAATTATCATTCCTATAGACCTGTTAAATAAAAACAAGTTAACTGGTCGGGATAAACAACCTGGCAGCAAAACCAGTTGTTGTATCCCGTTTTTTTGTTACTGGATTAATTATCGCGGAAAGGTTAGTGTTTGCTGTTCCGATGCTGATTCGATTATCGGTAATATATTCACCGATACCATGGAGAAAATGAAAGAAAAACGAAACACGTTCAGGAAAAAAGCGTTATCCGGCAAGTGTGGCATGAATTGTTCAACCAATATAGATTCTTCTACAATAATTTAATAATTGCCGGCCCCGCCTGTTTAACTTGTTTTTCGGGATTGATCCTATGAGACTAACTTATTACCTTCAGCGGGCCAGGAATCTTCCCCCGCATATGGTCATAATAAAAGCAATGAGCAAGGCCTGGAAACGGGCAACGCTTTTATACCGGCGCCGGCGCGATGCCAGGCACTCAACTTACGTAAAAAATGCCCCCTTCCCTCCGGGCAGACTGAACAATTATTTTGGCGCCGTACCCCTGGGTATATTACGGTCGCACGCCGGACAGATCGCAGCGCTGGCCGGGCATTACCTGGAACACCGCTTCGATCTGCTTGGTTCGGGCTGGGTGCAGGTGAAGCACGGCATGCATTGCCGCGGTTTGGAAGGTTACCGGTATGCAATGGGCTCCCCTGTACATCCGGACAGCTACGGCAAGTGGTTGGACGGGAAAATTAATCGCGCCAACGTAGCCGAATCCCGGCGAATCTGGCGTGTGGTGGACGGGGATTACGTCCCTATTGATTGGCATTTGGATTTTAAATCCGGCTACCGCTGGTCCGAAGATACCTGGTATCTTGATATTGCCTACGGGCATAAACCGGGCGTGGATATCAAGGTACCGTGGGAACTGGCACGCATGCAGCATCTGCCGCAACTGGCCTGGGCCTGTGCCATGGCAAAGGATGGGCAGGTTGGTTTTGCGCCCGCCCGGGTTTATGCCCGTGAGTTTCGCAACCAGGTCCTGGATTTTATCGCCACCAACCCGCCCCGTTACGGAGTAAATTGGTGCTGCACCATGGATGTAGCGATCAGGATAACCAACTGGCTGGTTGCCTATGACCTTTTCCGGGTACAGGGAGTGGAGTTTGATGCAAAATTTATGAACGTATTTATGCGCAGTGTATATGAACACGGCCGGCATATCGCAACACATTTGGAATGGAGTCCAGAGCTGCGCGGCAACCACTACCTCGCCGATATTGTCGGCCTGTTGTTCGCGGCGGCCTACCTGCCCCGCAATCCGGAAACCGATACTTGGCTGGCCTTTGCGGTTCAGGAATTGATCAGCGAGGTAAACCTGCAGTTTTACCCGGACGGCACAAACTTTGAAGCATCAACTTGTTATCACCGTCTGGCCGCGGAACTGGTTGTATACGCCACTGCGCTGGTGCTGGGCCTGCCGGACGAGAAACGAGCCGCGCTCAGGGAATATAACCACCACTTGCTTACGGTCCGCCCCGGACTTAAGCCCGGTCCGGTTCCCCTCTATCCTTTGCCGGGCAGTAACCGCCTTGCCCCCTTCCCGGCTTGGTACATTGAGCGGCTGGAAAAGATGGCCGAGTTTGCCATGCACATCACCAAGCCCAACGGGCATGTTCCCCAGATCGGCGACAACGACAGCGGCCAACTGCTCAAACTCCAACCGGTTTACCGGAAAATGACCGTGGCCGAGGCCAGGGCCAGGTATGCAAATTTGGACGGTTACACCGATTTGCCCGGCCAGGCTGTTTACTGGGATGAAGATCACCTGGATCACCGCCACCTGGTGGCCGCTGTTAACGGCCTGCTGGGGCGGGAGGATTTAGCGGCCTTTGCGGGCGATGACCGGCTGGAGACCGGTCTTGTGCACCACTTGGCGGGCGATGACCGGCTGGAGACCGGTCTTGTGCACCACCTGGCCGGCGGTACTCGCCTGGCATCTTACTGCCTTGGCGGTGAACTTGCGGGCGCCGAACGGGCGCGCATCGGAACAAGGAAAGACTGGTTGAGATTGAAGTCCAGGTTTAATTCACTGACCGGGGAGCAGCAGCGGGTTGTGGAAATTCCGGTACCCGGCAGCAACCTGCTCAAAGATCTAAAGCTTTATGCCTATCGCAATTTCGGATTGTATATTTTCCGTTCCAGGCGCCTTTACCTGGCGGTGCGCTGCGGGCCCATCGGTCAAAACGGCAATGGCGGCCACGCCCACAATGACCAGCTGGCCGTCGAATTGAACGTGGACGGCGAAGATTGGATCGCCGACCCGGGCACGTACCTTTACACGCCATTGCCCGCGCGGCGCAATGAATACCGTTCAGCGAAAGCACATTTTGTGCCGCTGGCCAAGGGACGGAGGGAACCGGGACGGTTGGACCGGGGATTGTTTACATTGGGCAATGAAGCAAAAGCAAAGTGTTTATATTTTGGCGGAAAGGGGTTTATTGGCATGCACTGGGGCTACGGGGACCCTGTTTACCGGGTGGTGCAGTTAATGGAACACGGGATACGGATTATGGATTATACCGGGGAAGGCAGCTTTTGTTGCAGTACCAATACCACAATTCCTTCATTATCCCCCGGTTATGGTATCCGGCATGGATAAAATCGTTCCACGCCCTCCATCAACGACCGGGTCCCTGTTTAAAACAACCGGGAATACAAAAGTCAGCGCATTTTTGTTGATGTATGTGGCACTCATGTTTGGGAATGCGCTGGATGCCTATAACCTCGGCCCCATACCGGTTCAATGGCTGGCGCAACTCGGAACGATTGCCGCCGTTTTGTTCCTCGGGTACACCCGCAAGCTTTATATTGTACCGGGAAGTCAAGTGTTGATGTGGTTCTTGTTATGGGCGCTGCTGGTTACAACTTTCAATAGTGCAATTAACGACTATAAAAGCTTAATGCCACCCCTGGCAACCACACCTTACATGGTTTTTATTTCCTTGCGGTTTTTATCAATATTGTCTTTTATTTCAACTTTATGCCTGGCCTACTGGCTGCTGGTAAAGGGTTACCGGGACTCGGTCATTAAGTGGACGGTAATCATTGGAACCATCGTTTCCATTGTGGCAATTTATATCTATATAGCCCAGATCTACGGTCTTCCGGAACTTCCCCGGAACCGAATCAGCACTGGTGGGGTAACAGCTGGAGAAGGCCAGCCGGTGGTTTTCACTTATGCTTTCCACCGGGCTCTGGGCACTTTCCGTGAGCCCAGTCACCTGGCGGAATGGCTGGTTGTACCCTTTTTTTTAAGTTTAATATACCGCCAAAGTGTGCTACACAATATCCATACTATTCTCATAGGCACAGCTATTCTTCTCACCGGTAGCTTGACCGGCATTTTAGGGTCCGCACTGGGATTTGTCGGGGCAATTTTTATTTTCAACCCATTCAAGCTTAATAACCTGAAAACTTTATTGCGTTTTGCTATAATAGTTTTACTGGCCCTGGTTATTTTTAACAATATTGTTGTAAGCTACGGAACTGGAGAAATAAATTTATTCCAAGTAATTGGAGACCGGTTAACTCCGATTTTCTTTGAAGGGGGAATGAAAGAGTCTAATAGAAGTTACATCTATGAATATGTTGCCAATACTTCAATTCCGCTGTTTGGTTCAGGACTTGGAAATGCAAATATTCTTCTTAGCCAGTATTTGGGAGTCGAGGTTATAGCCAGCTTTCTCAGCTTGTATTTTAACATTGTGTTTTCGTCAGGTGTTTTGGGGTTGGCTTTACTTTTCCTTTTTTTCTTTCGCCCCGTAGTTAAAATATTAGTAATTAAAAAGCTTCGGCAAAGCAAAAAAATTTTGTTGATACTTGCCGCTTACCTGGCGTGGTTAATCATGCTGGCGGTTCAGGCAGAAGAATTACCAATGATGTTTGCAGTGGCCTGTGCCCTGTTGGCCCATGAAATCTATAGACATGAATAAGTCAGAGTGTGAAAACTTATGAAACATATCCTTATTATCACCTATTTCTACGCTCCCGCAATCACGCCTCGCGCTTTTCGCTGGGCTGCCATTGCCGAGCATTGGGCAGGTCAGGGACATCATGTGGATATTGTCTGCGCCTGGATGCCCGGCCTGCCCCGGGAGGAAATTTTAAACGGCGTCCATATTTACCGGGTTGGGGGTACTGTCAGCGAGGTGCTGCGAAGCCGGTTTGGCAAACCGGATGCCCATCCACAAACCGGGCGTGGTAAATTAACAAAAGGTAAAATTTCAGCCTCTCTACTCCGGCCGGCTTCTCTGGCTAAGTGGATTCATGACCTGACATGGAAAAAAATATACTGGCCTGATTACGCTTGTTTGTGGTATTTTCCGGCCCTTAAAAAAGTGCAGCAGCTGGTGCTAAAAAAACGGTATGACAACCTGATCAGCGTATCCCATCCTTTCACGGGGCATCTGGTCGGGCTGGGCTTAAAAAAGAAGTATCCGCAATTGAGATGGGTCGTTGATATCGGCGATCCATTTTGTTTTCTTGAAGAAACACCGGCGAACAATCACCAGCTGTACAAATCATTAAATTATTCCATCGAAAGAAATATTTTTCGCCATGCCGACGCCGTTGCGGTCACCACTGAACCCGCTTTGGAAAAGTACGCCGGCTTGTTTCCTGAAAATGCCGGTAAAATACGCGTTATTCCACCTTTGCTTTCACTGGTGGATGATTATGCAATTGAGGATACAAGGTTTCCGAAAAATAACAAGATCAGGCTTGCGTTTATAGGCACCCTGTATAAAACGATACGAAATCCCGGCTTTTTACTGCTCTTGTTCGAGAAACTGCTGCAGACTCACCTGGCAGATAGATTGGAACTGCATTTCCTTGGGGACATAAATAATTGCCGTGATTGCTTTAAACCTTACAAAACACTGCTGGGCACCAAAATTTTTATCCACGGCCCGGTGACCCGTGACAAGGCGTTTGAGGCCATGAAAAAGGCTGATGTGCTCGTAAATATCGGCAACAGCACCCCCTACCAGTTGCCCAGCAAACTGGTGGATTACACAAGCACGGGCAAATCGATTTTAAACCTTGCTAAAACACCCAATGACGGCTCTACAGCATTTTTAAAAAGTTATTCGGCTTCGCTCTGCCTTTTAGAAAATACCGCCATCCTGGATGCAAACCAGTTAGTTAATTTAATCAAATTCATAGAATATCCGCCGCAGATCGAAAGATTGACGCTCCGGCGCCGGCTTGCTTCTTTCCGGACAGAGGTGATTGCAGCCGCCTATGAAGGATTATTAACGATAAAAAACAGGCCTGTAGTACTTACTACCAGTGATTACTATATTCCATGCTATAAAGGCGGCGGGCCTATCCGCACCTTGGCCAATATGTTGGACCAACTTGGTGACGAATTTAGTTTTAAAATAATCACCCGGGATCGCGACCTGGGCGATTTTAAGCCCTGCCCGGGAATCATGGCTAATTGCTGGCAACAGGTAGGTAAAGCAAATATCATGTATCTTTCCCCGCAACATCGTTCACTGTGGAAGATCAGAAAAGTGCTCCGGGCAACGGAGCATGATGTGCTTTATCTCAACAGTTTCTTTTCACCGGATTTTACCGTCAAGCCGCTGCTCCTCAGGCGGCTGGGGTTAATTCCCAGAGTGCCGGTAATCCTGGCCCCGCGGGGAGAGCTTTCCCCGGGCGCCCTGGCGCTGAAGGGTTTCAAAAAACGCCTGTTCATAATCGCAGCAAAGATGCTTGGATTGTATAACGACGTTACCTGGCAGGCGTCCAGTGAGCATGAGGAAAAAAACATCAGAAACCGGTTCGGCGACCGTATCCCGGTAATAATTGCCCCGGATTTGCCGCCGGTTGTACGTCTAATACACCAGGAACCATATCGACGCAATAAAATTAAAGGATTTTTAAAAGTCATTTTTCTGTCACGCATATCCAGGATAAAAAATTTGGACGGCGCATTAAAAATGCTCAAGTCCTTGCAGGGTAAAATCCAGTTCAATATATACGGGCCGGTGGAAGACCCGGATTACTGGGCTAAATGCCGGGAAATTATTAATTTACTGCCCGGCAACATCGAGGTGCGTTATATGGGCGCAGTGTCTCATGAGCGTGTCATATCCGTAATCAAGGACCATGACCTGTTCTTTCTCCCTACCCGCGGGGAGAATTTCGGGCATATCATCCTGGAGTCACTGATCGCCGGGTGCCCGGTGCTGATAAGCGACAAGACACCCTGGCACGACCTGGCGAAAAAGGGTGTTGGATGGGATCTACCCCTGGATAAGCCGGAGATGTTTCAATATGTACTACAAAAATGCGTGGACATGGATGCCCGGACCCACTGGGAATGGTCTCGGCGGGCGCATGCCTATGGATGGAATTGCTGCCGGGAGGGAAAATCTTTGCAGCAAAACAGGACCCTGTTTTTGGGTGTTCTACGAGGAGTGTAATTAGTTGAACATTCTTGTTGTTACACAGTACTTTTGGCCGGAAAGTTTCCGTATCAATGACCTGGCGCTGAGCTTGAGGAAAAAAGGCCATGAGGTAACGGTTCTTACGGGCATACCGAATTACCCCAGCGGAAGTTTCTTTCCGGGGTACGGCTTTTTAAAACCACGGTACCAGGATTACCACGGTATCAAAATAATCCGGGTACCGTTGATTCCGCGCGGCAAAGGGCAAGGTTGGCGGCTGGCAATAAATTATCTTTCTTTTACCCTCTCAGCCAGTTTTCTTGCCCCATTTTATTGCCGCAAAAAGTATGACTTGATTTTTGTTTGCCAGTATTCACCGGTGACCGTCGGCATACCGGCAATTGTTCTAAAAAAATTAAAAGATATTCCGATTATGTTTTGGATCCAGGATCTCTGGCCGGAAAGCCTGTCCGCAACGGGTGTCGTGCGATCCCTGTGGGTGCTGCGCATGGTAGGGAAGCTTGTTAATTTTATTTACCAAAATTGCAATCTTATTCTGGTGCAATCCAGGGGTTTTTTCCCTTACGTTAAGAAAGAAGGTGTCAAAAGTGACCGGATAATTTATTTTCCAAACTGGGCGGAAGAGATGTATAAGCCGGTGGCCCTTGAGAAAAATGCGCCGGAACAATCGGGTATGCCGGCAGGATTTCGTATTATGTTTGCCGGCAACATCGGCGCCGCGCAGGATTTTGGCACTATACTTACAGCTGCTGAAAAACTTAAGTCATATACGGATATTCACTGGTTGATCGCCGGGGACGGGCGAAAGCGCAGCTGGGTCGAGGAACAGGTAAAGAGCCGCGGACTGGTTGACAATGTACATTTGCTGGGCAGGCACCCCGTGGAATCAATGCCGCGTTTTTTTGCCCTTGCGGATGTTCTGCTGGTTACATTGAAAAGCGATCCTATTTTTTCGTTGACCATCCCGTCAAAACTGCAGTCTTATTTGGCCTGCGGGAGGCCCGTCATTGCCGCGCTGAATGGTGAAGGGGCCAGAATTGTGGGGGAGGCCGGCGCAGGCTTTACCTGCCCGGCAGAAAATCCGGATCGTTTGGCACATACCGTGATCAGGATGTATCAAGCGCCGGAACAAGCCCGGCAAGAGATGGGGTTGCGCGGCCGGGCTTATTACGAAGTGCATTTTAAAAGAGATATGCTGCTGGATCGCCTGGAAGCATGGATGGAGAAAATCGTAAATGAGGGATACTATGGGAACTAGAAAGGTTTTAATTCTCGGCGGGACCGGAATGCTGGGCCATACTCTGTTTATACAGCTTTCCAAAGCGGCGCACTTGGAAGTATATGCCACCATACGAAACCCCGCCCCGGTTTCCCGCCGGTTTCCTCCGGAACTGACTGGTAAGATAATTGATCACGTTGATGCATATGACTTTGCCGCTGTTACCCGCGCAATTGACGCCGTACAGCCCGATGTTGTCATCAACTGTATAGGCTTGATTAAACAATTGCCAGCGGCCGGTGACCCGCAGGCGGCCATTTCAATAAACGCTTTGCTGCCGCACCGGATTTCATCGGCCTGCCGTGCTGTCGGTGCGCGGATGATTCATATAAGCACAGACTGCGTTTTTGATGGAAAAAAAGGTAACTACAAAGAGAGTGACCATGCCTGTGCAACCGATCTTTACGGCAGGACAAAATTTTTAGGGGAAGTAAGCTACCCGCATTGTGTTACATTGCGCACGTCAATTATCGGCCATGAACTGAAGGGGAAAGTGGGCCTGATCGAGTGGTTTCTCGCCCGGAAAGGGGCTGTTCGTGGATTCACCAACGCTATCTATACCGGGTTTCCAACCGTTGAGATGGCGCATATAATCAAGGATTTTGTAATTCCCAATCCTGACTTGGAAGGTATCTACCATGTATCGTCTGATCCCATCACAAAATATGATCTACTCAAGTTGGTGGCCCAAAGGTACGTAAAACAAATTGCCATAGAGCCATATCCCGATGTCAAACTGGACCGTTCGCTGAACTCTTCATTATTCCGCGGTGTCACCGGCTATGTCCCCCCACCCTGGCCGGAGCTCGTGGATAAAATGTATAAAAATTATATTTCTTCAACGCATTATAACTAGTTTTTATTAGCAGGGTGAAAAAATGTTGATTTTTGATAATAAGGTAGTGGTTATCACCGGCGGCACAGGGTCATTGGGCAAGACCTTGGTACGCCGCATACTAACCGGAAAAATGGGTATACCAAAAAAAGTGATTGTTTTTTCACGTGATGAGGCAAAACAGCATGCCATGAGAGTTTCTTACCTGCAAAGCTCCGCAACCACTGATGAGGTAATTTATCGCAATTTCATGAATGTCCTGGAGTTTCGAATCGGTGATGTACGTAATTACGCTGATGTTTGTTCGATTACCAGGGATGCGGATATTCTGATTAATGCCGCCGCATTGAAACAAGTTCCTTCTTGTGAATATTTCCCCGCACAAGCATTAATGACCAACTGTATTGGTGCCGTTAACATTGTACGGGCCATTGAAGAAAACAATTATCCCGTAGATACCGTTGTTGCTGTCAGCACGGATAAAGCCTGCAAACCGGTTAATGTTATGGGTATGACTAAAGCTCTCCAGGAGCGTATTTTTATTTCGGCCAATATTTTAAATCCCAAAACACGCTTTATCTGTGTGCGCTATGGTAATGTTCTGGCCTCACGCGGTTCGGTTATACCGCTGTTTCTCGATCAGATTAAACATGGTGGGCCGGTTACAGTTACCGAACCCGGGATGAGCCGGTTTTTACTTAGTTTAAATGACGCCGTGGATACCGTTATTGAAGCTTTAAGATATGCTGAGCGCGGCGAAACATATATTCCCATCGCTCCTGCCGCCACGGTTATCAATATCGCCGGGGCGTTAATCGGCAACCGTGGAATTGATATTAAAGTGGTGGGAATTCGTCCGGGCGAAAAAATGCATGAAGTTCTGGTCTCCGAAGAAGAAATGCATCGCTGCGTAAAACGCGGCGATTTTTATGTCATCCAACCGCTGCTGCCTGAACTGTGCAATGCAAAAAGTAATGAACAAAAATATTTAACAAAGGAATACAGTTCGGCTGATCATGTGATGGACCTGAAAAGTACGGTTGAACTACTGAAAAAACATAATCTCATGGTAGACCGGAACCATTCACGGGACCATTCCATTGATGATACTGAATTGCTTAGATAACTATAGAGTGCAGGTATCAGCTGCGCTAAAAAAGGAAAGGGGACACACCTCTTCGAGGAATGTCCCCAATATAGAGGTAGATAAGATGTCCATAAAGGTTATGACTCTTGTCGGCACCCGCCCGGAAATTATTAAATTAAGCAGGGTAATACACGAATTGGAAAAACATACAAAACACATACTGGTGCATTCAGGTCAAAATTATGATTATGAGTTAAATGATATATTCTTTCAACAACTGGGCATAAAAAAGCCGGATTACTACCTTGATGCAGTTGGAAACTCCGTTGCCTCAACTATTGGAAATATCATCACCAGGGCAGATGAAATAATGGCCAGGGAGAAACCGGACGCTCTGCTTCTATATGGCGATACTAACACCTGCCTGGCGGTTATACCTGCAAAGCGCCGTAAAATACCGGTTTTCCACATGGAAGCCGGAAATCGATGCTTTGACCAGCGCGTTCCGGAAGAAATCAACCGCAAGATTGTTGATCACTTAAGCGATATAAATATACCACTTACGGAGCATGCACGTCGTTATTTACTTGCCGAAGGCATTAAACCCGAGACCGTTATCAAAACCGGTTCTGTGATGATGGAAGTACTAAACTATTATATGCCCCAAATCAGAGCTTCCAACGTGCTGTCCAGCCTTAATTTGACACCTTATAATTATTTGGTTGTCAGTGCGCACCGGGAAGAGAATATAGATTTTGAATTGAATTTTAACGATTTGCTGGATTCCCTCAATGCAATCGCGCAAAAGTATAATAAGCCTATTATTGTCTCTACACACCCAAGGACAAAGAAAAAAATAGAACAATTACACCGCGGGGATTTGGATGCCCGGATCCGGTTTCATAAACCTTTAGGATTTTTTGATTATATAAAGTTACAAATGCATTCTTATTGCGTTGTTTCCGACAGCGGTACGATAACGGAAGAATCATCAATCCTTAATTTTCCTGCAGTAACGATTCGCTATACTAATGAACGACCCGAGGGTATGGACGAGGGCACGCTAATCATGTGCGGCTTAAAACCTGAACGGGTATTGCATTCCATTGATATTGTTACCTCTCAACATATATATTGGGGAGATTCCTCGAAGAGGTGTGTCCCCTTTCCTTTTAATAATAATATGCGGCAATTCAAGTTGGTTCCCGATTATAACGTGGAAAATGTATCCAAAAAAGTTTTGCGTATTATTATAAGTTATATTGATTACGTAAACCGTACAGTTTGGTATAAATGAGTATTATAAAAAGAGTTTCTTTAAGCAAATCACCAGGGGTGGGAGGAATTGTCAGGTGAGCGTAAAACCAGACATTGAAGTGGATTTAAAAGATATATTAATCATCTTAAAAAAGGGGTTGCCAATTCTTTTCTTTGTTCCGTTGGTATGCATGATTATTACCGGCTATATCAGTATATATTACCTGCCCCCTGTCTACCGGGCATCTACAACACTAATGGTCAGTAAAATATATACTTTGGATGATAAGCAATACATGCACTACGAAGATCTGCTAGTGGCCAACCAGCTGGCCAAAACTTACAGTCAAATTGCCAAAAGCAGGTCTGTGTGTGAACAGGTAATAGCAGAAAACGACCTGCAGATGAGCCCGGAAAGTTTCAGCAACAAAATATTGGTTCAAGCCATTAATAACACCCAGCTAATTTCTTTAAGTGTTACCGATGCGGACCCGGTATTGGCAGCAAGGCTAGCCAATGAAACTGCCGGTGTATTTATGGAAAAAGTAATCGGAATCATGCAATTAAACAACGTAAAAATTATTGATTTCGCAGCAGTTCCGCAAAGCCCCATCAAACCAAACGTCAGACATAATGTTTTATCAGCGGGAATTCTGGGATTGTTGCTGGCGCTTGCAATTGTTTTTATCAGGAAAATTTTAAAGCAAACTTTGGAGAACAGTGAGGAAGCGGAACAATTACTGGATATTCCTGTACTGGCAAGCATTCCGGCAATTAAAAGCTCAAGAATCATCTCAGGAGGGGGTAAAAATGCTGTATCATAAGCTGGTGGCCTGGCATGATCCCAAATCCCCAATCGCTGAAACTTATCGTATTTTGCGCACCAACATTCAATTTATGAGTATTGATAGTAAAATAAAGTCTGTATTGATAACCAGCTCGAGTCCTAACGAAGGCAAAAGCCTTACCACCAGCAATTTAGCCATTAGTATGGCGCAAAACAACAATAAGGTGATAATCATCGACGGCGACCTGAGAAAGCCTGTATTACACGATTTATTCGATGTTTCATCCGGACCGGGGGTAACCGACGTTTTACTGGGCCAAGTAGAAATAACTTCCGCCCTGCAAGAAACCGTCGTGGAAAACTTGAGGGTATTAACATCGGGGCAACTGCCGCCCAACCCGGCTGAAATGGTTGGGTCAGCCAGGATGAAACAACTGATCCGGGAAGCGGAAAATATAGCGGATGTGGTACTTATAGACAGCCCCCCCCTCTTACCGGTAACAGACGGTGCTCTACTGGCCGCCGGAGTTGGCGGCGTAATCATAGTAATCACCAGGGGTCTCACCAAGAAAAACCAAGCTATCAAAGCAAAAGAAATAATCAACAGTTCCCAAGCAAGGTTGCTGGGTATGGTTTTCAACAAGTCCGGTACGGAACGCAAAGGTTATTATTACTATTACTACAGTGGAAAACAAAATAATAACGCCCCAAAATAAACTATTCAGCATATTATAATTTCATACATGTTTTATCAGTTTCTTTCCATAATATTGGTTTTAGTTAATTAACTACCATATAATGTACCGGGAGTGAGAAAATTGTTAATAATCGTTCTTGACCCGGGACACGGTGGAAGTGATCCCGGGGCTATAAACGGGAAGCATTATGAAAAAGCATTTAACCTGACGATAGCCACGGAAACAGCCCGCTATCTAAATGACAATTATTCCGCAGCGGTTCACTTTACCAGGATTGCTGACACCACCATGGGTCTTTATGAAAGGGCCGGTTATGCTAATGAATTAAATGCCGATTATTTTGTATCACTACACATTAACGCCGGGGGAGGGACCGGTTTTGAAAGTTATATTCACACCAGTGCAGGTTCCACCACACATAAATACAGGGACATACTGCACAATCGGATAGCCGATTTTTACCGCTCCAAGGGTTTTCCGGACAGGGGCAAAAAATCGGCAAATTTTGCTGTGTTGCGCGAAACAGGCATGTCAGCGGTGCTATTGGAAAATTTATTTATTGATAACGGTTCTGACCTTTCATTTTTATTAAAAAGCAGTTTTTTAAAACAGCTGGGTACGGCTATCGGAGATGGAATTGCCCGGGCATTGCAGCTAAAAACTAAAACCCCTGGCAGTGGAACCATCCCGGCTAGAATGCCGGCAACTGCCCTGACCGGAAGAGCCAGGCAGTTGTTAAAGTCCCGGAACCCGGCCGCGCCTGACTATATCGACATATATGTAAAAATGGGGGAAATATACCGCATACGGTGGGATGCAGTATTTGCCCAATCATGTAAAGAAACTGCCTTCTGGAGGTTTGGAGGAGATGTCCGTCCCCAACAAAATAACTTTGCCGGACTGGGAGCTTTCAACGGCAAAGAAGGCGCTTCCTTTGCCACACCGGAGGAAGGCATTGAGGCTCAATTTCAACACTGGCACGCCTATTACCACGGCGGCAAATTGCCTCCGGGAAGACCGTCACTGGACCCCCGGCGCAACGCAGTCCTTTCCACCGGCTGGGCGGGCGCACTGAACTTTGTAGAGGACCTGGGAGGCAGGTGGGCACCTGCTCAAGATTACGGGGTGAGCATAGTCAGGGATTACATGGCCAAGTTTATGGATGAGGTTATACCAGGGCCTATCCCCACACCACCCCCGGTACCCACGCCTCCGGAACCGTCCCCCGCTCCTGACTCTCCCGCTAATGGCGGAGGATGGAATCCGGAAGCGGAAATTGACCGGCTGAAAAAAGACGGGTTAATAGTCAACGACCATGCACCGGACGCACCTGTCACCTGGGGCGAATTTGCCGCTGTGATCAACCGCCTGCGGGACCGGTTAACTTCCGGCGATTCCAACGACAATCCAACCTCACCCGGCAACCAACCACCGGATAAAGAAAACTCCGGCAATAAAGAGAACTCCGGAGAAGAATACCCTGCTAAAACCGAAGAAAAAGAGTTGCTGCAAAACGGAGATTTTTCACAAAACAGTCAGGGATGGGAAATTAACGACACCTATATTCAAACAGAAGCCAATGGCAATAAATACGGTGTAAGCAATTACACCTGGCGCTTCAGGCAGGATTTCCCGGTTAATCCGGGCTGGAAAATAATTTTTAACGGCCGCACAAGAAACGGGGGCAGCCCCAATGCCGCCCGGGTGGTAATTGGCTTTATTAATTATTCCGGTACGCTTAAGGTTGTTTCAGATATCAGACATACCCATCAGGGTAATGGTTGGGAGTCATTTCCGAGACAAGAATTAACCGTGCCTTCCCATGCCGTCAAAGGTCGCGTTTTTTTGCTCACAAACGGAGGAACCGGAGTTCACCATTTTGACGACATTTCCATTAAAAAATTATAAAGCCGCATCGTTTTCAACCGAAAGTGATAGAGTAGGCCGACCTCTTACAAGGCCAGCCCCTCAATGAACGGCTCGTGCGGTTTTCCCGCAAACCGCTCTACGTTACTTACTCTCGAACTTGCGGATGCGTTTCTGTGCTCGCTCGTATGCTGCAGCCCGCTTGGCCCAGTATACTGTATCACCAGCTTTGCGCTGCCGCTTGGCTGATGCTACCTTTGTCCTGCGCTGACGGATGATAGCTAAGTGCTCGTCATCTGTCAATGACAGGCCAGTGGCTGCATCCCAAATGATTCTCTCGGCGTATTGAAGCCCCGCCCCCACAAAGCACTCATGGGTGTAGATTGAGCTGAGCGTGTTAACTCTCCTGTACGTCTTGCCGCCACCACGCTGAGGTAGGCGGCAGCGCCGAATACGCTGACGGACATATGCATCTAGCCTGGTCGCCTGTTGAGCAAGGAGTGCTGTGGCACAGCGGCACTGGCCTCGGACTGATTTGTACACCTGCACCGCCTTGGCGGCCTGCGCCCAATATGCTGCCTTGCCTAGAATTACCGGGTTCACTCTCTTTACTAATGCGTCCAAACTTAACGTGTGAGTTTTCGGAGTTTGCTCTTTGATAGCTTCTCGGAAAGCCTTCATGGCATCGGAAGTGCATCTGAGTCCAAAACTCCAAGTTCCGTCTCGTTTCCGAAACCATCCTTGAATAGCCACTCCAAGGTATTCTAGCTCGGGAATTGTCCTTCCGTTGAAAGTGCGTTTCTCCATCAGGTGCAAAGTATTCGTTTTCTCGGCTGAGAGTTCGAGTTTCAATCTTCTCATGACATCCCGTACGATAGCTTCTCCATGCTTGACGCCTTCTTCATCCTTAGCAAAGACCAGAAAATCATCAGCGTAACGTACAAATTGCACGCCTGCCCTATTAAGTTCCCAGTCCAGTTCATTCAGGTAAATATTGGCAAGTAATGGAGAAATGACTCCGCCTTGCGGAGAACCTGCCTTTGAGAAACTTCTCACGCCATTCTCTACGACTCCAGCCTTTAACCACTGCCAGATGAGGTCCAGAATGGAACGGTCGGCAATCCTTCGCTTCATAATCCCCAGGAGTATTCGATGGTCTATACAGTCAAAGTAACCCTTGATGTCAGCATCATATACCCAAACATAGCCTTGTTCCATCAAGTGGATGATGCGCCCGAAAGCATTGAACGCACCTTTTCCAGGTCGGAAGCCGACAGAGGCCGGGTGAAACTCCGTCTCGTACAGAGGTTGGAGTATATCAACGACCGCCTGTTGTACGACCTTGTCCCGAATAGATGGAAGGCCGAGTGGGCGCTTTTTGCCGTTTCGTTTCGGAATGTAGCGCCTGAGTACTGGCAATGGCTTGTAAGCCTTGGCTTTGAGGTCGCTAAAAAGCTCTTGGAGATTTTCTTCCAGTTTGCTTTCAAATGCGGACAGACTGATTCCGTCCACTCCACCAGCCCCTTGATTCGCCTTAACTTTTAGCCATGCCTCATACAACCGTTGATAACTGAGCAAGCGTCCATAAAGATTGTGCCACTTCAAGTTCGAGCGTCTCCTCGCAAGCAGAACCATCTTGGCAGTGTTTCACGACGGAGACTTACCAATTAGCATGTCTGCTTCTGAATCAACTTTTCAGTAACGACGCCTTCCTTCACTTCACACCGAGTTATGGTCTCGGAGCTACTTCGCTACTATGAAGGCGCTCTGACTTCTCCTGGCACACGGGCAATTTCGGATTCCCTTATATGCCCATGTCCACCAACCAGGGACTTAGCTCCCCCTGTCCGTTTTCCCACCTTTCGGCTGGGTGCCTCATTAGGTTCTGCATATCCGCTAGCCTTAATGGTGGTAACCAGGAGACCTCGACGGGTCACCCACACTGGCTGCAGCGTGCATGTCTCACCCTCCACGTGATGAGCCGCATACCCCGTTTCAGTGGCTTACAGGGCTGCCTCACCCTTGCCCGTAGGTTCAGCCTACTCAGTTTGCCCCGGGTTTCCCCATTAGGGTGTCTCACTAGCCTCACCGTAGCGCAGGTTTTGGGTTCCGCAGAGGTCGCAGCGTCCCCAACTCACCCCGCCGCTTTGGCATTCAGCGTTGCGCTTTCAACCTGCACACTTCGGATAGGGACCTCTCGGTTACCCCTCTCTCCTCCGTCACGTCCCTCACGGGAGCGCGCTAGATGTACCCTTTGCCGCGCTTGCCACTTGCGCAGCGCCGGCCTGCCCTGCCTCTCGGCAGGGTGTCCGACATCCAGTGCGGGCTGCCGCCCGCACAACCTCCTCCGGGACAAGCCCGGAGGCTTCTCC